>JBBQGM010000025.1:0-52235 GCA_038322995.1 Pyrinomonadales bacterium
ATCAATCTTCAATCCTTATACCGGCGTCATCGCCATCTTCTGCACGCGCCTCTTAAACAACCTGCCGCCGGTACTCTACGAGGACGGCGCGCAGACGCGCGACTTCAGTTTCGTCGAAGACATCGCCCGCGCCAATCTGCTTGCCGCCACGACTGATAAACTTGATGGGTTGCCAGTCAACGTTGGCAGCGGCCAAGCCGTTACGATCCGTGAGATCGCGGAGCACATCTCCGATGCACTCGGCATACACATCGCGCCCGTCGCGCATGGCGAGTTCCGCCCCGGCGAGATGCGCCATCTCACTTCCGACACGACGCGCATCGCCGCCGCCGGCTATCAACCGCAAGTCGATCTCGCCACCGGCATCGGGCGTTATCTCGACTGGATACGCGCGCAGGCGGACGTGCGCGATTATTTCTCAGAGGCGGAAAATATCCTGCGCGCCAAAGGCATCGTGCATAAAGTTACGGCGGCGCAAGAGGGCCACGCATGAGCGACGCAGTTGGCCACAAGTTGACTGAGGTTGCCGGGCCTGCTGCTGCTGCTGTGCCTCATGCGCCTGCGGGCAAGGCGCGCGTCTCGGTTATCATCCCCGCGCTCGACGAAGAAGAACCGATTGCCGACGTGGTGCGCGCCGTGCCGCCAGAGATCGCCGACGAGGTGATCGTCGTTGACAATGGCAGTCATGACCGCACGGCGGAACGGGCACACAACGCCGGGGCGCGGGTCGTCGCCGAACGGCAACGCGGTTACGGCCGCGCTTGTCGTGCAGGCGTGCAGGCGCTTGCGGCGAACTGCGAGATCGTCGTCTTCCTCGACGGCGACGGCAGCGACTGCCCCGAGTTAATGGGCCGCCTTGTGCAGCCGATCATCGACGGCACGCACGACTTCGTCATTGGCTCGCGCACGCGCGGCGAGCGCGAGCAGGGCAGTCTCAACTTTCAACAGGTCTTCGCGGGGCGCAGCGCAGGCTTCCTGTTGCGCCTGCTCTACGGCGTGCGCTACACGGACATGTGTCCCTTTCGTGCGATCCGGCGCGACGCGCTGGCGCGTTTGGGGATGCGTGAAGAGACTTACGGCTGGAATCTGGAGATGCAGATGCGCGCGGCGCGGGCCGACCTGCGCATCCTGGAACTGCCGGTGAATCATCGGCGGCGGGCCGGCGGCGAGTCGAAAGTTTCCGGTTCGCTGCGTGGTACTATCCTCGCCAGTGTGCGCATCGTGCTGACGCTGCTGCGGGTCGCAAGTGAGCGCGCTTGAATGTCGCAACGCCCACAACAAAGCCCGCCTGAACGCAGGCTATTCTAAAATCCGAATGGAGAAATGCTCTTGCCTAAATCATATCTGTGCTTGACGCTCGCTGTCCTCCTGTTCATCGTCTGCCCGGCGGCGCGGGCGCAAGATAAGTTGCTCACGATTGACGACCTCTTCGACCCGACCAAGAAAGTTGATTTCAGCGGCACGCCCGTCAACCCGCGCTGGTTGAAAGACGGCGTACACTATCTGCAAACGAACCCGCCCAAGCCCGGCACAGCGCGCATCATGAAAGTGAATGCGCTGACCGGTGAGTCGGTGCCATTCTTCGACGCCGTGCGGATGGAAGCGGCGTTCGCGGCCCTGCCCGGCCTGAGTGCGCAGGATGCGCAGCAATTAGCCCTTCGCGGCGTGTACGCGATGAACCCGGCGCAGACAATGTTTCTGCTTAACCACGGCAACGATCTCTTCACTTACGATCTGACCGGCAACAAAGCGACGCGCCTGACGAATAACAAAGATGAGGAGGTGGGCGAGACGTTCAGCCCGGACGGGCGCATGCTGGGCTTCGTGCGCGGCAACAATCTCTACGTGCTTGACCTCGCCAACGGGCGCGAGCGCAAGTTGACAAATGACGGCGGGCCGAAAATTCTCAATGGCCGGCTCGACTGGGTCTATCAGGAAGAGGTTTACGGGCGCGGCAACTTCGAGGCTTACTGGTGGAGTCCCGATTCGACGAAGCTCGCGTTTCTGCGCATCGACGAGTCGCCGGTGCCGCTGTTTACCGTCGTCGATCACATTCCGCTGCATCAAGAGCTTGAGGTCACGCCATATCCTAAGGCGGGCGATCCGAACCCGCTCGTGCGGCTGGGCGTCGTCGGCATCGGCGATGGGCAGGTGCGCTGGGTTGATACGGCGAAGTATCAGCCGACCGACTTACTCATCGTGCGGGTCGCGTGGACGCCGGACGGCAAGCGCGTCGCGTATCAAGCGCAGAACCGTGAGCAGACGATGCTCGATCTGAACTACGCCGATCCGGGCGATGGTAAATCAACCAACGTGCTGCACGAAACGTCGCGCACCTGGGTCGAAGTCACGGACGATAATCCGCAATGGTTACAAGATGGCTCGTTCCTCTGGCTGAGCGACCGGAGCGGCTTCAAGCACATTTATCATATCGCGCCCGACGGCAAATTGTTGCAGCAAGTCACGAACGGACGTTGGGACGTGCGCTCGCTTGACGGTGTGGACGAGGCGCAAGGCATCATCTACTTCACCGGCATGGAGCATAGTCCGATTGCGAATCATACTTATCGCATCAAACTCGACGGCACAGGCCTGACGCGCTTGACGCAGACGGAAGGCAGTCACCGCCTAAGCTTCAACGCGCCGGCGACGCTCTACGTTGATTCATGGAGCGACATCAACACGCCCACGCAGGTGCGTCTCTACAACGCGGACGGCACGCTTGCGCGCGTCATTGACGAGAACAAGGCTGCGTCGTTAACGCAATACAAACTCGGCAAGCCGGAATTCGTGCAAGTCAAGACGCGCGACGGGTTCACGATGGATGCGGTGCTGATCAAGCCGCCCGATTTCGATCCCGCGAAAAAATATCCGGTCTTGGAGTTTACCTATTCGGGACCGCAAGCGCCGCAGGTGCGCAACGGCTGGGGCGGGCTGACATACATGTGGCATCAGTTGCTCGCGCAGCAGGGCTACCTTATCTGGATTTGCGATAACCGCACGGCGTCGAACAAAGGCGTCGAGTCGGCTTGGCCGCTTTACCGGAATTTCGGCGAAGTGGAATTGCGCGACCTCGAAGACGGGCTGACGTGGCTCAAGAGCCAGCCTTACGTTGACGGCACGCGCATCGGTCTCTGGGGCTGGAGCTTCGGCGGCTTTATGACCTCGTATGCGCTGACGCACAGTCAATCGTACAAACTCGGCATCGCTGGCGGCACGGTGAGCGACTGGCACGACTACGATTCGATCTACACCGAACGTTATATGGGCACGCCGCAGCACAATCCGGCAGGCTATCAGAAATCCGCGCCACGCTACGCCGCGAAGGATTTACACGGCAAGCTACTGCTCATCCACGGCGCGCTCGACGACAACGTCCACGTGCAAAACACCATCCAGTTCGCTTACGAGCTACAGAAAGCGGACAAGCCGTTTCAACTCATGCTCTACCCGAAGTCGCGCCACGGCGTCACTGATCCGCTGCTCGTCAAACATATGCGCCAAATGATGACGGACTTCATTCTTCAGAACTTGTAAGGCGCAGAAGTTAGCGCTTGTGGGCAGAAGTGTTAACAAGCGGCGCGTTCGGTTTCAATGGCCGGCCGCGCCGCTCGCCTTGCCTTATCTACGCTGGCAGCGCGGACAAAAGTAGGTCGAGCGTTTAGCTTGCACAATGCGGCGGATTGGTGTGCGACATTTAACGCACGGCTCGCCCGCGCGGTCGTAGACGCGCCAGCGGCCTTGATAGCCGCCGTCGTAGTAGCTGCCTTCGATGTCCTCCGGGTCAACATTGAGCGTCGAGCCGTGCGCGATTGATTCGTTGAAGACATCTCTGATGGCCCGATGCAGGCGCGGCAGCCGCCGGGGCGCGAGCGCGGCCGCGCTGGTCTGCGGGTTGATGCCCGCGAGGAACATCGCCTCAGCCGCATAGATATTGCCGAGACCTGTGACCTTCGTCTGATCGAGCAGCACCTCTTTCAACGTGCGGCGCGTGCGCGCGAAGATGGCGCGTAAGTAAGCGGCTGTGAATTCGGCGGAGAAAGGTTCAGGCGCGAGGCTGCGCAGTTGTTTGAGGTGCGGTAACTCCGTTGCTTGCAAGAGCCGCATACGGCCGAAGCGGCGCTGATCGGAAAAGATGAGCCGGCGTTCGTCAGCTAAATAAAAGATCGCGTGCGTGTGTTTCGGCAGCGGCGCTTCAGTTGGCAGTAATAAAAAGCGGCCGGTCATCCGCAGGTGCGTCAACAGCACGAGGCCGCGCTCGAACTCAAACACGATCAACTTGCCGCGCCGCCCCACGCGCTCGACGCGCCGCCCGCGCAGCCGGCGCGCGAACGCCTGCTTGGTCGTATCGGGCGCAATGTCAGGGTGCAACAGTTTCGCGGCGACGATGAGTTGGCGGCCGACGAGCCGATCAAGCGCGCGGGCGACGAGTTCTACTTCCGGCAGTTCGGGCATGAAAGACAGGTGCAGACAGGGCGCGCTGTTGGCAATCTCAAGTTGGAAACGAGCAAGGTCAGTGTTAGGGCCGCATGCTTTGCTGCCACGCGGCCAGCGCGATCCGGGCGATTACGCCTTCGCGCGTGGCCACATCAGCCGTTGCATCCGAGACAAAGACGGCGACGGCCAGATGTTTGCCATCCGGCAACGTGATTAGCCCCACATCATTAGTGGCGTGCGTCAGTCCGTTAATGGTGCCCGACGTGCCGGTCTTATGCGCGACCACCGTGCCGGCCGGCAACAAGCCTTTGAGCCGACGTGGGCCTGTGTTGGACTCGGTCATAAGTTGGAGCAGCAAGGCTTGACTGGCAGGGGACAAACCGCGCCCCTCGTAAAGTGAGCGCAGCAAACTCGTCATCGCTTTGGGTGTGGCCCAGTTACGATATTGCACCTGTGTATCCCGGGCCATCTCGGCTTCCGAAGTGGCGACGACGATGCCTGGCACAGCCAGATCGCGCAGATATTTAGTCACGCGCTCCGGCCCGCCCGCTAAACGCAAAAGCACATCGGACGCCGTGCCATCGCTGTCCACGATCATGTAGCGCAGCAACTCGCGCACGCTTATGTCCACACCGCCCTGCGGATACTTGTCGCGCAACGGGCTATGGAAGTTCGCCGGGACGAGTTCGCCGGCCGCCACGCGCACATTCTGTTCAAACTTCAGCGCGCCGTGATCCACATCGTTAAGTACCGCCATGCCAATCGGCAGCTTATAGACACTCTGCATGGGGAACTGCTCGTCGCCATTAAAAGCGACTAGCTCGCCCGACTCCACGACCAAGACGGCCGCACCGACGCGCCCGTGCGCCGGCCGGGCAAGCCGCTCGAGTTGCTTGTCTAAACCGCGCAGCGATGGCGCTATGACGGCGATGAGTAGGATAAATGCTCTGATCATAGCTCAGTCTCAACCATGCGTTTGGGCGAGCGCCGCACCTTGTTGCAGGAGCGCATCGCGTTGCTCGATAGACGTTGCTTCGGCGTAGATGCGCAGCACCGGCTCCGTGCCGGATTGCCGAAAGAGCAGCCATGACTCGTCGGCAAAGAGCAACTTCGTGCCATCCATTTTTTCAACATGCTGCACCGCACAACCGGCGAACTGGCTGGGCGGCGCAGCGGCGAGTTGACCGACGAGATTCAAGCCCTGTGCGACGCCGAGTTGCAGGTCGCGCCGGCCGTAATAGAACGCGCCGAACTCGCGGTGCATCTCCGCGACCAAAGCGGAGGGCGTCTGCCCTGCGCTGATAATCGCTTCGAGGAAGAGGAGGGAATTGAGAATCCCGTCGCGCTCAGGAATGTGCCCTTTGACGCCGATGCCGCCGGATTCTTCCGCGCCGATCAGGATGTCTGCACGCAGCATCAAATCGGCGACGTATTTGAAACCGATGGGCGTTTCGTGCAACTGCAACCCGTGCGCGGCCGCGATGCGCTTCGTCAAGACAGATTGCGAGAAGGTGCGCACCACGCCGCCGGTCATGCCGCGCCGGCGCACGAGATGGAGCAGGATGAGTGGCACAACCTCGTGCATCGTCATCGTCGCGCCCAGTTCGTTGACAGCGCCCACGCGATCCGCATCGCCATCGGTGGCTAACCCGACGAGCGCGCCCCATGCGCGCACACGCGCCTTGAGCGGGGCGAGATTCTGATCAATCGGCTCAGGGTTGACGCCACCAAATTGCGTATCGCGTTCGGCGCGGATCGTCTCAACCTCAAGTGCGCCCGCGCGCAAAAAACTCTCGACCCAGCGCCCGCCTGTGCCGTGCATTGGATCGATGACGACACGGACATTCGCCGCGCGCACGCGCTCAAGATCGATGTAAGCCGCGATCTGCGCGCGATAACTAGCGATTGATGAGTCTAGGCCGCCGTGCGCTTCGGTCACTATTGCGCCCCGCTGCGGTACGTGTGCGTCAACTAGCGTTTCGACCGCGACGGTCATCTCCGGCGTCGCGCTCCCGCCCCAGGGCGCTTTGATCTTGAAGCCGTTGAACTCGGCCGGGTTGTGCGAGGCCGTGATGACGACGCCGCCCGCCGCCGCGCGGTCGCGCACCGCCCAGGATACGAGCGGTGTCGGTACGTCAGTCTCAAACATACGCACGTCCAGGCGGTTGCCCGCGAGGACTTCCGCTACGCGCACGGCAAATTTTTCAGAGAGAAAACGACGGTCGTAGCCGACGACGACGTGGGGCGGGGGCCGGCCCGCGCGCTCGCCAGCGTTAGTCTCGCTTGTGTGTTGTTGGCTTAGATAGTCGGCGTAAGCCTGCGCGACGCGCTCAAGATTGGCAAAGGTGAACTCGTGCGCGATGATGGCGCGCCAGCCGTCCGTGCCGAAGCGGATGGGCGTGAGGGCGACGCGCCCGCTCATTGCTCGGCACCAGCTTTGGTGTAGTCGGTTAAGGAAGTCTTGTCGCCCAGCACCGCGCCGTGCGCGACCTGCGCGGCGCGGCCGATGTGGCACCCGCGCCCGATGATCGCGGAGTCGAGTTGGGCATCAGCATAGATGCGCGTGTGCGCCCAGACGATGGAATTCGTAATCCGGGCGCGCTCGTCCACGTAACAACCCTGTCCTAGCACGGAGTTGATGATCTGCGCACCGGGTTTGATGATGCAGCCATCAGCGATCAGTGAACGCTCATCAACTTCGGCGGCGGTGGCCAGATCAAAATCGCCGCGCCGGTCGCCCAGGCGCACATGCCCGACTTTGTCCGCCAGCAGATCGTGATGCACTTGCAGATAGCGCGCGGGCGTGCCGATGTCAATCCAGTAAGTGGTATCCGGCACATGCGCGAAGAAGGGCTCACCGCGTTTGAGCAGGTCGGGAAACAGTCCGTACTCGAAAGAATAGTTTTCGGCAGCCGGAATTAGATCGAGCAGGCGTGGCTCAAGAATGTACGTGCCCGCGTTGATCGTGTTGACGCTGATCTCATCGGGCTTAGGCTTCTCTAAAAAACGGCGCACGCGGCCGTCCGCCTCAGTTTCGACGAGACCATAAGCGCTAGGGTTCTCGACCGGCGCAAGCACAATCGTCGCCGCCGCCTGTCGCTCCTCGTGCTGCTTGATAACGGCGCTCAAGTCAAGGTCGGTCAGGATGTCGCCATTGAAGACGACTGTGCGCTCGCGGAGCAACTCTTCGGCAAACTTGTACGCGCCGGCCGTGCCCATCGGCTGCGGTTCGGTTGTGTACTTGATCCTGACGCCATACTCCGAGCCATCGCCGAGCAGTTGCTCGATCTTGAACGGCTGGTACGAGAGCGACAGGGTGATGTTGGTGATCCCGGCGCGGCGCAGCGTGTCGATCTGGTAGAGCAGAAAGGGCCGGTTGCAGATCGGCACGACCGGCTTTGGCGTGTAGACCGTCAGCGGGCGCAGCCGTGTGCCCTTGCCGCCGGCGAGAATCAGTGCTTGCATGTTGTCATGGAGATCATCATCGGATTGATTGAACCTGCGCGAGTCTAACACTCAGACCGCGCGCGTTCAACGCGCAGGACGCGCGCCGTGGCCTTTGCTTGACACCCCTTAGTGCGAACGTATAATCGAAACCACAGTGACAAGTGACGAGGGGCAAGTGCCAGGCAGAAATCTTGTCTTAACTCAGCACTCGTTACTTATCACTCGTTACTACTGTTAAGGAGTTCATCATGCCGGAAACAAGGGAAGCCGTTATCATCAGCGCAACGCGGACGCCGACGGGAAAATTCTTAGGCGCGTTGAAAGGTTTGTCCGCGACTGATCTGGGCGCATTGGTCGTGCGCGAAAGCGTCAAGCGAGCGGGCGTGCGGCCCGAGGACGTGGACGAAGTGATCATGGGCTGCGTAATACAAGCAGGCTTGGGCCAGAACCCCGCGCGCCAGGCGGCGTTGAAGGGCGACATCCCGTTCGGCGTGTCGGCGGTGACGATCAACAAGGTCTGCGGCTCAGGGCTGAAAGCCGTGATGATGGCGGCGCAGGGCGTCAAGCTTGGCGATGCGGAGATCGTTGTCGCGGGCGGCATGGAGTCTATGTCGAACGCGCCTTACGTGCTGCCCAAAGCGCGCGAAGGTTTTCGCATGGGCAACGCGACGCTTGTGGATTCATTGATCCACGACGGACTATGGTGCGCGTTTGAAAATTATCATATGGGCAACACGGGCGAGGTGGTGGCCGAGCGTTATGGGGTCAAGCGCGCGGAGCAAGATGAGTATGCGTTGAACTCGCATCGTAAAGCGGCGGCGGCGATCAAGGCGGGCAGGTTCAAAGGCGAGATTCTGCCCGTCGAGATTCCGCAACGGAAAGGCGCGGCCCTGATTTTCGACACGGACGAATCGGTGCGCGAGGACACGTCACTTGAGGCCCTGGCGAAACTGAAGCCCGCGTTCAAAGCGGGCGGCACGGTGACGGCAGGCAACGCGCCGGGCGTGAACGATGGCGCGTCGGCGCTCGTCGTCACCTCGTTGGAACGCGCCCGCGTGCTCGGCGTCGAGCCGCTCGCGCGGATCGTGGCGCAGGCAAGTTCGGGTATTCAACCGGAACTTGTGATGATGGCTCCGGTCGAGGCAATCAAGAAGGTCTTGCAAAAGGCTGGCTGGTCGTTGAGCGAAGTCGATCTGATCGAATTGAATGAAGCCTTCTCGGTGCAGGCGGTGGCGATCATGCGCGAGTTGAAACTTGATCCGCAAAAGGTAAATGTGAACGGCGGCGCGGTCGCGTTGGGGCACGCCATCGGGCAGTCCGGTGCGCGCGTACTGACGACGTTGCTCTATGAGATGAAACGGCGTGCTGTGCGGCGCGGTCTTGTCGCGCTCTGTCTCGGCGGCGGCAATGCAGTGGCCATGGCGGTCGAACGTTAATCGTTACCGGCACACGTAAGTTGACTGGCAGCGGCGACCGTCGCCGACGGAAGCGAATATGACTCCACAGGAACACAACAAGATGCTCGGCATCTTTCATCTCGTTTACGGCGGCTTTACGTCCTTGCTGATGCTGGCCATGATGGCCTTTGTCTTCTTCATCGTGTCCAGCACGCCGCCGGGTGGGCCGCCGGTTGCGCCTTTTATGTTCATGGGGGTGTTCTTAGCTTTCTATTCGCTCGTTTTCACCCTGCCTTCATTCATCGCAGGTTATGCCATGCTCAAGCGCAAGTCGTGGGCCCGCACAGCCTCAATCGTGGCGGCGGTGATGGAGACGATGAGCATGCCTTTGGGCACGGCCGTGGCTGTCTACTCGTTCTGGTTCGTGTTCGGCGACATGGGAAAGCGTTTTTATGCGCAGACTGCCGCTGAAACCGAGAACGCGTTTAGGGCTGCGCCCATGTTGCATGAACCGCCGCTGCCCTGGTGGCAAGAGGCGCAGGCGCGCGCGCGTGAGCCGGTCAGACCGCAACAAGATTGGCGGGGCGAATAACTTTCAACGGGGACAACTTCAAGTGGCGGAAATGATCGGCGTGATTGGGGCGGGGACGATGGGCAACGGCATCGCGCAGGTGTGCGCGCGGGCCGGTTACACGGTTGTGCTGCGCGACGTGGGCGAAGAGTTTTTGCAGCGCGGCTTGACGGCGATTGATCGCAGCTTGCAGCGCGACGTGGACAAAGCGCGCCTGACAGAGGACGAGAAGCGCGAGATTGTCGGCCGCATTCAAACTACCACTGAAATGAATGCCCTCGGCAATGCGCAGTTTATTATCGAAGCGGTGACGGAAAATCTCAGCGTCAAGGCCGACATCTTCCGCGCGCTCGACGAGTTGGCTGCGCCCGCTGCGATCCTCGCGTCTAATACGTCGTCGATTTCCATTACCGAACTCGGCGCGGCCACGCGGCGGCCCGACAAGGTCATCGGCATGCACTTTATGAATCCGGTGCCGGTGATGAAATTGGTTGAGGTCATTCGCGGCCTCGCTACGTCCGACGAGACTTATGCGCGCACGCACGCGCTCTGTGAGCAACTCGGCAAGACCGCGCTGGAATGTAACGACGCGCCCGGCTTCGTCTCGAACCGCGTGCTGATGCCAATGATCAATGAGGCGATCTTCACGCTCTACGAAGGTGTGGCCACGCGCGAGGCCATTGACGGCATTATGAAACTCGGCATGAATCACCCGATGGGGCCGTTGACGCTCGCGGATTTCATCGGCCTCGATGTCTGTCTGGCGATCCTGAACGTACTGCACGCTGGCCTGGGCGATCCCAAGTACCGGCCCTGTCCGTTGCTCAAAAAATACGTCGCCGCCGGATGGCTTGGGCGCAAGACGGGCCGCGGATTCTATGAATACTCGTAAATCGTGAGGCGTAATCCATAATTCGTGAATAGCTAAAACCTGCTTCTGCTGTTCATGCTGCGCTATTAGTCTATGAAGAGTTTGCAACAAATCCATTGCCAACGTTGTCGGGCGGCCAATCCGCTCGGCGAGGAATTGTGCGGGCAGTGTGGGACGCGCTTGATGTTGGTGGTCGAACCGTCAGCCTTGCGATTTGAGGATGATGCGCTGATGGCGGGCCAACATGAAGGCTTAGTTGTCGAGCGGCTCTCGCTGATAGAGCACAATCTGACGCGCTTCATCGGCCACCTCGAACGCAGCACCGATATCTTGTCGCGGCAAGCACACCTCGTGACGCGCGAGCACATGCTCCTTGAGGCCTTGATTAGCATGTTGAGCGCGGCCGGTGTGCTTGATGTCAAGGAGTTGGAAAAACTCTGGGCGACCAACACCGCGCGGGTCGCGGAAGGCGAGCGGCAGACAAAATTACGCGAGGAACTGCGCACCGAGATCCTGCAATCGTTCAAGGGGCGCGCGGCGAAAACGTTCGCGCAACTCGTCGACGAAGGCTTCGCGGCGTTCGACAAAAAAGAGCTGGCCGATGGTTGGCGACTGTTGGAGCGGGCGGCGGCGCTGGCACCGGAGAGCGCACCGCTCAACGGTTTGCTGGGGCGGCAGTTCTTTACCACGGGCAAGACACAACTGGCGCGCAGTTATCTTGAGCGCGCGTTCGCCGCCGCGCCGCATGATGTGGTGGCGTGTCTGCAACTCGCCATCACCCGCGGCGATGAGGGCGATGCGGTGGGGGCGCAAGAATTATTGACTAACGCGGAGCGACTCGGCGATGGCGCGCCGTTCGTGTTGCACTACGGGCGCGGGCGGCTACTGGCGCATGCGGGGCGTTGGCGCGAAGCACTCGCGGCCTTTAAGCGGGCCCTCGCCGGGCGCGGTGAAGCGGCGACGCACTACGCGGTCGCGGTCGCCGCTTATCAACTCGGGCACTTGCGACTGGCCATGCAGCACGTCAACAAGGCGCTCGCGCTTGATCAGAGCTATGCGGCGGCCGGCAACTTACTTGGTCTCATCCGCCACCGGGCGGGCGACGCGAAAGGCGCGCGCGCGGCTTTCGCGCAAACTCGTGCATTAGACCCCCAGCCCGGCGCTAACACCGCCGGTAGGCGGCGGGCGGCGCGCTTTACAGAAGCATCTCTGCACGACTCTTTCTTCGGCGCAGGCGCGCAGGCGCGACAGCTTTTAACCGGCGGCGATGAACGGCTCGCAGCCTTGCTCCGCGCGGAAGCCTTGGGCTGTTAAGTCTGCCGCGCGTTGACACAGACCGTTGACCCGCTATAATTGCCGTTTTGCGCGCGGGCGCCTGATTTTGGGCGGGCGCGTCTATGGAGTGTGAGTAGTGCAGATAGACATCGAGCGGCTGACGGAGGATGGCCAGTCTTTCGCCCACACTTATGGCCCGGCAGACTTGTCGCTTGCAGACGAGCGCGCCCGGTTGTTAAGCGCGGCGCAGGTCGCAGGGCATTTGCGCCGCAAGCAGCAAAGGGTACATGCGCAAGGGGCGGTTGTGACCGAAATTGAAGTTTACTGCGACCGTTGCCTCGCACCGGTGGTCATGCCGGTCAAAGCCGAGTTTGACGTAAGCTACGATCCGCCGGGCACGAACGAAGCGAGCGAGCACATCGAACTGCAACCCGAAGATCTGGCTACCGCCGTCTATGTCGGCGAGCAACTTGACCTTGATGAGTTGGTGCGCGAGCAGATATTGCTGGCGCTGCCAATGCGTAGCCTGTGCGGGGCAGACTGCAAAGGCTTGTGCCCGACCTGCGCTGTGAATCGGAACGAGCAAAACTGCGCATGCGCGCAGCAGGAGAGCGATCCGCGTTGGGCCGGCCTGGCCGCGTTAAAAAATAGTAGAGAATAAAAATCGCGCATCGGAAAGCGTGAATAGATTCGCAACTATTCTTTCTATTCACGCTTTCCGATTTACGAACGGAGTAATTATGCCTAATCCAAAACGTCGTCATTCAAAAGCGCGCACCGGGAAGCGTCGGGCCCACGATGCGCTGCGTGCGCCGCAAACCACGCTCTGCCCGAATTGTCAGGAGCCACGCATGCCGCACCGTGTCTGCCCCAAGTGTGGGCATTACAAGGGGCGTGAAGTGGTGCGCGTCGAGCAGGAAGTTTAACCGGGCGCGCCTAAAGTTTTGTGCGCGAGAGTCTGCGCCGATAGATGAAGCACATTGCCAGACCGCTGACCCGTAAGGTCGTCGTTGACGCGATGGGCAGCGACAACGCACCGCACCCGGAAATTGACGGTGCGCTTGCGGCGACGCGCGACCTCGGCGTCGGCGTAATCCTTGTCGGTCAGACCGAGCGCGTCGAACCTGAGTTGCGGCGTTGCGGTTGGCGCAGACAGGGCGACCACGGCATCGAGTTTGTTGAAGCGGCGGAGGTGATCGGCATGAACGATCCGGTCGCCACGTCAGTCCGGCGCAAACGCAAAAGCTCGTTGCGCATTGGCGCGAAACTCGTGGCGGATGGCCAAGCGGACGGGTTCGTCTCTGCCGGCAACACGGGTGCGGCGATGGCCACAGCGAAGATGGTGCTGGGCATGCTGCCCGGCGTTGACCGCCCTGCGCTGGCCGCGCTCATCCCGACCAAATCCAATAAACCTGTCCTGCTGCTCGACGTGGGCGCGAACTCCGATTGCAAGCCGCTCCATATGGCACAGTTCGCGATCATGGGCGACGCCTACGCGCGCACCGTGCTGGGCGTGGCGCGACCATTGGTCGGACTAATGAGCATCGGCGAAGAAGAGGCCAAGGGGAACGAGTTGACGAAAGAAGCATTCCCGCTCTTGCGCGACTTGAGCAGTCTCAACTTTTTTGGCAACGTCGAAGGGCGCGATGTGTTCACCGGCATGGTGGACGTGATCGTCACGGACGGCTTTACCGGCAACGTCATGCTCAAACTATCCGAAGGCTTGCAGGACGCTTTTCTCTCGATGATCCGGCGTGAGTTAAGCGCCTCGGCCATCACAAAGGCGGGCGCGGTGCTGGCCAGACCAGCGTTCCAACGGCTGAAGAAGAAGCTCGACTATTCCGAGTACGGCGGCGCACCGTTGCTAGGTGTGCAGCGCATCGTCGTCGTCGGGCACGGTAGTTCCAACGCGCGCGCGATCCGCAACGCGATCCGCAACGTCAAGGAGTTCTCCGAGCGCGGCGCAAGTGAGCGCATTCAGCGCGGCATCGCCGAAACGAACGCGCGCGAGGTTGAATTAGCAGGGGGCGGAGGTTGAACATGGCGAACTTGAACGCGGGCATCCTGGGTACAGGGCGAGCGTACCCGGATGGTTTGTTGACCAACGCCGATCTGGAAAAATTGGTGGATACGTCCGACGATTGGATTACGTCGCGCACGGGCATCAAGCAACGGCACAAGGCGGCTGAGGGCGAGTACACCTCGATGTTCGCCGTCCGCGCCGCGCGGCAGGCGCTTGAGCGCGCGAAACTTGACCCGTCTGAGATCGATCTGCTCATCTGCGCCACGGTCACGCCCGATCAAGTCTTGCCTTCGACCGGCTGCATCATCCAAACCGAGTTGGGCGCACACAAGGCCGCCGCGTTTGATCTGGCCGCTGCTTGCTCCGGCTTTCTCTACGGTGTGACGCTCGCCAACACCATGATCAAAACGGGCCAGGCTCGCTACGCGCTCGTCATCGGCGCGGAACTGTTGACCCGTTACGTTGACTACACGGATCGCGCCACCTGCGTCATCTTCGGCGATGGCGCGGGCGCGGCCGTGCTCGGCCCCGTGGCAGGCGAGCGCGGCATACTTGCCACACGCATCCGCTCCGACGGCCGCTTCACCGATCAACTCTTCGCGCCCGGCGGCGGCACGCGCATGGGCCCGACCGCGGAGTCCATCACATCAGGCGCACATTTTTACAAGATGCGCGGCAACGAGTTGTTCAAAGTCGCCGTCCGGTCGATGGCGGAGATCTCGCGTGAAGTGTTGGAAACGGCTGGCTACAACGCCAACGATGTGCAATTGTTTATCCCGCATCAGGCGAATCAACGCATCACCGACGCGGTGGCGAATAATTTGAAAGTTGATAGCGAACGCGTCTATTCCAACATCGCCATGCACGGCAATACCTCGTCCGCCTCGATCCCGATTGCGCTCGACGAGTGCCTGGAAGCGAACCGTATCAAACAAGACGATCTGGTCTTACTCGCCTCATTCGGCGGCGGCGTTACCTGGGGCGCGGTGTTGCTACGCTGGTAGATACAAAGCAGTTAGCTGTGAGCGCTTTTTAAGCTAATCACTCACAGCTAACTGCTCACAGCTAACTATGATTGCATATCTCTTTCCCGGACAAGGCTCGCAAGCGGTGGGCATGGGGCACGACTTGGTCGAGAATTTTCCGGCGGCGCGGGCGGTGTTTGCTGAGGCGGACGACGCGCTTGGGTTCTCTTTGTCACGGCTGTGCTTCGAGGGGCCGGCGGAAGAATTGCAGTTGACGGAGAACACGCAGCCGGCCATCTTGACCGCTTCGGTTGCGGCGCTCCGGGTGATGGAAGCGGCAGGGTTGCCGCGCCCTGCTTTCGTTGCGGGGCACAGTCTCGGCGAATACTCGGCTTTGGTGGCAGCGGGCGCATTATCTCTGGCTACGGCCGTGCGGACGGTGCGAGCGCGCGGCCATTACATGCAGGCGGCCGTGCCTGTGGGCGTGGGCGCGATGGCGGCGATTCTCGGCGCTGATCTGGAGACAGTCGCGGCGGCATGCGCGGAAGCGGCACAGGGTGAAGTTTGCAGTCCCGCGAATATCAATTCGCCGAAACAGATCGTCATCGCCGGTAATGCGGGCGCAGTTGATCGCGCCATCGAGATATTGAAGGCGCGCGGCGTGCGCAAGGCGGTGAAGCTGAATGTGAGCGCGCCGTTTCATTGTGCGTTGATGCAGCCGGCGCAGGAGCGTCTGGCGGCAGACTTAGCAGAGATCGAGTTCAACGAGCTCAGCGTGCCGCTCGTGACGAATGTAGATGCCGCGCCGATCCGACAGGGTGTTGCCGCCCGCGCCGCGCTCGTGCGGCAGGTGTCCGCGCCGGTGCGGTGGCGCGAGTCAATCGAGCGCTTAGTTAATGAGTGCGGCGTGCAGACCTTTGTCGAGGTTGGGCCGGGCAAAGTGCTGGCCGGATTAGTCCGCCAGATAGCGCCGGATGCGCAGTGCTTGAATGTGGAAGACAGCACGAGTCTGACCGCGACGCGCGCGGCGTTCACAGAAGTGCAAGCCGACAGTGGCAATTCACGCGCGGGCGTGGTTTAATGCGATGCACCGCGCAACAGCAACAAAGGATTTCCTACTCTTAAGCGACAGAGGAGCAGAACTATCATGCCCGATCAACAAGAGATTGAGAATAAGGTTAAGCAGATCATCGTGGACGAACTTGGCGTAGACGAGAACGAGGTCACGCCGAACGCGCGCTTCATTGACGACCTCGGCGCGGACTCGCTCGACACGGTTGAACTCGTCATGCGCTTCGAGGAGGAGTTCAATATCGAAATCCCCGACGAAGACGCCGAGAAGATTCAGAGCGTGCGCGACGCCTACAGCTATATCGAACAGCACATGAAGAAGTAGCCCGCGCCACGTGCTTGGGCCGGGCGACGCTTCCGTCGCGGGCAGCCTCATCCAAAGGCCGCCCGTGCCCGCGCACGCACGCGCGGACTGATGGCGAACAGTAATTTTATGCAGGAGCGTTACAACTTGAAACGGCGCGTAGTTGTCACAGGTCTCGGCCTGATTACGCCGGTCGGTCTGACCGTCGAGTCCACGTGGGCCGCGTTGATGGCGGGCCGCAGCGGCGTGGACTACATCCATAAATTCGACACGGAAAAATTTCCCGTCCGCATCGCGGCTGAGATCAAGGACTTCGATCCGCTCAAATTTGTCGAGAAGAAAGAAGCGCGCAAGATGGGCGCGTTCATCCATTACGCTATCGCCGCCTCAGACGAGGCGATGCGCGATTGCGGGCTGACCGTGACGGCCGAGAACGGCGAGCGCGTCGGCACGTACATCAGCAGCGGCATCGGCGACTTCTGGGCCATCGAGCGCGAGCATGAGAAATTGTTACGCGAGGGCCCAAACCGCGTCTCCCCGTTCTTCATCGTCTCGGCGATTGTGAATCTGGCGGCCGGGCAAGTGTCCATCCGGCATGGCGCGAAGGGGCCGAACTCTGCCACCGCGACCGCCTGCGCGGCGGGCGCACACGCCATCGGTGACAGCTATAAGATCATCCAACGCGGTGACGCCGACGTGATGATCTGCGGCGGCGCTGAGTCGGCCATCACGCCGATGAGCGTCGCCGGTTTCGCGGCGATGCGGGCGCTTTCGACCAGCACTGAAGAACCGACGAGCGTCTCGCGCCCCTTCGAGCGCGACCGCGACGGCTTCGTTATTGGCGAGGGTGCGGGCTTGCTTGTCCTGGAAGAATTGGAGTCGGCCAAACAGCGCGGCGCGCGTATCTATGCGGAGGTCGTAGGCTACGGCATGACCGGCGATGCCTTCCACTTGACTATGCCGGACGAGACAGGGTCGGGCGCGATTCGCGCGATGCAGAAGGCTTTGACGGACGCTGATGTGCGCCCCGAAGCGGTCGGCTACATCAACGCGCACGGCACGTCCACACCCTATAACGATAAGTTCGAGACGCTCGCCATCAAACAGACTTTCGGGGAGCATGCCTATAAACTCGCGGTTAGTTCGACAAAATCCATGACCGGTCATCTGCTCGGCGCGGCCGGCGGGATCGAAGCAGTCTTCTCCGTGCTGGCGATCCACCGTAACATGTTGCCGCCGACGATCAATTACGCCCACGCCGATCCCGACTGCGACCTCGACTACGTGCCCAACGAATCACGCGAAGCACACGTCAACTACGCGCTCTCCAACAGTTTCGGCTTCGGCGGCACAAACGCTTCGCTACTGTTCAAGCGTTACGAAGAATAATCACCCATGAAAATCATCGTGCTCATGAAGCAGGTCGCCAACAAAGACGCGATCCTGCGCATAAACAAGGAAGCGACGTGGATCGAAGAGGGCGACCTCTCACACGAAGTCAACGAGTCGGACGGTTACGCGCTGGAAGAATCGTTGCGGCTGAAAGAAAAGCATGGCGGCGAAGTGATAGTTTGCACGATGGGGCCGCAGCGCGCGAAGGCGGTCATCAAAGATGCGCTTGCGCGCGGGGCTGATCGCGCCATTCACGTCGTTGGTGACGAATTGACGCGGCTTGCGCCGCTGCCGGCCGCGCGAGCATTGGCGGAAGCAATCCGTGCCGAGCAAGCCGATCTCGTTATGACCGGTTTGCAATCGGACGATAACGGTTATGGCCAGACAGGTGTTCTCGTCGCGGAATTGTTGGGCCTCCCACATGCGACGATTGTGATCGATGTTGACGCGGCGGGCGCGCAGTTGCGCGTTAAGCGCGAGTTGGAGAACGGCTGGTATCAATGGTATGCGATGCCGCGGCCGGCGTTGCTCACGATTCAATCGGGCATCAGCCAGATTCGCTACGCGACGCTGAAGGGCATCATGGCGGCGAAGAAGAAAGAGATCAGAGAGGTCGCGCCGGCCACAGACGCCGCGAGCGCCGCGCCCGATCAACGCATCGCTAAAATTTATTTTCCGCAAAAGACAAAACAGACACAGTTCCTCGGCAACGGCGACGCCAAAGCGGGCGCAGTCCAATTGGCGGAAAAACTACGGACTGAAGCAAGGATAATTTGAGGAGCTATTAGTGGCTAGTTGTTACCTTGAAGCTTTTTGCTTTGAGCTAACAGCTAACAGCTAATAGCTAATAGCTATTATGGCAAACGGGATTCTTGTTTTCGCGGAGCAACGCGCGGGCGTATTCGGCAAGACGACATTCGAGGCGATTGCGGCCGGACAGCAGTTGGGCGCGGCGCTAGGGCAAACGGTGTCGGCCGTCGTGCTCAGCGTAGACGCTGGACTGGCGCAAGAGATTGCGGCTTATAAACTCGACAAAGTCGTCTCGGTTGAAAATGCGCAACTGGCTGACTACACGCCGGACAGCTATGCCGCCGCGCTCGAACAGGCGGTGCGCCAACTCGATCCACAGTTCGTCTTGCTGCCGCACACTTACCTCGTGCGCGACTGTGCGCCGAAACTCGCGGCCCGTTTCGGCCGCGACGTGATCGGCGACTGCGTGCGCGCCACAGTCGCGGACGGCGTGGTCACGTTCGCGCGCCGCATCTTCCTCGGCAAGATTGACGCGGACGTAGTGCCGGTGGGCGAGTCGCCCGTGTTCGCCACATTCCAGTCCGGCGCGTATCGGGCGGAGCAGGCGGAGCGGGGGACGGCGGCGGTCGCGTCCATGCCGGTCGAAGTCGGCGAAGTGCGGATGCAGCCGGAACCACCGTTCCAAGAGGTGAAGCAGGCCGTTGATCTGACGAAGGCCGACGTGATCGTCGCAGTCGGGCGCGGCATCAAGAGTCAGGAGAACCTTGCACTTGTGCAGCAATTGGTGGATGCGCTCGGCGCGGAACTCGCCGCCTCGCGGCCCATCTGCGACGCAGGCTGGCTGCCGATTGATCGCCAGATCGGCTCGTCCGGGCAAACCGTCGCGCCGAAACTCTATATCGCGCTCGGTATCTCCGGCGCGATCCAGCACCTAGTTGGGATGAAGAACGCGACGACCATCGTCGCCGTTAACAAAGACCCGGAAGCGCCCATCTTTGACATCGCGGACTACGGCATCGTCGGGGATCTTTTCGAGGTTATCCCGGTATTAATCGAAGAGATTAAAAAGATGAAAGGCTAGCGGCCAGACGCATGAGATTAGTGAAGAGACGGTGCGCTTGCGCCGTCTCTTTGTTTTTAACGGGCCGGTTTTAGGCAGCAGCTTTCTCCGCCGCCTCACTTGATTGCTTTCGCCGTTGGCGCTTGCTTGGTTGCCCGTAACGAACGCAGATCGTTAAGTACGTCTTCAGGCGTCCATTCATTGCCGCGATAGATCTTGATGAGTTGACCATCGGGCCCGATGAGCGCCGTGCGCAACGCATGAATTATCTGTTCGCCCTCCTGCATGTACGTCAACCCACAGAATGTCGCGACGCGCTTGATCTCTGCCGGCTGGCCCGTCGCCAGTTCCCATTGCTCAAATGTCTCCTGCTCATATTTTTCCGTATGCGCCGCGCCATAACTACGCAGCACCTTTGGCGTATCGTAGGCCGGATCAAGCGTGACGCTCAACAGGTGTGTGAATTTGCTGAGGTCTGGATCACTATTCAACGCACGGGCGAGGGCCGCAAAGTTCGTACTCATGCGCGTGCAGTAGTCCGGCAACGGGCAACGCGTATAGATAAAAGTCAGGAGCAACGCGCGGCCGCGATATTGGTGCAAAGTGATCTGCTTGCCAGCTTGATTGGTCAGCGCGAAATCAGGGAAAGCTGCGCCGGGCTGCGGTTCTGCGGGCGTGGCCGGTGTTTGCGTGTTGCCGGCAGCGGGTGTCGTTTGCGTGATGATCGGATTTTCAAGCCAAGTGCGCGCACCCGCGACGACGAGCGTGGCTTGAATCTGATCGCCCGGCCGTAGCACGTCATAGACGGACTCGTCCTTGAGCGTAAAGCCCATAGTCATGCCTTCCATCAGACCTGGCACAGCTTGATGTTGAATAACCACCTGGCGCTGTCCTTTATCAAAAGACACGACGAGTCCTTTCAGTTCGTAACGTTGACCCCGCGGCTCGCTCTCTGAGCGAGTGCAGGCGAGTGCCAGAGTAGCGATTAGGCTCAAGCACATGAGCCAGGAAAGGAAACGCGCTGATATATTGATTGATGGCATAAAACTGTCGCGCACTGAATGTATCGTGACGTTAGTCTGACCGCGCAATGGCGGTCGGGTCGTGAACTGACAGCTTAACTCGTAGCGAGGAGGCGAACAACTTACGCGAGCGAGCGGATACTTATATCAATAGGGCCGCGCAAAGTGCCATAGCGTAGAGAATTGCGGGGGGCCTAAACGCGCCCTGAGCCGCCGGGGCCGCAAAATCATATTGCTTTTCGGGGAAAGTAGAGAGTAGGATGCTGACGCACGGCCGCGCGAGCGCACGGCCGGTGCGCAAGGATTTGGCTATATCAATCTTCACACTTGTATGTGCGCGCGCAGAGACAGCCACCAACTCTGTAAACGATTTCCAGCGCGAAGCCAACGAGTTGCTTAGATGTTCGTTTAGCTACCAGAGATAGGTTAATCGCTTGAATGGTCAGCACTATTGTAGTGCTGGGATTGAACAGCAGTTTAAAAATGTGTGGTGACGCTCTGCCAAAGGGTTAAAGCTAGTGTCAGCAGCAAGTCAACAGTGCTTAGGTTGGCGAAGTTTGTGTTAGCGTGGGGGCGGGAGGGCGTTGCTAGGTTCGCCCTGAGGGGCTGCCCGGGCCTATGATGCCATTGGTACACGTGCCGCCTGTGCTTATGATGCCGCCGGTCGGGCAATCAGCGAAAGCGGTCATGCTCAATGACAACATTAGTAATAGCGCTGCGCCGAGTGTTTGAAAGTTCTTCATCTTAATGCTCCCGAGGTTTATAATTTGCCACCGCTCTGATAGACGGTCTTCATTTGGGAGCAGCCATCATACACCTCTTCAACAAATTTTCGTTATATTGCAAAAAGGCTTACTAAATAAGGAAAGAGTAATCCTCACATGGATTTAGCTGTCACATTGTTGCGCCGGCTTGATATGCCCATGCTTAATCGGGCGGAACAGGCACAGCTTCGTTGCGCGCTGGCGAAAGCACTGGAAGACGCAGGCAACTACGAAGCGGCAAGTCGCGGTCTGGGCGAATTCTGGTCAGGTGTCGGTGTCAGCCCGCCGTTGGCGGATGTTGATGAACGAACGCAGGCTGAACTGTTGCTACGGGCCGGTTCGCTCACGGGCTGGCTGGGCAGCGCACAGCAACATGTGCATGCACAGGAAGAAGCGAAGGATTTACTAGGTCAGAGCGTTGCGCGCTTTATGGCGCTAGGCGATCTGGACAAGGTCGCCGAGGCCCACCTGGAGATTGCATGGTGTTACTGGCGGGAAGGCGCGTATGCAGAGGCGGGGCCGCTTTTGCGGGCCGCCCTTGATGACTTGGGCGGTCGCGCCGGTGCGTTACGCGCGCTCACGCTCATCCGCTACGCCGAAGTCGAATGTGCCGCCGGCCGATTTCACGACGCGCTCATTCGGCTGTTCGAGGCTGAACCGCTCGTTAAAGCAACCGATGATCCAGCGTTGAAGGGCAAGTTCCATAGCACGCAGGCCAACACGCTAACCAGCATGCTCGAAGCGTTGGGGGGGGGCGAACACCGGCAAGATTATATCGACCGAGCGTTGATCGAATTCTCGGCCGCGAGTTTTCACTTCGAGCAAGCCGGGCACGTGCGCTACTGCGCCAGCGTCGAAAATAACTATGGTTTTCTCCTATATCGGCTGGGCCAGTTTGCCGAGGCCCACGAACATCTTGCGCGCGCACGTCGCCTCTTCGTCCGCCTGAAGGAAGCCGTTCGCGTGGCCCAGGTTGATGAGACGCGGGCCCGTGCCTTGCTGGCCGAGGGGCGCGTCGCTGAGGCTGAGAAGATAGTCCGCAATGCCGTGCGCATGCTCGAAGCCGGCGACGAGCTTGCCTTATTGACGGAAGCATTGACGACCCACGGCACTGCCCTCGCACGGCTAGCGCGCACGACCGAAGCCCGTAGTGCGCTAGAGCGCGCACGGGCCACGGGCGAGCGCGCGGGTGATCTCGAAGGTGCGGGCCGGGCCGCCCTACATCTGCTGGAAGAACTCGCGGATTGTTTCTCCCTAGCCGAGCAACGCGCCATCTACACGCGGGCTGATGAAGCTCTGACGCAGACACAACACGTTGAAACGATTACCCGCTTGCGCGCTTGCGCCCAGCGGCTTCTAGCGGCACAAGCCGCACCCACCAGCGCAAACGCTGACACCGCCACGTTCGTCCATGCCGCGCCAGGCACCGTACGGCTTCTAAGCGAAGCGCGTTGTGTGGCGCAAACCGCCGGCGTCGTTTTGCTTTCAGGCGAGACAGGCACAGGAAAAGAAGTGCTGGCGCGGCTCATACACGAATGGAGCGGTCGCCTTGGCCCCTTCGTGGCCATTAACTGCGCGGCATTATGCGCGACGCTGGTCGAGTCGCAACTGTTCGGTCATCGCAAAGGCAGCTTCACCGGCGCGGCTGCGGACTATGCCGGCGCGGCGCTTGCGGCCGATGGCGGCACACTCTTCCTCGATGAGATAGGAGAGTTGAGTCTGGCCAATCAAGCGAAGCTGTTGCGGCTGATTGAACAGGGCGATGTCTACGCGCTCGGCAGCGCCTTGCCGGAGCATGTGAACGTGCGCATCATTGCGGCGACTAATCATGAACTGCGGCAACAGGTTGCGCACAAACTGTTCCGTGCCGACCTGTTCTACCGGCTCGCAGGCTTTCATCTCGAATTACCGCCGTTACGCGAACGGCCTGACGATATTCCCGTGCTTGCGCAACACTTCATTGTCGCGGCCGCACAGCAATATGATAAGTGCATTGACTTCACGCCTGAAAGCATCACGGCCATGCGCCAACTGCCGCTTGCAGGCAATGCCCGCGAATTACGTGCGCTCATTGAGCGCACCTTCATCACCGCGCCGTCGGGGACAGTAGTCACGCCGGCGCTAATCGAGACTGTTGCCCTCCGCGCGACAAGCAACGCGAGCCTCGCCGATCCTTGGGCTGGTTGCTCACTCGAAGAAGAGGTACGGACGCACGAAGGTCGTCTGATCCGACTCGCACTCGATAGTGCCGGCGGCAGCATCACCCGCGCCGCCCGGTTGCTGCGCGTCACGCATCAGGGCTTGGCCTATATCCTTAAAGGCCGGCAACATGATTTATTAACCGAGCGCAAACCGCCACGCCGGCGGTGCGTCAGTCTCATGCGCCCAGCAGAAGGCCAGCGCACCGCACGACGCCCCAAACGTTAAGCCAATCGGCCCGCCCACACACGCATTGTTACACCGGTATTCAGGGTAAGAAATACTGCTAATTTACCTAATCCACCTACTCTCAACTGTTAATGTGGCCCGACGATTTGTTACAGGTAATAACTACGCGCCCTTGTCCACAGTGTAATGCGCGTGAAGCTGCGCGCAATCGTCGGCCACAAGTCCTAAGTCCTTCAACCCGCACACCCAAGCTTAAATATGCAGCCGGTCGCGCCAACGACGGAATGACTGTTGCTATATGAATTTGCTCGCTTTTGCGTAACTTTCCGCGAGCAAGCTTTAATTGGCGCGCAGCTTGTCGTTCTCGCCGCCTCCCGTGCGAAAGGTATAAACGCTATTGCAGCAAATCACCGTTCTCTACATCGAAGACCATGATCTAGTTTTGTTTACCGTCAAGCAACTGCTTGAGCAGGAAGGCTGGCGCGTGCAGATTGCGCGCGACGGCAATCAAGCCCTCAAACAAATTACGGGCAATGAGCAATTCGATCTGATCATCCTTGAGGCCGATTTGCCGGGCGTCAGCGGCTTCGACCTGCTCCGGCGCACACGTAAGTTAGCGCACCGGCAGGCAGTGCCCCTGATCATGTTCACCGCCCGCGAATGCCGCGCGGAGGCACTGGCAGCAGGCGCGGATGCGTACCTGAAAAAGCCCAACGGGATCAAAGATTTGCTCGCCACTTGTTATCGTGTGCTTAACATTGAGCCGAGCAGCGAGTTTGACACAGGCGAACTGCGCGGCATTGCGGGTAAGATCAGCAACGCTTAGATCGCAGGTTCGCGCGTTGAAAAGTTAACGGCCGCGTCACGGGCCCGGGCCTGCATCCTCTTAGCACGCACGGGCCTGACGTGTGTTCAGCCATATTTCGAGCGCGGGCATCCGGTTGTGGTAGGATACGCGCATCCATTAGCGATTATGACGGCAACAACGAGTGAGGGCCGGCGTGCGGCGATGCTTGATGGCGCGCAGGTCGCAACGCAGATTAAAGCGGAAGTCGCGGCCGAGATCGCACAGTTGGCCGGTGAGCATGCTATTCAGCCCGGTTTGGTCGTCGTGCGTGTCGGCGATGACCCGGCTTCGGCTGTTTATGTGCGCAACAAAGTGCGCACGTCGGCAGAGTTGGGGTTGCGTTCCGAACAGCACGCGCTGCCGGCCGACGTTACAACCGAACAATTACTCGCGCTACTCGCGGAATTGAATGCGCGTGCTGACGTGGACGGCATCCTGGTGCAACTCCCTTTGCCGGCGCATATAGACGAAGCGCGTGTGCTTAATACGGTCGCGCCGCACAAAGACGTGGACGGCTTCCACCCGCTCAACGTCGGTAATCTCGTGCTGGGCCATACCACGTTTGTCCCTTGTACACCCGCAGGCATTTACGAACTGTGTGTGCGGGCAGGCGTCGAGTTAAGTGGCGCGCACGCATGTATCGTTGGCCGCAGTCATATCGTGGGCCGGCCGCTGGCACAATTGCTGTTACAAGCTGACGCGACTGTGACCATCTGTCACTCGCGTACCCGCGACCTCGCCGCCGTCACACAGACAGCCGACATACTCGTCGTTGCTATTGGCCGCCCCGGTTTGATCCGCGCCGCGCATGTGCGGCCCGGGGCGACCGTGATTGATGTGGGGATGAACAAGATCACCGATGAAGCACAGGCGCGCGAATTGTTTGGCGCGCTGGCCGACGAGCGCATCGCAGTGATCCGCCGGCGCGGCTACACGCTCTGTGGTGATGTACACCCAGCAGAGGTCGCGACCGTGGCGGGCCGGTTGACGCCTGTGCCCGGCGGCGTGGGGCCGCTGACCGTGGCCATGTTGATGCGCAACACACTCATGGCGGCGCGGCGCAGACGCGGTTTGTGAACAAGCACGATGCTTAGCGTTGGTCTCACCGGCTCCATCGCCGTCGGCAAGTCTTACGTCGCCGACCTGTTAGCAGGTTTGGGTGGCCACGTGCTAGATGCGGATCGGACAGCGCGCGAAGTGGTTGCGCCGGGCACGCCGGGGCTGCAACAAGTAATCAATGCGTTTGGGCGCGACGTGTTGCGCGCGGATGGGGCGCTTGATCGGGCGCAACTCGGCCGGATAGTCTTTGCGGACGCGACGCAACGCGTGCGCTTGAATGGGCTGTTGCATCCACTGATCATGGCCGTGCAGGATGCGTGGCTGGACGCGCGGGCGGCGGAAGACCCGCGCGGCATCGCGGTGATCGATGCGGCGTTGATGATCGAGTCGGGCGGCTATCGTCGCTTCAACAAACTGATCGTTGTCCACTGCCAGCCCGCTACGCAACTTGAACGATTGATGCTGCGCGAGGGGATTGAGCGCGCGGAAGCGGAGCGGCGCATCGCCGCGCAGATGGCGCAGGAAGAGAAGATGCGTCATGCCGACTATTTGATCGACACGTCGGACGGTTTCGCCGCCACGCGCACGCAAACCGAAACGGTCTACGAACAACTGCATGCATTGGCTGTTAGCTCAGAGTCGTAACATTTAATGAGCATGGTGCAAGGAATCACCCGTCGCTTGATTCGCTGGCGAACCGCGTTGGCCGTTGCGGTCGCGGTCTCTTTAACTGTCGTCAGCGGCGGCTGTTTTGAGCCGGCCGAAGGCGAGTTGTTCTATGGCCAGGTGCGGGTGCCGCGCCGGCAAGAGTTTCGTTGGAGCGATGGTGGGTTGCCGCAAATCTTCGATCCCGCGCTCGCCGCCGCGCCGCCCGATACGGATGTCGTACGCGCCTTGTTTGAAGGTCTGACCGAATATGATCCGCAGACGCTCAAGCCTGTGACCGCAGTCGCCACGCACTGGGAGTCGTCAGCGGACAAGCGCATCTGGCTGTTCTATCTGCGGCGCGACGCGCGCTGGTCGAACGGCGGGCCCGTGACGGCGCAGGACTTCGTCCGTTCATGGCGGCGCACTTTGCGACTTGGCGACCGTGCTCCGCACGCAAACCTGCTCGCCAACATCATCGGCGCAACGCGGCCGTCGTCCGCCGCGCTTCATCCGGTTGGTTTGCCCACCCCCGCGCCAGTATCGGTGCCGGCTGCAACGCAACCATCTGGCGTTGATGTAGCGATTAATCCAACGCCGACCCCGCTGGTAGATAAAACTGCACAGACAGCAACGACCCTGATAACTCCGGCCCCGGTTGAGCCTACGTTTGGCGTCGAGGCCGTGGACGATTTCACGTTGCGCGTGCGCCTGCAACAACCTGACAATAACTTCCCGGCGCTGGTTGCCCATCCCATCTTCCGGCCCGTTCACGACGCGGCCGGGCAGGCTGAACAGGGCAATGAGCCAGTTTCGCCTGTGGCTGAGCCGGGGAAAGCGCCGGATGGACTGAGGCCGCCCATTGTCTCGAACGGTGCTTTTCAATTGAAGCACACGGCGGCGGATAGCGTCGTGCTTGAACGCGCGCAGAGCTATTGGAGCGCGGACACGGTCGCGTTGGAGCGCGTATCGTTCGTCAGCATGCGCGACACTGAGGCGGCGCTCACGGCGTATAAAGCCGGCGAAGTGGACGCCGTGACGAACGCGAACGTCGAGCCACTCGCGGTTAAATTGCTCGCGCCCTATCAAGATTTTCATCGCGCGACGTTCGGCGCACTCACCTATTACGAGTTCAATCTAACGCGCCCGCCGTTCGATGATTTGCGCGTGCGTCAGGCGTTAACCTTTGCCGTTGATCGCGCACGGCTCAGCAGCGACACGCTGAATGGCGCATCCGAGCCGGCCGAGACATTCATGCCGGCGATAGCCGCGGGCACACCGATAGAGCAGCGGCAAGCCGGAGCGGGCGAAGCAAAGATTGGCTACGACGTGGCCCGCGCGCGGAAGTTGTTGGCCGAGGCCGGCTATGCGGGTGGCACGGGTTTCCCGCGCTTACGGCTACTCGTCAATCGCAACGAACAGCACCGCGCCGTCGCACAGGCCATCGCCAACATGTGGCGTAGCGCGCTCGGAGTCGAGACGGAGATTGTGCTGAAGAGTTGGGATGATTATGAAGACTCACTGCGCACGGGCGACTACGATGTTGTGCGCCGCAGCGTCGTCATGCAAACGACCGACGAAGCGACCAACTTACTCGGTATGTTCGCGCGCCCTGAAGCCACCAATGCAATGGCTGGCATTGCCAACGCAACACAAACATCCGCTGCTACGACGGGTGAACAAGCGAGTGGACAACTAGCAACAACAGCGCAGCACGACGCGGCGCAAACTAATAACTCCTCGCTGCTCATGTCAGAGGCGAAAGCGTTGCAAGAACTACCTGCGATGCCCGTCTACTTTGCTTCGTCTTACGCGCTCGTCAAGCCGTACGTCAGCGGCTTCGACACAAACCTGCTCGACGCGCCGTCTTTACAACACGTCCGCCTCGACATGAACTGGCAGCCCCCGCCAAATAGCACGCCGCCGAACGGCACACTGCGCTAAACTTCTCTGATGAGCGGTAACGGCCCACTTCTTTCCGTCCACGACCTGCGCACCTACTTTGAGCGCGCGGGTGAGACGGTGAAGGCTGTGGACGGCGTCAGCTTCGACTTG
The DNA here is from genome assembly GCA_038322995.1 of Pyrinomonadales bacterium. Classification (GTDB taxonomy): domain Bacteria; phylum Acidobacteriota; class Blastocatellia; order Pyrinomonadales; family Pyrinomonadaceae; genus QHXQ01. Next base: position 28,344 of record JBBQGM010000025.1, read on the forward strand.
CGGCGGGGCGAGATGCTCGGCATCGTCGGCGAGTCCGGCTCTGGCAAATCCGTCACCAGCCTCTCGCTCATGCGGCTCGTGCCGCAACCGCAGGGCCGCATCGTCTCCGGGCAAGTCCTCTTTCAAACGGAAGACCTCTTATCGTTATCCGCCGCCGCCATGCGCCACATACGCGGCAAGCGCATCGGTATGATCTTCCAAGACCCGATGACCTCGCTCAACCCTTATCTGCGCATTGCCCAACAGTTGATGGAGATCACGCGGTTGCATCTAGGACACACGAAGGCGCAGGCCCGCGCCCACGCCGTCCACATGCTCGAACTCGTCGGCATCCCCGACGCCGGCATGCGGATGGACAGTTACCCGCACGAATTCTCCGGCGGCATGCGGCAGCGCGTCGTGATCGCAATGGCGTTGTCGTGTCAACCGGAACTATTGATCGCGGACGAGCCGACGACCGCGCTTGACGTGACGATCCAGGCGCAGATTCTTGAGTTAATAAAAAAACTGAAAGCGGAGACGGGCACGAGCGTCATGCTCATCACGCATGATCTCGGCATCGTAGCCGGGATGACGGATCACGTCATCGTCATGTACGCGGGCAAGGTCTTTGAGCAAGCACCGACGCGCGCACTATTTGCTAGACCCGCCAATCCTTACACGAAAGGTCTGCTCCGCTCCGTGCCTGACGTAGCACAGGCGCAGAAAACGCCGCTCTATCAGATTCCGGGCCTGCCGCCCGACGTGGCGCATCTGCCGCCCGGTTGCCCTTTCGCACCGCGTTGCGAGCGGGCGACGGAAATTTGCGCGCGTGAATTTCCCCCATTCGTGCAGTTGACGCGCGAGCATTTTTCGCTCTGCCATTTCGCCGTGGAAGTCTACGCGGAGTCAACGGGAGAACAGGCATGAGCGCACAGCCGACGAGTGGCCAACAACTGCATCCGGCGCAAGCGGGGCTGCTTGCCCCTAATGACCCGCTTGTCAGTATCCGCGAACTCAAAGTTCACTTCGCGCTCGGCGGGGGCGGGACATTGGCCAAACTGCTGGGCGGTGCTGGCGGGCCGCGTGTGGTTAAAGCGGTGGATGGGGTGTCGCTCGACATTATGGCGGGCGAGACGTGGGGGCTGGTCGGCGAGTCCGGCTGCGGCTAATCTACGTTGGGCCGCGCGCTCCTGCGCCTGACCGAGCCGACGAGCGGGCAGGTGCTTTTTCGTGGGCACGATCTCGCGCGCCTGACGCCCCGCGAGTTGCGCGCGACCCGGCGGCGCTTACAGATGATCTTTCAAGACCCGTACGCCAGCCTGAACCCGCGCATGACGGTTGGCGAGATCATCAGTGAGCCGCTGATTGCTTTCAAACTCCCGCGCAACCGGGCGGAGCGCGCCGCGCGCGTGCGCGAGTTGATGAACACGGTGGGCCTCAGTCCGCGTTTTAGCAAACGCTATCCGCGCGAGTTTTCGGGCGGGCAACGGCAACGTATCGGCATCGCGCGGGCGCTCGCTGTCGGCCCCGATTTCATTGTCGCGGACGAGCCGCTCTCCGCGCTCGACGTTTCCATTCAGGCGCAAATTATGAACCTGCTGGAAGAGTTGCAGCGTGAACGCAAGCTCACGTACCTCTTCATCTCACACGATCTGCGCGCCATCCGGCACGTCTCGGATCGCGTCGCGGTGATGTACCTCGGACGCGTGGTCGAGCTTGCCGACGCGCGGACGATCTACGACGAGCCGTTGATGCCTTACACGAAGGCGCTCATCTCGGCCGTGCCCGTGCCGGATCCGCAGCGCGAGGCGACGCGCCGACGCATCGTGCTGCCGGGTGATGTGCCGTCGCCGCTCAATCCGCCGCACGGTTGTCATTTTCACCCGCGCTGTGCTTATGCGATTAAAGCATGTGGCGAGACTGAACCGGCCCTCGTGGAAATAAAACCCGCCCACTTCGCCGCGTGCATCCGTATCAGCCCGGCGGAGCCGCACATTGAGCAGGTCGCGCCCGACGCCGGGCCGGGCTTGCGTGGAAATACGCAACCTCCGCCGTGAAAGAAACGCCCGATTAGTTATTTACGAAGATAGCGAGCTAACCATTAGCAGTGTGACCGTGCGGGCGCAAAGCTGTTGGACGGCAAGACTGGGAGCTTGTCGCGTAAAGCGCTTGTTTGTTTGTGACCGGACACTTATACTGCGGGGAAGGGCAGGGGGCTGTGGTGGCCATGCCCGCTCGATATTTAAGCAGCATCCCCAGACATCGCGCTGCTTGCTCCGCGCTCAGCGGATGTAAACCTCGAACCCGCATATCGGTTTGACCAACGCATCGAAAGGAAATATGGAGAAGACCGCTGCGGCCGAGCGTGCGCGCGCGCAAACTGAGGAACTGACTGTGCCGGCTGGTTGGGTGGAGGCACAGGCGGGTCTCGCTGCCGCCTCTGGTCTCGCCATTCTGCTCGTCGCCGGCCACCAACCACCGCAGCTTACTGTCGTCAACAATAATTCGATTTGTCAGACTTTCCAGTCGTCGGCCACGCACGCGCATCTGTGCGACCCTTACTGTGGCGAGGCGTTCAACCGCGCGCAAAATGCCGGTGCGGTCACGCATTATCGTTGCCACGCCGGCTTGCATTGCTACGCGCAGCCAGTCGCGCTCGGCACGGGCCGACCGCTGGCAGTCATTGGCGGCCGCGCTTTCTTGACGAGCGAAGACTATCGCACGCTGCTTGATCGGTTTCGTGGCGGTGATCTGCGCACGTTGGGTACGCCCGAAACTTTTCGCAACATCGTCTTGGCCGCACGGGCAGATTTGGACGACCTCGCCATGCGCATTGGCGAGTTGGTTGCGACGATAGGCGGGCAAACTGAAGGACAGAGCAAGGCCGTAGGGGAACTTATGTTGATCGACGCTGCCAACATAAATGAGCTAAGTGAGCAGTCCGCCGTCACCATCTTTCCGCCGGACGCGAAACTACGCGACGCGGCGCGGCAGGCTGTGCAAGCCCTGAGCGCCTCGCAACAACTAACGTCGGTCGCGTTGTTGCTGCGTACCGAGCATTGCTTCACGCCGCTTCAGGCCACGGGCAAAATTCACCTGCCGGCGCTCAGCCTTGAACTAGCACGGCATACGGGCATAAGCCACAGCGCACAATTAAACAGCCTGCTGACGGGGAGGAAGTTAGTTACAGGCGGCGCACAGCTTGAACTGTTCCCGCTCGTCGTCGGCGACGAGGTGAAGGGCGCGTTGCTCATCGGCGATGGGCCGCTGGCGCAAGCGCAGCGCGAAGCCATCGCGGCCTTCTGTCTCAAGATCGCGATGCCGCTCGAAGTTTTGCGGCTGCGCGAAGATTTAGAGCAGCGCATGCGGGCCGCTTACCACCTGCAATCTTTCATTGAGCAGATCAGCGCCGCTGAAGCCGGTGATCCATATCAGACCATCGTGCGCCACTGTGTCGAGTTGCTCCGCTCCGAGCGCGGCTCGTTGATGTTATTCGACGAGGTAGCGAATGAACTAGAGGTGAAGGCTGCGTTTGGCCGGCGCGCACAATTCTCACACGAGACGCGCGTGAATTTGACCAGCGGCTTTGCCGGCATGGCGTGGCAGGATGGGCATCCGCTCATCGTGCGCGATCTGGTCGTCGCTGGCCATAGTCCCGCGCCCGCCGAGCGCGACTATCAATCGAAGTCGTTCATCTGCTATCCGATTCATCTGGGCGGGCGCAAGGTCGGCTTGCTGAACATGACGGACAAGGCGGGCGGCGACGCTTATGACGAGCTTGATCTGGGCCTACTTGATCTGCTCGTGCCGCAGATGGCCCTCGCGCTCGACCGCGCCGCATGGCAGCACAAAGCAACACAATTTCAGTTGCTCTCGATCACGGATGCCTTAACTGGTCTCGTCAATCGTCGTTATCTCGAAGAGCGGCTGAACGAAGAGTTGGAGCGGTCGAAACGCCACCGGTTCGCAATGAGCTTCGTAATGATCGATATCGACAACTTCAAAGACTACAACGACCGGCACGGCCATCCGGCGGGCGATCTCGCCTTAGAGATGACGGCGCAATGCCTGAAATCCGCGTTGCGTTCGGCGGACGTGGCGGCGCGCTACGGCGGCGAGGAGTTCAGCATTCTCTTACCGCAGACGAATATCTCGGAAGCGCACGTCATTGCCGAACGCATCCGCCGCCGCATCGAGCGGACGCAATTTCCGCACGGCAAGTCGCAGCCGCTCGGCGCGGTGACGGTGAGTCTCGGTATCGCTTCCTTTGGCGCGAAACTCGACACCCCCGCCCAATTGATGGCGGCCGCTGATCATGCGCTCTACGTCGCCAAGAGCAATGGCAAGAACCGCGTCGAAGCTTACGTCCCGCCGCCGCCGACAAATTGACCGCGATGATGACCGCCAACACCGCGTTGCCGCACGCAAATTCCCGCCGCATTCTGGGCCGGCTAGCACCTGAGAATTTCGTCGGGCGCGGGGCCGAATTGCGTGCGCTCGCGGAACTTGCGCTGCCGGCCAACGACCAGCGCGGATTGCTGTTGTTGGCTGCACCCGCCGCTGGCGCGTCCGAGTTATTACGACAAGGATACGACCGTCTGTTCCAGCAACGCGGTGGGGCCGCGCCCATCTACTTTGCCTGGTCGCGGCGCGATCAAACGTGCGCGACGGCCGCACGCCGATTCCTGCACACGTTCTTGACACAACTCGTCGCGCATCGCCGCGACGATTATTCGCTCGTGCATGTGCCGCCGCCGTTGCGTGATCTGCTCGACCTGTCCGTGCCGCAGGACTACGAATGGATCGGCCGGCTGCTCGAAGCATTCGAGCGGGCGCGTGATGGCGACGACGAAAGCGCGTTGATACGCCTTTGCTTGAGCGCCCCGCAGACGGCGGCGGCGCGCGGCGCGCGGACGGTTGTGTTCTTCGACGACGTGCCGCAGGTTGAATATCTGCGCGGCGAGGTTGAGCTAGGCACTGAGATCGCGCATGCGGCGACGCACGCGGAAGTGCCGTTCGTGTTGACGGGCTTGCGCCGCCGGTTGCTTGATGCCTTGAATGGCGGCCGGTCGCCGCACCGCTTCGAGGGCTTCGCCACCCTGCGCATACAGCGGTTGAACGACGGGGACGCGCGCACGCTCGTCGAGCGGTTGGCGTTCGCGCAGCACGTGACGATCAACGACGAGACGCGCGATCTGCTGGTGCAGCAGTTCGCCGGCAGTCCTTTCTATCTCTCGCTGTTTATCCACGCGGCGCAGCGTGAAGCGTGCGCGCTGACGAGTTTCCTCAATTGTCAAAAGCTGTATGTTGACAAACTGTTTGGCGGGCGCATCCAGCGGCGCTTGAATGCGATCCTTGAGGAGATCGCGCCGGAATTGAGTACTCGGCGGGCGTTGATTCGGTTGTTGCAAGAGTCAGCGCAGAATGGCGGCGGCAAGTCGCCGGCCGAGGCGTGGCGCAAGCGGCTCGACATAGACGCCGACGCGCTGTTTCAACTGCTCATCAATCTGCAGGGGCACGAGTTGGCCAGTTTCAACGGGACGTACGTGGAGCTAACGACCGAGGTTATCTGGCGCGACTATTTACGCGCGAGTTATCGCCTGCAAGTCGCGGCCGAGCCGCGTGCGCTCGTCGTCGCGGACACACTGGTCGAGGCCTTGAAACGCGCACCGCAGGCGATGGCCCGCCATTACCGGCGCGAGGCGGCCTTGGGGTTACGCGAACTACTCGCGCGCTTCGATCAGCAGCGCGTACCTACGAGTCTCTTGCATTATGATCGATTCAGCGGGCTCTATCGCGGCACTGACCCGGAAGAGATCGTGCTCGGGCTCGACGCGGAAACCGATTTGATCCGGCTGCCGCAGATCGTGCATGCGGCCTCGGCCGCTTCTTTCCATCCGCCGATCCTGCAAGTTTGCGACGAGGAGCGTTGCGCCGTGGCGCATGGCTTTGACGCGACACCATACACGGACGCGAACGAAGTCGTCTGGCTGGCCGCCGAAATCGACGCGAAGCAGGAAGCCGGCCGCGCGATCACGGAGGTTTGGTGCGACCGGCTCGTACAACTCGCGCATGCCTGTCATTTCAAACGCGCGCGGCTCTGGCTGGTGGCCGCTGAAGGTTTCTCGGCCGAAGCGTGCGATTTACTGAGCGAGCGCGCGGTCTTAAACTCGACGCGCCAGCAGCTTGAGTTGTTAACGGCGCGGCTTGGCCCCATAACTGGGACTGCTTTGCAGCGCGCGGCCATAATCGACGAGTTCGAGATGGTTATCCCGATGGGTGGGGACACGGAGTTGATCGCCGCCCACACGGCCGAGCAGATCGCGCGCCGTTTAGCGTTCACCCCCGATGCCATCAACCAGATCAAGACGGCAGTGGTTGAGGCCTGCATCAACGCAGCGGAGCATAGTCTTAGCCCCGAGCGGAAAATATATCAACGCTTTCGGCTCGAAAGTGATAAATTGGTTATAACAGTATCAAGCAGGGGATTGGTTTTACCAACATCTGCGCCTACCCCGACGGGCGACGAACAAAATGGGCGACGTGGCTGGGGTCTCAAACTCATTCGCGACTTGATGGACGAAGTCGAGTTTGAACGGGTGGACGATGGCACACGCCTGCGCATGACCAAGTACCTACACCGCTAGAAGGGTCGAACACAAAATGGGAGAAGTCCTTGCAGGGACTCCCGTGCGTTCAGAACGCATGGGAGATGTCGCTGTGATCTACGCCGACGACTACCTGAACCGGCTGAGCGGTGAGCGCGTCGAGCGCACAGCCCGCGAGCATCTGCGGGCCGGTTGTCGCGCCCTCGTCCTGGACTTCAAAGAGACAAGCATGGTCAATAGCATCGGCGTCTCGATCCTGCTGGGTGTGATCGACACGGCCGAGCGCACGGGCGCGCAACTCGTCTTCGCGGGCGCGAGCGGACAAGCCGCGCAACTGTTTGAATTGCTGGGTCTGACACGCCACGTCACACTCGCCCCAAATCAGCAGACCGCGCTCGCCACCCTCGCGACCTACACGGGTGAAATGCGTACTGAACATTGAAGCGATGGACACACAAGAGCAAACAAGCAAACTGATTCATGCCTTCGCGGCGCTGGCCGATCTGGGCGAAGAGATCGCCGACAGCCGCGACTTTCACGAGATGGTGCGCTCGACCTTGCACGTCGTCTTGGGCGCGCTCGGTCTCAGGCGCGGCGCAGTGGCGGAATACGAACGGGAGGCGGGCCTGCTACGGTTCGTCGCTGCTTGGGGCGTAGGCGATGCCGCACCTCCCGTCATAACTTTTGATGCGGGCCGGGCCGAGTTGCTTGGCGCAGGCGGTGGCAACTTATTGCTGCTTGATGAAACGGAGCAATTGCCTGCTTTGCAACAAGGTTTGGGCACGTCGTTGACTACCGCGCTGGTTGGCTTGAGCGCCCGGCTTGTGTTGCCGCTCATCGTGCATGGCGAGCTTGTCGGGCTGATGGCGCTCGGCGGTAAGGCGACCGGCGAAGAGTTTACGGCGGAGGAGCGTGAGGTTGTCCGCACGATGGCGCGGCACATCGGTGTCGGCATCAACAATCATCGGTTGCTGCGGCAGGTTGAAGAACGCGCCGTCGAGAATCAACAACTCTATAAAAACTTGCGCAGCATTTACCGCGACACTGTGCGCGCCTTCGCCGCTGCAATTGATTGCAAAGACAAATACACGCAAGGGCATTCGGAACGCGTCGGCAAGTACAGCGAGATCATCGCGCGGGAAATGGGGTGGACTGAAGAGCAGATCGAAGGCGTCGCGGTTGGTGGTTATCTACACGATGTGGGCAAACTCGTCGTCGAGCGCGACATCATCAACGCGCCGTACCGCATTGATGCGAAGCAGTCGTCAGAATTGAATCGGCACCCGGCGGCCGGGTATGAAATCCTCGCGCCCATTCAGCACCCGGACGCCGACATTCCTTTGATGGCGAAGTATCATCACGAACGGATCGACGGGCGCGGGTATCCCGAAGGCTTAACCGGCGATGCGATCCCGCTCAGCGCGAAGGTTGTCGCGCTGGCTGATTCCTTCGACGCGATGACGACGGATCGGCCCTACCGCCGACGCAAAGAGTTTCCCGAAGTGATTGAAGATTTGCGGCGCAACAGCGGCCGCCAGTTCGCGCCCGAAGTGGTGCTGGCTTTCTGTCGCGCGGTGTTGAAAGAGGTGAACGGCGAGACGCCAGAGCGGCGCATCGGGCGCATGCTCGGCAAAGGTTACATCGAGCCGGAGAGTCTCAGACCTTTACTGGTCGAGTTCATTGCGGAACTGGAAACTGGCGCGCCTGCGACTGCTAGCCGCGCATAAACTCTGCCGCCCGCTGTAAGGCGACGCGCGCTTCCGGTACGATGCCGTCTAACATCTGCCAGCAGTGGCTTACATCATCGTAAACCTCTAGCCTGCTGCTCCCCTTAGCTGTCTGGATTTTTTCATGCACACGCCGCGAATCATCTAACAGTAACTCGGTTGAGCCAATTTGCAGCAGGAGCGGCGGCAGCCCGGCGAGGTCGGCAAATAAGGGCGACGCATAGGAATCGTAGGGCGAGCCACCGCCTAGATAAGCGGCAGCAAATTCATGGCTGTTCTCCGGGCGGAACATCGCGCAGCGGCCATCGTTGGCCCGGCCGGATGCGCCCGTGCCCGCCATGTCTGTCCACGGCGAGAAGCAGACGGCGCACGCCGGCAGCGGCAACCCGGCATCGCGCACACGCAAGAGCGTACCGAGCACAAGTCCGCCGCCCGCCGAATCACCCGCGAGCGAAATCTGCTTCGCCGCCCAACCCTCAGCCAGTAACCATTCGTAACCGGCGACCGCATCGTCAAGCGCCGCCGGGTAACGATGTTCCGGCGCGAGCCGGTAGTCGAGACTGAACACGCGGCGGCGACTCAAGCGGGCGAGCGCGGCGGTGATCGGGCGGTGGCTCATGGCGGAACAGGCAACGTAGCCGCCGCCATGAAGATACAGAATCACGCCCGGCTCCGGCTTTGCCACCTCGAGCCATTCGCCGCGCACACGCGCCGCTACTATCGGTGTCACACGCAACCCGCGTGTCCGCAGCCATTGCCACAGGCGCGGCGTCCCGAAGAGGCGGCGCGCACGCCGCGCCACCGCCTTCTCGTCCGCGCCCCAGCGCCGTCGCCGGATGAGCAAACGGATAGCTGCGCTGATGCAACTTGCTTGCCAGCTAGACATAATCAAGTCTCATAGATGGATGTGGCGGGGCTGCCTGCGCGCCTGGTTGCGCCGCCGCTCAAACGCTTTGCGCCGCTTGAAGAATCTTGCCAGTCGTGGCAAAGAAGCGCGACGTTGTTGTCAGCTTGCAGGTCTTTTCAAGAAACGCGGCCGGATTGCCCGGTCGATCATCAAGCAGGCGCATGAGGCTGAAGACTTTGCCCTCGGTTGCATGCAACAACTCGAAATCATGTTTGGGCGAAACAAACGGTAACTTGAGCGATGCGGGTAACGGCTGCGAGATAAAAGTAATAATAAAGCGCCTATCAGGCGTCGCCTCGATCCCGTTGAACGGCGCGAGTTGTAAGGCGCGTTCCACCTCCGCAGCGGTGCGCAAGAATACAGGCACTTCATAGCCCAAAGCGGCGAACAAGTGTTGCTCGATTTTGCCTGTCAACGCAGCCCGGTCGGTTGCCATCGTCACGAAAAAGATGTTACCGCTCTGAATGTGGCTACGCACCTTGGTCAGCCCCAACTCAGCGATGAGTTTGCGTGCGCCACTCATCAAGCAAAGCATCATCGCTCTGCGCCGCCATTGCTTGAAATGCGCGGGCCCAATCTTGTCGCGGTTGTTTGGTCGAGCGAATGATGATTTGATTATCCTCCACTTCCAACTCAACCTCTTCGGCCAGCTTGCTCCGTTCCAACAGCAACTTCGGAATGCGGACGCCCGGTGAATTACCGATTTTTACGATCCGGATTCTCATAGCCACATTGTAATTACGCGCTTGTTTTGTCGTCAAGGCAGCGCAGGTGAAGCGACATAGCGCTCGAATTCAGCCGCGCCGAACGAATAGCACCCAAGATTCAGTGCAAGGAAGCATGATAAAGAGATGCTATCGAGGCGGCGGCTGGAATGAGTTGTTCGACGCCCAGAACCGGCCATTGCCGCGCGCATTGGTAAAGAAGATGCTCTATTAAGTTGGTTGCGGCCCGGTACAGCTTGGCAGGTAGAGGGCTTCTTTTTTCATGCTGAGAATGGGATGTTCCGCTGCCTCGGCGTTCAACTCAAGCCAGTGCGCGTACTGTTCGGGCAGGGTGGCTTCGGAGAAGATGGCTTCGACGGGACATTCGGGCACACAGGCGTCACAGTCGATGCAGGTCTCCGGGTTGATGTAGAGGCGGTCGGGCAACTCGTGAAATGCTTCGACGGGACAGACTGCCGCGCAGTCCGTGTACTTGCAGTCAACACACAACTCGACCACGATGTAAGTCATTCTTCGTCTCTCCTTGGGCTGGATGAAAATTTCGCAACAGCTATTTAGGTTGAATGCGCAACGTGTAGCTACAGATTTCGATCTTGTCATCGGGCGCGATCTCCGTGCTCTCTTCGCGCGGCAGTTCACGGCCGCCGACGAGCGTCGGGTTGCGCCCTTTTGAGGTCAACCAGTATTTGCCAGCCGGGTCGCGCCCCAAAACGGCGTGGACGCGGCTCACTTCCGGGTCACCTTTGATCGGTAGATCGACCGCGACAGATTTCGAGCCGCGCCCGATGGTGATCTCAGGCTTTGAGACGGGCACAACGGTTTGGCGCACGCCACCGCGCCAAAGTTCGACGGAGTAAAGCTCGGTGATGCGCGCACGTACCTGCGTCACTTCGCCCTCAGTGGGTTCGGCCTCATCCGCAGGCTGGTCGGGCACCGTTGCCGCGTCGACTTCCGCCGGGCGCGGCGTGACCATCGTGTGCCCGCTCTCACTTGAGTCCCAGACAGGTTGAACGCGGAATTCGCTCTTGTTGAGTGTGCCATCCACGCGCAACTCGACGGCGAAAGATTTCGTGGCCAGTTGCGTCTGCCCGCTCAACTCGCGGGCGCGCTCGGAAAGCACGTAGAACAAACCTTGTTCGAGTCCGCGCCGCTTCTCGCCCTGCCATTCCTTATCGTCATCCGCGCTCAAATAGACGACGTATTCGGGCGGGATGTAGGTCGGGCCGCCGGGCGGGGTGAACATCTCGCGCTGCATCACGTGCTCGATCTCGCGCGCGATCTTCACCAGAAACTCTTCCCAGACGCGGCGCGGGCGCGCTTGCTCGTCCACGTCCGCCAGTGGGTCTTCCGCCACCTCGCCGTCAATCCATTTGCGGATCGAATCAATTATACTCACCGTCTTTTGTCACCTCTCGCCCGAAACAAATTACCGCAACTTTGTGGCATCAAGCCAGCCTTGATCTGCGCCGCGCACAGCGACGCGCGGCTCGCCGTGGGTTAGCACCAGTACTTCACACCAAGCGCCATTGGCATTGTTGCATTGCAACACGCGCACGCGCGAGCCGCGCTCGGCCTCGCCTAGTTTCTGAAAAGTCCGACTCGGGCCAGAGCGCAAGTTGACGTTTGTGATCGTCGTCATTTCGCGCCCCGTTGGCAAGTTGCTGTTGGCGGGTGGGCTGCTGTTGACTTGTTGCGCCGCCGTTGTTGTGCGCGTGTTTGGCGTAGCCACGTAGTGCCGCACGCCGAGCAGGAGCAGCGCGAAGCCGGCCAGAAACAGCAGGACGACGAGCCAACGTTGCAGCCGATCACCCGCGATCAGTCGCCGGAAAAACGACGCACGCGGTTCCGCCGGCTGCGCGACCTCTTTGCACGCGGCTTCCACACGCGCCGGCAGCGGTTGCTTTTGGGCCGGCGCGGGCCCGTCCTGCACACTCGCGCGCTTTGCCAGCACCGGCGCGACCGTGACGGGTACGACGATGCGTGGGCGCACGGGCGCATGCGTGGGCAATGCTTGCGCCGGTTCCTTCACGGCAAATTGCACGGGCTGCGGGCGCGGCGGCAACTCGTTCGTGCGCCCCGTGGCCATGGCCGGCGCGAGCGGGCGAGTCTCGTCGCCGTTGGGCAACGTCAGCAAGCGCGTCTGCGGCATGGCCGCGTCACGCAGTTCGGCCCAAAATTCCGGCACGGTCTGGTAACGCTTGCTGGGGTTCGTCTCGGTGGCCCGGCGCAGCACGCTCAACACAAACCCGGCCCACGGTTCGCCCGCCACGTGGGCCGGCCACTCGCTGATCGGTTGTTGCGAAAAGCGGCGCGGCGCTTCACCCGTGAGCATCATGTAGACGGTCTTGGCGAGCGAGTAGATGTCTGCGGCGGGCGTTAACATTAACGGGCGGTTGGTGAGCGCGGCGGTGTCGAGCGGGCCGGTCGCGCGCAAGGGATGATGCTCCGGCGCGGCGTAAATGTCCGTGCCGACGCGCGTGATCGCGCCTTCGAGGGCTTCGATTTTGGCGATGCCGAAGTCGGCGATCTTCACCGTTTCGCAGTCGGCCGTGAGCAATAGGTTCTGCGGTTTGATGTCGCGGTGGATGACGTTGTGCGCGTGCGCATGCTCTAGCCCGGCGCAAACTTGCTCAATATAATGTAGCGTGCGTTCGAGCGCCAGCGGATGCTTGCGACAGAGCGTCGCCACATCGCCGCCGGGCAGATATTCAAGCACGAGATAATGGAAAGTTTGCCCGGCGAGGTCTATGGCCGTGCCATGCCCGAGGCGATTGATCACGTGCGGGTGGCGCACGCGGTCGAGCGCGACGGCCTCGTTACGAAAATTATCGAGCAGTGTGTGTTCTAACTCAGGATCGACCGTGCCTTGTAAGTTGACGTTCAGCGCCTTGATGACGACCGCCTGCGGTGCGCCGGCCGCGGCCGCTTCATCGCGCGCGACATAAATCTCAGCATAACTGCCACGCCCCAGACATTCGAGCACGTCGTAGCGGCCATCGAGCCGGGTCTGTTGGAGTTTTAGTTCACTCATCGAAAGGCATTTGCGCCGCGTAAAATATCGTTACCATGAAAACTCTAGGGGCGTGCCTGCTTCATTGCGTCGGCGCTGGCTGCGGCGGCGGCGAGCCAACCGGGGTCGCCGCACTGTTCTGCTGTTCGATCACTTCATCAAGCTCATGCAGCGACTTTTCTTTAGCTGCCGGATCATTAGATTTCAAAGCGGCGGCGACCGTAGCGATCCGCGTCTCGACGCGCAACGGATCGCGCCCCGCCGCTGCGCGCTCGTTCAAACGCCCAATTGTCTGTTCGAACATTTGCATCGCAGCTTGCTGCCGACCCGACAACAACAGGGCGCGCCCGTAGAGATAAGAGAACTCCGGCCCGGTCGTTTGCGGTTCTTGCCGGCTTAGCTCACCGGCATACTGCCGCACCGCCGTGCCCGGCGCGGCGTCAACGGCGCGGCGCTGGCGCTCGAAGCTTGCGACCGGACTCTCAGGCGTCGGCGTGGCGACAACGTTCGCCGTGTGTGCCTGCTCGAAGTTCGCGAGGGAACGCTGGTAACGCATCCCGCCGTAGAACGCGAGGGCGGCCGCGCCCAACACGAAGAAGAGCGTGCCCAGCCAGCGGCCCGCGTAGCCGACCGCGCCGCGTTCCTGTGGCACGTTGGCGGGTTGCGCCGATGGCGGTGCGGCCGGTTGCTCATCTGTGGGGGGCGCGTGGACGACGACCCGGTTGCGCGTGTTGCCTGCGCCCGCATTTGCGAAAGGGCGTTGCAATGGCGCGGTTGACTCGGCGACCGCTGCGACTGCTGTGGGCGGTGGGCGTTCAGCCAGTAAAGTTCGATCATCGTCTTCATTGCCGGGCACAACCGAAGCGACCTGCGCGGCTCGGGCCCCGACACGCACGATAACGGCCGTTAGATTATCTTCTGCACCGCGTTCGTAGCAGCGGCGTTTCATCTCGGCGCAAGCGGCTTCGAGCGATGTTGCTTCATGCAATAGCTGGCTCAACTCAGCATCGGGCAGATGGCGCGTGATGCCGTCGGAGCAGAGCAGAAAGATCGTGCCGTCTTCAACCTCGGCGGTTTTCAGATCAACTTCAACCGACTGTTCCGCGCCCAGCGCGCGGCTGATGACATTGCGGCTCGGATGATGCGCCGCCTGTTCGGCCGTCATGCGTCCGGCGCGGACTTCTTCTTCGACAACCGAATGATCTTCCGTCTCGCGAAAAATCTGCCCGTCGGGCGCGATGCGATAGAGTCGCGAATCGCCGACGTGCCCGATGGTCGCGTGTCGGCCCGCCAGATGCAGCGCGACCACCGTCGTCGCCATCATGGCGAAGCGGCGTTCTTCGTGCGCGAGTTGATAGATCGAAGCGTTGGCGCGTTGGATGGCTAACTCCAGCAGGTCTTCCACATCATCATCGGGGCGCTGATGCCGAAAGGCTTCGTCCAGCACTTCGACGGCCGTCTGCGATGCGACCTCGCCCGCCTCCGCGCCGCCCACGCCATCCGCGACCGCGAAGATGCCCCGTTCGGCGTCGAGCAGGAACGAGTCTTCGTTCAAAGGCCGCTTCTTGTTGAGACCGCGATCAGACACGGCCGCTGTCTCAAACATCACTGTGGAAGGTTGCTCACTCATCTTTGCTCTCTGCCTTCAACTGTTCGTCTGCTATTCGTTACTCAACCGCCGCTAGCGCAAATCCCTCGCCGGCCGCGCGGGTCGGGGTCGGCGTCGCCCGCGCGGGTACGCCGGCCGCATCAACGGCATTGCGATGCGAAAAAGCCATGAGCATGCCGAGCATGGCGAAACTCGTAATTAGACTGAAACCGCCGTGGCTGACGTAGGGCAGCGTGATGCCGGTCATCGGCAGGGCGCGCGTGATGCCGCCGATATTGACGAGCGCCTGAAAGCCCATAAACGCGGTCAGCCCCGCCGCGCATAATTTGGTGAACATATCGCGCGCATCCAGCGCCGTGCGCACGCCCGCGCTGACCAGCACGATCAACGCGAGCATGACGACCGCGCCGCCCGCCAGACCGAGTTCTTCGGCAATGGCCGCGTAGATGTAATCGGAATCGGCCACGGGGATAACTTCAGCGAAACCAAGCCCGAGCCCGCGCCCGGTCGTGCGCCCTGATGCGATGCCGAACGTCGCCTGCGCCGGTTGAAACGCGATGCGGTCGAACCACACGTCCACGTTGACTGAATGCTGCATCGCCTCGCTCTCGCCCGCAAGTTCTTTCATCTGCGGATCGCGCGCCAGAGCCTCTTCGTAATCCTTCTGCCACCACCAGGCGTTCGTCGGCGGCGGGTCGAAGCCGTCGAGCCAGAGGTGGAAGCGTTGTTGGATGCGCGCGGGCAACGCCGCCGAGACAGGGCGCGCAAGCGTTGGCAGCAATGGCACTTTCTCCTGCACGTCCGCCGGCAACGCGCCGACGACCAGGATGCTGATCGCGAGCATGACCGAGCCGACAAAGACGAGCAGTTGCGGCCAGCGGCGCACGGCGACGAGATACAGCACCGCGTATGCGCCGCTGAAGACGAGCATCTGCCCGAAGTCTTTCAATGCAAAGAAGGGAATGAACGGAAAGAGCGCCATCGCGATCAACGGCACGATGGCCTGCGCGCGGGGCAAGCCCCAGTAGGTCTTGGCGAGGTCGCGATAATACGCGGTCAGTATCCCGGCGAAGCCAAGCAGGAAGGGAATCTTGGCCGGTTCCCACGGCGTCATATTGCCGAGCGCTTTACCGGCCTTCGAGGTGATGACCGCCGCCGCGAGCGGCACGAGCGTGGCCAGCACGATGATGAAACTGTGGCGTTGCGTCCAGTTGAGAAAATCATCGCGCACACAGAAAGTGTAAGCGAGCGCAAAGGCGACGAAGGCGAGCAAGGGAATCCATGTGTAGCCGGACGTGAGCACGTTACGCGCGCTGATATTCGACTGCCGCGCTTCAGCCTGTTGTTCCAACATAGCGTTGGCCTGCTGCGCATCGGTCGGCAGACCTAACATCTGTTTCTTCTGGGCGTCGTAATTCTGGTTGATGTAGCGCAGGCGCAAGACCTGCGTCTTCTGCGCGCGCGCCGAAGCTTTGTCGCGCGAGTTATATTCCGGATCGCTATAGAGCCGGTATTGCACGAGCAGGCCAATAGAGAAGAGCAGGATGGCGATGGTGAACAGCGTCCAGTTGCCCGCGAACCGCATCACGCGTGAGAGCCAGAACACGAGCGCAATAATGGGCACATAGAGCAGCAGATCACGCACGGCACTGGCCAGCGGCGGCTGATAGCCGCGCAGCAGCGCCGCCCGCGTGACCGCCACGTAGCCGGTGATCTCAAAGCCGACGATAACCAACAAGACCAGTAAATGCGAAGACGCGCGATTCTTCATGTTTTTATCAGTAACACTTCTATAACGGACTACGAGTAGGGGCGGGCCGTGGCTGCGCAGGCGGTTGAGCTTGAGCCGGCACAGGTTGCTGACCCGGCCGGGCCGGCGGTTGGCTCGTTTGCTTTTGCCCGGGGCGATTCGTTTGCGGTTGCGCGCGGGGTTGCGCTTGTGCATTGCCCAGTAACCCGATCTCGCGGGCCTTCAGGACGAGCGCGGCGGCGACGGGCGCAGCGGCCTTTGCGCCGTAGCCGCCGGCTTCGATGATGACGGCGATAGCGAGTTGCGGATAGTCGAGCGGCGCGATGCAGAGGAACCAACTGTCCACGCGCTTGTGCTCACGATCAATCACGATCTCTTCATACTCGCGGATGATGTTGCCGCGCTTATCTTTCTCGTAGCGTTTGACCTTCTTCGGCTCGCCGGTCTTCTGATCGTAAATCGGTACTTCCTTTTCAGCCGTACCGGTCTTGCCGCCGGTTAAAATGCCCTGCGCCGTGAGCGGTGCGAAGACCGATGTGGCCGTACCTGACGGCCCCTGCGTGACCAGTCCCATGATGCGGCGAATCTGTGCGGCTTGGTCGGCACGCAACACTTGATTGAACACGGCGGGCGGTTGGTTGAACTCGATCTTCGGCTTCATCAAACGCCCTTCGAGATTCGCCGCCGTCGCCGCCACCAGCGCCATTTGCAACGGCGTCATCTGGCCGGCATAGCCTTGCCCGAAACCTTCGAGCGCAAGATCGTAAGTCCTGATCTTCGGGTTCGTGACGATGGCCGACTCGGCCGGCGCAAGCGCGCGGGCCACAGCCGGCGTGCTTACGTTCCAGATGTCGGGCCGCCGCCGCCCGCGCGTCGTGTCCACCGGATCATCATAGGTGCCGATGCCGAGTAGTTGCGCGGCCTGCTTCAAACGCTCCGGCCCGAGTTTGACGGCGAGTTGCGCGAAGTATTGATTGCAAGAGACCTCATAAGCCGTATCAATGCCGATGTGCCCGTGGACTTCGCCCGTGCCGCCGCTATCGAGGATGGCGGGTGCGCCGGAGGCGGCGACGTAGCCGCCGGCGCTGCAAGTGAACTGCGCGTCCTGCACGCCGGCTAGATAAGCGGCGATCATAATGACGGTCTTGAAGGTTGAGCCGGGAATGTAATAAGCGCGCAAAGCACGATTGACGAGTGGCTGATCGCGCTTATTCGCGTCGAGCTTGATCCAGTTCGCTTCGTCCTGCACCTCTTCGATGGCATAGGAAGGATTGCTGTACATCGCCAGCACTTCGCCGGTCTGCGGATTCAACACGACGGCCGCGCCGTGCCGGTCGCGCAACTGCTCCACGGCCGTCTTCTGCAATTCACGATCTATCGTCAGCCGCACATCCAGATTAGCCGGTTGCTTGATGTCATGGTTAAGCGCGAGGTCGAGCGATTCGGGCGCGGCTCCGCTTTGCACCCCAAACAGTCCACGCTCCAGGCCGGCATCGCCGCGATCCGAACCGAACAGTTGCGCCATTTCGCGGTCGAGCGGGTAGGTGCGCACGATCTTGCCATCGGCCCCGCGCGTGTAGAGCGCGAGCGCGTTCTCCAGTTTGCCGCTGCGATCCAGAATCCAACCGCGCAAGGTTGACTCGGCCAGCCGGCGATTGCGCAGATCTTTATAGCTCAACTCCTCGAAGCGGTCATTCCGTTCAGCGGCGTACTGCGCCCAATAGACGTGAAAGCCGAAGACGGCGAGCGCGAGCAGGACGAACACCCAGCGCAGCCAGTAAAGGCCGCGATTCGTCGAAGTCACGCCAAGCTTTTGCCGCACCTCGCTCGGCAAGTCTTTCGGCGCAACAGCCGCCAGCCCGGAGCGTCTGTGCCGCATCCCGCGCACGAGCGATGCGCCCAGCCATAAGACCATCAAGGCCAGCCCCGCCGTGTAAATCAGACTGAGCAGCGCCGGTTGTCTTTCAGGAATCGCAAGTAACAGCATAAGCAACTAATGAGTGCCGCGTGCCGCGTGCCGAGCAAAGACAATGCTTAGCTTATCACTCGTCACTTGTCACTCGTCACAGCTTTCTTAAATCTGACTTCGACATCGCCAAAGCCGACGACATCGCCGTCCTCTATTTGGCGTGCTTCTCCATAACCGATGCGGCGACCGTTGATGTAAGTCCCGTTGGTCGAGCCTGTATCGGAGACCAGCAAGGTGCCCTCGCGGTTCATTAACAGCGCGGCGTGAATCTTCGACACACTCGCGTGATCCAGATGCAGGTCACTATCGTTTGCGCGGCCGATACTCAATCGTCGGCCGCCGGGCAGTAGGTGCAAGGGTTGCTCAAACGTGCTGTCGGGCATTGTCACGCGCGTGCCAAGCGTAACTTCCTGCGGTTTTACCTCGGACTTCGGCGCATTGTCGGTCAAACCTTCAGCCGCACGCCGCCGCGCTTCGTCCGCTTGCTGCAACTCATCGGCAAAAGCGCCGTAAGTCGGATCGACCGTGATGCCCGTAGTGAAGATGTCCACAATGGTCTCAATCTCGACGGGTGCAAGCGTGCGCAAGCGTTGATCGTTGATGTGGTCAATCGCGGCGGCAAGTATCTCGTGTTCAAGTTCCCGGAGCGTATCGGGCGGCGCTTCGGAGTGCGTGCCCCACTCGATCTTGAGTTTGAGTTGATGTGGCGCAATGCGCCCCCGGCGCGGGTCGGTGCGCACGCGCTCGTCGATGAGCCGGTTCATGCGCTCGATCAGGCGTGAGGTGGTGAAACCGCTTTGGGCTTCGCTCTCACGGCCCAATTTGCGATCTACCACAGCGCCGACGCGATCCAGCATGCGCCGGAATAATCGTTCGACCAACGCCTCGTCGCGCTGTGCGCCGCCTGTTTTCTGTTCCGCTTTCTCGTCCATGCGAATCTATACGTCTCCGCCCTGTAGGGGTTCAACGAGCATACACGCTCGCGCCGGTGAACCGCGCGTCCGGCACGACGACACATTAGGGGAGGGAATGATGTTAGCTTGCTGCCGCTGGCGCTATTCTAGCCGAAGGCAGGGGCCGGAGAGAAGGAGGAAAGAGTCGGCGGGTTGACGTTAGGCCATAAATTATGAAGCTGCTTGAGTTTTTCTTTGCCAGCTTTGAGCAATCGCAACCTCACCCATCTCTGCTGCCCACTGCTATCTCCCGCTGCCTGGCCGCTTCATAAAGTACGACGGCGAGCGCGGTGGCCACGTTAAGGCTTTCGACGGGCGGGCGCATGGGAATGCGTATGCGCACGTTGGCGGCAGTTGTTTCCTGGGTGGTCAGACCGTCGGCTTCAGGGCCCATGAGGAGCGCGTGCGGGCCTGTCCAGTCGAACTCGGTGTGCGTGTGTGGCGCGCGCGGATCGGCGGCCACGGTGCGGATGCCGCGTGCGGCGCACCATGCGAGCGCCTCGTCGAAGCCCGCGCCCGTCCAGAGCGGCAGGCGAAAGGCCGAACCCATCGCGCCGCGCAGTGCTTTGGGCGCGAATATGTCAGTCGCGCCGACGGTCGTGATGATGCCGGTCGCACCGGCCGCTTCCGCGACACGTACCATCGCACCCGCGTTCGCCGGATTGTTGCTGGCATGCAGGATAACGACGAGCGGCGCGCTCTGTTGCCTAACTTCAAACGTGGCTTGGTCAGTGCGCGGCCGCCGTGCCAACAGTACAACGCCCTGCGGGCTTTTCGTGTCGGCGATTACCGCAAACACTGGCGCGCTCAGTTCGCTTAATCGTATGCCCGCGCGTTCCAGTGCAACCAGCAGTTCCTGCCCACGTTCATCCCGGACGAGGGCGTCGGTAAAAAATGCGACCTCAATCAACAATCCGGCCGCAACCGCTTCGGCACACAGGCGCACGCCTTCAATAAAGATCAAGGCCGCCTCTTTCCCGGCGCGCACGGCGCGGGCGTGCTGCACGAGCGGATTGTGCCGGCTCGTGATTTTCACTATGAGTTTATCGGCACGGGTCTTCATACCAAACACTTGGGTCTATGCGGGCAACTCAATTTCGGCCCACACGGGCCAGTGATCCGATACGTTGAGCGGGCGAGCGATGCCCCAGCGCAGCACGCGCGCGTCGCGGACGAACAGCCAGTCAGCGTGGAGGCGGATGAGACCAGCCCGCCACGTCGTCGTGCCCGTCGGCATCGGCGTCGTGAAGCCGTGCGCTTCGAGCAAGCGGCGCATGGCGGTGCGCGATTTGGGAAAGAGCGTATTGAAGTCGCCGAGTAAAACGGTTGGTTCACCACGCCGCCGGTCGCTTTGGGCGAGGATGGACTCGTGCTGCGCCAATTGTTCCGCGATGTTCGCGTGCGGATCAATGTGTGTGTTGCAGATGTGTAACGCGCGCCGCCCGACCGCGATGCTGCATGCTAATGCCAGCCGTGGCCGCCACGCGCATTCAGTCCACGGCAGATCGACGCGCTGCGCGTCCGTGAT
The DNA here is from genome assembly GCA_038322995.1 of Pyrinomonadales bacterium. GTDB lineage: Bacteria > Acidobacteriota > Blastocatellia > Pyrinomonadales > Pyrinomonadaceae > QHXQ01. Next base: position 49,112 of record JBBQGM010000025.1, read on the forward strand.
AGGAAAGCGACTCAGGACAGCGACGCCCGTATCGCCCGGATCGTCGATGCCGATAGGTTCTTCAAAATCTAGATACCACTGCTTGCCTTTCGGCTCTTCGCCGCGTGGAATATGCATCGCCGCGTGGGCATAGTGCATAGCCAAGCCTTGCGCCAACTCACGGGCGACGTGATGACCACCGGCGCGCACGGTCGCGCGATCCGCTTCTTGCAACGCAATGATGTCGGCGCGAGGCATGAGCCGGCCGTCGGTTAACGTCGCGGCCGTCGTGGCGATGTGTTGCGCGACGACCGGCGGACGCGGGCGATTCAGCGCGAGACCGGCCTTACGCAACAACCCGCCGGAGATCAGGAAACGCCCGACGGCATAGCGAATGTTGAAAGTCGCCACGACGCACCGCGTTGTGTCATGTTGCGGCACAGACGCGGGCGCAAAACTGTTCTGCTCAACCGCCGGTTCAGCCGGTGCGTTAGTGGTCGCCGTTGTCGTATTCGTTCGAGTCAATGTATTTGACCTTACACGATAGCCGCGTGCGCTGTTTGCTCGACCGCCGAGTTTACTTGCGCGAGGTAATGCCCGAAACCTTACGCGGAAAGCTATAGCCGCCGCGCACATTTCCCGTCAAATTGTCCGGCTGTGATATGCTCGTTCCTCTTACTCTATCAATTCTACTTTCATTAAATACTCATAGCCACAGGGAAATGAAATGGAGTACAGGATACTAAGGGTGATCGCGCTGATGAAGACGAATCTTCATCAAAGGCTCACGCTTGCTGAGATGGCGCAAGCTGTTAGCCTGACACCTTCACATCTTTGTCGAATCTTCAAGGCTGAGATAGGCGGCACGCCGGCAAAATATCTCCGTTGGCTCAGACTGCAAAAGGCAAAAGAGTATGTAGAGACCACGCAGTTAAGCGTGAAGGAGATCATGACGAAGGTCGGCTTGAAGGATGAAAGCCACTTTGTGCGCGACTTTGAAATGGCGCACGGTCTCTCGCCGCGCAGATACAGAGCGCACTACCATGCAATTAAAGCAGACGAGATCGAAGATTGAAATGAAATATCAGTTTTCGCCAATAAATATCAAAATCCGCCATTAAAATCGTGTTGCTAGTGCGTACCCGAAGGAATAGATTCAACATCGCTCAATTGCTTTAATATTGAAGTCATCGGTCAGCCATGTTAGCCAACGATAATTGACATGGCTCTAGAGAAATGAAAAACGTAGCAAGAACAATAGAAACGATTGCGAACTTAGCAATCATCTTTATAGCAATCTTACTTGGTAGCGTCTTAGTAAAATCATACCTAATTCCCAATTCTATCGTCAAAGAAATAGCTACCGTCCCTCTCACGCAGAGAGTAATTCAAAGGGGGGACGCTCTAAATTTATCTGATATAAACTGGCAGAAAAACGGTAAAACTTTACTGCTCGCGCTATCAACCACATGCCACTACTGCACTGAAAGCGCGCCTTTCTATCAACGAATTAGTAGAGAACACGGCAACACGCGCTTAATTGTGCTACTCCCGCAAGAGGTAAGAGAAGGCGAACAATATCTGAAGAGGTTAGGAGTGCAGGTTGATGAAGTGAGGCAAATATCGTTGGGTGAGATCGGGGTAACAGGTACGCCGACCCTCACCCTCGTTGATAACAGGGGAGAGGTAGTAAATTCGTGGGCGGGACAGCTTCAACCCGATGGGGAAAATGAAGTTCTCAACCGATTAAAATCGGAGGTCGCGCAAAAGTAAGTTAGACGGAGGAGTGCAATTATGCTGGAAGTTAATATGAAGAAATTGATTCTGAAATACCTTGCCTTGACACTGCTTCTCTTGGGTTTATTTTTGTTCTCGAAAGATTCAACGAGAGTGTTGTTGGCATCCGCACAGGCAGTACAAGGACGCAACCAACCGCCTACTACATTCATTGCAGCGCAAGATGATGCCCCGCTTCGCATCGTATCCACATCTGTCGAATCTACCGAACCGAAAAATTTTAAGCTCCAAGCGATGGTTCAGAATCAAAGTAACAAGGAGATTCGAGCTTATGCTATCACTTCTGAGACAGCCAGTGCTAAAACTCAAAACGGGTACACGCAGTTCACAAATCTCACGCGGCGAAGCAACATTTGGCAGCCGACAGAAACAAGGACAATCGAAGTTAGCGATACCCAAGATGAGCTAATTGTGAACGTCAGAATAACGGTTGATTTCGTCGAATTTTCTGATGGCACCACATGGGGGCTGGATGTAAACAACTCCCGTGACATATTGGCTGGACAGCGTGAAGGGGCGCGGGTAGAAAGACAGCGGATACGTCAATTGCTAAAGAGTAAAGGGCGTGCAGAAGTGTCCGCCTACATCCGAACAGCCGACTATAATGAGGTTGAAACTTCTATCGCGCCTAACCGCTCTCAAAAATGGTTAGAAGGTTTTCGTAGTGGCAGCGGCTCAATACGCGGGCGTCTAAAACAGGCATCGCAACTCGGTGATGCAGCGCAGATACAGATGGAATTAGACAAATCCTTTGACACATCAGAGGAGGGCCAGAGATGAAGTGCCGGCATCTACTTGTTCTCTTACTCACCGCGATTGCGTTGGTCGTTCTAATAAAGGCAACGCTATCCAGAGCGCAAGGCACGCCGGGCACTTTCCAGCAAGGCTCACCGTCATGCCATACATACGAGCGTGACGGCGCTATGTGCGGAACTGCTAGTTGCAGTCCCATTGCCTATTACCTAAATACGGTTTGTTCGACTAACATAGCCGAACAATCTCGTACTTTATGCGAGTCACAAGTAAAGCCCGAATGCACCGTTACAAACATTAGTCCTCACATCCACTGCTCGGATGATCAAAAACTAGTCTCTTTCTCATATTCTTGTGAGAACGGCGATGAAGAGGTTGCGACATCAACACCTCTCGTCTGCCCTATCTCCTGTCAAAATTGCAGCACCACACAAATTAAGAATCAATCTACATTACAATAGTTCGGACAGTTTTTGACAAGAAAAGCCAATTCCCGCTTAGATGTGTGTGACCAAACGCACAGCAAAGGAGAATTGGCTGATGACCGTAGTCGCACAGATATTAGACCGCCTGAGCGGAGTTGCCAAACCCCGAC
>JBBQGM010000026.1:0-49792 GCA_038322995.1 Pyrinomonadales bacterium
GGTGATCGAGTTGAGTTTCGATTGATAGTCGAGCATCTCGGCCATCGGCGCTTGCGCTTTGATGACCTGATTCTTGCCGCGCATCTCCATGCCTTGCACGCGCCCGCGCCGCGAGTTCAAATCGCCCATGATGTCGCCGCTGCATTCGACGGGTGCAACCACTTCGATGTGCATCATTGGTTCCAAGAGCGACGGCTTCACTTTCTCAATCGCCGCACGAAAGGCCTTGCGGCCGGCGGCGCGGAAACTGTGCTCGTCGGAATCAACCGTGTGATATGAACCGTCCACGAGCGTGGCCTTGAAATCGACGAGCGGGTAGCCGGCAATCGCGCCGTGCGCCGCCGCTTCGACGATGCCTTTCTCAATCGCGGGCCGGAACTGCTGCGGCACGGAGCCGCCAAAAATCTTGTCCTCGAATTTGAAGCCGCTGCCGCGCTCCAATGGCTCGAAGACAACCTTGCAGTCGCCGAACTGGCCGCGCCCACCGGTCTGTTTCTTGTGTCGCCCCTGCACCTCGGCCCGCGCCGTGATGGTTTCCTTGTAAGGCACTTTCGGCGGATGCAAAGCGACCTCGACGTGATAACGATTCTTCAACTTCTCGACCACCGTCTCGACGTGCAGTTGGCCGGAGCCGGAGAGGATGAACTCTTTCGTCTGCGCGTCGCGCGTGAAGACGAGGCTGGTGTCTTCTTCCAGAATCTTGTGCAAGGCGACGCTGATCTTCTCTTCATCCTGCCGCGACTTCGGCTCGATGGCGAATGAGATGGCCGCCTCCGGATATTCCACCGGATCATAGACGATGGGTGCGGCCTTGTCGGCGAGCGTGTCGCCGGTTTGCGTCTCGCGCAGTTTGACGCACGCGATGATGTCGCCCGCGTTCGCTTCGTCCACCTTGTCGAGTTGTTTGCCCTGCACGGAATGCAGCGCGCCCAAACGTTCCGCGACGCCGCGCGTGGTGTTTTGCGCGTTCGCATCGTGCTTGACGTGGCCGCTGATGATCTTCAGCACCGTGATGCGCCCCGCGAACGGATCGGCGACGGTGCGGAAGACATAAGCGGAGAATGGCTCGCTCGTATTGTACTTGCGCGTCAAGGGTTCGCCGCCGTCGGCTTCGAGCGCGGTGCGCCCATGTTCGGCCTCGTGCGCATCTGGTGCGGGCGCATAGTCAATGATGCCGTCTAATAAGTTTTGCAAGCCGACGAGCGTGAGGCTCGACGCAGCGAAGACGGGACAGAGCCGGCTCGCGGCAATCGCTTTGCCGATGTTCGGTACAATATCCTCTTCGGGCAACGTGCCTTCGGCGAAATACTTTTCCAGCAGCGCGTCGTCGGATTCCGCGATGACCTCGATCAAACGCTCGCGCTCTTTGTCCGCCACCTCGCGCCCGTCCGCCGGGATGTCGATCTCTTTGGCCTTGCCGTCCGCGTCGAATTCGTAAGCCTTCATGTGGACGATGTCCACAACGCCTTTGAAATCCTTCTCCTTGCCGATGGGTAAGGTGAACGGCACGATGGCGCGACTGAACGTGTGCCGCGCGCTATCGAGGGCCGCGCCGAAGTCAGCGCGCTCTTTGTCGAGCTTGTTGATGACCATGATGCGCGGCACTTGAAACTCGTTTGCGTAGGCCCACGTCTTCTCGGTCTGCACTTCGACGCCGTTGACGCCGTCCACGACGACGAGCGCGCAATCGGCGACGCGCAAAGCGGGGCGCGCGTGCGCGACGAAAGCGGCGTAGCCCGGCGTGTCGATCAAGTTGATCTTGTGATCTTTATATTCGAGATGCGCGAGCGCAGAGTTCAAAGTGATCTTGCGCGCGATGGAATCTTCGTCAAAGTCAGTGGTGGTGGTGCCTTCGTCCACTTTGCCCCAGCGCGATGTCGCGCTGGCAAAATGCAGCAGCGAACTGACGAGTTGCGTTTTGCCGGCATCGCCGTGCCCGATGAGCGCGAGATTGCGAATTTGATTGGTCGGATAAACTTTCATGACAGGTAGAAAAGCATCCTTTCGCGGGTGAATTTTGCGCCGTAGAAACTTGGCGATCCGCGCGCCATACGGGGCACTGAAATGATGTGCGGGATCGCGCTCCGGTAGTGCGGAGAATGTAGCCGAGCGCAGGCGCGAAACGCAAGCGGCCGCACAAAAGGGCAAGCTGAAGGGCGACAGCAAGAGGGGCCAAGGCATTGACCTTGGCCCCTCTCATGCTGTCATTTGTTTATCTACTAAAGACGGCCGAAGCGCAAACGGTACTCAACCGAGTTCTCAAACCCGTTAACCATCGTGCGCGAGTCTGAGGGGTGCGCGTTCAGATAAGTGAGCCACGCATTGAAGCCTGCCAATTCGGGATCGCGGCGCAGGTAGCCGAAGTATTGCATGGCGACGAACGCCGGGTTCTGTTGCCTGTTACTCACCTCCGCGCTCTCGACAATGGCGCGCAAGGCGTCGGCGCGCGTGCTGCCCCCGCCGTTGAGCGCGGCGACGAGTTGATTGCGTGCAGCTAATGAGACGCCCGCGGTTTCCAGCAGTTGATCGACGAAGGCGTCGTTCGTCAGCCCATCGTAGCGCCCGCGAAACTCGGCGCGATCCATAAACTCAACAGCAAAATCGGCGCGCTTCTGGAGCACTTCAGCAGCGGTCTGGCCCGTGACACGGCGCATGTCACGGACAATCTCCGTGTAGCCGGGCATGCGGCCTAACGCCGCTGCATAGAAGCGGAAGACGAAGAAGCCCTTCAATTGAAACTCCTGCGAGCCGAAGAACGACGACGAGACGTTGATGCGATCACACGTCGGGTTGTCGTTCACATTCGCGCAGTTGTTCAAGACTCTAGTCCATGCGGCCAATCCATCGGCTTCCGGCTCGCGCGAGAGGAAGTCGAGATACTGTTGGCGGACGAAGAACGTGTTGTCGTCAATCGGATTGCGCGGGCCCGCGCTCGCGTCGTTGTCCGCAATCGTGAGCGTAGCCGTGTCGATTGTATCGAGCGACGTGCCGACCGGATTGCTCAGTTTGACCTCAAGCCGCTCCGAGTTTTCAACGTGCGCGTCGTCGAGGAGTGGCACATCTATCGTCTTTTGCGTCTCGCCCGGCGCGAAGTTAATGGTGTCAATGGTCAGCGCATAGTCGCAACGCGAAGAGGCGAGGCCCGTGTTCGCATCGCAACGAGTGAGCATGTTCGACGCATCATCGGTCTTGATGTCCACACGTGCCGCGTCGCTCACGTCGCCAGCGCGCGTGACCGTGATCGTCGCGCGGCCTTGTCCTTCGTTCGCATCAAAGTTCGCCACGCTGAAGCGCACGGAGTTGCCGCGCCTTGAAGGCGTCGGCGACGGCGAGGCAGTGGGCGATGGCGACGGCGTGGCCGTCGGTGCAGGTGTAGGTGTCGCGCTTGGCATAGGCGATGGCGTGGCTGTTGGTAGCGGTGTCGGCGTCGCTGTGGGCAGGGGTGACGGTGTGGCCGTCGGCGTTGGTGACGGCGTTGCTGTTGGTGTCGGAACTGGCGTGGGGGTGGCCGTCGGCGTCGGTGGCGGCGCGGGCGTGCTGCCGTCTTGCTTCGGTTGCGACGAGAGCGAGCGCAAGTACATTTCCAGCGCGGCCAGGTCAGCGGCCGAGAGTTGCGCGGTCTGCCCGTGCGTGTCCTTGATCATCTGGATGTGGTTGGCGGCGAGCGCCGGGTTGATCTGGCCGTTGACGATGAGCGGCGCGAGGTTCGCCGTACCGAGTCGGTCGATCTGCGGCTTGCCGTTCTCAAGCACAGTCGGACTATCGAGGCTGACGTAGAGCGGCCCCATGCCATCGCCCGCGAGACCGCCTTGCGAATCGCCGAAGGTGATCGGTAACTCGGTCGGGAGATTGTTTGCGCCGCGCGTGTGGTCTGTGCGGACGACGCGGAAGTTAAAGCCACGTTCGCCCGGTTGCAGGAGCGGCGAGTCGGGCGCGAGTATGATCTCGCGGAACGTGTGCGCGTCGCCGTGATGCAGCCATTTGGGCACGCTGTCCCACCACGTGCGCAGGTGTTTCGTGTTGCGGCTCGATAAATTTTGCGGCGTGCCCACGTCTTGCGGCGGCGCGAAGCGGACGAAGAAGTAATCGGTCGTCGGGCGGAAAAACGGCCCGTTGCCATCCACGGTCGTCTCCGGTGTCACGCTTGGCTCGTGTATGTTGAAGTCTTGGAACGTGTCGTCAAGCACGCCGTTCGTAAACTTATTGCCGTTATGGTGACACTCATTGCAGCCCGCGCCGCCTTGCGCGGCTGACGTGGAGAAGATTTGTTTGCCGCGCGCGACCTGCGCGGCCGTCGCGGTGTCGGGAAATTGATTGAGCGGGTTCGGCAGTTGCCGCGTCTCGTTCTGCGACCAGAGGATTTGCAGATACGCGAGATCGTAGTAGCCAACCTTGCGCGCCTTGCCGTTCAAGTCAGGCCGGCCAATCGCAACCGAATCTTGCTCGGTCTTTTGCAGCACGTAATCCTCGCGCGCGTGGAAGCGATCAACTTGATTCGCTTGCGGGAAGAGTGGCGTCGGGCTGCGCTCGCCCAAGAGGACTTCGCCGTTGCAGGCGGAGGCATAGGCCATGAAGTCATTGTTCAAGCCCTCGTACCACTCGGGCCAGTTGTCGGAGATGTCCTTATTCTGCGGGCACGTCTTGACGCCACCGACGGCGTTCGCCGCGACGTTCCACTGGCAGCCGTCCTGCCGCGCGTCCCAGTGGCAGAAGCCGCACGACTTCTGCCCGTCGTCCGAGTAAGCCGAAGAGAAAAACCAGCGCAAGCCCGCTTCTTCGTCGGTGGCGAACAGCCCTTGCCCGTGCCCGCCCGTCGTCGGATCGGGCGTCGTCGGCGTCACGCCGACCGCCAAGTAGCCCTGCCGCAACAGCCGCCCGTTCGGATCAACGCTCAAGAACGACACGTCTTCGGTTTGCAGATTAGTGACGAAAATGCGCGTGCCATCCGCCGAGACTTCGATGCCCTGCGGCGTGATGCCGCCAGTCAACTCAATACTGGTCTCCGACAAAATCTGCGACGGGTCGGCCGGATTCTGATTGATGCGGAACGCTTCGACCCGCTCCGAGTGCGCGTGCGTGACGAACAGCATGTTGCCCTTGATGACCATCTGTTCGGGGCCGCTGCCCTTGATGATCTTCTGCGCGTCGGCATGATCGTGCAGGTCAACGTACTGACCCGGCGTGACGAGTTGCGAGAGGTCGCGCCCTTCGTCCACGTAGCGATAGACAAACTGGTTCGTCGTCGTGTCGAAGACGTTTAGCTCGCTGCCAATGTCGTCAAAGGTCGTCGCCTTCGTCGCGTCGGCCATGACGGGCGTGTAACCGAGCGGCTGACCGTTATTCTTGATGGCGACGCCCTGCGCGTTCTTCGTCGGCAAGCCGTGCCCGGACTCGCGCTCGTTCAACTTCGTGTTTGTCTCTTGCCCGGAGACTATGCCCCAACGGCCCGCGATCTTCACGTCGGTGGTGAGACCGCCGACAATCAGGTTCTTAACGAGCGTGTTCGCGTCCGCCTCGACGTTGATCGCGGCAATGGTGTGGCCGAGCGTGTTGGAGATATATAAAGTTTTGCCATCCGCGCTCAAATCGAGATCGCGCGGGTTGGTGCGCTCAAGCTCGGTTGCGCCGGTCGGGATTTCGGCGATCTGCGTGAAGAACGGGCCGGGATCGATGCGGTAGGCGCGCACCTCGTCTTTGAACCGATCCGTGATGTAGAGGCGCGTGCCCGTGCGATTGAAGATCAACTTCTCGCCATAGAAGCCGGTCTCGAACTCGCCGATGACCGCGTCGGTCTGCGTGTTGATGACGCTGGCGAAGTTGCCGTACTGGTTGAGCACGACCAAGTATTGATTCGCGCTGATCTGCGGGTTGAGTGGCGCGACCTTGAGACCAATCGGGCGCGTGCCGCGCGTCTGCCCGAACGGGCGCAGATCGATCCAGCGCAGCACCGTTTGATTCTGTGAGTCCACGACGGCGACGCGCCAATCGGGATAGCCTTCGCGGCCGGGCAATGTGACGTAGAGCTTGCGCCCGTCGGGGCCGAGCGTGAGGGCGCGCGGCTGGCTGCGGAAAGGCTGCGGGCGATTCGGCCACTTCTCGTTGCCGCTCCTAACAATGGGGTTGTTCGGATCAATGCGCGTCGAAGGGTCGGGGCGACCATCTATGTAACTCGCGCCGTACATGATCTTCGTGAAGCGTTGATGTCCGGCGCGCACGCCGGCCGATTCCGCGCCCACGATGTTCTTCACGGGATCGTCGTTGAGACCCGTAATGATGCGCCCGCGCGAGTCGGTCTTGACGGCCGTCGTGAAGATGCGCAAGTCGAGCGGTGCTTCCTCGGTTGGCGCGAGAATCTTGCGCGCGAACGCGGCCGAGAGCGTCGCGTTCGCCTGCGCCGCGTGCGCCGCGCGCGGCCCGGCTTGAAAACTATACAAGGCAACGCCGCCCACGAGCGCCACCGCGAGAACGAGAAATTTGATCTTGGTCAGCATATAACCTTCTCCGAAAACAATCTGTGGTCGGGTCGCGCCGAAACGGTCGGGGCGGCTACAGTCCGTCGGTCAACCGAAAAGCGCGGAAACCTAACCAACACAGGGCAATGCCTGTACCGCGCAGACACCTGGCGGTTGCACGGCTCAGACATGCTGATTCATTGAACTTTCCCTGCGTTACTATTGGCCGGCCGCGCGTGGTTTGACGTGAACGAACTGCGCACCAAATGTCGGATGGAGCGGCTAAGACCTATGCAGGCACAACCTTAGCTGTACCTGCGAACCGTTTACGCGGCGCATAGTTGGTTCGCGCAAGTTACACGCGAGTTCGGGTGGTGAAGCGAGGCGCGGCCGTCGTATAACCTATGTGTAGTTTGTCAGGAGTGAGTCCGTACCACTGATGCGGGAGGCATAGCCGATGGCAGAGACGATGCGATTGGAAGTTTATACGGACGGGCGTTGCCCTTTGTGTCAATGGATGCGTGCGCGCGTCGAGCCATTCGACACGGAGCGGCGGCTTGAGTGGCTCGATTATCACGAGCCGGCTGCGCTGGCCCGCGCGCAACCGCACACGCCTGCGCAATTGGGCGCGGAGATGCACGTGCGGCAGGGGCGCGCGGGCGCGTGGCGCAAAGGCTATTGGGCCTGGCTTGAAGTGCTGGCCGTCTTGCCGCGCTGGCACTGGCTCGTACCTGTGTTGCGCTTCTGGCCGCTGCGCACACTCGGCCCGTACTTCTACCACTTCGTCGCCACACACCGTTACACCCTGTTCGGCATCCCGCCGCCTTGCGACGAGAGCGGCGTCTGCCAACTGCACACGCAAAAACCGCCGCCCCGAGTTTGAAGGACTCGGGGCGGCGTCCCGCTTAGTGAGCGGCGGCGATGTTAGCGCGTCTGACCTTTGTTCTGCTCGTCGAGCCACTGCTTGAGCGGCGCGAAGTAGTCGAGGATGGCGGTGGCATCCATGCGGTCTTCGCCGGTCATAGCTTTCAACGCTTCGGGCCACGGTTTGCTCAAGCCGAGCGCGAGCATTTGTTTAAGCTTCGCGCCGGCCTGCTTGTTGCCATAGATCGAGCAGCGATGCAGCGGCCCCTGATAACCCGCCTCGCGGCAGAGAGCGCGGTGGAATTGAAACTGTAGTACGTCGGCGAGGAAGTAACGCGCGTACGGCACGTTGGCAGCGACGTGGTACTTCGCGCCCGCGTCGAAGTCCTGTTCGCTACGCGGTGCAGGCGGTGCAATGCCCTGATACTTCTCGCGCAACTCCCACCAAGCCTTGTTGTAATCGCCGGGCGCGACCGCGCCGGAGAAGACTTTCCAGCGCCACTGATCGACGAGATAGCCGAACGGCAAAAAGGCGACCTTGTCGAGCGCGCGTTCCAACAGCAAGCCGATGTCGGCGCTTTCGTCGGGCACTTTGTCGATGAGTCCGATCTTCTTTAAGTATTCAGGCGTGACCGAGAGCGCGATGGTGTCGCCGATGGCTTCGTGGAAACCGTCGTTGGCGCTGTCCTGAAAGAAGAACGGGCGCGCTGCGTAGGCCATCTGGTAGTAGTTGTGCCCAAGCTCGTGATGGACGGTGGCGAAGTCTTCGGCCGTGATGTCAATGCACATCTTGAGGCGCACGTCCTGTTGATAATCAACGTCCCACGCGCTGGCATGACAGACCACATCGCGATCCTGCGGCTTCACAAACAGCGAACGCTCCCAAAACGTCTGCGGCAGCGCGTCGAAGCCGAGCGAGACAAAAAACTTTTCGCCGTAGCGCACCATGTCCTGCGGCGTTGTCTTGCGGCGCTTAAGAATCTCTGTGAGATCGTAGCCAGGATCACTGTGTTCCGGTTTCAAGAGCGGATAGACGTTGCCCCAGCTCTGCGCCCACATATTGCCAAGCAGGTGCGCGGGAATCGGCCCGTTCGCGGGCACAAGTTCGCGCCCGTACTGCTTGGCGAGTTGATTGCGCGTATAAATATAGAGCGCATCATAAAGCGGTTTGACTTGCAGCCAGAGCCGTTACATCTCGGCGGCAAAGGCGTCGGGTGGCATGTCGTACTTTGCGCGCCACATCGCGCCTACGTCGGTGAAGTTCGACTCGCGCGCACCTTTGTTGGCGAGTTCAACGAAGCGCTTGTAGTTTTGCCGATACGGCGGCGCGATGGCATGCCAGCCGAGCCAGATGCGCTGCAACTCTGCCGGGTCGCGGCTGCTGGCCATAATGCGTTCCATATCGCCCAGACTGAGACACTTGCTCTTGTCGCCTGTGGGGCAATACTTACCCTTGCCGTAATCGCTCTCCAAAGAGACGGCGAGCTTCGTCAACTCTTCGCGCTCGGCCGCGTTCGAGGGCGCGGGCAGGACGAGCGCGAGTTTCAAGAGATTGAATTTGCGGGTCGTGTCCGGCGGCAAAGGTAGTCCGGCGAAGCGGCGCGCGCTCATGGCCAGTTCGGTCGTGGCGGCCGTGAGATCGTCCTGCGCGGCGGCGGCCATCGCTTCGGTGTCGTCCGTGATGAAATTGCTTTGCACCCAACTGGCGCGGCTAGATTTGAGGGTCAGCGCGAGCAGTTTCTGTTCCGCGCCGGCAATAAACTTTTCCGCTTCCGCCACGGTCGGCTGCGCGCCCGCCTTCTTTGCGCCGGGCGTCATGCGCGCGGGGCTACGGTTGCGATGCGATGCGTTGCTCATGGTCGTTTGGGCCAGGGCCGACGTTGACAGAATAACGGCTAACAGTCCGCTCAGGATAGTTCTGGTCACGGGGCGACTCCTTTACAGGTTTGACGTTAACGGCAATATTTCTACGCCAATTTGGGCGGAGATGTAAATAGGCAAAAATTATTTTGCCGTCCGCCGTCCGCCAATGATAAATTGGAAGGTAACCTGCGCCCGCGCGCGACGCTAACCCCGTCCGCCGGTTGCGCGCCCCCACAAGGTTGCGTGCGATGAAAAATAACAGTGGACGTGAATACTGCCTGATCGTCGAAGGCTCTTACCTGTCCGAGTCGGAAGCGGAACACGCGCTGCGCGATCCGTTCATCGAGGACTGGGTGGAAGAGACCGGCCATTTTCGCATCCACAATTTGCACGAGATGCAGGTTGTGCCCGGCGTCATGCTTGGCCTCCTCGGCGTCGTTATGTTGGACGATGGTCTGTTCGAGATCGCCAGCATCGACCCGAAGCACCCGTTGACCGAGCATAAGGCGCGCGGCGTCGCCGAAGCCATCCGGCGGCACGGCATGTTCGACGAGATCAACTTCGCGCCGCGCGATGAAGCACACGCCGCGAGCGCGCCGGAGACCGCCGAATCAGCTTGAACATTTCATCGTGCGCCATGTCATCTCGATTTATCCCTGCCAGGTTAAAGTGCATTGCCGGGGTGGTTAATGCTAAGCTGAGTCGTTCAGTTGTGCAATGACGAGCTTCCTACACGGGCGTATCCAAATCATCGTGGGCGACATTACCGCGCAGCAAGTAGACGCGGTGGTGAACGCTGCCAACGCGACGCTGCTGGGCGGCGGCGGCGTGGACGGCGCGATCCATCGTATCGGCGGCGCATCCATTCTGGCCGAGTGTCAGGCGCTTCGCCGCACGCGCTATCCCAAGGGACTGCCAACGGGCGAGGCTGTTATCACAACCGGTGGCGACTTGCCCGCGCGCCACGTGATTCACACGGTCGGCCCCATCTGGGGCCAGCACAACGGAGGCGAGGCCGAACTGCTCGCGGCCTGTTATGTCAACTCACTCGCGCTCGCCGTGCAGCACGGGCTGGCGTCAATTGCATTTCCGTCGATCTCGACCGGCGCATACAGTTATCCCCGGCACGAAGCCGCGCAAGTAGCCTCGCGCGCCCTTAGTACCTTTTTGTTGCACGAGACAGGGACGGCAAAACTCGAAAACATACAGCGCCCGCTCGCGGAAGTGCGTCTGATCTTCTTTTCACAGGCGGATGCTGACGCTTTTCTGCGCCACCAGCAGTTTGCCGCGTAAGGCGCGGGCTTCGGTTCTTTGGTCATTCGTTTGCTCTATATTTTATTTGTGCCCACATGGCCGGCCGCAAAGGATGAATTTTTAGCTTTATGCAGATGTTGAAAGAGTTGGTCGCGGCGGAACTTGAAACTAATGTGCCAGCCGCGCGCACGTTGCCCGAATCGCTCCGCGCATTGGAGCGCCTGTCATGGAACTACTGGTGGAGTTGGGCGGCGGACGGCGCGTCCGTGTTTCGCGATCTCGACCCGGAAATCTGGGAAGAGTGCGAGCATAATCCGCGCTGTGTGTTGCACGAAGTTGAAGAGTATCGCCTGTGGAAGATGGCGACCGATCCCGCGTACATCAAGCGCGTCGCTCAACTTGCCGCCGACTTCGACCGCTACATGCAGCCCGCCGCTCCCACCTGGGCAGGCACGAATGCGGTTGCGCTCACGCATAACAATCCGGTCGCCTACTTCTGCGCCGAATTCGGCATCCACAATTCACTGCCGCTCTACTCCGGCGGCTTGGGCATCCTGGCCGGCGATCATCTGAAGTCGGCGAGCGATCTCGGTCTGCCGTTGATCGGCATCGGCTTGCTTTATCAGCACGGCTACTTTCGCCAACGCCTGCGCGGCGACGGGTGGCAGGAAGAACTTTACAGCGAGACCGACACGAACATGTTGCCCTTGCAGTTGATGCGGGATGCAGCAGGCGCGCCGGTGTCGGTCGAATTGGAGTTGCGTGGGCGGAGCGTGCGCGCCCACGCCTGGCGCATAAACGTCGGGCGCGTAAAACTGTTTCTGCTGGACACGAACGTCCCGGAGAACGACGACGTTGATCGCCTGATCACCGGCCATCTCTACGGCGGCGACCGCGAGACACGTTGCGTGCAGGAAATGTTGCTCGGCGTCGGCGGTGTACGCCTGCTGCGCAAACTTGAGATCGAGCCGCACCTCTTTCATCTGAACGAAGGCCACTCCGCGTTTCTCACGCTTGAGTTAGCGCGCGAATTGACCGCTGCCGGCCAAAATTTCGCCACGGCCGCCGCAGCGGTGCGCGCCCGTTGCGCGTTCACGACGCATACGCCGGTCGCTGCCGGCCATGACGAATTTCTACCCGGCCTGGTCGAATACTGCTTCGGCTACGACTTCATCGCGGCGCTTGGGCTTGACCGCGAGCAGTTTCTCGATCTCGGCCGGATCAAGGCGAGCGATGGAACGGAATTGTTCGGGTTGACGCCGCTCGCGTTGCGCATGTGTCGTTCGACCAATGGTGTGTCGCGCAAGCATGGCGAAGTCTCGCGCGCGTTGTGGCAAGAGTTGTTTCCCGGTCGCACGGTTGATGAAGTGCCGATCACGTCAGTTACGAACGGCGTGCATACGCCGACGTGGGTCGCGCCCTTGCTGCGTGAGTTATATGAGCGCCACGTCGGGCCCGATTGGGCCGAGTTGCAATGCGACGGCGACTGTTGGGCCCAAGGGATCGCGCGCATCACGGATGAAGAGTTGTGGCACGTCCATCGTTTACAAAAGCATCGGTTGATCGCGTACTTGCGCCACCGGCAATACAACGCGCGTTTGCAGCGCGGCGAAAGTCCGGAGTTCGCGGAGTTGGCGCGCACGGCATTTGACCCCGAAGCGTTGACCATCGGCTTCGCGCGGCGCGTCGCGGCATACAAGCGTTGGAATCTGTTGTTGCACGAGCCGGATAGGTTGCTGCGCTTGTTGAAGGACGCCGAACGGCCGTTGCAAATCGTCTTCGCCGGCAAGGCGCACCCGCAAGATGAGGGCGCGAAGCAGATTCTGCAACAACTCGCGCAGTGGAAATTGCACCCGGAAGTTGTGCATCGCGCCATCTTTATACAGGATTACGATCAAGAGGTCGCACGCCAACTCGTGCAGTCGGTTGACGTGTGGCTGAACGTGCCGCGCCGGCCGCTTGAAGCGTCGGGCACAAGCGGCGAGAAGGTGGCGATGAACGGTGGCTTGAATCTGTCGATCCTGGACGGCTGGTGGCCCGAAGGCTACGACACGATGAACGGCTGGGCTATCGGCGACACCTCTGTGCGTGTGGGCGAGACGCACGATGAGGACGCACGCGATGCCGAATCGCTCTACCAACTGCTCGAAGAAGCGGTCGTCCCAACGTTTTATGAGCGCGACGCACAGGGCATCCCGCGTCGTTGGATACAGATGATGAAGCGCGCCATTGCCACGCTCGTCCCCGCCTTCAACAGCGACCGTATGGTGCGCGATTACACGCAGCAGATTTACTTGCGCGGAAACGAGTAGACGTGACCTATGCCGCAAACGCGGCTGGCGAATTGGGGAGTAAAAGTTTAGGGCCGGAGATCGTAAAATCTCCGGCCCTAAACTTTTACCGCAAGGCTGATGATTTTAATTCGCCACAACCGGCTCGCCGGACAGCTTGAGATGCGCGACGTGGTTCTTGCCGCCGTTCTTGACAGCGTACATGGCGTCGTCGGCGCGTTTGAGCATGAAGTCGACGGTGCGGGGCGGGGTCGTCCAGGTGACGATGCCGATGCTGAAACTGATGGGCCAGCCGCCACGCTCGACGACGGCCATGATCTGTTGTTGCACACGCCGCATGACCACCCCGGCGGCCGCGTCGCCTGTCTCCGGCATCAAGATCACGAACTCGTCGCCGCCGAGGCGCGCGATCACGTCGATCTCGCGCAGATGTTGTTTGATCGTCAGCGATAGTTCGCGCAAGACTGTGTCGCCCGTCGAATGCCCGTGTTGATCATTCACCGCTTTGAAATTGTCCACGTCCATGTAGGCGACGGTGAACGGATGCCGAAAGCGGCGCGCGCGGTTGATCTCGTGGTTCGCCACTTCCATAAACGAGCGTCGGTTGAGCAAGCCCGTAAGGTCGTCGGTGCGCGCCAGTTCGCGTTCTTGTTCCAGCGAGCGGCGCAACGCGGAGATGAAATAAGCGACGAAGAGGAATTCACCAAGGCGTGTCGTTGCGTTGAGATAGGGGAGCAGGGGCTCTGGGTCGAAGTGGGTAATCAATTTCTCGGTGGCAAAATAGCTCAGCGCGCTGACGCAGGCCATCACGATCCCGGCCCGCCGCCCGATCAGCCATGCGACGAGCGAGACGGTCAGGACGTAGCAGAGCGTGAACGACAGATCGGGGCCGGCCCAGTAGTTGATCAGTCCTTGCAAGACAACCAGCAACAGGCCAAGTATGAGTAGGAATGATGGCGAACGCCGCCCGAGCCGTTCAATCAAAGGCATAAGCTTTTCGCTCCGCACGGCCAATGCCCGCGTGGGGGCTACCAGTAGACCGATACTTGGATGGCGCGCGAGGCGGGCCGGGTTCGCCCGCAGTTCGCATTCACAGGTGTATGGCGCGCGTGTTAGACTTGAGCGCGTAGTCGGGCTATGTGAATCTGCCGGGGCCAAGGGGCGCACTTGCTGCGCTGTCAGCGCCGGGCAGTAATCGTGAAGCGAGCATTTTAACAGCGCATACCGTCTGACCCCTACATGAAATTCTGTCCACAATGCGGCGGCACGTACGAAGGCGGGGCCGGTTTCTGTCCCGACGACGGTACGGTGCTCGAAGCCGCGCCGCCCGTCGAAGTCGGGCAAGTGCTCGACGGCCAATATCAGATCGAAGCGTTCATCGCGCGCGGCGGCATGGGCACGCTCCATCGGGCGCGGCACATCCTCTTGGGCGACCGCGTCGTCATCAAGACGCTCCGGCCCGAGATGCGCTCGAACAGCGAATGGCTGCGGCGCTTCCAACGCGAAGGGCAAGCTGCGCGCCGCTTCCGGCATCCGAACGCGGTCATCGTCTACGACATGCGCGCCAACCCCGACGGACTCACCTACATGGTGATGGAATACGTCGATGGGCACACGCTTGATAAAGAGCTACAGCAACGCGGCCACTTCACACCGCATGAGGCGCTTGAAGTGCTTGAGCCGGTGGCCCGCGCGCTCGATGTGGCACACACACACGGCGTCATCCACCGCGATCTCAAACCGGAGAACGTGATGCTGAACCGCGACGATGCGGGACGGCTGCAAATTAAACTGCTCGACCTCGGCATCGCCAAGTTGCGCGGCATTGCCGACGCCGTCGCGGGCGGCGACGACAGTGCTGGCTTAACCGTCGCGGGCCAGATTCTCGGCACGCCTTATTACATGTCGCCCGAACAATGGGGCGCGCGGCAGCGCGACGGCAACACGGACATCGATGGGCGCACAGACATCTATTCGCTCGGCATCATCTTTTACGAATTGTGCGCGGGGCACAAGCCGTTCATCGGCGGCTCGCTGCCGGAGATGCAGCAAGCGCATCTGACGGAAGTGCCGCGCCCGCTCAATGAGGTCTGGCCGGAAGTGCCAGTAGCCTTTGCGCGCGCGGTCGCGCACGCGATGGCGAAGGAGCGCGACGAGCGGCCGGCGACGGTCGCGGAGTTTGCCGACGAGTTGCGCGTGGCGCTGGAAATGACCGTCGAGCCGCGCGCAGCCACTACGCTGTCTAGTCTTGCGGTCGCCGCCCCGCCGCCGCCGCAAGTGCCGGCCGCACAAACAGCGGCGCAGGAACGAGCGCGCAACACAAACGCGCCCGTGCAGGCTGAAGCACAGACTGTCAATCAAGCCACGGGTAACGCGACGAAGCAGGCAGGCGCACTCTCCGGCAATACTTCGCCGGCCGCGATTGCGCCGACAATCGCAACCTCGGCCACGCCCGCAGCCCTTTGGCCGTCCGTATCGGGTGTGCCGGCCGCAAGCGCGCCGGTGGGAGTTGCGTCGTTGGTTGAGCCTGTGGTCGCGCCGCCGGTCAAGGGCCGTTCGGCCGCGCCGCTCATCGCGGGCGTAGTCGGGTTGGTACTGCTTGTCTGTGCGGCGGCTGGTGGTTGGTTCGTCTGGCAGCGCATGTCCGCGCCCGGCGCGCCGGTAGTTGCAAACGGCAACGCGAATGTGGGCCAGAATACGAACGCGAACGGTGCGCTGGCCGCGCCGGTCGAGGCGTTGAGTTACTGGATCGAAGCTTTCGACACCGCAGGGCAAGTGGCCGGGCAGCGCGTCGCCAACGACGGCGCGATCTCGCTGCGCTCGACGCAGCAGTTCAGGTTCCATTTCTCACCACGCGAGCGGGGCTACATTTATGTCATCGGCCCCGGCCCGAGAGGGAACGCGCCCATGACGTTTCTAACCGCCCGCCCCACTGTGGGTCTGCTCAAGACGAATCAGGTGGCGGCCGGCGCGGACTTCAGTTTCCCTTACGGCGCGGGCGCAGTGTTCCAACTCGACCGCAATCCCGGTACCGAAGAATACACTGTCATCTATTCGCCGTCGCCCTTGCTCACGCCCGCGTTCCTCGCCGCGCCCGCCGAACACGAGTTGACGCCTGCCGAACAGTCGGAACTCGAAACCTTACGCGCGGGGGCGCAAACCGGCACGGCGGCGCTGCGCGTACAAGATACAAGCGGAGCGCCACCGGCCGTAGCGGTGAACGTACCCGGCACAGGCAACACGGGCCAGCCCGTTGGCAAGTCAGGCCAGCCCGTTTTCTTCGAGATACGCATCGAACACAAATAAAGCGAGTCAAACGTTATGTACTTACGACATCTCCGCGTTCCACTTGAAAGGGGCAAGCGACTTATGCGTGCTAACATTTTCCGCCTACTCTGCGGCCTGACACTCTGCCTTGCGGGCACGCTCTGCGCGCGAGCGCAAGGCGAACAGACGCTGCCGGCCGACGACGACATCCAAGTCCGCGGCGCGTTTCTGACCACGCGGCCGGTCGCGGAAGAGAAGAAAAAACCGGCCGCCGACGCCCCGCCGCCAAAGGTGCGCACGTCGCCGGAGCGAACGCAGACCGCCGGCAACAACGGCGGCCGGCCACAGGGGCGGCCCCAAGGCACACACAACGCAGGGCCCAAACACGATACGACCGCCACGCATAAAAATACCGGCCCGGCCGTGAAGGGCCCGCCCAACCAACCCACCGCGACTGCTGGCTACACGCTTGCTACCTTCAACCCGGCCGCTATCGGGCTCGGCTACACGCTGTTTATGAAGGATGCGAGCGGCGACGCCACGCGCGTCGATCCCAGTCGCGTCTTTCATAGCGGCGAGGCTATACGGTTGTCGCTGGAAGCAAACACGGACGGTTATCTCTATGTCTTTTACACGGAGAACGGCAGCGCGGCCCAGATGATCTTCCCCGACGCGCGCTTGGGGCGCGGCAATAACTACGTCCGCGCGCATGTGCCTTACGAAGTACCGTCGAACATGGAGGCAAACGAGAGCCTGCGCTGGTTCGTCTTTGATGCCACGCCCGCCACCGAGCGCGTCTACATCGTCTTGACGCGCGAGCCGCTACCGAACGTGCCCACGGGCGAAGGTCTCGTTAGCTATTGTCTCGACACCAATCATAGCTGCCCGTGGAATCCGTCGCGCTTGCTGTGGTCGGATTTAACGAAGGAGCAAGGGCAGGAGCAGGTAGCGACGAGCCGGATCAAGGACGAAGGGCGGATGCAGACCCCGCGTGAGCGCGAGGCCACGACCCGCGGGCTGGGGCTCGCCACCGACGCACCGGAGCCAACCATCGTGCGGCTGAATGCGTCCTCGACCACGGGCTTACTCGTCACCTCGGTCGCGCTGACGCACAAGTGAAGACCGCCCGCGTAGGTTCGTTGCCAGCAATGATAGTGCGTTACGCCAAAGCGGAGATAAGCCAGCGGGCACAGCGGCGGCATACAAGGGGGCACAGAGAAAAGTGATCTCAGCTTTGACATTTGAGATCAATTGGCTCTGTGCCCTCTGTGTTGAACTAAATCTACCAGCGGCAGGCCAAATAAATGTCATTCAATGTTAACGCAGGAACTAGCATCATGAAACTCATCAGTCGTTCGTTAGTCTTCTTGCTCAGTTACGCGTTGCTTGGTGCAGCGTTGACGCCGTTGGCACAACCACCCCGCCCCGGCGCAGGGCCGGCGGTAGCGCAACAAGTCGATTTCACCTCAGCGTTGCGCCAGGGGCGCAGCCTCTTGAAACGCGGCAAGGCCGATCAAGCGTTGCCGCTGCTTGAGACCGCGCTCCGGCTTGCGACTACAGCGAATCACCCGCGCGAAATGGCCGCCGCCCACGACACGCTCGGCGACCTCTACACGCGGCAAGGGCAATACGAAACCGCGCTCACGCACTATGAGCAAGCGCGCGAAGGCTTTCAAGCCGCTGCCACGCAGGAAGCATCCCTAAAGCGCGTCGTCGGCATCGGCGACAGCGCGTACAACTCCGACCTCATGCTCGCCAAAGTGGGCGATACCAACTTTCGTATGGGCAAACTTGCCGAGGCGGCCGGCAGCTTCAATCAAATGCAGGTGCAGAAGCCGGACACCAGTGCGCTCGGCCAGGCGAAACAGGCGAAGAAAGGCTTCGGCGCGTTCAGCCGTTTGAAGGATGTCGCATCGGGCCAGCCGAGTCTATCGACTGCGACCACCACCGCCACCACCGCTGCCGGCGCGATCAACGCTATCCAGCAGACGTTCGAGTTGTACCGGCAGTCGATCCTCTATTCGACGCACGAGCTTGGGCTCGGCCGCATTGACTTCCAGACGGAGCAACTCGACAGCGCGAAGAAACATTTTGATAACGCGCTCGCCGCGCTCGCAAGCAACTTGCCCGGCATCGGCAATCTCGGCCAGACGCGCCGCTTTCGCACGATGGCGCGCACCAGTCTTGGCGATATCGCGCTCAAACAGGGGCGCGCAAAAGATGCGCTCAAACTCTACACAGACGCGCTCAATGGCGCGAAGGCCGATCAGCGGCTCGATCTAACGTGGCCGGCCCAGCGTGGGGTCGGGCGCGCGAAGTTGTTGGCGGCCGACGCTGAGCGCGACGCGCAACGCAAGTTGAAGGCGATGGACGACGCGCTCGCTTCATACCGTGATGCGCTGAAAACCATCGAGACGATCCGGCAAGGCTCTGTCCGCGCTGACGAAGCGCGCACCACCTTCCTCGCCACCACCGAGAACGTGTATGACGAAGCGGCGAGCGCGCTCGCCGCGATGGCGCTCCTCGCCACGCCCAAGCCCGACGCGCCGCTCGAAGGGCCGGCGCTCAACTACGCGGCCGAAGCGTTCCGGGTCACGGAACAGGGCCGCGCCCGCTCGCTGCTCGACATGCTAAGCGAGTCCCACGCGGAGATCACCGGCGGCGTACCGCCCGAGTTGCTACAGCAGAAGCGCACCAACCTCGAACGGCAACAGGAGATCGCGGAACAGTTGACGGGCGTCAGCCCGACAGCCCAAGCGCCCGACAAAGCCGTGACTGATCTGGAAACGGAACTTGATCAGCTTGAGACCGCTTACGACAGTTTGGAGAATCAGATCAAGTCCGCCGATCCGCGCTACGCCGCGCTCACGGGCGCGCAGCCACTCGCGCTGGCGGACGTGCAACAGCAGGTGCTCGACGACAACACCGTGCTGCTCGAATACAGTCTGGGCACACCGCAGTCTTATCTCTGGGCGGTGACGAACAAGGCGGTCTCGCTTTATCAACTGCCGGCGCGCGCCGCGCTTGATAAACAGGCGGGCGAACTGCGTGATCAGATCGTGCCGACCTCTGCCCGGCGCTCGCTCGTTGAACTGTCGCGCGGACTCACCGACGAGCGCGGTCTCGGCGTGAGCAACAACAGCAGCGGGGTCGGCAACGCCGCCGGGTTTGCCACGGCCGCGAGCGCGCTCTATCAAGCGACGGTCGCGCCCGCCGCCAAAATAATCGGCACCAAACGGCTGCTCATCGTGGCCGATGGCGCGCTCAATTACGTGCCGTTCGAGGCGCTCATCAGTGCGCCCGGCGGCACTGACTTCGCCACGCTGCCCTACATGGTCTTGACGAACGAGTTTATCTACGCGCCGTCCGCCTCGGTCATCGCCAGCATTCGCCAGCAGAAACAGGGCGCGGCGGCCGGCGGGCGGGGGCTACTGATCGTCGCCGATCCAGTGTTCGATAAGGCCGACCCACGCGCGAAGAATCCGGCGGCGGGCGGCGCACAAGATGCCTCGATTGCCAGCGCGGTCGCCGATGTGTCGGGCGCGCCGGTTGAGGCCAGCAAGTTCCGGCTCGCGCGGCTGACGGGCACGCGGGCCGAAGCGCAGCAGATCGCCCAACTCGCGCGCACCGCCGGGCTTGCACCCGACGTGTGGCTCGACCTCGATGCTAATGAGGCGAACGTCAAGACGCGAGATATAAGTAACTATCGCGTCTTGCACGTCGCCACGCACGGTCTCTTGAACACCGAGCGGCCGCAGTTCACCGGCGTCGTGCTCTCGCTCGTCGGCAATCGTGAGGGCGACGGCTTTCTGCGCACAGACGAAATCTTCAATTTGAAGTTGGGCGCACCACTCGTCATGTTGTCGGCCTGCGAGACGGGCTTAGGCAAAGAGAAGCGCGGCGAGGGCGTGATTGGGCTAACACGTGCCTTCATGTACGCGGGCGCGCCCGCCGTCGGCGTGAGCCTCTGGTCGGTGTCTGATCGCTCGACCGCTGATCTGATGACGGACTTCTACAAACGCTATCTCGGCAAACAACCGCTCACGTCCGCCGCCGCCTTGCGCGCCGCACAGCAGCAGATGATCGCCGGCAAACGCAACGCCGCGCCCTTCTTCTGGGCCCCATTCGTACTGGTCGGCGATTGGAAGTAAAACTGTTCGTAGCCAGTTGTCCGTGGTCAGTTGTTCGCTTGAGCGCTAACGCGAACCTTGCGCGCCAGGCACAACGAACAACTGACCACAGACAACGGCCAGCCTTTTCGCTCTGCTTTGTCCTTCCCGCGCAAGTACGTTAATATCGCAGGCGTTCCCGCAGAACATTACGAGAAAGGTTGCGCCGGCTCTCAACCCGGCGCGGGAGGTCTGTTTATGTCGCAAGCCGCGCCGCAAGAGAGCAAGTTCGTGGCGGTTGAAACAAGCGCCGCCCTCGATGAATTGATCGCGCGCTCGCATGAGACGCCGGTCGTCTTGTTCAAGCATAGTTTGACGTGCCCGATCAGCGCCCGCGCTCATCGACAGATGGAGCAACTGGGCGGCGAGGTCGCGCTCGTGGTCATCCAGCGGGCGCGCGAAGTGTCGCAAGCGGTCGCGGCGGCCACCGGCATCCAGCACGAATCGCCGCAGGTCTTTGTCTTGCGCAACGGCCAGTCCGCCTGGTCGGCCTCGCACTTCAACATCACGACGGAGGCCGTGGCGCAGGCAACGCGCGAGCATAAATAGTTGTTTGCTTTCCACTAACAGCTTCTTATGAGTCAGATGTGGCAGCAGCGGCGCGGCCCCGCCATCGAGCCGCGTGAGATAGCACAGGACGGCGTGGCGGCCGTGCGTGTGACTTGGGGCGATGAGCGCGCGTGTCGCTACGAAGCGGCGGCGCTCCGGCGCGTCTGCCCGTGTGCGCAGTGTGTCAACGAGATGACCGGCGAGCGCATGCTGCGGCCCGAGACTGTGCCCGACACGCTCACCATCGAAGCTGTCGATCTCGTCGGCCGCTACGCGCTCCATTTTCGTTGGAGCGACGGCCATCAGACCGGCATCTATAGTTTTCGCCTGTTGCGCGAGTTATGCGAACAAGAAAACCAGTGACCAGATGAAAACTGCATATTCGGCCCCCGGCCCTCGTCACTGTTGTTAATAATGCCGCAGAAGATTCTCATCGTTGAGGATGACGACGTGACGCGCGCGTTACTGGGTCAGACGTTGGCGCGGCAAGGGTATGATGTAACCATGGCCGAGGACGGCTTGCAGGGTTACGAATTGGCGTTGCGGCTGCGGCCTGATCTGATCACGACCGATATTTATATGCCGGCGGCCGATGGCGCGCATCTCTTGCGCCACGTGCGCGATACGCCGGAGTTGGCCGCCACGCCCATCATCGTTATCACGGGTTATGGTACGGGTGCTTCGACGCTCGCGTTCTCGCTCGGCGCGAACGCCTTTGAGCCGAAGCCGGTGCAGCCGGAAAGTCTACTAGCGACCGTGCGGCGATTGCTGGCTTGAACGAGCGCACTGCGGTAACAGCGCGCGGGAACAAGCAACGAGAGGACAAGGGGCGTGCAACAAGGCGTTGGGGTGGAGTTGATCGGTTGGTTCAGCTCGCTCGTGCTGATCCTGACCATCGGCAAGCAGGTTTATAAACAGTGGCAGGAGGGATCGAGCGAGAACGTCTCGAAATGGTTGTTCATCGGGCAACTCGTCACCTCCATCGGCTTCACGGTTTATAGTTGGTTCGTGCGCAACTGGGTCTTCGTCGTCACGAACGGCGTGATGATCTTGAACGGGCTGGCCGGGTTATTGATCGTGCGCTACCACCGGCGGCAGGCGGAGCGCAAAGAACGAAGCACCGGCGGTGCGCCGCAAACTCGCCGTGCCTAAGGCCGGCACAGGGATAAGCAAACTATGGACGAACGAGATTTCTTTGACGAGCGACAGGAATTAAAGCGCGCGAGCTTCAGTTGTCCGCATTGCCGCGAGCGCGCCGATTATGAAGTGCGTTGGCTCAAGCGGACGAAGAAGCAGCAGTTGCCGCGCGGTGCGGGCGAACAGGATCGCGCGCGGTTCCAAAAATCGCGCGACTACATGGTGCGCATAGACGACATGCTCGCGTGCAAAAACTGCCGCAAGCGCTTCGACATTCCAAACTCGCAGTCGGTAGTCTTCATCTAAGCGCAAACTGGCGCGGCCGCAATTGCGTCTTTAGCGGCGCGCGTAACACAGCCGGCGGCCAAGGTTCAGCCGGCACAGATATTAAGAGGGGCGGCGCGCGCTGCGTGTCGCCTCTCGTACTTTTATCAACCCGCGCCTTCAGGTTAATTCGTCAGCACGCCAAGCTGACCTGCGGCCGCGGCGCAGGTGGCCGCAAGTAAGTCCGACCACTAATACCTCAGTCGGTATCGTAGCGTTTCAATTTACGATAGAGCGTGGAGAGGTCTATGCCGAGGATGTTGGCGGCGCGGGTTTTGTCTTGATTGACGGCGGCGAGCGTCTCAAGGAGGTAGCGGCGCTCGATCTCGGCGAGCGTGGGCCGCAAGCCGTCGGGGTCGCGCACGGGCAGCGCGCCACCGGCCGCATCGCGCACGCGCGGCGGCAGGCTGGCGAGATCGATCTGTTCGCCGCTCAAAGTGAAGGCGCGCTCGATGGCGTTCTGCAACTCGCGCACGTTGCCGGGCCAAGCGTAGTTGATTAGCGCGGACATGGCGGCGGGCGCGATGGGCTTTTCCGGCTGGTCTTGTTCGCGCGCAGTGCGTGTGTTGAAATGGCGCACGAGCAACGGAATGTCGTCGCGCCGCTCGCGCAGGGGCGGCAGATGCACTTCGATCACGTTCAGCCGATAAAATAAATCTTCGCGGAACCGGCCCGCCGCAACTTCCTTTTCCAGATCACGGTTCGTTGCGCAGACGATGCGGGCATTGAACTCAATGGGCGTGGTCGCGCCGACCGGCGTGACCTCATGTTCCTGCACGGCGCGTAGCAGGCGCACCTGCATGGCCGCGCTGACCTCGCCGATCTCGTCGAGCAGCACCGTCCCGCCTTCGGCCGCGCGCAAAAGTCCGGGCCTGTTCGCCACCGCGCCGGTGAATGCGCCTTTGACGTGGCCGAACAGTTCGGATTCAAGCAGCATCTCCGGCAATGCGCCGCAGTTGATGGCAACGAACGGCCGGTCGGCGCGTGGGCTGTGGTGATGAATCGCCCGCGCGATCAACTCCTTGCCCGTGCCCGATTCGCCTTGAATTAAAATGTGCGTGTTGGTGGCCGCCACCTTTTCCACAAGCCGAAAGACGGCCTGCAATGCTTCGGACGTGCCAATGATCTCGGAGAAGCTATAACGCTGCTCCAACTCACGCCTCAGTGCGCGGTTCTCGCTGAATAACTCGCGCTGGCGCAGAGCGTTCTTGACGGACTGCAACAAATCTTCATTGACGAACGGCTTGGTGATGTAGTCGTACGCGCCTTTGCGTAGCGCCGCGACCGCCGAATCAACGGACGAGTAAGCCGTCATCACCACGACGAGCGCCTCCGGGTCTATATCCTTGATGCGATCAAGCAAGGCGAGCCCGTCCATGCCGGTCATGCGTATGTCCGTCAGCGTGACGGCTACGTCATCCGCCGCGAAGCGTTCCAATGCTTCCTCCGCGCTGGCCGTTAGCGCCACGCGATAACCGGCCTCTTCCAACAGCCGCGCAATGATGGCGCGCATCAGGTCTTCGTCTTCGGCGATGAGTATGAGCGGTGTTGTGTTCATGGTTATTTGCATTAAGGCGTAGTAATGATGTTCGTGGGCGCGGTCGTGTTCAATGATTGCTGCCTAACCTGTGCGGCAACGGTCTGAGCTTCGGCCATGCGCTTGAAATGCTCGTTGTGGTTAATGAGAAAGCGTGTCATATAGCGTTTCAGCACGAGCGCGTTGGCTAGCCAACCAAGTACACCGAGCGGGGCGGAGAAATCCACGTCGTCAATCATCAGTGTGCCGTGCGGTTGCGCGACAAAGTGATGCGCGTGTCGCCAACGTTTGAACGCGCCGCGTTGCATCTCATCAATGAACAGCGACGGGCGGGCGTAGGCTACGATCTTTGAGGTCAAATGTTGACGCACGAAGAAGTGAGTCGCCTCCCATGTCACCATATCGTCAAGTCTCATCTGTCCCTGTGTGACGCCTGCGACCGCGCGCCCATGCCCGGCTTGCTCGTGCGCGTTGACGTTCAGACAGAGATCAAAACAAACTTCGACCGGCGCAGCGATGAATGTTTCGAGATGAATCTGCGACATAACGCCTCTCAATTATTCTCCGTTGAGATCGGCAGCGTGACGCGGACGCATGTGCCGCGACCATTCGCGGGCGCAAGCTCGATGCGCCCGTTGTGGGCGGTGACGATGCCGTAGCAGACGGCGAGGCCGAGACCTGTGCCCGCGCCCGCGGGCTTCGTCGTGTAGAAGGGATCGAAGATGTGCGCGCGATGCTCAACTGGGATGCCGGGGCCATTGTCGGCAATCTCGACGACGAGGTCGTTAGCGTTTTGATCATAGCGCGTGGTGACGCGCAGGTCGCCGCCATCGGGCAGGGCATCGCGTGCGTTGAGCAGGAGATTGAGAAAAACCTGTTGCAGTTGATCGGCGTCGGCCGAGACAAGCGGCGCGTGGTCGTCCCAAGCGGTGGTGACGCGCAACTGTTTGAACGCCTTATCGAAGCTGGCGAGGTGGAGACTGGCTTCAAGCGTGCGGCGCACATCGAGCGGCGTGCGGGTTGGCGGGCGGGCGCGGGCGAAGTCGGTCATGCCGCGTAGGACTTGCGTGATGCGCGCGATCTGCGTCTGGATGAGGCGCAACATCTCCCGCGTCTCGGCGCTCTGCTTGTCGGCGGCATCGGGCGCAATGCGCGTTTGCAGGATTTGGATGAGCGAAGAGATCGCGGCGAGCGGATTGTTGACTTCGTGCGCGACGCCGGCGGCAAGTGTGCCGGCGGCGGCCAGCTTCTCGGTGCGGATCAGTTGTTCGTTTAGGGCGCGCAAGTGTTCGATGTCGGCGGCCATCTTGCGGCTCATCTCGTTGAACGAGTGGGCGAGCAGTCCGACTTCGTCGTTGCTGTCGAGCGGGGTCTGTGTGCCATAAGCGCCGCCCGCGACCGCGACGGCCGCTTCGGTCAGCCGCCGGAGCGGGCGCGAGATAATGCGGATGACAAGCGCGACCAGGAGCAGATTCGGCACGAGCGCGGTGATGACACTAAAGACGAGATAGCGCCGCCACGCTTCAACATTCGACCCCGCGCCGAAACTCCACCAGACAATCGGCACTTGCAGCAGTAGGAAGCTGACGACGGCGACGAGGGCAATCGAGAGTGCGACTTTGTAGGCAATAGGGAAGAGGCGAAACTGATCGAGCGCGGATTGCAGCGAGAATAGTTTGAAATTTGAGATCGCATAAGCATAGACAAGTACGCCGGGCAGGATAAAGAGCGCGGCGAAAGGCAGCAAAGTGTAGCTGCCCGCGAGCGGCAAGGCGATGGCGGCGAGTGTGGTGAGCGCGCCGGTGAGGACGAGGGCCCAAAGGATCGCACCGAGTTGTTGCCCCCAGAGTTGGCCGCGATAGCGTTGGTGTTTCGCATAGAGCAGACCGAAGCCGTAGGCGAAGACGACGTAGATGTAGAGACCGAAGGCGTAGGCGAGCGGCGTGAGTTGCAAGTCGAACTGTCCGCCCGTGAAGCGCACGTCGCGCCACATCAAACCGGCGAGCGTGGCGGGCAGAAAGACCGCGCCGGGCGCGAAGAGAATGGCGGCGCGACGGTAAGGCACAGCGCCGTTCTCCGGAAACACCCACGCGAAGATGACGAGCGAGTATTGCAGCGCGAGCGCCATCAGAAAACTCGCGCCCGCCCACCACGCGACCGACCCGTCACGCGCGTTGAAGCCCCAGAGTGCGATGTCCTTGACCGCCCAGAGGGCAAGACAAAGGACGAAGGCCGTGAACGTCTGGTGCGTGCGGCTGCGCGGCGCGGCCACGAAGACGTAGAAACCGAGCAGCACGAGCAGGAACAGCACGAGCAGGAGCAGGATGAGCAGGAGCATCGGCGGCGGCCGTTATTGGTTATACCAAGTTGTCGTGAGAGAGGAGATAGCCACGAACGCACATGAACGCACACGAAGCAGCAAACTCTTTCGTGGCCTTTCGTATGGTTTCAAGAATAATCTTTTCCTCGCCTTTGATTGCAATTCGGTATTAGTTGTTGATTGCTTAATACGGGAGCCACGCCGGACTAAGAATCAGGGCCGCGAAGCTCAGCGTGATACCGCAAGCGATTGGCCAGAAGTGGCGCGCGTCAATCATACCATCGCGCACGAGCAAGCGATGACAGATCGTGAACAGCAAGAAGCCCGCCAGCCCGAACGGCAGCGCACAGACTAAGCCATACAACGCCCCGATCAAGAAGACGACCGCGCCGCCTGCTGCGCCGGTCGCGCACGCCCAAGCGAAACCTGCCGCGACTGAATAAAGGAGCGACGTGAACCAATGTCTGCGCTCAACTCTAGCCAATGACGGCGCAAGTTTGCGGCCCGTGAGCCGCCCAACCGCGGCGCAGAGCGCAATCATCGGTAAACCAAAGAGCATGATGTAAAAGAGTGCGGCAAGACTGCTGCCGCCGCGCTGGGACAGCAAGGCGATCCTGAGTACGATAGCTGCGGGCGGCAGTGCGCCGAGCAGTAGACCGAAGAGAGCGTAAGCGCGCTCGGTTGTGAGCGGGCGGCGCATCGAGAGCCTTTCCGCTTCTGCGCGCGGATTGCGGAAAAGCTGTGCACGTTGTTCGGCGGTTGCGATGGCCGTCTCCAGCCAGCGCAGGCGTGCCGCATTGGCTGGTGCAACTGAATCGGCAACGCGCTGCTGTTCGTTGTACAGCCTAAGTTGATCGAGTCGCGCGTCTATGCGGTCGGCTGTGGCAGCGGGCGCGTATGGCCGGCGGGTGGTGTCTGTGGCAAGCATGGTAAGTCTCCAATCTGTGCGACGCGGGGCTGATGCAGTACGTCGTGGCGACGCGCCCACGCGCAGGCGGCGTCGAGCAGGCGCGCAACACGCATGACGGTTTGCTGGTCGTCGAGCAGCGAGAGCAGGTCAATCGTCTGGGCGAAACTGCGGACGACGAGCCAGTAGAGGGGAATGAACGATTGCGCGGCGGTAGCGCGCGGCGGCAGATCGTGCTCGATGGTTTCGAGCAATTCGGCGAGTGCATGGATCGCGTCAGTACGCGCCTGTTCGTGATGGGCATGCAGCCGTGCGAGATTGCGGCGGCGCAGGCAGTGGCCGGCGATCAGCAAGTCGTCACCTTTGCGCCCGGCGATGCGGCATAACTCAAGCTCGCGCGCAGCAGTGGGCGGCGCACTCTTCATCTCTACGAGTGCAAGCGCCAGCCCGACTAGTTGTTCAATTGCAGCGCGGGCGTCCGTCGCGGCCTGCCGCGCGCGGGCGCTATATCCGCCGTAGGCGTCGCGCAGCAGGTCGTCCGTTTGATGCAACGTGCTAACGAGCGCGTGTTGGGCCGTTGTGATGCGCGCTTCGTCGGGTGTGTCGTTAGGTGTGATAGCCACGCGCAGGCTTCGTTGCTGCGCGAGCAGGTGTGCGCTCAATGTCAGCGGCCAGAGCAGCGCGATGCCGGTGGCGCGGAACAGACTTGCGGCGCGATGTGTGTGCGTGTGTCGGCGCAGTAAGTAGGCGACCCCGACCGGGGCGGCGGCGGCGAGATAGACGATGATGAGTTCACTTAGGCGCATGGCAGTAGGGGAGATGGCAACGGTCATGCCAGCAGTGTTCGTCGTTGCCGCATTCGTCAGCACCTCTTCGCCACTCGTTCACAGCAATCAGGTTATGCGTTTACGACGGGCACAGGTGTTTGGTTTGGCGGCCGCTTTGGCCTATTCAGCGGGTTCGCAAAGCGCGTGGCTTTGTTCTTAAGGTTGGCATTCTGCCAACAGCTTCCGCCGGTGGCACAAGCCAGGCGGCCGATATAGCGCAACGTATTAGAAGTGTGCGTGCGTGCGTGGCCAAATGAACGATTCAGCAATGCAACGTTACGGCGCGAAGCCAGCTTCTAATGGTAGCAAGGCATAGATAAAGGCACGAAAGAACGTGGAAAGATGCGAAAATAGAGGAACTAAGCCGTGGGGGCATGCGTCTAATGAAGCGTGGCCTATTAGTTGCAAACGAAGAGCAATCGAACGAATCGGTTGACCGAGAAGCGAACAAACTGGAACTTTGGTTTAGTCCGCTTCGTCTTAGGGAAGTACGAATTCATAATTTTCATAGCGAGTGAGTAAAGTTATCATGACGACGAAAACACACGTCAAAGTCATCAAGCGCAGCGAACGTGCAGCGCAAGAAGCGCAGGAAACTGCGGCGGGGCAGGCCGCGAAGAAGTCTGCGCAGGAGACCGCGCACGACATGGTCACGACCGTGACCGGCTGGGTCGCGGAGTTTCAGCAGAAGCGGCGTGCCGAGACACGGCAGGCGCTCAAGACGCTGTTCCAAGACGCAACGCCGCAGCCCGGTAAGGCCTAAATTTCCGACAGTAGTAGTCAGGGACATGCGCCTGCTTGATGTATTTCATCGGGCAGGCGCATTTCTTGCACCTAGCCGTTGACACTCGTGTCGCCTCATTCATTCAATACCCAACTCTAGTGAGAGCTATACGGCTCCTTTAGGGGTGAACTGCGTACGCCGTCGGTAAATTGTGTTGTGCCTGTAGTTATTAGCAATTGCTAACGGCCTCAAGCCTGAAAACTCAAATTCTAAACCTCAAAGCTGAAAACTTTAATTTCCTCTTTTCAATCTGCGCGGTTAATGCTTAATATACGACTGTTCTTTAATTCTTTTGTGCTTGCCGGCGTGCGAATCTCACGCCGGGACTGTCATAGCTAAGCGGAGGAGGTGAGTCGGATGACTTACACTGTGGCCGAACCCTGCGTTAACTGTCGTTACACGGACTGCGCGCTGGTCTGTCCGGTCGAGGCGTTTCACCTGGACGATACGATGTTGGTGATCAATCCCGAAACTTGTATTGATTGTGATGCGTGTGTGCCGGAATGCCCGGTCGAAGCGATCTTCCCCGAAGATAAAGTGCCGGAGGAGTGGACGCATTGGACAGCCATCAACGCGGAGAAATCGCTCTCGGGTCTACCGACTATCAGCGAGAAACTCGACCCGTTATGCTAACAGGCGCGAGTCACACCGGCGCGCAAGCTTCGTCCGTAGCGATGAGGCTTGCGGCGCGCTTTGATTAGTATGAGTTGAGATGTTCTGGATAATGTGCCAGGGCACACGATGAAGCAACGGCGCAAGCGTTGGCTGGGTGGCCTGGCGCTGGCGCTGGGCACATTGGGCGGCGCGGGCCTGCTGCTCCGCCGTGATAAGCGCGACAGGCAACGGATGATGAAAGAGCAACCAGACAACTACCGCCGGGCCACCGAGCATGATCGCTGGGCCCGTCCCGGCATGTTCGTCACGTTTCGCGCGGAAGTCATGCCGTCGCGCGAACGCACCGAACGTACTTTCCGCGTTGTCAAACTTCTGTCCAGCGGGCGCGTCCAACTCGAAGGGGTTGCAGGCGAACACACTGAAAGCGAGTTCGAGCCGTTGCGTTAAAAGAGGTTAGGTTCTCACGTGGTGCGTGCGGGCGCTAAAATGATTTTCTTCTCGTATGACCAACCGCCGGCCCCGGCTAAAACTCCTTTGTGAGCGCGCGAATACTCAAAGCGAAAGATGAGCCGTCCCCGGTGCGCATCATTCTCATCGTGGCTTCTGTAGCCGAGAATTTTGCCGCCGAAGTAAGCCGGCTCTTTCTGCTTTAAGTGGAAATAGATGTCGCCCCCGACTAATTCGTCCGCCCGCTTGGGTTGTACGTCCCAAAGCCCGCTCTCGTAAATATTACCTTCGATTCTTTGGAAGTTTCTCAATCGCTCGATCAGGTGAATGCGATGCGCCATAACATTTCTCTCCAATCGACGATGCCGCCTTACGGGCTAGTTGCGGCCCCGATTATGCGCTTGGGTTGGTACTGTTACAGCGGTGTTAGGGCCATTACCACTCGTACTCGCGGCCCGGTTCCATGGCGGTCAGGCGTGCGATGCCGAGCGCGTTGAGTTCTTCGATGAGGGTTTGCCGATAAGATGGTTTGAGGTGGACGGCGAGCACATCGAAGTGTTCGTGGGTGAGTTTGCGCAACTCGGCGGCGAGACCTGTAGGCGTGAGATGACCAGATACTTCGGCGAGTTGGGCCATTGAGTTCGGAAACGAGGCTTCGATGAAGACGGCCGCGACGTTCGGCGCATGATTGACGAGTTGCCAGAACTCTTCGGTCGCGGCGGTGTCGGAGGTGAATGCGGCCGTGTGCTGCTTGTCCGAGATGATGAGGCCGACGGTCGGGACGATGTGGTTGACGGACGCGGCCACGACCTTCAGATGCGCGACCCTGAATTCCTCGCCAACCCGAAACGGCACGAACTCCATCACCTGACACGTGCCATTGTTGAGTTCGGAGAAGCGCGGATAGACAGTCCAGTTGAACACGTCGCGTTGCAGCAGACCGATCACTTCCTCGGTGGCATGAACGCGGATTGGCTCTTTCACGAGCGCGAACATATCGTCGATGAAAATGGGCAGCGTGGCCATGTGATCCATGTGCGGGTGAGTAACGATGATGTCGCGCACGGTCTGGTGTTGAGCGTCCGTGAGGGCGAGCGCAATGGAGCCGGCATCGATGGCAACACAGTCGTCTATGAGGAAGCATGTCAGGCGCTGTTCGAGGGAAGCGCGCCCGTCGCTATCGAATGTGCTGGGGAGTAACTGGATTTTCACCGGATTATGATCCCTGAATTGTTACCGAGCTACGAATAAACGCGGGCGGGTGGATGTTAAATCTTATCCGGTCAGCGCGGCGCGTGGATTTGTGTGCCTAACTCGTACAGCGTGCGGCGATAAAACTCCTCGCGCAGCCGCGCCGTTTCGTCCTGCGCCGCCAACCCGCGCGCCACCCGCGCGCGATGAAACGCCAACTCGCTGGCCGTGCTGTTAAAGCGCGCACGCACGCGCCACAAGGTCAAGCCGCCCACGCGCCACGCCTGCCACGACGCGCCCATGCGCCCGCGCACGCTGCACAGGCACTCGTACTCTTGCGGCGTAAAGAAGCCCTGCTGCAAGTCGCACAATAGATGCTCGCGCACGAGCCGGCCCTCGCGTCTGAGCGCGTAGTAGATCGTCACTAGCAGAGCGATGAAGACGGGCACCATGATGAAGAAATAGACGGCGAAATAAAGCAGGCCGTTGATCGATGCCGACAGGTTCCACAGGCCGTGCAACGACATGGCGACGAACAACCCGGCCAAGGGCGCGCAGATTTTGACCGCGCGGTTGTTCGACTGACTCGCCAGCCCTAGCCCGATACCGGTCATCGACGTAAAGAGCGGGTGCGAATACGGAGCCAGTGCGCCACGCAGCATGACGATGAGCGCGACATTGCCTTCGCGCGCCGCGCCGCCGTAATACTGTATGTTCTCCGTCATGGCAAAACCGAGACCCACCATTGCGGCATAGACAATGCCATCGATCACGCCGTCGAACTCATCGCGATTCCAGTAGAAGAGAGCGAAGAGCACGAGCGCCTTCGAGGTCTCTTCCACGATAGGCGCGGAGACGACCGCCGCGAAAACCTCGCCCACATTGTCGCCGAGCAGCGCGCCGACGATGCTGCCGCCCAACGTGTTCAGCACGAACGCCATGAAGATGGCGACAAGCGCGCCCCAGAAGAACGCGATGGCCAGTGTCCACGGCGGCTCCGGCTCGAAGCGGTCGATCCAAAGTGCGAGCGCGACGTAGATGGGCACGGGCAGCGTCGCCAGCACGAAACCGATGAGCAACGGGACGAAACCTGTGCCTAAGCCGATGAGCAGTAGCGTCAGCAACCCGAGCAGTAGCGCGATGAGGATGCCGCCGATAACGAGCATCGTGCGCAGCACGCTCCGATGCGGCGCGCGCGTCGGCACGAAGGCGTTCGGAAACGGGAGGCTGTTGTGGTGTTCCATGTTCACTGTGCGCCCGCATCTAGGCGGCTCTGCGCCGGCCCAGCGCGTGCTCACTGACGCAGCAGTAGGAGCGCAACGATGACGAGCAACAGCAAAACTACGACGGCGATCAACACGATCGCCGTCGTGTTCCGGCTCTTAGGCGGCGCAACGGTTGGCAACGAAACAGCGGGCGTGGGCTGCGTCGGCCTTGCGGCGGCGGCGGCGGCGACGGCCGGCGGCGGTGCCGGTGCGGCTAGCACTGGCGCGGGCGCGGGCGGCGCGGGTGTTGGTGCGGTGGGCTGCGGCGGTGGGGGCGCGGTGCCCGTGGCTGCGGGCGGCGCGGCCTTGCTCGGCCATTTCGATGGCGGCATGATAACGGTCGCGCCAAAGTCTGACTGTGCCGGCGCAGGGCGTTCGGCTGCTTGCGTTGAGGTTGGTGCGCCACAGTCCTGACAGAATGCTTTCTGCTCGGCTACCGTTGCGCCGCACTTGGTACATGTCGCCATAATGGTCTCCAGACCCGTTAGAGATCGATTGCTGTGTTCGTTACTTGATGATTACTAAATGTGGACGAGCTGCGGCGCGTTGGACTGAGCAAACCGCCAAACGTGCCTGCAAGCGCGCCCAAGTATAGACGCAATCCGACGACTCTGCCAGCAAAAAGATGAAAGGTTGCCAGGCGCGGTCAGGGCTAGTAAGCCGTTGTTTCTGGTGCGGGGCATGATAAGCTCTTTTTCAGCCCCTCGCTTGCGCACAAGTACAAACTAAGCACTGATCGCGGACGACCAATAGCCTTTCTATTGTTGACAGCCGGCCGCGAAACGTTGAGTATTAGCCGCAGCTCCTAACTGGTAGGGCTAGACACCAGATAGCTACACGCAATGCGGTCAAGACCCCAGAGGCTGGAGAACCTGCTTGCCGCCCGATTCCGCTGATTACGCTTACACCCGCAACGCGCGCCTGCCACCAGCGGGCGGCGCGGGCGGACGCACGAAACGCGCACCGCGCCCGCGCATGCCCTCAACCTTTGTTTACGGGCTCGGCGCAGTGGTCGTCGCCGCCCTGCTATTCGTGACGTTATGGTGGCTCTTGGCCACAAGCGGCGACGATGCGCCGTTGTTGCCGGCGGCACTGGCAGCGAGCGTTGTGTTGCTCGTGGCGCTGGGCGCGCGCGAGATCGTGATGCGGCGCGCATGGGCGCGGTACACGCATGAGCTTGAACTGCGCATGGGCGCGGGCGAGCCGACGAAGTTGCCACCCGGAGGGCCGGCGGCGCGCGGCAAACGTAAGGTGCAAGCGACCGGCGCATCATTTCGCGCGTTGCAGCAACAACTGGCTCGTGTAGATGAGATCGGCGTGCAGCAACCGGAGGCGCATCGCGAAGCCTATCACCTGTGTGAACAGTATGTCGCCAACTCGGAGGAGGCGATCCGCGCGCCGCGCGTTGCGCCGGAAGTGCGCATGGCCTTACGCGCCGGGCAGGAGCGCGTGCGCGAATTGCAACGGCATCATCTGCTCGCGTGGACGCGCAGCGAGGTGCAACGGCTGACGCATGAAGCCCAGCGGCGGGCCAGTCCCTCGGCCCGAATTGAGACGGCCACCCGCGCGCTCGACGTGATTGACGAGGCGTTGCAATTTTACCCGGCAGAGCCGTCATTGCGCGACTCGGCGTTGGCGGTGCGCAACTTCATCGCTACGGTCAAGGTGGCGCACTGGGTCGAATTGGCCGAACGTGCGGCGTTTCGCGGGCGCTACGTGCGCGCCATCGCGCGCTACCGCGATGCGCTCTTCTATCTCTCGCGCGCCGAGATGGGCGAGGACGTGCGCGACGAGGCAGCGAATCGGATCAACCGCGAGATCGAATTGCTGCGGGCGCGCGTCGTACTCGACGGGCTGGAACAAACAAACGCCGGCCTGCGCCGACGCAAAGATACCGGCGGCACGGACTGATCCGACTGATTGGTCTTTGCCCCTTTCTATGCGACAATTAGCCTTCGTCATAAACTGGAGACGAGCGGACGACGCACAATTGCATGCGTTCATGCGCGTTGTGTAGACAGCCATTCCCCCTGTGGCGCACATCTATAGAACTCCGGCGGTTACGCCATCTGAGTTTCACCTGAATAAGAACGATTGCAGTTTGAGGAAATAGATATGAAAGCCGGAAAGATGTTCTGCGCGCTTGCGCTGCTTGCTGTGCTGATTACCTTGCCGCTCCGCGCACAGCAGCCTGCCACCCAACAATCCTTTAGCCCGCCCGTAGGCAGCCTGCCCACCGGGCCGGACGCCGCTAACGGCGTCGTCAGCAAAGACTATCCGCTCGGCCCCGGCGACGTGGTGGAGTTGCGCGTCTTCGGCGAAACGCAGTTTGATGGCGCGTACAGCGTGGACAACGATGGCAACCTGATCGTGCCCTTCATCGAGCAACCGATCAACGCACGTTGCCGGCAGATTGCGGCGGTGCGGAAAGATATTATCAACTCGCTGGCGAAGTTTCTGATCAGTCCACAGGTCTACATGCGCATTAAGGAACAGCACAGCCGGCAGCGAGCGGTCGTCTATGGCGCGGTGCGTGCGCC
Source organism: Pyrinomonadales bacterium (assembly GCA_038322995.1). Lineage (GTDB taxonomy): Bacteria > Acidobacteriota > Blastocatellia > Pyrinomonadales > Pyrinomonadaceae > QHXQ01. The sequence continues at coordinate 34,604 of JBBQGM010000026.1, forward strand.
CACACCCTTCGAGATGCACCGGCGCGCACGTCTGCTCGAGCTGCTCTCGAACAGCGGCGGCGTGACCGAGCAGTCCAACGGCACGATCCAGATCACGCACACGGAAACGGCCATCTGTCCCGAACCGGACGAACTGACCGAGGGTAATTCAAGCGTGCAGGGCGTTGATTCTCTGGGCACGCCTTTCAGCGTTTACAAGGTCGCCGAACTCAAACTCGGCAAGCCCGAAGCGAATCCGTATATCCGGCCGGGCGACATCATCTACGTGGCCGAGGCATCGCCCATTTACGTCACGGGCGCGGTCGTCGCGCCGCAAGGTCTGTATTTGCGCGAGCACTTGTCTTTGACGACGGCGCTGGCCCAGGTCGGCGGCTTGAGAAAGGACGCCAAGACAAGCGAGGTGCTCATCCACCGGCAAAAGCCGGACGGCTCGGGCCGCGACGTCATCACGGCCGACTATCGCAAGATTCAGAAGCGCCAGCAGGCGGATATCGAGTTGCTGCCTTACGACGTGATCGAAGTGCCGGAGAAGGGGCTTAAATGGACTGACGTGGTGCTTGGCTTTGCGCGCACCGGCGCAAGCTCAGTTGTACAGAACGCGGGCGTGCGCGTGCTGTACTAAGCAGCTACCGACGGGCCATAACGAGAGGTTGGCCGCCCCGGTGGTCAGCCTCTTGGCGTCTCTGCGGCCCGCCCGGGCCAGCGCGTTTCAGCCACGCGCGACCACTGTGTTACATTGTCGCGCCGACAACGGACGGTTTATTCGACAGCATAGATTTATAGGAGATAGGTTATGGCTCGCAGGAATGCCCCGGCAGAGGAAGCGCGCAAGCGACGGCGACTAATGACGCTAGTGTGGAGCGCGGTGACCGCTGCTATCGTCATCGGTCTGATCTACAAAGAGCAGATCGCGCTGCTCTACATCATCGCGACGGTCAGCGTCACGGTTTTGCTCGTCGTGGTCGCGCTTGCTGATCTGCACGGCGCACGGCGCACACTTGAACCGCCGCTGGATGATTCGGCCGTTCTCGCCGACGGCCCGCCCGCCCGCGCGCTCAACCGGACAACAGCCGCACGGGCCGCGCGCCGCCGCTAAGCGGCCACGCTTGTTTGAAAATGTAACCGGCTTGCAACGATAATATCGTAGCCAAAAGAGCCGGCGTGAGTGATGATAACTTTCGAGTTTCGTCACCCGCGCCGGCTCTTTCTATTGTGGAAACAAGCATAAAGGCCGGGGAAAACGCTGCTCGCACTTTGTGCTTGTACGATAAGCCTGATTGTTGTTACATTCTTTAAGCCCCCTCTGACCGGCGGCCTGAGTCTACAACCCTTGACCAACAGCGCCGATCTGTTAGCGCATCAAACAATTCCCCCTCATACGCAGTAAATTCCCCAATCGAAAGTTACCAAGTGTGTAGTATGAATAGAATCTCAACCGTATTGTTGCTGGCGGTCGTGCTGTTGGGCACAGCCGGGCCGGTGCAGCCTTATACCAATCAGTTTACGGCCGGCGGGGGCGTCATTCGTTGGCCGAGCAGTACCATCGTAGTTGCCCTCTCCGATTCGCTGGCGAATCTGGGCGGCAACATCAAGCCCGGCACGGATGTGCGGCAAGTGGTGCGCAACGCGCTGCAACGCTGGGCGCTCGCCGCCAACATTACGTTCATCGAAACTTCTTCAGCGCAGTTGGACGCCGTGCAGGACGGCGTGAGTCTAATTACCATTGCCGACAGACCAGCGAACAGAGCCATCTTCGGCAACGGCGGCGAGAATCAGGGCCGCGCCCGCGTCTATTTCAACCCGGCGACCAGCCTCATCACCGAGGCCGACATCGTGTTAAATCCGACGACCACGGGCAGCAGCGGCTACGGTTTCTCAACCGACGGGACTAATGACACGTTCGATCTGGAAGTAACCTTCACACATGAGATTGGCCATCTCCTCGGACTTAATCACTCCGCCGTCATTGGCTCGACGATGCAGCCACGGATGGGACGCAACTTCGCCCAGTCGGGCATCAACGCGCCCGCGATCACTGCGCGTACGCTGCAAGATGACGACCTGGCGGGCATCCGCGCGCTCTACGGGCAACGCACAGCGCAGGCCGTCGGCACGTTGCGCGGGCAGGTAAACTATGGCGCGGGCGCACACGTCTGGGCTGAGAATCAATTCAGCGGACGCATCTACGGCAGCGCCGTCACGAAGAACGACGGCTCGTACGAAATTCAACAACTCGTGCCGGGCCAGTATCAGGTCGTTTGCGAATATTTGGATGACCCGGTCGCAGCCGCCGAGATCGCGCCGGGCACCGGCCCCTTCACCGGCCTCGGCGGGCAGCCGCCCTTCGTCACAGTCGAAGGCCAGGCTAACGTCACCGCTGGCGCAGTCGCCACGCTGAACTTTAACGTCAATACCGGCAGCGCGCCGACGTTGCGCCCGGCCGTGTTCGGCGTCAACGGCTTGCTCATCGCCGCGCCGACACAGATTGCGGCCGGCAACACCTATCGCTTCTACGTCGGCGGCTTCAGCGTCGACACGGTGGGCGCGAACGGCTTCAGCTTCAATACGCCGTTCATTACCATCGACCGCAACAGTTTTCAGGTTGAGAACAACGCTGCCTTCGGCGTGCCCTATCCGATTGTCAGCTTCAACATCACCGTGGTGGACACGGGCAAGTTCGGCGACTACAGTTTGCGCTTGCAGCGGCCGGACACGGGCGAGATCAGCTATCTGGCCGGCGCGCTCGCGCTCGATCCCTACCCGCAGTTCGTCGAATTGAACCCGGTTGACCGCAACGACTTCTTCGTCACCCAGCAGTATCTCGACTTCCTGTTTCGCCAGCCGGACACGAACGGCTTCAACGCCTGGTTCAATCTGCTCGGCGGCTGCCCGAACGTGAACAACACCGATCCGAACAGTCCGGCGGCGCGTTGCGACCGGATCAACGTTAGCTCATCCTTCTTCGGCTCGACCGAGTTTCAGTTCAAAGGCTACTTCGTCTATCGCTTCTATAAACTGGCCCTCAACCGGCAACCGGCTTACGCCGAGCTTATCCCCGACATGATGAGCCTGTCGGGGCCGACCGCGCCGGATGTCTTCCGCCAACGCGCCGCGCTGGCCAGTAATTTCGTGCAACGCCCCGCGTTCCTCGCGCTCTACCCGACCGCGCTGTCACCCACGGATTTCATCAACGCGCTGATGAACCGCTACAGCCTACAAACGATCACGACGCCCGATCCGGCCAGTCCCGACGGCACGGTGAAGGTGGCGCTCGCGCGGGCTGATCTGATCAACCGGCTCAGCGCCGCGACATTGACGCGGGCGCAGGTGGTGCGCGCGATTGCCGATTCCGATGAGGTCTTCTCGATTGAGTACAACGCGGCGTTCGTCTTCATGCAGTACGCCGGTTATCTGAAACGCGACCCTGAGGCGGGCGGCTACAACGGCTGGCTGACCTATCTGAATACCCATCCCGGCGACTTCCGCACGATGGTCAACGGCTTTATGAACTCGCCGGAGTATCGCTCGCGCTTCGGGCAACCGTAAGTCGCGGGCGACGCATGCAGCGCAAACGAAAGCGGACTGAGTTAATCATTAACTCAGTCCGCTTTTGTAATGCCGTCGGCCTAGGCGTCGCGGCCGCGCCGCTGGCATTGTCGGGGCGCGCTTAATCGGTGAGGATGATCCCGTCGGTCAGCACGATGCCGTCGCACAAGACGATGCCATCGGATAAGACGATACCATCCGTGATGATGATGCCGTCGCTGAGGACGATGCCGTCGCTCAAGACGATGCCGTCGCCACGCAGTTTTCTATCAGTCAGGACGATGCCGTCGCTTAAGACGATGCCGTCCAACAGCACGATGCCATCCAACAGCACGATGCCGTCGCTCAAGACGATGCCGTCCAACAGCACGATGCCAGCGCCCAAGAGGATGCCAGCGCCGACCGAACGACCGTCGCTCAGGACGATGCCGTCGCTCAAGACGATGCCGTCCAACAGCACGATGCCGTCACCACGTAGTAGCGCGTCGCTCAAGACGATACCATCCGTCAGGATGATGCCGTCAGCAAGCACCAGGCGACCGCCATGCACGACCGCGTCGCTCAAGACGATGCCGTTGGTGTTGACGCCGTCGCTGAGGACGATGCCGTCGCTCAGGACGATGCCATCCGTCAGATAGATACCGTCGCTCAAGACGATGCCGTCGCCCAGCACCATGCCGTCGCTCAAGACGATGCCGTCGCTCAAGACGATGCCATCGCTCAAGACGATGCCGTTCGTTAACACCGGCCGGTTGTTGAAGATGACGCCGTTGGCATACAGCACGCGCCCACTCTGCTGGATGGTCTCGCCGCCGATCTGTACCGTGCCACTGACCGAAGCCAGCGTCTCGGAGGACTTAAAGACTTTGTCGCCAGCGTGGAGTTTGTCGGCGTTCGGCACATACGCCCGCGCCATCCGCACGGCGCTCACAGCGTTCAGCATGCCTGCGCCCTGCGCGAACAAGCTGCGCGCCTTGTTGTTACCGAACTGCGTGATGGGCAACGCCTGCGCCGTGCGCACGAGCGCCGCCTTGACCAACGCCGGGGTCAGTGACTTGTTGGCATCGAGCATCAACGCGACCGTGCCGGCAATGACGGGCGTGGAGAAAGACGTGCCCGAATAAGTGAAGTAAGCGTTACGGCGCGCGTTGGCCGCGACGGGTTGCACGATGCGGTCGGGCGCTTCAGTCGCCAGCGACGTGTTCGGCTCTTGCGACATGGCGGCGACGATGCGCCGGCCGGGCGCGAGCAGGTCGGGCTTCGCGAAGTGGTCGAACTGCGTCGGCCCTTTCGACGACCATTCGGCCACGGTGTCGTCGGAACGCTTCGCCGTGCCGTTCGAGTCGGTCGCGCCGACGGTGATGACGTAGGGGCTGTTGCCGGGGCTGCCGATACTGCCATAGACGAGCGTGTGATCGTCTGTCCGCCCCAAGTTGCCCGCGCTGGCCACGACGACGATGCCGGCATGGACGGCTTGTGCCACCGCCTGACACAGCGGGTCGCGGCGATAAGACTCGCGCACCGGCGCGCCGAGGCTCATGTTGAGGATGCGTATGTCGTAGCGGGCGCGATTCACGATGGCCCAGTTGACGGCGCGCAGCACGCTGCTCGTCGTGCCTACGCCATGCGCGTCGAGCGCACGCAGGTCAATGAGGTTCGCATCGGGCGCAACGCCCGCGAGGTTGCCCGCGTAACCGGCCGAGGCCGCGCCGCTGCCGGCCGCGACACTGGCGACGCCCGTGCCGTGCCCGTCCGGGTCGCCCGTCGCCGGGTGATCCGTAAAGTCAACGCGCGTCAGGATGCGCGACTTGTTGCCGTTCTTTTGAAAGTCCGGGTGGCCGCCGCTGATCCCGCTGTCGATGATGGCGATGGTCACGTTCTTACCGGTGTAACTAGGCATCCCGGCGAGACCGGCTTGCACTTGTGAGACGCCTGTCGTCTCGCGCGTCACTGCCATCTCGCCGCGCACGGGCCGGTCGGATGTGATGTAGGTGACATCGGTGCGGGCCGCCAGCGTTGCCAACTGCGCGGCGGGCACGTCGGCCACAACCGCGTCGAGCGTCTCGTATGCTTGCCGCTTGACGCCGCCCAGCGAGATGATGGCGCTATCCTGCGCGGCCGAGGGCCGGCCCTTCGTCTGGATGATGACGCGCACCGGCGCGCCAGGTTCTGAAATACCGCCGATCTGGCCGGGGCCGTTGCTGCTCGTCTGCGAACCGGAGCCTGCGCCGAGCAGTTCAGGGGCGAGCTTAGAAGTGGTTGTGGTTGTGGTGGTTAGTGTCTGCGCTTTCGCCGTCGCTGTCGGAGTTAGGGGAACAAGCGAGACGAGCAACAAGCAGATGACGTTGAAACAAGCTAAAGTGCGACGCAACATTGGTGTATCCCTTCTTTCGTGTACTCCGCTTGTGCCTGCCCAAGGCGCGAGTGAAAATGCGGAGCGTGTGTTTAATGCTTCCAAATAGCTAACCTGAGGAGACCGCTGACAGGCTATGCTCGACGCGGTGAGGCTCATCGACATTAGGCCTTCGAGTCAGGCCGCGTTTACTCTTCCAGCCTTAACCTGTCAACGATCTTGTCCATTCCTTTAACAACCACCGTGCCACACCAAAGGGAAACCACCTTTCTATCCTAACTGAACAAATAATAGGACTTGCCCATCTTCACGCGACCAACCACAGCAGCACCCGCAAACCCGCCCGTCTGGATACGAGATACACAACTTCGCCTACACAGCGCAGGATTTTGCATATTCCCCCGCAATAGTTATCGATCTCAGGCAGACCCTTCCAATTGGATACTATCTAAGCAGTGGATAGCTGGTAGGCCAGATTGGGGCTTTGCACAAAATGTCGCTAAAACGACCCAAATTCAGAGACTTATGGTGCAAAACGCGATCCTGCACAAAAAGTCCGACCTGCGCATAAAGTTATGAATCTGAACACAAAGTCTAAGTTTCAATTAGTCGAAAGAGAAGGCGCCTTCCCTGATTTCCCCTGCACAGAACCGGGAAAGAACCATTCCACCGGGTGTCCGCATCTTGTCCTCCTCGATAATGAGCGGGCGGCCATTAGGATGGTAAAAAATACCGCGCACCTTGATCGCTGTGGGGTTCAAGTAGCGCACATAAAGCACCACACGATCCTGATCGTCGTGTATCTCCAATGTGCTTCTGTCAGGTCTATTTTGATACCACGAAGTCTTGGGGTTTCTGAGAAATTTGTTTTTTTCAATCTTTGCAATGTAGAGGCCATTCGCGCCAACAACTGCGGCGTCAAGGTAAATACCTTCCTGCGACCTATAGATTGTGAGTACGTCTTTCCCAGCAATAGTTATAACGCGGATGCCCTCACCGCTCGACCAAGCCATCGAAGTTCCAAGGTAAAGGGCAATGGCGTCTGGCGGCACTGTTTGGCCCATCCTATTGCACTGAGAAGGGATCGGCGGGGTGGGGTCGTTGGCAGGAATGAGATAGCCGGACACGTCGGTCTCAGTTGGTGCTGGGCGAAGCAGTCCATACTCCCAGACTCCACTCAGCAGCAAGCCCAAAAGCGCCACGACGGAATAAGTTACCCAGACAGCCCTCTGCCGTGTGCGATTCCTTCCCCAGAGAGTATGAAAGTAGAGACCGAACGGCAGGCATAGTGCCACAGCAAAGATGTACGTGATGAGGGGGACAAAGGGGGAACTCACGCTTTTGGCGAGGACGATAGTATCTGCGAGGGCGGCGGCGATGGCGACGGCGGCGCAGATTTCGATGATGAGTTTGAAGTCGCCTCCCATCTTATCCCACTGAAAGATGTGGCGTGGCTTTGCCTTATCATTTTTCTTTTGGGGTCGTGTTGGGGGATTACCCTTTACGGAATACTTTCCGCTTGGCAGCGTTGATGATCGCTTAGCGCGAGCACGCTCTCTCTGCTCCTTTGCAAGTTGGCGGTTTCGCTGCTCGTCAGGCTTTGACATGGGGCTTACTCAGTCCAAAACGTCGGCTCGATCCCTAGCTCGTAGATAGATTGAATAACACAGCACAAGTTATGCGCCAAGACTTTACAAAGCACTTCATTCACCTGCGCCGTGTGGCTCTTGCTCCGCAACCGTTCGCCAAACTTCGCCTTGATCATACTGAACGTCGATTCCACGTTAGACCGCCGATGATAAGCCTGCATAAATCGCTCTTGGTTCATCATATAGAAGTGATACATGCGCTTCCAGCACAGGCTGCGTCTTGCTATCAGCACTGATAGCTTCTTCACGCGCATGCAATAACTCTGAGTTGATTGGTGTTGCGTTTGGATCAAGACAGCTTATGCACGGCTGCGATGAAGTCGGCCACGCGTTGCGCGTCCACGGGGTTGGCCCAGTGGCCGTCGTGTTTGAAGTGGGAGCCGATAATGAAGCCGTCGGCGGTCGGGTGGAAGGCGGCGATGTTGTGGGCGTCCACGCCGGAGCCGAGGATGACGGGCAGGCGGCAGTGTTCTTTGACCGCGCGCACGTCCGCCGCCAGCGGCGGTGCGCCGGTCACTTGGCCGGTGACGATGACTGCGTCGCCGCGCATGAACTCGACGGCGGCGGCCGTTGCGCCGAGGCTTACGTCTGCCGTGATGGTGTGTGCGGCGTGTTTCTTCTTCACGTCGGCCCAGATAGCGACGTGTTCAGCGCCGATGAGTTTGCGATAGCGCAGCAGTTCGGCGGCGGATGATTCGATCCAGCCTTCGTCGGCGACGTGCGCGAAGACGTAGCCCTCAACGCGGATGAAGTCGAGCGCGGCGGCGTGGGCGACGGCCAGGGCGGCGACGTTGGCCCCGGCGAGTATCTGCACGCCGACCGGCAACGCGCAGGCGTCCTTCACCGCCCGGCCGATGACGGCCAGCGCCGCCACGATCTCCGGCCCGACCGCGCCGCGCAGGTACGGTACGTCGTGCATGTTCTCGATGATGATGCCGTCCACGCCGCCGGCGCGATAGAGGCGCGCCTCAGCCGTGGCTTGCGCCGCGAGCGCGGCCACGCTCAAGCTGTTGGCGGGCGTACCGGGCAGTGCGCCGACGTGAATCACGCCGATCACAGGTTTGGGATTTATAAAAAGGGAAGCGCGCATAGTGTTGCACCAGAGCTAACCAGAGCATAAGACCTGTTAGGCACTCTAACCCGGCGCGGCCGGGAGCGGCCGGGCCGGAGCGAGCATAGTCGGCAAGGTGACGACGAACGTTGCGCCTTGCCCCGCGCCCGCACTCTCCGCCGCGACCGTGCCGCCGTGTAGTTCGACGAGGTGGCGCACGATGGCCAAGCCTAAGCCTAGCCCGCCATGTTGCCGCGTGATGGAAGCATCCGCTTGCCGGAAGCGATCAAAGACGTGCGGCAGAAATTCCGCCGGGATGCCCATGCCATTGTCGCTGATGCTGAGCGCGATGTGCGCGGTGCGGCGCACTAGTTTGACCACGACGCGCCCGCCCGCCGGCGTAAACTTGATCGCGTTCGAGAATAGATTCCAGATCATCTGTTGCAGCCGGGCCGCGTCGCCTGAAATCAACATATCGGTTGGCTCGAACGACCGCTCAATGCTGACGCCTTTCGCCTCGGCGGCCGGCAGCACGACGTTAAGCGCGGCCTCTACGACGGGCACAAGCATGGTCGGACTGAGATTGACCCGGAGTTTGCCGGTGACGATGCGCGACACGTCGAGCAAGTCGTCAATCAATTGCACCTGGGCCTGCGCGTTGCGCTCCACAATTTCCAAGGCCCGGGCCGTATCGGCCGGCGCGATCTGGCCGGCGCGCAGCAGGTGTGTCCAGCCGATCACGGCCGTCATCGGCGTGCGCAACTCGTGCGAGACGGTGGCGAGGAAATCGTCTTTCAAGCGATTGGCCGTCTCAGCCTGCGCCCGCGCTTTGCTCTCATGCGCCAACAGTTGCGTGTTCTCGATAGCTGCCGCCGCGAGGTTTGCCGCCATGCGCACGGCGGTCGCGTGTTCCTCACCATAAGCCGCGTGCTCGTAGCTCTGCACTTCCACCGTGCCCACGATGCGTCCCATCACGGACATCGGGGCCGCCAGCGACGACTGCGGATGCAAGCCGTCGTCGCGCCCGACGACGATGCGCAGTTGACTGTCAACCGCTTTCATATAGTCGTCCGTGATGACGACCTCACCGGTACGCACTGCACGACTGTTCGGCCCCGTCGGTGTGATCGGCATTGGCGACAACCCTGTCACGTCCCACTCGCGCCCGTCGCCCCAACCGTAAGCGGCCGTGCGCGCGTCGCGCTCGGTGTCATAGAGCGAGATGAGGATGCCGGCGCAGGGTACGGACGAGATGGCGAAGTCGCGCAGGGCGCGGTAGATAGTGCTGAGATCGCGCGCCGCCCCGAGCGCCTGGGCCAGCGCGGCCAACTTGGCCAGCAGTTGCTCATACTCCGTAATGGCGCGCTGCTCGGCCTTGCGCAATTCGTCTTCCGCGCGTTTGCGCTCGATAAACTGACCGAGTTGGCTGCCGATGGTCGTCATCATGCGCAGCAGGTCTGGGTCAGGTTCGCGCACTTCGGGGCTGAAGAATTCAAGCACGCCTAAGACTTCGCTGCCCAGCCGGATCGGGAAACCGAATGCGCCGTGTAAGCCAGCACGCGCGGCGGCCGGCGCACGCGGGAAGTTGCCGTGCGTTGTGATATCTGCGATCCAGATGGCCGCCCCTTCCGCGCACACGCGACCGGGCAAGCCGACGCCGACGGGCAGCGTTTGCTTGTAGCTGTGAGCTTCAAACTCGCTGACGTTAATCGTCGGCGCATGCCACGTTTCCACGAGGCGCAGATGCTCCGCGCCGCGCTCAATCGTCCAGAGCGCGCCCAGCGCCCAATCGAGCTGCTCACAGATCGCACGGAGCACGACCGGCGTGGCCTCCGCCAGCGTCGGCGCTTCGGCTAAGACTGTAGTGACGGCGTATTGCGCGGCCAGCCGTTGCTCGGCGCGTTTGCGGTCGGTGATGTCGCGCGCGATGCCGGTGAAGTAGTGCGCGCCGTCTTTGACGAACTGGCCGAACGAGATTTCGAGGGGAATGATCCGGCCGCTCTTGTGCAAGCCCGGCAATTCGACGCTCTGCCACGAGATGTGCTTCTGCCCGTCTGACAAATAACGCTCGACCCCCGCCCGGTGTGCGTGCCGCAGATAGTCGGGCATCAACAACGTGAGTTCCTGGCCCAGCATCTCCGCGAGCGTGTGCCCGAAGATGCGCCCGGCGGCATGATTGGCGAAGAGGATGATGCTGGCCCGGTCAATCACGAGGATGGCATCGGCGGCCGTCTCCGCGAAGATGCGAAACTCGTCGCTTTGCCCGGCGGGCAGACTGAAGTTGGTTGGCGCGTTGTCCGGTTGCTCACTCACCTTGGCCCTTAGCCTAAGCTGCGCTCCGATGAATGGCAAGGACTATCTCGAACAGCGTAGCGCCGGGCGCGCTAAATTGGCGGGCTTGTCCGTGGTGCATAAAAAAGTGTCCCGGCGAATGATGTTCGCCGGGACACACTCTCTAAGTCGTATCGGTTGCGCTGACGTAGTGCTTACCAGCGACCGCCGCCGCCGCCGCGATTGCCACCACCACCGCCGCCGTAGCCGCCGCGACCGCCGCCACCACCACGATTGCCACCGCCGCCGCCACGATCCTCACGCGGCTTGGCTTCGTTGACGTTCAACGCGCGCCCGCCCACTTCATGACCGTTGAACTGCTGGATGGCCGCATTGCCCTCTTCTTTGCTGGACATTTCGACGAAGCCGAAGCCGCGTGAGCGACCCGTGTCGCGATCTTCGACGACCGAGGCCGATTCGACCGTGCCGGCCTGCGCGAATAGCTGTTGCAAATCTTCGCTCGTCGTTTGGAACGAGAGATTGCCGACGTAAAGTTTCATTGACATAACTGTGTGCCTCTTCCTTTCGGAGTGTTAAGAGAAGCTGCGAATCGAAGTGGCTTCGTGTAACGGTAGCAGCGAAGGCTCGCGTTCGGGTGCTCTAGCAAGAGCGGCTTCTACAATCGATCCCAACCCAACTCTCGGAGTAACCAGAACGCCGCCTGACCAGAGCAAGTAGCGCATCACCGTTGATGTTAGAGAGCGGGAATAACAGCGGGTAGAATGCCCTATAACGCAGCCAAGTGCAAGCGGCGGGGCGGACGGCTGTCCGCCGATACTGCTATATGTAGGCTGTTTTGGCTGAGTTAATGCACCTTTAGCTCGCAAGCTTACGGCCCGGCAACTTCCACTTTGCAATACCAGCGACAGGCGTAAATACATTGCCCACGCTCCCACGCCGCAAGCACGCACAAAATCTTACTTGTTTGAGCATACGCGCGCGATGAACAACTGGTAAATTCAACTCAGAAGTTTCAACTTCAACTTAATCTATGAGCCAGCAGGTTGGAAAACAAAGAGAGCCACAGTTGAGCGGGCCTAAGGCGGACAAGCCCGTCCGCCCACTCGCCGGCTACCTGATCGCCGGGGCGGCCCTCGCCGCCTTGTTCGGCCTGGCCGTGCTTAAAGGGCGCGTGCCGCAAACACCAGAGGAAAAAAGGGGATAAGTATGTCAGCACAAGGAATCGCAAAAGACGCACAAAGCATGAAGGATACTTTCACCGCCGGCACACCCAGCAGTTTGGCCACGATGGATAAGGCCGAGTCGGTGCTTAAGACCATCGATGAGTCAACGCAGCAATCGACGGGTATCAGCCTGTTTCACATTCTGACCATCGGCTCTATCGGCGCATCGCTCGCGCTCTTCTTCAGCGGCAACAAACAAGCCGGTATCTTCGTGGGTCTGTGGCCGCCCACGTTCCAGGCGCTCAAGTCAGTAGTGGACAAGAACAAGACCCGCTAAGTCGTCCGCCTTTGGTCTTCAATCAATAAGCACAGGCGCGGTTGTCGCATGACAACTGCGCCTGTGCTGTTTCAGGAACCTTAATATCTGTCCTTATACCTCTAGGTTGTGTTGACATTTCAGCGTAGCCAAATGAGTGCGCTGACGAAACTTAAGAATCCGAGATAGTTCTTTATAGCAATGGTTCGGACAGAATTAAGCGGCGATAGCCGCATAACTCTTGAGATATTCAAACTGCGGCTGGTTTTTCACCGCCCTTTGGTCTAAGGCTAACTTGGAAATTATCAAGTTCAGCAGATGTTCATTGAAAAATCCTTGTTTGAGGCTGGCCAGCGAGAAGACCATCTTTTCTTCTGCTCGATGATCTTGCTGCGCCATGATGCGCGCCAGGTTGACGGTTGTGACTGAGGCGTTGAAGGGCCAGTGCAAAGCCGCTTTGTCCCGCGCCTGGCAAGCACTGTTGCGTGGCTCATCTCTTAGTCGCTTTCGCAGGCGGTGAATCCGTTGCCAAATTTGGTCAGGTTCGGCGTGAGATAGCGCTGCAGAAATAGAAAGGCGTTCCGATTCCGCCAACGGGTTAATGATTTGGGATGCAAGCGATTTTGCCGTCTCAGGAACACCTTCACTTTGTTCCAATAGAAACCTTGCGGCTTCTAACGCTTCGTCACGCCTGTTGAGAACAAATGCAGAGTTGACAAGATCAGCAGCAACGGGAATGCTCCGACTATGTTTCCAGTCATTCAGTCTTGGCGCTAGGAAATCGCTTTCAGGGTTATTCAAGGGATAAGTTAGAGTCGCCAGTGGTATTTAGTTCGCCAATAGCGACAGTTGTGCGGAAATCCCTCCATCTAGGGATCACGTTGAGTTCTTTATCTACTAATGCGAATCAAGCGTAGGAAGTTAACAGTAAACAAGCCGCCGCGAGCTGGCCGTAACAATGTACGAAGAGACCTTTCGTCGAACGCACTCGGGAAGCGTCCTGAATATTTGTTCTTTGAATCAACCAGCCAAACAGACTCTCAATTGGTTGTCTGAACCTGGACACGAAGCGTGACCACAAGGCTGGAGCCGCGGTTGCCGGCTCATTCCGCTTGCGCTTGTAGGGTCTGACCAACTGGGTGCCGCGTGCGCGCAAGACTCTCTTTGTCTCTTCCTCGGCATAGGCACGATCTGCGAACAGGAGGCCTTCGCCTAAATGAGGGTCGAGTTCGCGCAACGCCGATAAATCGGGTTGCCAAGCACGGCGCAGATGGATGAGCGCAGGCAAGGGTAACTGTTTCATGCGGCGCAAGGCGATGGCGTGCAACTTGACGCCGAGGGAATAGCTCGCTTTGCTGGCGCAAAAGCCTTTATCCGCGCCCTCTGGTGCGCCTCGCGCCGGGCGGCTTCTCGCGCCCTTTGCCCTGCTGACGGGCAGCGAATCGAGCAGGCGGTCTGAAGTCGGGGCAAGGTGCGCCCCGCAAGGCTCCAGCGTGCTGCTGCTGAGTTGCTCGAAAGCCGGAGCGAGTTGATTCAAGCGGCGGTTGAAGGCTTGATAACTGGGCAGCGCGGGAAACCACGAGTGCCAGTGACGGCGCACGTATTGATCGATGCGCCGTTGTTGGTGCAAGCCTTGCAGATGACCGAACAGCTACATGGTTAAGAGTTCCTCCTCCGTGCAGCGGGGACGAAAGTTACGCAAGCGTTGATATTTCAAGCCGGGCTGCTTATCGTAGCAGGCGCAGGCCAGCAGATAGAGTTCGATGCGTTGTTGTTCCACAAACTCAATTCTACAACTCCCTGTTGGTCTGCTTTTCTACGCTTGATTCGCATAAATTATGACTCCGTTGCGCAAACTTAGCGGTTGAAGCCTTATCACGCAACAGGTTTATTGGGTTATTGGTCAAAAGAGTTATTTCGACTAATAAGATTTTGCCTCACGCCGCTCTAATGTGCTTGGTGGCTGCGCCGCGTTGGATTGTTGCGCCAGCCCTGTTGGGTAGTCGCGCTCCCAATCCGAAATCTGCTCCTGTCCGCTGCCGCGTAATTGTGCCGTGAGCAGACTGTGGGGTAATACCGCATACGCGCCAAGTTAAGCAGCTAAGTGCGTGACAGATGGTTGATTAGCATTCTTCCCCGACCATGATCCAGAACTCCCCTTCAACCATCTGAGGAGTGGCCGAGAGAGACGTTGCAGCTTTCGCTGGCGTCTTCTTTCCCAGACCACTTTGAGCATCAAGCGCCATTCCCACTCTCGCCACTGAGCAGTGCCGATGATGATTTCCATCAACTCATCTTTGAGCATTTTCCAGACTCTGAACCATGTCCCACGTCTGACCGTTGTCATCTGTGTCCAGTGGTTGCCGAGCCGCTCGACCGAGATCGTTTCCACCAACAATGCGTAGATCCTCTTCGCCAACAGATGCACTCGCGCTAACTTTGAACCGCAACTGGCTTTGATCTGTCCCAAACGTAAAATGCTTTTCAGGCGCTTGATGTAAAGCTCTATTTGCCATCTCCCTCGATACACTTGCAGGATCACTTCCGCGCTCATTTCTTCTGGTCCAATGGTGGTCAAAACTGTCAGCCACTCACATGCCAAAAGCGTCGCCGCGCGCGTCTTGTGTCCCTTGTCATAAGCACTCCTTTTGAGCTGGCGACGCGCATGTTTAATCTTAAATTCCCCGTCAGCTTGCTGCGGGGTCGCCGAATAGAAATTATGGGAGTCCAGAGGGCACGATGTTCCCTCTGGTCAAGGGCGGGGTTAATACCCCGCCCGCGAAGCTGGCGTGCGGCGCGTTAGCGACGCCGCCTTTATT
>JBBQGM010000027.1:0-49358 GCA_038322995.1 Pyrinomonadales bacterium
GCTCGTGCGAATGGTGATGTAGTCGGCGTCCGTGCCCGTGCCGCCGCTCTTGTTCGGTAGCGTCAGCGGCCCCGGGTAGACCGCGCCCGCCGTTAACACCAGCGTGTCGCCTAGCTGCGCCGCCGCGAGTGCCTGCTGTAAATTCCCACCGGGGGCAACTTTGATCACATTCGCTCCGGCTGTTAAAACCCTACGAGGTCGCGTGTAGGTCGGTGCTACGTCGCGTCGCTGTGCTAAGACAAGCAGTAAACAGGCAACGAGGATGACACCCACGGAGGCGGCGAGCAATATTCTCGTTCCATTTCTTCGTCTGAATTTCACGCTCACCATTCCCCCTCAAGAGCTTGGAGCCGGAGGTATAGACCACCTCACGTAAAAGAGCAGACTCTTCGCTGCCGCCCAACCTTTGCTCTTTAAGAAGAATCTCCTTCTGTCATACAGGCAGGCTGCAAAATTTACGCTCACGCGGTCTCTACTTAACCCGGCACGCTGTCCCGTTCCTTCGCAAACACAAATTCGTTGCAGCCAAGTCCGACACCACCGCACTTCATTTTCACGAGAGTGAAACCCCGCGCGCGGTAGAAGTCGAAAATCTCTTCGGGCGCGGCGACTTCATAAGGGTAGCCGCCGACCCAATCAATAATGTCGCGCCAATGGCTCATGCCTCTATTCTGATCGTAATGTGTCCACGAGCGGATGTAAGCCTGTGGGCGCAACGTCACCAACGAGCGCAAGGCTGACTTCAACTCGCCCGGCGCGGAGACAGCGACGGCGAAAGGGGTTTGCAAGAAGCGTGGCATTTCGTTGTAAGTCTTCTTGATCCATTTCCAGCGAGCAGCCTGCGTGCCGGTGTCGTTGTAGATCGCGACGAACAGTTTACCGCCCGGCGCAACGGGCAGTCGCGCGTTGTCGAGCGCGAGCCACATCTGCCCCGTGTGGTGCAGCACGCCCCACGAATAGACCACGTCGAACTCGCCGAGCGAGCGGATGTAGTCCGTGTCGAGGGCCGAGCCTTCGTTGACCGTCCAGGCGGGATCGTCCGCGAAATAACGACGCTTCAATTCCGCCGTGCAAGCCACTGATTGCGGATCGTAATCAAGCGAATACACGCGTGCGCCCAACCGCCGCGCCGCCAGGCTGAATAGTCCGCTCCCCGAACCGATATCAAGAAAACGCTGGCCGGTCAGGTCAGCGCGCTCAAGCATCTGCTTCAGCGAGCTCTCCGCTTCGACGATGCGCTTCTCATTCAGCAGCGCGAGGAAACGCCCCCAGTTCTGCCCGAACTCGAAGCGCTCGCCGCCCGCGACCTCGCGCGCATGGGCACTCAACTCATTCATCATTCAACCGTCCTTAAAATGTCAAAATCATACGCTGTTGCCGCCCTTCACAGCGTCGCGCTATGGCGCACATTGCGTCCGTCTCTTAGGCCCGATACTGCCACCAGTAATAGCCGAATTTGACGTACTCGCCCGCGACCATCCGCCAACCGCTCGCGCTCAGCCACCATATCAACGGCGCGGGCGACTGCTCCCCCGGCGATACGGCAGCAAGTCCGATCTCGCGCCCGCTGTTCCTGAAAACCTTGCGCAACGTCCATAGGGCGCGGCGCGAGTGGTAGGCCGAGGTGACGAAGAGCAGCGAACGAGTGCCGTGCGCGTCGGCGTAAAGGCGTAAGAGTGCCGCCTCTTCGTAAGTGCTCGCCACCAGCTGCGGCAACATCTCAATCTTATCTGACGGCACGCCCGCGCGCTGCAACTCATCCGCCGCCAGTTCAACGAAAGACGGATTGCGCTGCTCCGCGCTCGACCACCCGCCCCGCCCGCCGTCGTCCGTCAGAATGATCTTAGGCGCGCGGCCCGCGGCGAAAAGCTGGGCCGCCCGCCGCGCCCGCTCGCCGTAGGCCGACGACCCACTCAGCATGACAATCGCGTCCGCGTGCGGCAACTCTGCGCTCACGATCAAAGCCCGCGCCGCCGCCCACGCGACCAGCGGCCAAGCGACGAGGCCCAGCGCGCTAAGCTTGAGAACTCGTACCGCAAGCCGGCTGCGCTGCACGCTGCTTGCCCGCACCGAATGCCCCCGTTTTACCAGCAGATGCCTTGATACGCGCCGCCCGTCGTCTTGCCGTCAAAGAGGCGGACGAGATCAATCAGCGTCTGATCGCTGCGCAGGCGTGCTTCGAGTTGGCGAAATTCTTCGGCTTTGTTGCCGATGATCAAAACCTCGGCATGGTCGAGCACTTCGTCAATGCTTTCGCGCATCAACTGCGAGATGTGCGGAATCTCGCGCTCGATGTATTGCTTGTTCGCCCCGAAGAGGCGCGCGAGCGACACGTCGCGGTCGTAGATCGCGAGTTGCATGCCCTTGCCGATGAGCGTCTCGATCAGGGTGACCATCGGCGATTCGCGCAAGTCGTCAGTGCCCGCCTTGAAGCTGAAGCCGAGCACGCCGATGCGCTTCCGACCGGTCGCGTAAACCATCTCGACGGCGCGCTCGATCTGCCGCCGGTTGCTCGGCAACACGGCTGCGAGCAAGGGCACTTCCACATCCAGTTCTTTCGCCTTGTAAGAGATCGCGCGCAAATCTTTCGGCAGGCACGAACCGCCAAAGGCGAAGCCGGGCTTGAGGTAGTAGGGTGACAAGTTGAGCTTGGTGTCCTGACAGAAAATATCCATCACCTGATGGCTGTCAATGCCGAGCGCCTTGCTAATGTTCCCGATCTCGTTCGCGAAACTAACCTTCACGGCGTGGAAGCAGTTGCAGGCGTACTTGACCATCTCCGCCGCTTTGATCGCGGTCACGAAAAGCGGCGCGTCAACCCCGGTGTAGAGGCGGCGCACGCTCGCCGCTACGTCCTCCTCGTCCGCGCCGATCAAGGTGAACGGCGGCGCGTAGAAATCTTTGAGCGATGTGCCCTCGCGTAAAAATTCCGGGTTGATGCAGACGCCGAAATCGCGCCCCGCTTTCTTCCCGGAATAAACTTCGAGCGTCGGGATGACAACCGTCTCGATTGTGCCCGGCAACATTGTGCTGCGGATGACGACGGTGTGCCGCTCGCGCTTCTGCTCCAACACGCCGCCGATCTGCTGGCAGACGCGCTTGATGAAAGTCAGATCGAGCGACCCGTTGGCGTTGCTCGGCGTGCCGACGCAGACGAGCGAGCACTCCGAATTATTGACCGCGTCCGCCACCTCTGTCGTCGCACGCAAGCGACCGGCCGCCATCATCTCGCCGATCAACTCGCTGATGCCCGCCTCGACAATCGGACTCTTGCCGCCGTTGATGATCTCCACCTTAACGGGACTAACATCGACGCCGACGACCTCGTGTCCCTCCTTGGCGAAACACGCCGCCGACACGCAGCCGACATAACCCAACCCGAACACACTCAATCTCATTTGGCTTCTCTCTGCTCCCCTCAAAGCGCCGGCCGCAAATCTTCCGCCGCCGTACTCTCAACAAACTCGTGTGCGCCGGCCCGCAGTTTGATCGCGGCCGCGCAAATTTCCGCGAACCGTGTCGCCACCTGCGCCCAACCGAATCGCTCGCGCACGAGCGCCGCCGCTTGCGCGCCAATCTCTTTGGCCTGCACCTCATCCTGCAACAACTCGACAACTCGCCCCGCGAACGCTTCAGGTGTGTCTGCGAGCAAGAGATCGACCCCAGGGCGCACCGGCAAACCCTCCGCGCCGATAGTCGTCGAGACAATCGGCAACTCCATCCCCATCGCCTCATAGATTTTCAGCCGCGTCCCGCCGCCGATCCTGATCGGCACGACGTAGACGGCCGCCGCCTCCATGTATGGCCGCACGTCATCGACGCGCCCTGTCACCACGACGGATGGATCACGCTTGCTCAATTCCACCAGACTCGGGTAAGGATTACGCCCCACCACAGTCAGCGTCACACCGGGCACGGCGCGCTTGATGCGCGGCATAATCTCTTTCGTGAAATACTGGATCGCGTCTTCGTTCGGCAGCCAATCCATTGAGCCGGTGAAGATAAGATTATATGGTTCGCGCCGCGCCAAGCCGCGCGGGCGGAAGAATTCGGTGTCCACCCCTGTCGGCACATCCGCCACGCCCGCCACGCCATAATCGCGTTCCAGTGTCTCTCGATCCTCGCGCGAGACGGCAATCACCCGGTCGAAGCGGCGACACGCGGCGCGCTCGTAAGCATGCGACTTCAACCATTGCCCGTAAAGATAAATCTTCTTCAACGGGTTCGCCTGCACTTCATAATGCCGCTGCCAGATCATCGTCTCGACGTTGTGCTGAAAGAGCACAGTCGCAAAGGGCAACTGCGCGGGCACGTTGACGCTCGGCTGCAAGAAGTCGCAAACAAGCACGTCAAACCCGTCGCCGCCCGCGCGCTTTAGTATCTCGCGCCGCATACCTGCCGACTTATACTTGCGCATGAAGTAGGGCAGCGGCGAGACGAGATTCTGCGCCAGTTCAGCATAGAAGCCCGCCGAGAATTTCGCGCGCGTATGATGTGGCACGCGAACTAGCTCGTGGCAATATTCGGCGGCGAGCGTCTGCGCGTCAGCGGCGGCGCTCCCGTCGTCGAGCGTCAGATACGTGACGTGATGTGCCCGCTTCAACTCCCGGAGCATTTGATAAGTACGAATCTTGCCGCCCTTATCGACCGGATGAAGCAGTTCAGTTTTGAGCCAGAGGATACGCACGATGATGCCCGTTCTGGAACAGATGCAATTAAGAGAAAACTCGCTTCAAGCGCAGGAAGGGTGCTTCTAAATACTTTCTGGAAAGCAGCGCCACAGCAAACGTCACCAGCAGTATGACCGCAGCCCGAACCAGCACCGTCCCGAACGCGCCCACCACACCAGCCACATTCAAGTTCAGCGCCTGCGTAAGATACTCATACGCATCACCGATAGCCAGATGAATGAGATAAATGCAGTAGCTCAGGTCGCCACTCAAGCGGGCGAACGAAGACCGCAGGAGCGCCGTCCACATGGTGGCCCGCAGCGTTAAGGCAGACAGAATAAATGCGGCAAAGGGCAACTGCGACTGCGTGTAGCGCAGGGCTGCGCCGAGCGTGCCCCTTTGCATCAGGCCAAAGGGAAACCCGACCAAGGTAATGATCAACGCACCGGCCAACAGCAATGCGGCCAATTTGAAGGAGTTGCGCGCCGTGCTATAGGGCGTGCGCACCCAGATGGCGAGCAAAGCGCCGAGCGCCAAGCCATCGAAGCGGAACCAGGAGTAAAGATAAATCTCCGCATCGAGATCCATGCCGCGCGCCGCACACACCCCACGCAAGAGGGGCGTGCCGACGACGATTAGCACTGACAGGATAGTGAGATTGCGCCGACTAAGATACAGAACAAGCAAGGGCCAGAGCAGATAAAAATGCTCCTCCACCGAAAGCGACCAGAACACCGCGGCCCCGTGCGGGACGCCTGCATTTAAGTAATGCGAGAAGTTAGCGAGAAAAGCCAAGCTAATCAGAAAGAAGCGGGACGCGCCGGCGTAGCAAAGCCACATTAAGGCAATCACGGTAAAGTAGAGCGGCAAAATGCGGAGGGCACGGCGACTATAAAAATTACGGAAATAAGCCGGCCGAGTCTTGGAGTCCAACAGAATGCCGGTGATGAGAAAGCCGGAAAGAATGAAGAACAGATCAACGCCCAGCCAGCCGTGGCTGATCACGCCCAAAATAACGTTTGGGATGTGTGCGAGCGCGCCAGCAGGATTCGGATAGCCAAAGAACAGATGATTCAGCAGCACCATCCAGATGGCCAGCGCGCGAATGCCGTCAAGTTCCGGGATACGTTGCTGGCTAAACGCCGGCGACGCCGTGCGCACAATCGGTTTGGGCACGACGAGCTCCAGGGGCGCGTCAATTGTATTGGTAGCCATTGAAAAGCTTTCTCTTCTCTGCGTAGTGAATTTTCACAAAGCCGTTTAGTAACCCGCGATTTGATTATTCGTCACCATAGTTTCAGCCGGCGTATAAGTTGAGGGCAACACGACTTCGCCATCAATAAACTGTCGTTGCCACATTTCGAAATTAACCAGGGCCCACAGCCGCTCCGTGTGATTCTCGCCCGCCTGATGCCGGGCGGCGAGGCGACGTACATAATGCTGGTCGAACAGACCGCGACTCGCCGCGCGCGCGCCTAACACGTATTCATCAATGACGTGGCGATACGGCCCGCGAAACCATGCGCCGACCGGGACGGGGAAGCCCATTTTCTTGCGCGCTAGAATCGGTTCGGGCAGTACATGCTTCATGCTCTGCCGCAGAATGTACTTCGTCGTCCAGCCGCGCCTCACCTTCAGGCGTTCGGGTAGGCGGGCTGTGTACTCGACGAGTTTGTGATCGAGGAATGGCACGCGGCTCTCGATGGATGCCGCCATACTCATCTGATCCTGCTTCATCAGCAACTCTTGTAGGTACGTCTTCACGTCGGCGTAGAGCATCCGGTTGAGCAGCGAGCTTGTGTCGGTCGAGTCGAAGTAGCGGCGCATGTCGGCATAAGGCGCGATAACGCCGACGCGCTCCTTCGTCTCCGCCGTCAAAAGCTCTTGCTGCATCGCGCGCGTGAAGACGGCGAAGTTGTCGAAGTAGAGACTCTCGATGTCCGGCTCAAGACAGAGGAACGTGCGTGCCAATTTGTGCCGCGCCCGCGAGTCCACCGGCAGACCTGCAATCCGGCGACTGACCGCGCGGCGCAAAGACGCACTCGTCAAATTGTGGTAGCGCGGGCCGAGCGCCATGTTGTAGATCGTCTTGTAGTAACGCTCGTAGCCGCCGAGCATTTCATCGCTGCCCTCGCCCGTCAGCACGACCTTAACGTGTTGGGCCGCGAGTTGCGAGACGAAGAATAGAGCGACGCTCGAAGGATGCGCGAGCGGTTCGTCCTCGTGCCAGATGAGTTTCGGCAGTGCCTCGAAGAACTGTTCTGGACTGACGATGATCTCGTGATGATCGGTCTTGAAGGCGCGGGCCACTAGCCGCGCGTATTCAAGTTCGTTGGCTTCGCGCTCCTTGAACGCGACCGAGAAAGTTTTGATTGGCTCGGCAACCAGGCCACTCATCACGGCGGCGATGGCCGACGAATCGATCCCGCCTGAGAGAAACATGCCAAGCGGCACATCGGCCATCAGGCGCAGCCGGACGGACGTGCGAAAAAGCTCGTCCCACTCGGCGATGTAATCGGCGTCGCTCCGGCGCTCCGCGCGCCCGTCCGCCGCTGCGTCCGTATAGTGCAAGTCCCAATACTTTTCGATCCGCACCTGCCCGTCGCGCCAGACGAGATGATGACCGGGCAAGAGCCGCTTGACGCCCGCGAAGAGCGTCTCTGCGGCGGACGTGCCGTGGTTCGCGAGGTAATCGGGCAGCGCAGCGAAGTTAATCTCCGGCTTAATGGCCTGCGCCGCGAACAACGCTTTGATCTCCGACGCGAAGTAGAGCGAACCGTCCGGTCGGTGGACGTAGTAAAGCGGCTTGACGCCCAGCCGGTCGCGCGCGATGAATAACTCGCGCCGCCGTTCATCCCAGATCGCGAAGGCGAACATCCCGCGCAGGCGCTCAACCGCGCGCGCGCCCTCTTCCTCATAGAGGTGCAGGAGCGTCTCCGTGTCGCAGTGCGTTTGATAGACGTGGCCGCGCGCTTCGAGGTCGGCGCGAAAGTCGGCGTGGTTGTATATCTCGCCGTTATAGACGATGTGCAGCGTGCCGTCTTCATTCGTCATCGGCTGATGCCCGCCCGCGACATCGACGATGCTCAGCCGCCGATGGCCGAGGCCGATCTGTTCGCCGATATAGCTGCCGTGATCGTCCGGCCCGCGATGCCTGATCACGTCGCGCATCTGTTCGAGCGTGCGCACGTCCACGCGCCCCGCCGCTAAAGCTATGCCATTAATGCCACACATAAAAAGTTTCAGTCGCCCCGCACCGACGCCGCGCCGGTCAACTCGAAGTCAGTTCGCCCCGCCGCCGCAAGTGGGCGCGCCCGCCCACCATTCAATCTTACGCGCGCCGCGCCATCCAGCGCGACAAATAAATCATCGCCCGCGTCACTTTCAACATACCACTCTTCGCCCACGCGCCGCGCGACCACACTACCGACGCGCGCCGACGCGCGCACAACCTCGCGCCCGTCCATCTGGAAGAAACTCCCGTCGAGCAAGATAAGTTCGACGGGCGCTGCCGCATCCGCGCACGCGAAACGTACCCAGGCCCACGCGCAGTCCGTTGTGAACCGCGCAAACGCGACCACGCTGCTGTCTTTAATCGCCGCGTAGTCGCGCCAACCGGCCACATCTAACTCGAACGCGCGCCCGCCCGTCGCCGCGATCATACGCGCGCGTGTTTTCACCGCCGCCACGGCGCGCGGAATCAATAGCGTAACGAACTCCTGCTGGCCCGCGCCTGTCACCGAGTAGGTGCAGACCCGCGCGGGCGTGCGGGCCGCGTAGCACGAAGAGACCCACCCGTCCGCGCAATTCCAGTTACCATCACCGCCAAAGGCGAACACATCGCAACCCGGCTGTTCATCGGGCGCAGTGCGTAATGCCGCCCCGTCGTCGTCAACCTCAAGCGCAGGCTCCGCTCCGGGCGCGTAATGGAAATTGAGTTGATAAGCGTGTGCGCCCGCCGTTTCGACGCGGTCATGCACGAGCCAGTAATCGCCCTTGAGGAAGAGTACGTCACGCGCGTGGGTTGCGGGCGACGCGAGCCGCGCGTAGCCGTCATGCGCGCCTGCGAAAAAATCGTAGCGCGGATAACTCTCCCACTTGTGCGCAGTCGCCCGCGCGGTCTGTTGCCAACTGAAGGGGCCGGCCGGCACGGACGACGACTGCCCGTCAATCGTCAGCGTATTATGGGCCGCAGTCGTGCGGAAATGATCGCGCAACTCCCGCGCGCCGGTGTACGTGTAAGTGCCGGGATCGACGAGCAGCGTGCGCCCGCGTGCGGCCATGTCAAACGAAAGCACATCAGCGTGGGCATGCGCGCCGAGGTCGCCATGCGGCCCGCAGTCAAGCAGCATGTAATTCGCATCGCGCGCCCACCCATCGCGCATGACGTAGTAGCCACCGTCCGTGAATGCGCGCGAGTCTTGCGCCGGAATTTTGGCTGCCAGTTCATCGAAGCGGCGCAGCCCGGCGGGGCCCGTGAGCCACAAAGTCTCTTCCGTCGCCGCGCCCGCGACAAACTTGTAGTCGCCGCGCCCGCTGAGCGCCGCGCCCGTCGCGAGCGTCGAACGAAAGTCGTTGGCCGCGCTGTCGTCGAGCAGCGCGAGTCGGCCGCCGTCGTCGTCGCCGAAGAAGGGCGTCGTGCCGTCCGGGCGCGTCGCATGCATCAGGAAGTCGAGGAGCGCATTCAGCTTGCCGCGCAGTTGGGGATTCGGCGGCGCGTCGTTAACTTCCGCGAGGACAGCCAGGTGCAGATAAAAGTCCGCCGTGTATCGTTGATAGTAAGTTGACTGCTCGAAGTACACACCGTCGGGTCTAATTTGCCGCTCAAGTTGGGCGCGCATGATGCGTTCGCCGGTTGCGCGCCAGCGTTGTGCAGCGCGGAATTCGGGGAACAAGGTGCCGGCGTAAACGAGGCCGAGCGCCTCGCCGGTCAGGTGCGTATTCGGGCTGAAGTAAGTTGAGAGATACGTTTCGAGATGGCGCGCGTGGAGGTAGATAAATTTCAACAGGCGCGCGAAGAACGGCGGCGTGAGTTGCGCCGAAGCCCGAAAGAAGTAGAGCGCCCAGAGCCAGGACATAAGCCGGAACGAAACTTCCAGACTGCTCGCCCAATTGATGCCAAGCTTCGGCGGATTCCCCTCCATCCAAGCGCACGCGTGCGCGACAAAGGTTGCGGCGAATGCTTCGTCGCCGGTGTACCAGTAAGCGCGCCCGAGCGTCTGAAAATACTGTTGCCGGCTCAACTCCCAGGTTACCTTTTTATCACCGGCGGCGGCCGGGTCGAGATAATCGATGCGGCTCCAATGGACGAGTGGCGCGCGTTTGCCTGTGACGGGTTCGAGTTGCCAGTTGATAGGCGAGCCAAAGCTGAGATCGGTCAAACCGAGCAGATCGAACTGGCCGCTAACAATCTTGCGGGCGCGGGCGAGCAGGATGGTTTCGTTGCGCGGCGCGAAGCGTTGGCGGAGTGCCACGCGGGTCGCGGCCGGCTCGGCGAACGCCGCGCAGAAGCGGGGTGTTGTGCGCGTGCGGAAGTGCGCGAGCAGAGTCTCAGCAGAGAGAGCGCCGCCGGGAATCCGCGCGGGGTCGAATAGGCGAAAGAAAGCGACATCGTCAGGCACGCGCGCCAGCGGCGACAGCCCGCCGCGCTCCGCCAGCGCGGACGCGGCTTGCAGCCCGCGCACGCGCAACTCCGCCAGGCTACGCCCCTTCAACTTACCCAGTTTTTTGAATATGGATGCCATCAACCGCGCCCGTCTGTTATACCGCTCCGACGCGCCCGACCTGCAATTCAGGCAGTGGGACAGACTCTTCTGCCAGTGCCGCGAGCGCCGCCTGCCGTGCGGGATCGGCCTCACGATGCTGGTAGAAGATTAAATCAAACGATCCCTTACGCGAGATGACACGCGCGGGGTTGCCGACGGCGACGCCGCGCGGCGGAACCGAGCGGGTGACAACCGCGCCCGCCCCGATCACGGCATCGTCGCCGACGCTCACGGGGCCGATAATTACTGCGCCCGGCCCGATGTAAACGCGGTCGCCGATCACCGGCGCTTCGGCGAGCGATTTAGTCCCGCCGCCGCCGTGCCCGATGGTGACGCCTTGCGTCAGCGTGCAGTGGCGACCGAGGCGCACACCCGCCCCGACCACAATGTAGCCGGGATGCGGGATCAGCAGGCCCGGCCCGATCTCCGCGCCCGCCGGCAACTCGATCTGTGTCGTGACATCGATCCAGACATTGCAGATAAGTAAGAGACTCTGCAACACACGGCGCGCGAAGCCCGGCAGCGGCGCGGTATAGACCCAGCGCGTGCAGCGATGGGTCGCTATCGCCCACACACGCGGGTAGAGGATCAGGGCGCGCAGTTGGGCGCGCCCGTCAGGGCCGTAACGGCTTAGGTCTTCGCGTAAATGCTCTAACATTTAGACCTTCGCCAGACTGTCGTCGAGTGCGCCGTCGCTTTCAGCCGGCACGGTCGCGCGAGTTTGGGTGAAAGCGACTTCGGGGGCGCGGGGTGCGCCGCCCCACATCGCCGGCGTGCCGGCCAAGCGGCGGCGGAAGATGCCTGCGAGGTGTTCGCTGTTACGCGCGAGGTTGTATTTCTCAATGATGCGTTGTCGCCCGGCCTGGCCGAGCCGGCGACGGAGCGCGGCATCATCCATCAAACGCGCGAGCGCCTCGGCCAGCGCCGCTTCGTCCGACGGTGTGACGAGCAAGCCCTCGATGCCATCGCGGATTAGTTCGGGGATGCCCGTGATCCGCGTCGCGACGCAGGGAATCTCCATCGCCATCGCTTCCATTAACACCACCGGCACGCCCTCGGCAAAACTCGCGAGCGCGAAGGCGTCCGCCTGTTCATAGAGTACGCGCACTTCGTCCTGATTGCGCCAGCCCTCGAAAACGACGCAGGCTTGCAGCCCCCGTGCGGCGACCTCGCTTTCGAGCGCGGCTCGCGACGGGCCGTCACCGACGAGATGCAAACGCACGTCGCGCCCCGCACGCACCAGCAACTCGATGGCCGCGAGTAAAATATGATGCGCCTTAACCGGCACTAACCGCCCGACGCAGAACACCTCGAACGGCGCAGGCCGCTCGCGGAAGGCGCGCGGATTGAACAGCGCAGGATCGATGCCGAGCGGCGCGACTTCGATCTTGCTCCATTCGGCGGGCGGTGAGGCGTACATGATCTGGCTCCGACCGTAGCTGCTGATCGCACAGACGAACGATGCGGCGGCCACTTTGTCCGCGAGCCAGAAGCCCACCGGATCAACAAACTCATCCGTCCCATGCAGCGTCATCGAGATCGTGCCGGGGAACATGCGCCGCATGATCAGCCCAACGGTCGAAGAGAAATGGATATGCACGTGCGTTAGTTGCTCACGCCGCATCCAGCGCCCGACGATCACAGCTTCGGCGAAGTAAAATAAGCAGCGGATAGTTTTGCGTAGATCGAGTTTGGCGAGCGCAAGCGCATAGTAGAGTCCTTGCACATAACTGCGGGGGTGCGTAAACAGCATTGCGCACTGCTGCCCCAGCGCGCCCAGCAGACCAATGGCTTTAACGTAAACGGTGCGCCCTAACTCGTCGGCCTCTTCAGGCGTCATTTTCTCCGGCGGTCGATCCGCGCTACTGATCGAGATGACATGCACGTCGCAACCAAGTTGGCGCAGATACCTGATCTCGCGCAGGATGAACGTATGACTCACGGTTGGATACTGGCTCACTAGATAAGCCAGCCTGAGGCCTGCCTGCGCCGCATTCTCTTTGTTGTGTTCGACCTTAGCCAACAATTCTCTCGTCTCCTGCCCACCCGATCATCTCGAATAGCCGACCTGGCTCATCGCTGGCCGCCCGACACGCTCCGCTGCGGCTCCCGCCCGGCCTTCGACTCTGCGCTCCGTGGGGAGAGTTTTTTAGCGAACAGGCGTTCGTACAAAGCCTCTGTGCGCGCAAGCTGCGCGGCGCAGGAGAATTCTTCTTCGACGCGCTGCCGTCCCCGCGCGCCCATGGCCCGTGCTTTTTCTGGCTCGCGCAACAGCTCGATGATGCGCGCGGCCATCATCTCGTCGTCGCCGGGCCGGACGACGTAGCCAGTCTGACCGTCAACGACTGCCTCGCGTGCGCCCCCGATGTCCGTCGCAACGACCGGCCGCCGCGCCGCCATGTACTCGATAATCGAATTCGAGAAACCTTCGACGCCGCACGAACTAAGCACCCCAATCTCCGAGGTGGCCAGCAAGTCCGGGACGATGGCGCAGCGACCGAGGAAGAACGCTTCGCGCTCAAGCCCGAGTTCGGCGGCGAGTGCGCGCAAAGATTCTTGTTGCTTGCCCTCTCCAGCTAGCACGAACGCGGCATCCGGCACGGCCTCGCGCACGCGCCGCGCCGCGCGCAAAAACGTCGCTTGATCTTTCATCACGTGCGACATATTGGCGACAATCGTTACGAGGCGGCGACTCTCCGCCGCCGGCAAATCAAGCGCGGCGCGCGTCGCGGCCGGCGACATCGTCGGCGTCAACCGCGCAAGATCAAGCCCGTTGTAAACCGTGGCGATCTTTTCGGACGCGATCCCCTCTATGACCAACTGTGCCCCCACGGCCTCGGCGTTGGCGACGATGGCATCGGCCAGGCCGTAGGCGCGGCGTTCGACGAATCGCTGCGCCCGCGTGCGGATGCCGTCGGTTTCGCGCCGCGAGGCGATGCGCGCTGGAGTACGCGCCAGCGCCGCGCCCGCCATGCCGAAGATGTTGGTATAGAAATCGTGTACGTGGATGAGATCGATCTCGCGCTCGCGCAGGAAGCGCGCGAAGCGCCGGACTTGGAACTGCGCGTTATTGTTATAGAAACTGGTGAGCGGGAACGAGGGGATGTCGCGGAAGCCGAGCTGGGCGAGTTCCGCACGCAGGGGGCCGGCGTCTTTCAGGCAAGCGACGTGGACGCGATAGCGCCCGCTCTCGACCAACAGCCGTGTCAACTGCACGGTCTGCCGCTCGCTACCGCCCTGATGAAAACTGTCAACCATTTGTAAGACATTACGCATAAGAGTGCTATCAACTTTTGGTTTGTCGGGCTTGAACCTCAGGCGGCGGCGCTGGGGGCGACGTTAGCGGCTAGGGTGGATGAACTCGTCGCCGACGTTTGATCGACGTAAGCGCGGTGCCAGAGTTCGAGCATGAAGAGCGTCCACAGTTGCGTCGAGTGGTCGCGACGGCGGCGACTATGCTCATCAAAGAGCAGATCGACGTAGCCCGCGTTGAAATAGCCGCGCCCGCGCGTGCGCGGTTCGGTCAGCACGTCGCGGATGTAGTCGCGCAATTCACTATTGATCCATTGCTGGAGCGGCATGCCGAAGCCCTGCTTCGGGCGCGCGAGGATGTCGGCGGGCACGAGATCGCGCACCGCCTCTTTCAGGATGTGTTTCGTCTCAAGCCCGCGCAGTTTGAGCGCGGGCGGAATGCGCGTAACGAACTCGATCAGCTTGTGATCGAGCAGCGGCGCACGCGCTTCCAGCGAGACGGCCATGCTCATGCGATCCACTTTCGTCAGGATGTCGCCCGGCAGATAGGTCTTGCTGTCGAGGTAGAGCATCACGTCGAGCGGATCGCCGGTGGTGACGTGCGCGGCGTAGTTGCGAAAACGCGCGGCGGCCAGATTGCGCTCGTGGAGTTGCGCGCGGAAGTCGGCGCTATAGAGCGCGGTGCGGCTGAGGCTCGTGAACGCCGAGACGCTATCCATGTAGCGTTCGACCGGATCGAGCGCGACGTTGTTGAGGAAGTTGCGCCCCCATGCGCCGTGCGGCAAGCGGCGACTGAGCGGCTGCATCACCCCGTGCCTGAGCGCGCGCGGCAGCCGCGCGAAGCCATCACGCTTGCGGTCGGTGACGTAGCGCGTGTAGCCCGCGAACAGTTCGTCGCCGCCATCGCCGGAGAGCGCGACGGTGACGTGCTCGCGCGCGAGTTTAGCGACCATGTAGGTCGGGATGGCGGACGGGTCGGCGAACGGCTCGTCAAAGTGCCAGACAAGTTCGTCCACCACGCGACAGATGTCCGGCGTGACAACGAACTCGTGATGCTCGGTGCCGAATTGTTTGGCGGCGACGCGCGCGTACTTCAGTTCGTCGTAGCTGTCTTCGTGGAAACCGATGGAAAAGGTCTTGACCGGGCGATTCGTGTGGCGGGCCATCAGGCCGACGACTGTACACGAATCAATCCCGCCGGAGAGGAACGCGCCAAGCGGCACTTCCGAGATGAGCCGTATCTTGACCGCCTCGTCGAGCAGCGCGCGCAGTTCGGCGACGTACTCGCGCTCGTCGCGCACTTCCGTGATCGACTCGTAGCGGAAGTCCCAATACTGCATGAGGGCGATGCGCCCCTGTGCGTCGAACTTGAGATGATGGCCGGGCGGGAGTTTGTAGATGCCGCGAAAGATGCTCAGCGGGTCGGGCACGTAGCCGAAGGTGAGATAAGCGTCCAGCGCCTCCGGGTTCAGCGCGCGTGTGACCTCCGGGTGTGCAAGCAGCGATTTTAGTTCCGAGCCGAAGACGAGCGTGCCCTGCGCGGTGAGCATGTAGTAGAGCGGCTTCTTGCCGACGCGGTCGCGCGCGATGAACAACTCACGTTGGCGCGCATCCCAGATGGCGAAGGCGAACATGCCGCGCAGGTGCTCGACACAACGCTCCCCATATTCTTCGTAAGCATGAACGATGGTTTCCGTGTCCGAATGCGTATGAAAGCGGTGGCCGCGCGCTTCGAGGTCGCGTTTCAATTCCTGGAAGTTATAAATTTCGCCGTTGAAGACGATGGAGAGCGCACTGTCGCAGCCCGACAACGGTTGCTGCCCACCCGCGACATCGATAATGGCGAGGCGACGCATGCCGAGCGCCGCACCGTCGTCCGTCAGCATCGTGCCCTGATCGTCGGGGCCGCGATGCGTAATCACGCGGCACATGTGCTCAAGCACGGCGGCGCGCTCTGCCCGCGCGGGCGCTTCGTGTGAACTGATGAATCCGGCAATGCCGCACATATAGTTAATCTTTCTCAGTTGGAGGGAAAGCTACCTGCCCAGGTGCGCCAGTGCTTTCGCTGTCGCTCGTGAAGAATCATGACAATTCATTATGCCGCTG
This sequence comes from Pyrinomonadales bacterium, assembly GCA_038322995.1. GTDB lineage: Bacteria > Acidobacteriota > Blastocatellia > Pyrinomonadales > Pyrinomonadaceae > QHXQ01. The sequence goes on from JBBQGM010000027.1 coordinate 15,794, forward strand.
TTGGGTCTGAGGGTTTTGCTTTTGTTATGAACGCGCGCTTTACTTTACCCCCAAGCTTGCGCAGTTGCCGTATTTTTGTATTTGCCAGGACTTCCTGAAGTTCGTAATTTTGCCGGCGTAACTGCTGGATTTCGGTGAACAGCACATGAATATTATCTTCATAGAGCAGGCGATGGCGCTGAAACATACGTTTATGTCCTTCGATGTGATCTTGCGGTCCCATGCTCCTAAGCATTGAGCCTTGCCTTTGTCTGTAATAGAACAACACTTCCGGTATTTGATAGACACCCCTGCCCAAGCCAATTAGCGATAACCAAAGATCATAGTCTTCCCAAGCTGGCATACCATTATTATATCCGCCCACAAGTTCCCAATCGGTTCTTCTGTAGAGGGCCGAACAAAAAATCATATTGCTAGTTAGCATCCCTTCTAAACTGTAAGGCGGCAGGCCCCACTCGCCCGTCTGCTCACCAAAGAACTCTGCTTTGCAATAAACAATGCCCACCGTTGCCTGCCGTTGCAGCACCCCAATAGCTTTTTCAAGATAGGTTCGGCCAATTCGGTCATCGGCATCAAGCGGCAGAATATATTCGCCGCGTGCGGCAGCAATACCGTTATTCCTTGCTTGTGCAAGACCCTGATTGCTGGTCTGGAGCACCTGTGTTTTTGGTTGTGTATAAGTTTCTAAGATCCGATTGGTTGCCTCATCCGTTGATCCGTCATTAACGATAATGATTTCAAAATCCGGATACGTCTGCACCAGCACTGATTGCACCGCTTCATCAACGTAAGCGCCATGATTGTAGCAAGGGATGATGACTGATACTTGGGGCATAAGTTGAAAGCCTTAGAGGTCAAACTACTGTAGTTTGAGCAGTTAGCTGCCGAGCTCTGTTCGGTCGCTATGAAGTTTCTTTTTAAGCTTGCCGATTCGCTTCACCATGCGCCGCCCAACGATTGTTTTCAACGGAATTACTAGCAAATCGCGTTTAGCGATTTGCCGCGGGTCTGTCAAGAAACTTTTCAGCGCCAACCGCGTTGCCCGCGGAGCGTCCGCTGCATAGCAAGTGCCGGCCGCACGCGCGGATGACAAGGCCGAGAAGTACCGGGCCATACGTTTCGCCGTCGCGGTGCCAACTATGGCCGGCAACTTGCTTAACACCCATTCGCTAAAATCATGGCCCGTTAGCTCTGGCGGCAGCACGTCAATCCCATCATGGATTTGCGCATCAAGCCAGCGTGCCAGCCCCCGGGCATCCGTCCGTAACGTTGCATCCGTATCAAAGGCACGGCTTAATGTCTGTGCCGCCTGAGTTCCTTGGTGCAAGAAAAAATGCGTGTAAGCTGCCTGCAAATCGACTAAGGCTTGCATACGCGGCTCATCCAATAAACCCTTAATCATCGCTGCCTTCCGGCGCAGGGCCAGCGTAGCAGCGAGACAGTGGCGCAGATGGACGGCTGGTTCAATGCCCACGCTGGTATTTGAGCCATGCACGCGATACACGGCCAACGGAGCGGCAACAAACGCTACTTTCCAATGCGCCATGATGCGCAACCACAGTTCCCAATCATTATAAACGAGCGATTCATCGAATAAGCCGACGCTGTCAAGGCAACAGCGCCGCACAATAGTGGTCAACCCATGAATCCGGTTCCGTCGAATCATCAGCGCCATCGCACCCGGACTGGCGGCGCAATCACTCCCATGCCGCTCAGGCGCTTGTCGCCCCTCACTATCCATCAAGTAAGTCAAGCTATAAATAAGTCCGACCTTTGCATCGCTCTCCAACACGGGCAACTGTCGTTCTAGTTTATCAGCGCACCAGGCATCATCTGACCCAAGAAAAGCAATATACTCACCGCGTGCATGTTCGATTGCGAGATTAGTTGTGATCGAGATGCCTTTGTTCGCGTGCTGCGGATGTGTAAAAACCTTGATCGCAGGATGTTGCGCAGCGTAAAGCTCAAGCAAGGCGAGGCTATCATCTTGCGAGCCATCATCAACGACGATCACTTCAAAGTCTGTATAGGTTTGCGCAAGGACGCTATCGAGCGCATGGCGGAGATAACGCTCATGATTATATGAGGAGATACAAACACTAACTTTTGGATTCCCTGCCATGAATAAATGCTTAAACTTTCGACGTTGCTTAACAATCAATAACTAGGCAAGCTGTTCACCTATTCGACGGTCTGTGATTTGCGCGTCTTACGTTTGCGCAATCATTGCTTGGCGTTCGGGAGCGGAGTGCAATGCTTCGCTAAGTGTAGCTGATACGAACTTTTGCTGCTTCATTTCCAGATGTGGGCCAATGGGCAAACTCAGCACTGTCTTGGCTAGTTCTTCTGACACCGGGAAACTACCTTGGCTGAAGCCCATGGCGCGATATGCGCCGGAGAGATGCGGGGGAATCGGGTAGTGAATCAGCGTGCCGATGTCCGCCGCGTGCAGATGTGTTTGCAGCGCGTCGCGGTTTTCGTGACGCACGACGAACAAGTGCCAGACAGGTTCGATCTCAGCAGGCACGAAGGGCAGTGTTAGTGCTTGATCGGTTGCTAATGCTGCCAGATAGTTGGCGGCGATCTGTTTCCGGCGCGCATTCCAGTCATCGAGATGTTTGAGTTTAATGCGCAAGAAAGCGGCTTGCAGCGGATCAAGGCGCGAATTGAAGCCCTGCACTTCATTGTGATACTTGACACGCGAACCGTAATTGCCGAGCACGCGCACGCGGTCGGCCAGTTCATCATCATTCGTCACCACCGCGCCGGCATCACCCATCGCGCCCAGATTCTTACCGGGATAGAAACTGAAGCCGGCGGCATCGCCGAGCGTGCCCGTGCGTCGTCCCCGATAGCGCGCACCATGCGCCTGGGCCGCGTCTTCAATGACTTTCAAGTTGTATTCGCGCGCGACCTCATTGATCGCATCCATCGCGGCGGGCTGCCCGTAGAGATGCACGGCGATGATGGCGCGCGTGCGCTCGTTGATGGCGGCGCGAATGTGCGCGGGGTTGAGATTGTATGTGCGCGGATCGGGTTCGACGGGCATAGGCGTCGCGCCCGCATAAGAGACCGCCAGCCACGTCGCAATGTAGGTATTTGCCGGCACGATCACTTCAGCGCCCGCGCCGATACCGTAGGCTCTTAAAATCAGATGCAATGCTTCGAGACCATTGCCAACGCCGATGCAATGACGTGCGCCGCAATAGTCGGCAAACTCGCGCTCAAAATGCGCAACCTCTTCACCGAGAATGTACCAACCGGAACGCAGCACGCGCGCATAAGCGGCGTCGAGTTCGGCTTGTAGTTCGCGGTACGGCGCTTGTAGATCGAGGAAGGGGACGTTCATGCTTTTATCTCTCTGGCGGCGGCGGTAATGAATGCAGTGTAATCGCGGTAGTAATCTGTTTCATCGTAAAGCTCTGAGGCCAGCACCATGCAGACAGAACCCGACGAGAAATTGTCTATCTCGCGCCAGATCATCGGGCAGACGTACAGGCCGAAGTACGAGCGATTGAGATGAAATCTTTGCTGCTCTAGTCCGTCATGAAGCACCACGTCGAAGCTACCGGACATGGCAATAATTAATTGTTTCAACTGCTTGTGCCCGTGCCCGCCGCGCTCCGCCCCGCCGGGCACATCATACGTGTAATAGACGCGCTTAATCTCGAAAGGCACATGGCGGTTACTCTCAACAAAAGTAAGATTGCCGCGCGGGTCGGCAATTTTCGGCAAATCAGCGATGTAACAATCCCGGATTGACATTAGCGAGATTTAACTTCCTGTGTAAGCACACGCGCCGGAATACCTTTGACAGTGGTATGCGGCTCAACGTCTCTCGTTACGACTGCGCCCGCGCCGACTATCGCGGCTTCACCAATCGTCAAGTTCGGCAAGAGCACGGCGGCAGCGCCGATCATGGCGCGGTCTGCAATTGTCGGCCCCTGCATCCGCGCCTCATCGTAAGCTTCTTGGCCGATAGCGTTGTCGTTAACTGTCATCACCCCGCCGGAAATAAAAACCTCCGCGCCGATTTGCATGTTGCCGGCCAACCACGTGTGATCCATGATTTTCGTGCGGTCGCCGATAGTCACAGCGTAGTTGATCGTCACATAACGCCCAATCACGCAACGCGTCCCGATGCGTACGCCTTCACGAATCGAGGCCCCATCACCGATGAGCGTACGTTCGCCTATGACAACATCTCTATAAATAACTGCGTGCGGATTAATGGAGCAATAATCACCGATGCGAATGCTGTCCAGGTAAGTGAGCGGGCGCGCGGTCGCCCCGGTTGTCTTCGGTTCTTTGCCGATGTACGCGCCCGGAAAGATTTCCACGCCGCAGCCGATCACCGCGCCTGTTTCAATGATCACGTGTGGATGAATTACCACGTCAGCGCCAATGGTCACCCCCGCTTGTATGATTGCGTGTGGATGAATCACCGTGTTCGAGCCAATGCTTGCGCCCGCGCGAATGATCGCAAACTCGCCGACACTAACGTTCTCGCCGAGCGCATCCGCTTGCACTATGGCCAGACCACTAATCCCTACCTGTCCCATCGTGTTTGCCTCCCGCGCTTTGCGTTACCGGGCCATGGCCTCTTCAACAACATCTTCCTCGCTGATCAGCTTAGAAAACGCTTTGTTCAAGCTGTCGGCATCAATATCGCTATGCTCGACTCGCCGATTATTCATGGAAAAGAGCCATTTCAATGCTGGTTCCTGAAACACGCCCCCATCTTCCTTGAGGGCCGGGCCGCGCATGGTGAAAGTGCCGAACATTTGTGCCGCCAACGGAGCGATGCCCGTTAGATCCGATTCATCCTGCGCTTTCTTTCTTTGCCAGACGACCGCGTGCATCTCATACGCGGCCGGCATCAAGCGCAACGGCGGCAGCCAGCCTTCGAGTGTGCAGTGGCCTTCGAGATACTCAATCTGAAAGTTGTCGTACCAGTTGTTGAAATTACAGACAATGACCCCATCAGCCCGCTTAATGCCGAAGTTAATCATGGGCGCTGCGATGCGGCGGCGCGCAAAGACATCGATCTTAACGCGGGTTCGCTCACCGAAATCGAAAGCGCGGCGCGGCTTGCCATCCACGCCCGACAGTTCACAATTGATGATCGCCACATCAGCCCCATCGCTCCCGACTGCGAGTTGTTTCTCGGCGTCTTGACTTTGGGAGCGCATGAGTTCGCTGTAACGCTTGATCATCTCAGCCGGCGGGCCGCTGGCGACAATTTCCCCGCGATGCATCAACAGCACACGGCTGCATAAATTTTCCACGGCGGCGAGATCGTGGGAGATGAAAATGATGGTAGTTTTGGCCGCTTTCAATTCGTTGATGCGCTTGAAGCATTTGGCCTGAAAAGCCGCATCGCCGACCGCCAGCACTTCGTCGAGTAATAAGATGTCCGGATCGAGGTGCGCTGCAATGGAAAAGCCGAGGCGGACATACATGCCGCTGGAATAGCGTTTGACCGGCGTATCAATAAACTGCCGGATGCCGGCGAAGTCAATGATCCGATCCATCTTCGCGCTGATCTCGCGCCGGCGCATGCCGAGGATCGAGCCGTTCAGGTAAGTGTTCTCGCGCCCCGTCAGTTCGGGATGAAAACCGGAGCCGACTTCAATCAGCGCCGCCAGCCGGCCATTCACGACGATCTGGCCGGAGGTGGGCGAAGTGATATTGGCCAGCAACTTGAGAATCGTGCTCTTCCCGGCCCCGTTGTGGCCGATGATGCCGAGCACTTCGCCGCGCTCGACCTCGAACGCCACATCACGCAACGCCCAGAAATCCTCTGTCCGTGGGCGCAACTGTTGCAGTTTGCGGAGCAGCGGGTGGCTCGTCGGCCCCATCTGTGCTTCCTGCTGCACGCGATATCGCTTGGATATGTGGTCGAATTGCAGATCAATCATTTTCATTTTCTCACCCCGAATGCCCTTGCTCGCGGCGCGCACGCCGCGCCCCACTAAATAACGTCCGCTATCGTCATATCCACGCGCTTGAAATAGGCGTAAGCGAAGGGCAAGAGGATCACCGTCACGAGTACGGAAATGAGTAGCGCGTGGGTATCGGGCGACAAACTGAATAGCACAACCCGCCGGAAATTTTCGATAATACCGACCATCGGGTTAAGCTCATATAACCAGCGTAGGCGCACCGGCACGGCGTCCAAGGGATAAACCACTGGGGTGGCGAACATCCACAACTGCAGCAAGAGCGGGATGGCCACGCCCACGTCGCGGAAACGCACCTGCGTCGCCGCAAAGACAAGGGCCGCGGCCATCGTAAAGAGGGCGAGCAAGAGCATGAGCGGGATGGCGTAGAGCGCTTTCGCGGTCAAGGGTACCCCGTAATAGATCATCAAGGCCGCCATTAATATTGACGCGATCAGGAAATCAATCACCGAGGCTAAAACATAGGTCAGCGGCAAAATCTCGCGCGGGAAATAGACCTTAGTCACTAGATTCGTATGACTGACGAGACTGTTGGTCGCTGTCCCGAGGGCCGTGGCAAACGCCGTCCAGGGCAGGAGCGAAGTGTAAATAAAGATGGAGTAGGGCGCGCCGTTGCTCGGCATGCGCGCAAACAGCGAGAAGACCATCGTATAAATGAGCATCAGCGATAAGGGCTGCAACACGGCCCAAAAAATACCGAGCACCGACTGTTTATAGCGCACCTGTATGCGATGGACGGTCAAGGTGTAAAGCAAATCCTGATAGTCGGCGAGCAGCCGCACATCTTTAAGTATCCCGCCGAGCGAAAGCGAAGGCGCACGCATCACCTTTATGCGCCGGGGCGGCTTATGGTCGGTGAGCATCTCTGCGGCGGATTCTGCTAATACTTTAGCTGACATTTGTTGCCTCGTCCCTTCTATACATACGCTCAATTCGCGTGAAAACCATGCGTTTCGTTAAATCAGCCCGCGCTAGCACCCCTTAGCCAGTAGTGCCCATTTGGCATCCTTCAGTATCTTGACATAATTTGCAGGTTAGAGCTTAACCAACGGCCAGCCGCCGAACAGAAGCCTTACTTCCCCACAGACCTCGTCTTATTAATTTTGTGCCCCAGGTTTTTCGCCAACGCACGCGGGCTGCAGCGCAGGAGAAAGGATGTTTTCTGCATGGCCGATATCCACTGTCTGGCGCGCGCGTCCGCGACAACGCTCCAGAAAAGCTTGTCGCCAAAACTCTCGCGGCAGCGGCGCACGCCTGTTTTATAAGCTTGTTCGTAACCCCTGTTGCCTTTGATGAACTTGCGCTGTGCGTGCAAAATTGTCAGCGTGCTCTGCATCATCAGCCGGTGATTATGCGAGCCGTTCGTCCCATGCACTCGATACTCGGCGATAACCTCTCGATGCCCGCAGAGCGGAAACTTTTGCGCCAGACGTAGATAGAGATCGTAATCTTCCGCCGAGTTGGAGAACTCACGAAAGCCGCCGACCGACTCGAAGGCTGCGCGGCGGTGCATCACTTGCGCCGGACAGTGAATCTGATTGCCGAGCAATAGTTCTAAGTAATGATCTTCTCCTGTGTAGTTCCACTCCCAGCCCGGCAGCGGCACACCAACGGCGTCCACGGCTATGCGACTGCCAAAAGCGAAAGCGCATGCCGGTGCGGCGCGTAAATAATTCAGGTTTGTTTCCAGGGCCGATGGCATGAGCCGGTCGTCCCCGTCCATAAACACGACGAACTCGCCGGTGCTTTGCTGAAAGCCATTATTGCGCGCCGCCGCCACGCCTTGATTTAGCTGCCTGACATACTGTACGCCTGAATAATTTGCCGCCACCGCCTGACTGTCATCTACAGAGCCATCATCCATCACGATAATCTGGGTAGGCGGATAGGTCTGGGCCAGCACACTCGCGATGGCCGCGCCGAGATAGCGAGCTTGATTATAACAAGTGATGACGACTGATATTTGAGCGCTCATACTTACTCTATTTCACCACACAGGCGCGGCGCGGAAAACCTATCCCCCCCTCCTGCCTGTTACGCGTGCGACGCGGGCGTGAAAGCATCCGCTGCAATTTGCGGCGGCAGGCTGAGGATGCTGCGATACAAATTTGCCATGTTGAGCGCGAACCGCTCTTTGCTAAAACTAGTCTGCACGAAGCGGCGACCTGCTGCGCCGAGCCGCGCGGCGCGCTCTGCATCTTGAATCAGCGAGAGCAGTTGGGTAGCGAGTTGCGCGTCGTCCTCGTGGCCGTGCAGGAGTCCGGTTTTATCGTCCAGCACGATCTCCGGAATACCGTCAACCGCAGTGGCAACCACTGGTTTACCCTGTGCCATCGCTTCGAGCAGCACGAGCGGTAAACCTTCGACGTGCGTGCTCAGCACGAAAATATCCATCGCCCTAATCAGGCGCGGCACATCCTGCCGAAAGTCTGTAAAGACGAAATAAGGCGTGACCGCATGGGCAGCTAGCACCCGCAACACTTCCGCGTAATGCTCGCGGTAGTTCTCTGTGCCTGAATGATCGCCGACAATTAAGAACCGCACGTTTGGCTCGACGGCCACGACGCGCGCGGCGGCTTTAGCGAGCGTGATGTAATCTTTCTGCGGCGCGACGCGTGCGACCATGCCGATGATCCGGGCGGAGTCAGGCATAGCAAACTCTTGCCGCACGCGCTGCTTAGCTTCGCCGTCGCCGACTGCCGGGATGTCGATCCCGTCGTAAACGACTACGCCGCGCCGGGGCGATAGCTTGTAGCCGAAGTGCCGCCATGTATCTTGCGACACGAAGACAAACTTATTGACGGCGCGCAGGAAGCTTTGATCGCGGCGCGAGATATCGGCAAAACGGTTGCGCACGTGGCTGACGACAGGCAAGCGTGCGAGCCGGCCGGCCAACGCGGTGTAGTAAGCTGCATTTATGTCCGCACAGTGAACCAGATCAATGTCCTGACGTTTGAACTCGCGCGCTAGGCGCAGCGAGGCGCGCAAATAATTCCGTGGATGTCGGTAACTGGGCTGCTCCGGTGCAAAGTCGGCGGTCGCAAAACCTGCCGCCGCGAACAGACGCTTGACTGGCGCTGCGCCGCTGAGACAAAAGGCCGTGTTCTTGAACGATTCACCTTCTACCGCCTGCGCGATGCGCAGCGTCGCCACCTCGACGCCGCCAATGGTAGGCCACGGTAAAATATGCGCGATCTTATAAGGTGTTTTACTCATCTTTGGCCGGTAGGTATTGAGCTAGTAGTTTGTTGCTCAAGAATTTTTCGCCGCTCGTTGCGGCGACTTGGCGCTGCCTAGCTGTGCGCCGCAGGCGAACTGTTGATAACGCATATCATCCAATGAATTACGCAGCAACCGATTCAACACCCCGAACTTCCACGGAAACTCTTCGCCGTTGATCCCCTCAATGCGCTCCACCCTATATCCCTCATCCTCAAACATCTCGCGAATGGATTGTTTTGTAAAAAACCGTAAGTGGGTGCGGTCTAAGATACCGTCATTCTGATAGCGCCACTCACCCTTCAAGAACAGGTCTTTCACTACTTTATAATGGCGGATATTAGGGATTGACGCGATTACGTAGCCGCCCGGCTTGAGGTGCGCCTGGATGCTGCACAGATGTCGCCATGGCTCCCGCAGATGCTCAAGGACATCGTTGTAGATAACACAATCGAAATAACTAGCGGGCAAGGGCAGTTCGCCCGTCTCCACATTAAGCACCAGCACCTTATCCAGACACTGGGCGGCAACCTCGGCGGCAGGGGGAAACATTTCGATGCCCCACACCTCGCAATTTCTTTGGGCCTTGAGGGCAGAACCAAACTTACCACTTGCGCAGCCTACTTCCAGCACGCGGCCGACGCCTGCTGGAACGAAATCCAACATGACATGGCGAGCCTGATCGTAATAGGTATTTAAGTCCGACGAGCTTGGGGTTGTCATCTCCGCACTTGCATCCCTTTCGACCTACACAATCGTCTCCGGTTGCTGCGCAGGCAGCGTGCGGACGGGGCGTGCGGCGTGGTCTCGCCCCATAGCGCAATTCACCGCCTCGTGTAACTCCGCGCTGAAACTTTCCGCAACTGTCCTTTCCATGTTTCGTCCTCGCGCACCTCAATACTTGGTGCTGGCTCTTAAAATGAAGCGGTCGCGCATGTTGTAAACGCTCATCAGGAGCCGCGGCGCATGGCGCATCAACTGGAGCGTCAAGGTTAGCTTCGGGTTATTGTAATAGGCGTTAGCCGCATTGAGCTTCTCAATCGCGACCAGCGCGTCGCCGCGAAAGAATGCGCGCTTACCTTCGTGCAAGCTGAGCATCGCGCGCACATGCGCGCATTGCCGCTCAACCGTCTCGCGCTCCGCAGGCGTAAGCGCCATCGTCCGCTCCACTTTATTGAGCACTTGCAAATAGTGCGTACACATCCAGACGGGGTCGGAGGAGAGACTACCAGCGCGGCGGCGATAACGCGCCAACGGTTGCCGGTGATAAGAAATGCGCCCACCCGCCTTAAGAATACGTAGCCAGAGATCAAAGTCCTCAGAGCTGCGCAAAGTCTCGTCAAAGAGTCCGGCGCGGAGCACCGCCTCCCGGCGCACCGTGGCGCAGATCAGCACGTTACATTCCTGCGTGATCACCCGCTCGAAAGTGACCGCTCCATCGGTGGGACAAACGTCCATCAGTTCGCGGCCGGCGTCCGGCGCGTCGCCGAAGATGCGCGCGTTCGAATAGAGCACATCAAGGGTCGGCTCGTTGCGCATTGCCGCCACCTGCACTGCCAGATAGTTCGGCTCCCACAGATCATCCGGGTCTAAGAGCGCGACGAACTCGCCGCGCGCGGCGCGGATGGCAGTGTTGCGCGCCCCGCTCAAACCGCGATTCTCCTGTTTGATATAAACAATGCGCGCACGATAAGGCGCGAGAACGCGTTCCAACTCGTCTGTATCCGGCGAGCCGTCATTGACGACGATGATTTCATAATCGACAAACGTCTGCGCCAGTACCGAGTCAATCGCGCCGCCGATATACTCCGTGACCCGATAGGCTGGCATGATCACGCTGACGGCGGGCGCATGTGCCCCACCGCCGCGCGGCGTTGGCTGCGCCAGCGTATCGTTGGTCTTTATGTCTGTCCTGTCATTCATGGCTGCACCGTCTGCCCGGCGAAAGTCCCTAACACGATCAGGCTGCGCACGGCCAACTCTTCGGGCGGGATGTGCCGAAACTGGGCGGCGAGCGGGAAGCCGTTGCGCAGTTCGCGTAACGACGGCTCGTCTAGCATCTGCTCTTGCCGGAGCACACGCACACTGCACCGCGCGAACAGTTCGAGTAACTCAAAGGCGCGGAGCCGGTTGTGGTACATGAATTTGTTGCCCGCGAGTCGCTGCCACTGGCGCTCGTCGAACTTGAGGAAGTTGGCTGCGGTGATCGACTGATCGTCGTGGGCGAAATGATCGGACGGATCGATGATGTGGAGCAATAGGCCGCCGGCCACCAGCAACCGCCGCGCTTCGACCAGAATCCGTTCGAGGGAGTCCACCGGGATATGCTCGAAGACCGCGTGCGAGATATGGAAGTCGAAGCTGTGCGCGGCGCAGGGTAGGCGCGCGGCATCATGGCGGCCGAGATACTCGACGTTCATCAATTGCAAGAGACCCGCCAGATCGCCCGTGTGCCCGACGAGTTGCGCGTAGCGCGTCTGAAAGTCCGGCGTCGCGGCCCGCGCCCCAAACAGTTGGCGAATCTCAGCCTGATGTTGGCGGACGTATTGCACGGACTCGGCCACGAGCGCGGGTTCAAGGTAAGGATTGAGATCGACGGTCACAACCTGCCCTGCCCCGCAAAGCCAGAGTGCTGTCGGGATGTTGAGCATGCGCCCCGTCCCGACTTCGAGAAAGCGTTTGCCCGCGACGTGCGCGCCTGCTGTCTCAAGCCAGTCCACGATGCTTAGCGCCGCACTGAAGTCGCCGCGCGGATCAATTGAGCCGCGCCGCAGATTGCCGCAGTTGCGCTGGAGCGCGTAGTAAATGGCGTTCGACCGCGGCAGCGCGGCTACCACCTTCTGAATCTTTGCTTTGCGTTGCCAGTTCATCGCCGCGCTCACCTCGCCTCGCTCCGGCTCGCCCGGCGGGGCGCAAGGCCTAAAATGAACCCGCTGCCCCAGCATAGGTGGATGGCAGTGAAGCTCAAGAAAATCGGCCAGAGTAGCGCGAACGGGCCGTTGCGCCGCGCGATTTGTGCGGCAAAGAAGAGCGCGAGCGATGCGTAGGCAACGATGATCGCCAGCAACAGCCAGACGAACGGCGACCATGCCAGACTGAGCGCGCCTGATGCGATGAGCGCGGCGACGAAGCCCGGCGCGACGAGGTGCCGCAGTTTGATCGAACGCGGATGTAGCTTGACCATCTGCGCCTTCCAAAAGCCGTAGCGAAAATACTGGCGACTCAATTCTTTGAGCGTCGGGCGCGCGAAATACTCGCAGTGCGCGGCGGTATCGAGCAGCACTTGCCCGCCGCGCGTCCGCACCCGGTAGTTGAAATCATAATCCTCATTCGCGAACAGCTTCTCGTTAAAGCCGCCAAGCTCCTGCCAGAGCGTTTTGTGAAACGCGCCGAACGGGACGGTGTCAACGAACTGCGGTTCGGCGAGTGCGCGCGCGCGGTATTTAGCATCGCCGATGCCGAACGGATGCGCCACCGCCAGCGCGATAGCGCGCGCCATCAGCGTCTCGGCCCCAGCGCTAATGCGCCACGGCATCCCGACGACGGCCGCGTCGGCCGCGCTCAGGAGTTCGACACAACGGCGCACGTAATTCGGCGACGGCATCGAGTGCGCGTCCATGCGCACGACGATCTCGCCGCGTGCCTGCGCAATCCCGAGATTGAGACCTACCGGAATGTGGCGGGCCGCATTCTCAACGACACGCACACGCACGGCCGGGTGCGCAGCCACGAAGCGCGCAATCGCCGCGCGCGTTTGGTCAGTCGAGTGGCCGTCAACGACGATAATTTCATACGCGTGCTCGTCATACTGCGCGCTCAGGTTGGTGAGCACGTGCTCAATGAATCGTTCTTCATTAAAGCAGGGAATGATCACCGAAACGGTCGGGGCTGCGACAGCGCCCGTGGCCACAGGCGCGGGCCTGGCCGGCGCGGCGCACACCGTCATCGCCACCTCGTTACTCATATGCAGACACCCTTTCCGCCGGCGGCTCCGGCAGCGCGAAAGAGTTGGTTCTGTCCGGCCCGGTTGAATTGGCGAAAGGTGTTGTTTGGCTCGTGGTGGCCGGCTGTTTAGCGCGCTGTAAGGCGTAGAGCCGGCGCAGGACAATGGCATAGCCAACGAGATAGTAGATGTACCACTGGTACGCAACGGACGCAAAAAAGCTACTGATCATGTAGCCGATGATGCTTGCTTGTAGGCCCACAGCGAGATAGTAGATGCGTGTCTGCCGGCGCGTGTCATAACTTTCGCGCTCGATCTCACGCAGTCGTTTGAGCGGTGCGATCATGAACAGCACGTACATCATCATAGCGAAGAGACCCATCTCCGCGGAGACTTGCGTGTAGGCATTGTGGCTCACCTCCTCGTGAATCGAGACAATATGGAAGTTGCCGATGCCGACGCCTAATAACGGATGGCGGAGCGTGATCAGAATCGATCTCAGCAGCAACGCCCACCGCGAGTCAGATGAGGCCGCACCCACCACATCAGACCCGCGCCCGACAATTGAGCCAAGCCGATTCGAGTATTCGCCCGGCGCAAGGACGGCGAAGCCGAGCGTGGCGGCTAAGATGAACGACACCATGAGCAATCGATTGCGGCGGCCGATTTTCCACGCCAGCACCGTAGCGACGCCCATCAACCCTAAAAAGCCGCCCCGCGAAAAGGTGACCACGTTGCCCGCCATCGTTAATAAGACGCAGCCCGCGTAGACGATTTTCATCAGCGCGTTGCGTGTGCTAAACAGCAGCGCGAACGCAATCGGCATCGTCGTCACGAGGTACAGTGCCATGTCGTTCGGGTTGCCGAACATGCCGCCGACAATGCCGCCAATGCGTCCGGCCGCCGCCAGGGCAAAGCGGCTGGCACTATAATCACTCACGGCGTTTATGCTCAGCAGGCAACTGATCGCCAGCGACAGGAGGAGGAGTCCTTTCAGCCGCGCTTCAGTTCGCACCACATTGAGCATGACGATGAACATCAGCACGGCCTTAATGAATTCTTTATTAAACATCTCCCACGCATCCGCCGGCTGGATGGCCAGAGGGATCGACAGCACGGCGGCGAGCGCCAGGAGCAAGACGAACCGAAGTTCCCGCGGACGCGCAGTCAGATTACCTTCGAGCGCGAGTTGCGAAGGCAGGAAGATGGCAATGGTGGCAATGGCGATCCAGTAGGCGAGCGAGGTGAAGGAAGCAAGCGCGGGGATCAGTTCATATGGCCGGAAGTACAAGACGGCGGTAAAGAGGAAGAGGCCAAGATAACTGAACAGATGCCCGTGTTTGGTGCTCCAGTGTTCGACTGGGCCCAAGGCTGGAACGACGGCAGGCGCAACCGGTAGGGCTAAGACTTCCGGCTCATCTGTCCTGTCGTTGGCGCTCGGTAGGTTTGCGTCAGGCCCCGGCCAAACGGGCGCGGCCTCCGGCTTATTTTCCCACGAGTTGCGCTGGCGGGAAGGCGTAACAGATTCGTAATCCTTTGTATAATGATTGTTTGGCATCTATGGCACTCAGTGCTACGGGAGCCACTTTTCCATCTGCCCGTCCGCACGGGGCAAGCTAGATGCCGGGCTGCACAAGATGGACTAAAGTGCGGCGTGCCCTACATAGCCGGCGCGGCCCTTACTTTAGAAGTTACCTTCCGGGGCCGACAACTCTCAATCCTGCGGCGGCGCTTGCATGCTTACGACCGGGGCAATCCAGGGCAAGCATTCTTAATCGCAGGAGGGCTAAGGCCAGCCGAATCCTTAGCTACTGTAAGCAGCAGCAGCGAGGGCCGTCAAACACGCGCGCCGCGGCGGCTATCCCTGAAGCGCGCTAGACCGGCACACTTTCTTCCACGCTGACTAGCACCAGCGCACGCACGCACTCACGTAAGGCGACCTCGAATTGCCGTGCTTGCTCGATCTCGGAGAACGCGAGGGCGCGGAGTTGCTGCTCAATGCGCCGCCGATAATCAGAGACCAGCGAGTCGGAGACGCTCAACCGCGCCGCCGCTTCAAGCTGCGTCACGTGATCGGGACTCAAATAACAGTGCCACAGCACACCGAGCATGCGGTCGTACTGCTTCGCCTTGCCGCGCACCGTGGCGTGCAAACCCTGCAAGAATTGATCGACATAACCGGCGGCCTCATGCTCCGACTCGCGCCGCAGCAAGCCCTGTTCAGGATTCTCGCGCCCGTCCACTGGCTCAAAGCCGCGCCCCTGCTCGTCGTCGTCGCCACCGCCTAAGGGCACGAGATAAATATCCATCACGGGCAGGCGCGACATGACGAGACTGCGCAAGGAGCGCACGTCCACCGGCGCGTCCGTCGCTTCCAGCATGCTGACGATCAGGTCTTCAAGATCGGAGTTGCTGATGATGATCTGCGAGTCGCCCGTGCAGCCGACCATGCGCGTGTCGCGTTGGCGGACGGGAATGAGTTGGATGCGCTGCTCCAACTCCTGCGCGCCGCGCCGGGCCTTGCCGTCGGGCCATTCGCTTAAACCATAGACGCGATCCGCCAGCCGGCGATGCGTCTCATCGCTCGCGCCCGCGCCGTCGAAGCGGCGGAAGTTCGAGCTGGATTGAATGATGGTCGAGATGCGCCGCGCGAGCCGGTAAGATTCGGGATGACGTTTGCGCAGTTCCGCCGTCAGCAAATTTGTCAGCTCGATCTGGCCGATCTCGCATTCGATCTCGGCGTCCGACATCTCCGCGTCCAGATAGTGTTGGAAGCGCGCCTTGCTGAGGAGCGTGACGAAGAGTTCCTGCGTGAGATCGATGTAGGCGTTGCCGCGCTCGCCGCCTTCGACGAGTAGCCCGGCGCTATAAGAGGCACGCACGAGCGGGTGACTGCCCACCACGCGGTGCAATTCCGCCCAGAGCCGGGTCACGTCGGAACGCCGCAGCGATTCGACCCACTGACCACTGGCGCGCGTGCGCTCGGTTGCCGCGCCACGGGACGCAGGGGCGCGGGGCGCGGCAGACGGGGCCCGCTGTTCTGCTTCGGTGCCCGTCAACGCGGTCTCGCTTGGGTGATTTTGATCGGCGGATGTTGCTGCCATGTTACTCGTTTCGTTCGTCGTGGTCAGGGTTCTAGGGCAGGCCTGGTGCGGCGGCTTCGGTCGGGCGTTTGGCGCTGTGCGGTCAGTCGGGTTGTGTTCCTTAACCGTCTGTTCGCTTCGATGAGTACAGGGGCCAGCCGGACAGTCGCCGTTTTGGCACCTGCGCGCCGCAGCGTTTCACCGGATTGTGCTCATCGAGAAAGTTTGTTCGCCAATTTGCAAACGAGGAGAGTTTGTCTGCAAGCCGAAAGATGTCTCACGCGCTGTGTACCCTTAAACCCTGGGTGCTGCACATTATCTCTATGAGGGGCGGCAAACGCAATCAGCGATCTTAACTTAGGGGTTTGGGGCAACGATTTCTGACCCGGCGGGTGCATGGTCAGTTGGCTTTGGCACAAGCGTTTGGAGCGCATCCCGGCTGACAGGCTTGACTTCGTTCAGGCTTGAAGCGCGCTGCCATGCCGCACGTCGCTACTATCTCAATGTCACAAGCTGGAAGTCCGGGCCTAGGTGACCGCAAAGGGGAATAGGCGCGGCCGACCAGTGGGATTCAAGGAAGCTGAAGTCGTCTCCCTGACGACATTGAGAATACTAGCAGTTGCACACGAATTGAGCAACATCTTTTTACATTTCCTTCAAGCTATTGAATAGACAGGCGAAAATTCAACTCGCGCCCACGCCAGAGTTATGGAACTCAACGGCCATTGACGCTTTCTTTGTACTGACTAAGCGAAGCGCCCTTTGATTTGATTGGTTACGACGGCTGTGGCTCCCCTCATTGTTCTTAGCCTAGCCTACGCGTGTGCTGTGCCGGTTGCCGGGGCGCTTTGTGTCAGAGTCTGCGGTGCTCGTGTGCCCTAATTAAAGCCGGCTCTGACGACGAGGAAGAAAGAGAGGAACCAATGGGTTCGGTTAGCACAGCCACATTCTATAAACATAAGACCTGCCCGGCCGCCGCGATGCTGCTGCTTTATCACGATGCAGTGCTCGCGCCCAGCCTGCGGCACGAAGTCGGGGCCCACTTGGCCGCGTGCGATTTCTGCGACGCGGAACTATTTCTGCTGGCCAGATTTCCGCCCGCGGGACTGCCCCGTTATGTGCCCGTCGCGATCCCGGAACCGCTTTACCGACTGGCCCGCGCGCTGCTCTGCGGCGCACCGCGCGTCGTCAACCGGACGCTCGAACTTATCTACGACAGCGACCGGCTATCGCTGACTGACGCATAGCAAGTCAAGCTGCTTCACAAAACCACGAAGGCCACAAAGAGCGCGTAAGCTTCTGTTTGTGGCCTTCATGGTGCTATCCGTTTTGCCCGCGCAGCGAACAACGTTATTGTCGCTCAGTCATCTTTGCCCGCGCCGCCTTTATAAATCTCGTCAATCAACGGGCCATACTTTTCGTCGATCACGCGCCGCTTGATCTTGAGTGTCGGCGTCATCTCGCCGCCATCAATCGAGAACTCTTCGGGCAGCAGGGCGACGCGGCGCACGCGCTCATAGTCGTGCAGTGTGGCGGTCAAGGTTGCGACCTCGCGCTGCACGAGACGGACGGCCGCCGGGTCGCGGCTGGCCGTCGCGCGCCCCGCCGCGCCGTTCCCTTTCACACTGCCGCCGTTCTCCGCGAGCGCAGTTTGTAGCGCTTCCCAATCAGGCACGATGAGCGCGGCGGGTTGTTTGCGCCCCGCACCGACCACGATCACCTGACTAACGAGCGCGCTTTGCTTGATCAGACTTTCGATCTGCTGTGGCGCGATGTATTTGCCGTTCGAGAGCTTGAACAACTCTTTCTTGCGATCCGTCAGATAGAAATGGCCGCGCGCATCTTTATAGCCCACATCGCCGGTCTTGAACCAACCGTCGGCGGTGAACACAGTGGCGGTCTCAGCGGGTTGATTGTAGTAGCCGCGCATCACGTTCGGCCCGCGCACGAGCAGTTCGCCATCGGCGGCCACGCGCATCTCGATGCCGGGGAACGGCAAGCCGATAGAGCCGACCTTATTGTCAACGGGCCGGTTCGCGGCGACGATGCACGCCTCGGTCATGCCGTAGCCTTGCAAGACGGGAATGCCGGCCGCATTGAAGGCATGCGAGAGCGCGGGCGACAAAGGCGCACCGCCCGACACAAAGTAACGCAACCGCCCCCCGACGCCCGCGCGCCACTTGCTGAACACGAGCGCGCTCGCAAGCTCCTGTTGCAGTTCAAGCAGCGGCGGTACACGCGCGCCCACGTCTAGCAACCTGGCGTAACGATTCCCCGTCGCCAACGCCCACGCGAAAAGTTTTTGCCGCCAACCTTTGGCCGCCATCCCCTTCTGCACAATGCGGTGATAGACCTTCTCGAACAGGCGCGGCACGGCCGTCATTACCGTCGGGCGCACCTCCTGTAAATATTCGCCGAGTTGCTCGACCGAGGGCGCGTAATGCACGGCCATACCGTTCCAGCAGAAGATGTAGAAAGCCGTGCGCTCGAAGATGTGCGAGAGCGGCAAGACCGAGAGCGACACGTCGGCGGACGTGATTGGCAGCGCACTCGTGATCGCATAGACGTTCGAGACGAAGTTCGCGTGCGTCAGCATGACACCCTTCGGCTCGCCGGTCGTGCCCGACGTGTAGATGATGGTGGCCAGATCGTCTGCGTGTACGGCGCGCACAAGCTGGTCGAACGCTTCAGGTTCGGCGGTGGCGCGCCGTGCGCCGCGCGCTTCAAGTGCAGCGAGCGTCAACGCGGGCAGTTGTCCGTCCGCCGGTAGCTCGTCGAAGAAGATCAGTTGCTCGACCGACGCGATGCCTTCGACGCCGGGGCGCGCGTGGCGGAAGGTGCGCCGGTTCGAGACGAACAACGCACGGGCGCGCGAGTCTTCGAGGATGTAGCGCACTTGCTCGACCGCTTGCGTCGTATAGATGGGCACGTTCACCGCGCCCAGAGCCAGGATCGCCAAGTCGGTCATAGACCACTCGGGCCGGTTCTCAGAGAGCAGTGCGATGCGGTCGCCTTTGCGTATGCCGAGATCATAAAGGCCGAGCGCGATGGCGCGCACCCGCCCACACATCGCGGCGGCGGAGATGTGTTGCCACTCGCCGCCCGCCTTGTGGTTGAAGGCGTCGGGGCGGGCGCGCACCGTCAGCGCGGTCAGGCAGAGCAGCGGCAGCGTGGTGGGCTGCATGTCCGTGTGCGCGGCCGTGTCCGTCATGGCGCTCCGGTGTTCAAGGGGAATAGGTCGGTTGGTAAAAGCGCGGTGATTCTAACCCGTCAACTGACTCATGTCACTTGGGCCGACCGTATGCTGTGTGTGGCGCTGGCGACGCGGGCGCGGCTTAGGCTCCTCTTCGACGCGCCCGTCGGTCGTCGCCAGCGCCGCAAGCATGAGAAAGAGCAGCGCGATGGATGTGATGTGTAAGGGGAAGTCGAAGAAGCTATGCACGAGCACCGCGCCGCAGCCCGCGAGCGCGCCCGCACTCGTGCCGCGCCGGAACTTGTCCGGCGTATCGAGGCGCGTGAGGCCGCGCCGGAAGAGCGCGGCAACGAAGCACAGCGCGAGCAGGCCGCCGATGATGCCGGCGTCCGCGCAGATTTGCAGATAGTCGTTGTGCGCCTGTTCCAGGCGTAGTTCGCCGTGCAACGGATCGTAGCGCGTGTAGGCGACGCCGAATGCGCCTAGTCCCACGCCGATCATTGGGTGGGCCTTGATCACTGCCACCGTGCCGCGCCAGAACTGCGTGCGCCCCGATGTGGGATCGTCCGCGTTGACTGTGCCGACCAACCGGTTGAGCGATTGCTCGCCGCCGAACATAACCGCAGCCGCCAGCAACGTGAGGACTAGCACGAACCCGACACTGATGCGCAGCAGCGCCACACGCACGCGCCCCCGGCCAGCAGCGCCGGACTCGGCGACAGCGCGCCCGCCTGCGCGCCGCACCACGCCGCCCAGAACGAAGAGAAACAGCACCTCGCACACGAAGCTCAGCATAGCGCCGCGCGAGTTGGTGAGAAGGAGCGCGAGCGCCATCAAGGCGACGGCGAACAGATAGAGCGCACGGCGCTCGCGCCCAATTGCGCCCGCGAACAACAAGCCGAGCGGCAGCGCCAACGTCAATTCCATGCAAGCGGCGAAGTGATGGCTATTGATGAACGGGCCGAAGGGATGACCTTGATATGGCGTGCGCAGCCAGTAGATTTGCTCTGGATTGACAAAGTGTTGGAGCAGACCGAAAAGCGCGAGCACGAAGCCGAAGATCGTGATGGTGCGCACGACGAGGCGCAGGCGCGCCGGGCTATCGGTGAAGACAAGCAGCGCGGCAAAGTAGATTGAGAGGGCGGCAAGCTGGACGAGCGCAAAGCGCGTCGCGTACGGGTCGAGCGAGAGGGTAGGCACCGGCGTGACGCCCGCATCTCTCACGTCGCTGGTGCCGAACGGTAAGAGTTGAATCAAACCGAGGATGAAGAGGGCCGCGAGGGGCCACTGCAAAGCGTTGCGGCTGACGCGCAAACTGCCTGTGCGCCACGCATCCGCCACCCAGAGCGCGCCGACGAGACACGCGCCCGCCGCGAAGAACATAAGCGCCCACGGATGCACCGTGCCGAAGGCGAGCGTCGCGAGCACGAGCGCCAGACAGAGCGCCAGCATGATGAAGCGGCTGGCTAACGTGCGCGGTGGGGCCGTCGTTGGCCAACTGACCAACGCCTGCGCCGGCGGCGGCGCAGGCTCAGTGTGCGCGGCCGGCATGTTGGAGATTGAAATCGTCATACCAAACTTTGCCCAGGAGTGGACACAGGATTTGCGCGCACGGCGGGCGCACGAGGCGCACGATGATCGCCTCGGTCTGCGCGCCGGTCGTGAACTCAAGCGTCGCGGCTCGCCAGTCGCTTGAGCCGGCGGCCAAAGGCGCGGACGCAGCCAGCACGCGCGCTTGATCGGCCGCGTCAACCACTTGCGTCAACAACGTGCTCGCACTATTCAACTCTTCTGTGCGGACAAAATAGGACAGGCTGTAACGTTGCTGCGGCTCGACGACAACGAACTGCGAGACGTGATGAAAATCGAGCGCGCTGGCGGCGTTGAAGACGAGCCGCAGGCTACGTGCGCCCTCGTGCTTGACGCGCTCGTCTAAATTGAGTTGGGCCTGCGCGACGGGCGCGACCTGCCAATCGTACCAACTCTTGCCCGCCGGCCCGACCGGCGCTTCAAACCCGCCATTTAACAACTGCCCGACCTCAGGGCCGGGCCCGCGCTGTGCGCCCTCGCGCTGGCCGAGCAAGTCGCGTTGCACAGCCAGCGCCGCGCGATAATGTTTCATGCCGATGAGCGTCTGCACCATCAGTTCGCCCGTCGCGCGTTGCTCCTGTTGTTGTGCGGCCGGCAACGCTGACCAGAGGCGCAACGCATCGTCCGGGCGTTGCTGCTTGAGCAGATAAGTGGCCAGCCCGGCGCGCGTCTCAGCCGCATCGCCGATGGCGGCCAGCACCGCCGGCATGTCCGCGCGCAAGACGTGCCACGCGAGATCAAACATCTGCGGTCGAAATTTAAGCGCATCGCCTTCGCTCGCATGCCGCAACTCGGCGAAAGCTTCGTCCGTGCGGCCGGCGCGCAGCAACAGGTTGCCCAGATACCAGTGCGGCTCAGGATAGTTCGGCGCAAATTCGACCGCGCGCCGCAACGCTCGTTCGCTGCCCGCGTCGTCGCCCGCGAAACCACGCGCCCGGCCCAACTCGAACCAGAGCCGATAGTCATGCGGCGACAGCGCGGCCGCCTGTTCGTACTCTTTAACCGCAATTGCCAACTGTGCCGGCTCGAAGCTACGTTCGGCCAGCCGCGCAAGCTTGTAGTGCGCTTGCGGATCAGCGGGCGCGAGGCGCGTGGCCGCCCGCACCGTGTTCGCGTCCGACAGCCATTCCGCCATCGTGTCGCCCAGACACCAGCGCGTGACGTACCACAGACACACGAGCGCGGCGAGCAGCGGCACGAGCAGCAATCCGCGTCGCCACGCCGCACGCATTTCGATGGCGGTGATTTGATCGGACATGAATTAGAGGTCAGAGGTCAGAGGTCAGAGGTCAGTCAAGTCAGCTTCGCATTAACCTCTAACCTCTGACCTCTACTTTCATTCCTCGTCGCTCAGTGCTTCGAGTTGGATCCGCATGCGGCGGAGCGCGACGCTGGCGGCCGCACAATCGTGGCGGATTTCGCTGAGGCGCGCGTCGGTCAGGCGCGTGCTGGAGATGACGACCTCGGCCACACGCTGCTCCTCGCAGATGCGTTGCAGCGAGCCGTTGCCGCCGAAGACGCGATAACCGTGGATTACTTTGCCCTTCTTTAACGGATCGTCGTCCACAAAGCCGACCGGCGTTAGTTGCAACTCACTATTGTTCAGCACTTCGCGCAGCAGCAGTTCGCCCGCGTCGCCCGCGCCATAGATCAGCACGCGGCGCACGTCCGTGCCAGCCTTCACCGGGATGATGCGGCGAAACAGCCGGAACGCAGCCCGACTCCCGGACAGCATCAAAAACATGAGCATCGCGTCGAGCACGAAGACGCGCCGCGACAGCCCCGCGAAGCGAAACGCGAAGACGAGCGCGATGATGCTGGCGACCGAACTGAGCGCGACCGCGCGCCCGTGTACGAGCAGGTTATCTATGCTGATGTACCGCCAGAGACCGCGATAGACGCCCGTCGCCAGAAAGACAAACATCTTGACGAAGATGAGGACGGGCACGGTGCGCAAAAACAGCAGCCATTCATACTCACGGCGCGCCGGCGAACCTTGCAACAGCACGTAAGCGAAGTAGTACGCGAGCACGACAAGCGCCACGTCCAAGAGCACTTCAAAGATGCGCCGCTTGTAAGAAAGATCGACGAGGAACGAGACGAGCGGTTGGGTGCGCGCCGCTTGCACCTCCGCTTCGTCATAGACCTTCACGCCCGCGAGATAGACGCCCACGAGCGTCAGCACGATGGTAAAGCCTAAGATCGCCGCGAAGCCCAGATCGAGCCGCACCTTGTTGACCATGAGCGCGAGCAAGCCGGAGAGACCCGCGAACCCGTAGAGCATCCAGACGGCGCGCCGCTCTGACAGACCGAGCGCGACCAAACGGTGCGACGTATGATCGCGCCCACCTTGCGAGGCAGCGCGGCCCGAAAGCTTGCGCAAAACGGTGACGAAGGTCGTATCGAAGATCGGGATGAACAGGATCAACACGGGCACGGCGACGACGATCAGGTACGAGCGCGAGCGCGTCCCTGACACGCTCAAGAGGGCCATCGCCGCCAGAAAGAAGCCGACGAACAGCGAGCCGCAGTCGCCCATGAAAACCGAAGCCGGGTTCGAGTTGTAAACCAGAAATCCCAGTAGCGTGGCGGCGAAGACACCGAGCATCAACGCTTCGCCGACGTGTCCCGTCGCGAGGAAACTCACGGCGAGGAACGCGGCGGCGATGCCGGCGATGCCGGCCGCCAGCCCGTCCATGTTGTCGAGCAGGTTGAGCGCATTCGTGATGCCGATGACCCAGAGGAAGGTAATGGCGATATTGATGGCCGGCGTGTACGTCCACGGCAGGCTCAGCCCGTAATAGATAAGCAGCGCCGTGCCCATCACTTGCCCGACCAGTTTCTGGTACGGCTTGATGTGGCACAGATCGTCCACCAGCCCGACGAGAAAGAGAAACGCGCTGGCGCTGATGACCACCCAGCCGTAAGGTTTGTGCGGCATCACGGGCAGGAAGACGAGATAACTAATGGCGACCGTGAGAAAGATCGCCACGCCGCCGAACATCGCGGTCGGCTTGCTGTGCCAACGATCCGCTTTTGGTTGCGCCACCAACCCGCGCCGCCGCGCCAGCCAACGCACGGCGGGCGTCAGCGCCAACGCAAGCGCAAACGACACCAGAATAGGCAGCAATGGAGCAATGCCAGGTAACATAAAGACTATGCTTATGAGTCAGTGATCGCGTGAAAAACTATGCGATACACCGCGAGAAAGCAAGCGCGCAAGCGCCGCGCCGGTTAGTTTTGGCCGCTGTAGTGCGCGATCACTTTTTGCAGGATGCCGTCGAGCTTAATCTCCGGTTTGAACCCGATGAGCGCGTTGATCTTCGTGGTGTCGGGCACGCGGCGCGGCATATCCTCGAAGCCTTCTTCGTAAGCTTCCGCGTAAGGCACGAACATGATTTCGGAGTCTGACTTCGTCAACTCCTTCACGCGCGCGGCGACTTCGTGGATCGAGACCTCTTCGCTTGAGCCGATGTTATACACCTGCCCGACTGCTTCATCCTGCTCCATCAACTTCATCAGTGCGCCGACCACATCGCCGACATAGCCGAAGCAGCGCGTCTGTTTACCGTCGCCATAGACAGTCAAAGGCCGCCCGGCGAGCGCCTGCTTGACGAAGGTCGGGATGACCATGCCGTACTGCCCGGTCTGGCGCGGGCCGACCGTATTGAACAGGCGCACGACGACCGTCGGCAACTTCTTCTCGCGCCAGTAGGCGAGCGCGAGGAACTCGTCAATCGCTTTCGAGCAAGCGTACGACCAGCGCCCCTTCGTCGTCGCGCCCATCACGAGATTACCGTCCTCGCGGAACGGCACGTCGCTCGACAGGCCATAGACCTCGGAGGTCGAAGCGATCAGCACCTTCTTCTTTTTCTTGTTGGCCAGCGCCAGGATGACCTCCGTGCAATGCACGTTCGTCTCAATCGTGCGCACCGGGCTTTCGACGATCAGTTTGACGCCCACGGCCGCCGCCAGATGAAAGATCACATCGCACCGATCAACCAACTCGGCCGTGACCGGCTGGTTCTGTACGCTGTCAATCGTGTAATGAAAGCGCGAATGCTCTTTCAGGTGCGCGATGTTCTCAATGCTGCCGGTTGAGAGATCGTCAATGACGTAAACTTCGTCGCCGCGCTCCAGATAAGCATCCGATAGATGCGAGCCGATGAAGCCCGCTCCGCCTGTGATCAAAACCTTCATAAATTAAATTTCTCTGCTCCGCTTTCTAATGGGAAATTTTATCCGGCAACGCGGGCGCAGTTTGCGCCGCCGTGGGCGCGGGCTGCCGGTCGAAGCGCGCGAGCCGCTCCGGGTAGCGCGCGATGAGCATCGCGTACACGTCCGCGATCTGCCGCACCATCGTCTCGGCGCGAAACGCCGGGTCAACATGTCGCCGCCCCGCCGCGCCCATCTGCGCCCGCAACTGCGGATCGGCCAATAGACGCGCGATACAATCGGCCAGGCCCACCGAATCGTTCGGCTTGACCAGATAACCCGTCTGGTCGGGGATGACCACTTCCGGCGCGCCGTCGATGTCGAACGACACGCACGGCTTGCCCATCGCCAATGCCTGCGGCAGCACGCGCGCCAATCCTTCGCGCAAAGACGTATGCACCACCACGTCCATCGCCGCGAGCATTTCCGGAATCCGTTCACGGTCGATCAAACCGGCGAAGACGAAATTCTCCAGAATCCCCGCCGCCCGTGCGCGCGCGCGCAAATGCTCGTACAGGATGCCGTCGCCGATCAGAAAGAAACGCACGTTTGGCTGGCGGCGCACGATCTCCGGCGCGGCGTCCAGCAATTGATCGTGGCCTTTGAGCGGAAACAGCCGCGCGATCTTGCCGACGACGGGCGCATCCAACGGAATGCCGAACTCGCGCCGGATAGCTTGCGGGTCAACCGCCGCTTTGAGAAACCAGTCGAGTTCCATGCCGCTATAGATCGTGCAAAACTTTTCCGGCCGATCAACCCGCGCCGCGATGGCCTTGTCGCTGATGATGCTCGACACGCTGATGAAGTGATCCGTCAGCGGCGCGCAGAGCTTCTTGATCACGCGCCACGTCCGATTCACCAGCCACGGCTGATATTCGTGAAAGACGAGACTGTGCAACGTATGGACGATAAATGGCGTGCCCGCAAGTTTGGCGGCGAGTCGGCCCAGCACGCCCGCCTTCGACGAGTGCGTATGGACGATGTGATAACGGCCCTGTTTGATCAAGCGATACAACTTCCAAAACGCTTGCACGTCTGCCCACGGATTGATATTGCGCCCCAACTCCGGCACGACGACAAGCCGCGAGGTCGCGCGGGCGCGCGTCAGCAATTCGCCTTCGGGGCCGTTGTCCACGCCGCTCGCCAGCGTCACCTCGTACTCGGGCAGCCTGTCCAGTCCCTCAACCGACAGCAGCGTATTCTCCTGCGCGCCGCCGACGATCATGCGCGTGATGATGTGCAGCACGCGGATTGGCTTAACACTCGACATAATTAAAAGTAGAGGTCATCAGAGGTTAGTAGTTATCTATCAGTAACCTCTAGCCTCTGATCTCTAACCTCTCTGGTTTTGTAAATGCGCCACGATCAGATAATCGCGATCCAGATTGATCCATTCATATTGCTGCACGCCCGCATCAGCCAAAATTTGCTTGACCTGATTCGCGCGGTAGAGAAATAACGGCGTGCCCTTGAGCCAGAAGCGCACGCGCCGCACGGGCACGCGCCACTCGACCGCTTTCGGAAAACTCATGATCATCGTGCCGCGTGTCATCTCACGCATGCGGGCGATGATCGGCACGGGATGTTCGATATAGTCGAAGAACCCGTTGGCCGTGCTGGCGTCGAAGGGGCCGGCAGCGGCGACGGCAGCGGGGAACGCGCCCGCGATAAACTCACACTGCGCTGCAACGCCGGCCGCCCGCGCGATGTCGTTTGCAATATCGATCATCGCGACGGCGAAGTCCACACCGACGACATGCGCCGCCCCGCGCTCGGCATACGCGATGCAGAAACGCCCTGAGCCGCAGCCAACATCCAGGATCGTCTTGCCCTTGATCGGTTCTAACTTCTCCAGATTCAACTCCAGCCGTTTGCGCACGACGCCGCGCCACCAGTTATCAATAAACCGTGTGACTAAGCCTTTGCGCTCATCGTAGATCGCGTCGAAGCGGTGCGCATCGGCGTGAAAATGGTCGCGCACCTTCTGTTCAACTTGTGACATTGAGTACCTCTTTCATCGGGGCAAACTTGAAATCGCGCAGCAGGCGGCGCAAGCGGCGCTCGGTCGCGCGCAGATTGAAGTAGTGCGTCAGGCCGGCGATGCGCCGGGGCAACTTGATGCGCGGATGCTCCGGATCAAGCTCCCACGGATGCAGGTAGAAGACGAACGGCTGGCGCTGGCGATTGACCGCGCGCAAGCCCTGCTTCGTGAACGCATACGGATAGATGCGAAAGTATGCGCCGCCCGCGATGGGCACGTTCTTGCCCAAGACCTGCCACGTCGAGATCGGAAATTCGGTGAGCGTGTGCCGCGCAGACTTAATCTCATAGGGCCAACGCGGCGCGTCGGCGATGCCGTAGCGATAATTAACGACCGGGAAGATGCTCGAATCGTAACGGATACCTAGCTCGGCGAGGATGTCGAGCGCCCAGAGCGAGTCTTTCGTGATCGAAAAGAACGGCGCGCGATGACCTAGCACAGGCGCGCCCGTCAGGTCTTCCAGTGTGCCGATGGCGCGCGTCAACTCCGTGCGAAACAGTTCCGGTGTCTGCTCGTAGATGAGCGCATGCGAATAACCGTGCGTGCCGATCTCGTGCCCGGCCGCCGCGATCTCGCGGATCATCTCCGGGTGCTGCTCGGCGATATAACCGAGCACAAAGAAAGTTGCGCGCACGCCTGCTTCGCCGAGCAACTTCAGCAAGCGCCGGCCCACCGGCACGATGCGATCTTCAAAGCCGGCCCAATCCTTATAAGGAATCTCCAAGCCTTGATACCAGTCCTCGAAATCAATCGTCAGCGCGTTTGTGACCTGTGTGTTATTCATCCTGAATCTGGCCTGACATTATCAAGCAATGCGCCGCCTACGGCTGCTTGCTTTCAAGCACCTCCACGCGCTCGACGAGTTCCTCATGTTCGAGCCGAATGCGATGTATATCATCGCGCAATAAGCGTAGGTCGCGCTTGATCTCTTTAATATCGCCTTGCATCTGTGTGCCGCGCTCATCTAATCGTGCGACGGCTCCAGGCAAGGCGTCCAGTTTCTTGACGCTCTCGCGTAATGCGCCGACATCGCGACTGATGGCGCTCGCGTAGTTGAGGATTTCCGCGGTGCGATCTGTGCTCATAGGTTTCTCCTTATGGTGAGATAAAGACAAAGTTTAGCGCCTATGACTAACCTGCACCGCGTCTTGCGCATCAAGTTTGTTCGCGCCGGTTTCGGCCACGAGATTTGAGGCGCGGAGCAGCGACTCGAACGTGCCCGCGTCCGTCCACCAACCGTCAAGTTCGTCCCACGTCATCGTGCCGCGCGCGATATAGGCGTTGTTTACGTCGGTGATCTCCAGTTCGCCGCGCCCCGATGGCTTGAGCGTCTTAATGATCTGGAAGACTTCGGCGTCGTACATGTAGATGCCGATCACGGCGTAGTCAGACTTCGGCTCTGCCGGCTTCTCCTCGATGCGTACGACGCGCCGGCCATCCAACTCCGGCACGCCGAAACGTTCCGGGTCACTGACTTTCTGCAACATGATCTTCGCGCCGCCGCCCTGCTGCCGGTAGGCGCTGACGGCCTGACAGATATTTTTCTCGATGATGTTATCGCCAAGGACGACACAGATCGGCTCACCGTCGGCAAAGTCTTCGACGAGCGCAAGCGCCGCCGCGATGCCGCCCTCGCCTTCCTGATAGGTGTAGTTGATGTGTTTCAACCCGAACGCCTTGCCATTCTTCAAGAGCCGCAGAAAATCGCCGGCCGAGTTGCCGCCAGTCACGATCATAATGTCCGTGATGCCGGCGTTGACGAGCGTCTCAATCGGGTAATAAACCATCGGCTTATTATAGACCGGCAGGAGATGCTTGTTCGTTACCTCCGTCAGCGGTCTGAGCCGCGTCGCCAAGCCACCGGCCAAGACAATACCTTTCACACGAATACTCCTCTCCAAAAGTTAAGCCTGCCTGTTTGCTGCCAAATCGGCGGCCAATCTTGAACGGCCAATATCTCATCTTATCGCGCGCCGACAAAGTCGGGAACGTGGGCCCGCGCCAACCGCGCTTGCTGTACTATTAAGATCTGGTCACTTGCACCCGCACGTTCGCCGCCGCCGGATCAGCCGTTCTGGTAACGGCCACATTGCAGCGTCTGACCTTGACTGTGCCAGCAGCGGCGACGAAACCGAAGAACGTGGCTTTCGTGTCCACGTTCGCCAGCGCGGCCGGGATGCCGAGGCTGACCACATCGCCATCGGCCGCGCCGGCAACCGGTACTGACAACTCCTCGCAACTGTTGGCGGCGAGGGCGGTAAAGTCGAGGCTGGCGGTCATCGCCAGCACTTGCCGCAACGCCGCGCCGCCGCCGATGGAGAGACCTGTGCCGAAGTAGCCGTTGCGCCACCGGAGACTGTCGGAGCCGAGGTCGAGGGTGTTCGTCTTAGCGGGCAAAGCGGACAGCCCGAAAACCGCCTGCGCGCCCAAGTTGAGCGCCTCGCCCGCATAAGCGTTGTAGAGCACGATGTCCGCGCCGATGTCTGTGCGCGGCTGAATGACGAGCGAACCGTCCGGATGCGCGCCGACACTACTGGTCGCTCTCATGCCGCTGCCTAGCCCCCTGCTTATTGTGGAGAAGACCGTGCCGAACCCGATGGCAGAGGGGCTGTCAGGTATGACATCCGTGCCCGGGCTCCCATCGATCCGCGTCGCGCCCAGGCTGTTTTTAATATAAGCGCCGCCGCTAAAATTGCCCAACAGGTTGGGCTGGATCATGCCGCCTAAGTCGAATGCTTGTGCGCCTTCAAAGTCGTTGCCGGTAATATTCACGCCATAGACGGAGCCGGTGGCGCTGGTTGACGTGATACCATTTAGCCCTTCAAACCGATTGCTCATGATCGTCACGGCGGTAGCGTTCTCCAGCGCAATTCCCCACTGCCTTGTGTTGCTATAGTTAGCGAACCGATTATTGATGATGGTCAGCCCATAGCAACCCTTGAAGGTCATCATCGGATCGTTGCCGGGCGTACCATTATTGCCGTCGCCCAGCCAATTGTTCTCCACGTGGAGCGCCCAATTGCTGCCCATAGCTTTAATCGCACGCGTCGGCCCGCCCCAACCGTCACCCGTAGCCGGATTAAAACCGTCCTCGAAGTTATTGCTTGAGATGTTCCACGTCTCTGCGCCCGGTAAGATGTAAATCGGGTAATCAGATATAACCTTAAAAATGTTATCCGCAACTGTGATAACTGCGGCGAACCCTCCCGATGAAACGCCATGATTCACGTAATAGAAAGCGTTCTTAATAACTGACGTGTCAATTGTGTGCGCCAATGCGATACCCGCGTTGGCGTGGCGGGCGGCCAGCGTGCCTGAAAATATCAAATTGGAGAAACGGTTATAGCCGCAGTCAGAGTTTGCCCCGCCGCCCGTTTCCTCTAGCTGCCAACCACTATGCATGATGTCGCCCGTAAACGCGGCATTGGTGTAGAGGATTTTGAAGCCGTTGAAGTGCAGCCCTTGGCCGGAGCGGAGCGTGATCAGATGTGCCGGTGCGCCGGTAAAGATAAGATTAGGCTTGTCGAATAGATTGCTGTTGTTCCCGCCGTCAAGGTTGACGTTCCGAAAGCCGTCCAAGCTCAAGCTGCCCGCAATGACGTAACCGAGCCGTGTGCGCACGTCGAGCGTGCCCCCTCCCGCGCCGTTTAAGGCCGTCAGTGCCGCCGCCACCGCTGCTGTCGAATCGGTATTGCCCGCGCCGTAATCATCCCTGGCACCCCACCACTTGGGGTCAACCACCTGCTGCGTGCCTAGCCCAACCGTGCCGGGGCCGGCAAAGTGTTGCCGCCCGTCGCCCTTGATCGTGCTCTCGAAGGTGATGGACTGACCTGCCGCGACGGTCAATAGCCCCGCGCCTTGCAAGATGACATTGACGTTCGCGGGCACAGTCTTGCTGGCGGTCACACCAAGCGGCGTCGAGACGGTCAGCGCGCCGCCCGTCACGCCGAGCGCATCGACCGCCGCCGCGAACGTGGCGTAACCGGCGGCGTTCGCCTCGCTCACGCGCTGCCCGTTACCACCAGCCACAGTCTGCCCGGCAGACGCCGCACTGAGACCTTGCGCCTTGCTGGTTATAGCAACGAACGCTAGAGACAACAGCGACAGGGCGATGGCGCAGGTACGATTTCGGGTGGCAATGTTCATGGGCAACAGTGGCGCAGTTCTGTGTGGCGGTACGGCTAGTCAATGAAGCGTTGATACCAAAGTTCCAGCATCAGCAGCGTCCATAGTTGATGCGCGTGATCCTTCTGCCGCGCTGTGTGCTCGTCCACGAGCCGCGTGACGACGGCGGGCTTGAACAAGCCGCGTTTGCGGCCGCGCTCCGACAGCAGCGTCTCACGCAGAAAGCCTTGTAATTCACCGCGCAGCCAGTGCGTGATGGGCACGCCGAACCCCATCTTGCGCCGGTCAATATTCTCGGCGGGCAGGAGTTTGCGCAGCACGCGCTTCAACAGGTACTTCGTCGTCAGCCCGCGCAGCTTATATTTCTCCGGCAGGCTCGCGGCAAACTCGATGACGTGGTGATCGAGGAACGGTGAACGCGCTTCGAGCGAGACGGCCATCGTGGCGATGTCAACTTTGACGAGCAGATCGTTCGGCAAGTACGTCATCGTGTCCGTCAGGAGCGCGGCGTCCACCACGCCCGCGCCATTGACGCTGGCGAACCACGGCGCAAGTTGGTCAACCGACTCGTGGCCGTTCAACTGCCGGCGGAAGTCGTCCGTGTACAACTCAGCCTTCGCGCCGCCATCCAGCACGCTGACCCAGCGCGCGTAACGTTCAACCGTCGGCAGCGAAGCTGCCTTGATGAAGCGCTTCAAATCGCGCACGCGACTGCGGCGCAATTCATTGCTTGGCAACAAACTGATCGCCTGCTCGATCACGCCTGCGCGCAATGCATTGGGCAGGCGGCGATAACGTTCCGCCATCCGCATCGCCGCGTAGCGTTCATAACCCGCGAAGCATTCGTCGCCGCCGTCGCCGTTCAAGGCGACGGTGACGTGTCGGCGCGTCTCGCGCGCGACGTAGTAAGTCGGGATGGCAGACGAGTCGGCGTAAGGCTCGCCGTAGTGCTCGACGAGCGTCGGCAGAATGGCGAGCGCGTCGGGGCGGACGATGAACTCGTGATGCTCTGCGCCGACGTGCTCGGCGACCCGCCGCGCGTGGTGCAGTTCGCTAAAATCTTGTTCCTCGAAACCGATGGCGAAGGTCTTGACCGGCGTGCTGCTGGCCTCGCTCATCAACGCGACGACCGTGCTTGAATCAATGCCGCCGGAGAGAAACGCGCCGAGCGGCACTTCCGACATCAACCGCACGCGCACGGCGTCGCGCAACAACTCGATTGCGCGCGCGCCCGCTTCCCCTTCGCTCAGTTTTACCTTCTTCGTGAAGTCGGGTTGCCAATAGCGTTCGAGTTTGATCTCGCCGGTGCGCGTGAAGCGCAGTGAGTGGCCCGGCTCAAGCTTTTTGATCTGGCGATAAGCCGTCAAAGGCGCGGGCACGCACATGAACGAGAGATAGTGATGGATCGCTTCGGGCAACACTTCGCGCCCGATGTCCGGATGCAACAAGAGCGCGCTGAACTCCGAGCCGAAGATAAGCTGATCACCGACCTGAGCGTAGAGCAGCGGCTTTTTGCCGACACGGTCGCGGGCGAGGAATAGTTCTTCTGTGCGCTCGTCCCAGATGGCAAAGGCGAACATGCCGCGCAGATAATTCGGACAGTCCGCGCCGTATTGCTCGTAGGCGTGGACGATGGCTTCGGTGTCGCTGTCGGTGTAAAACTCGTGGCCGTGTTTTTCGAGCCGGGTGCGCAGTTCCTTGTAGTTGTAGATTTCGCCGTTGAAGACGATCCACGCCGACCGATCCTCGTTATGCATGGGCTGTTGCCCGCCCGCCAGATCGATGATAGCGAGCCGACGCATGGCAAGGCCGGCCCGCCCGTTGAGGTAATGCCCCTCTTCATCCGGCCCGCGATGGCGGATCGCGTCGCACATGCGCTGCAACAGGTCTGCGTCCACCGCGCGGTCGCGCCCGCGCACTATGCCTACGATGCCACACATAAGTTAAACATTCTGCGGCGCACGCCCTGCCGCGCTCACCGTCGCCGCTTGCGGCGGCGGCGCGCTCTCCTGTTGCCGCGCGGCGCGTTGGCGAGCGCGCCGCTCCTCCCTGCGCTCCTGCAAGAGCACATAGCCGACCGCCACAAACATGAAATAGAAGATCAACAACTGCGCCCGCTGCCGGTACGCCGTGCCCACATTCCCCTGAAAAATCGAATACGCCAACGTCAGCATCGTCGTGAACAACAAGATC
>JBBQGM010000028.1:0-49296 GCA_038322995.1 Pyrinomonadales bacterium
GAAGGTAATGTAGATGACGGTCAGCGCGATGAACGTCCAACTACCGCTGAAGTTAGAGACGGCGTCGGCCAGCCGGCCCGCGAAGGTCATCTGCTCTTGTTCGATCTCGTTGACGTTGCGCGAGACACGCCGTTGTAACAGCTCGTCCGTGCGCCGCAGCCGCTCGGAGATGGCGCTGATCATTTCGAGTGCCACGTCGGCGTTGTCGCGCACAAAGCTGATGAAATCGTCGCGTTTGAGGATGGCGAGCCGCGCGGGCGCGCTGACGGCCGCCGAGGCCGAACGCGGCTTGCCGTCGATGATCGCCATCTCGCCAAAAAAGTCGCCGCGCGCCAACTCGGCCAACGTCACCTCTTGCTCGTCGTCGTCCACGAGGTAGATGCGGACACTGCCGTCCTCGATCAGATACATCGCGTCGCCCGCGTCGCCCGCGCTGAACAACAAGGTGCCCGCCGGCAGCGCACGCACATCGAGCAGGTTGCGCAACGTGCGCGCCGCTTCGTTGTCGAGCGAACTGAACAGCGGCACCGAGCGCAACGATTCAAGCGTCATCACCGGGGGAGCGTTTGGCTGCATGGCCACACCTCAAAGATAATGATGAACGATAAACGATGAATTGAAGAGCTGTCTTTCATTCATCGTTCATCGTTCATCGTTCATCGTTCATCATTTCTACTCTGCCGTCTTTCATGTGAATCGTGCGGTCGGCGAAACGGGCGGCCAGGTCGCGGTCGTGCGTGACCATCAGAATGGTCAACCGGTCGCGCGCGACCATCTCGCGCAGCAGGCTGAGGAGTTCCTGCGCGCGGGTCGAGTCGAGATTGCCGGTCGGCTCGTCGGCGAGCAGGATGCGCGGCCGGTTTGCCAACGCCCGCGCGATGGCCACGCGCTGCTGTTCGCCGCCTGACAACTCCGCCGGCCGGTGCGTCATCCGCTCGCCCAGGCCGACGCGCGCAAGCAACGCGCTTGTGCGCTCGTCGCGCTCGCGCCCGCGCACGCCGCCGAAGGCGAGCGCGAGGCTAACATTCTCAGCGGCGGTCATGGCCGGGATCAGATTGAAGTTCTGAAAGATCATGCCCACCGCATGCCGCCGGTAGCGCGCCATCTCGCGCTTCGTGAGCGGCGCGAGCGAGCGCCCCTCGAAGACCACTTCGCCGCTCGTTGGTTGATCCAGCCCGCCGATCAAATTCAGCAACGTGGATTTGCCCGACCCCGAAGTGCCCTGCAACGCGACGAACTCGCCCGCGCCCGCCTTGATCGAAACGCCGTCGAGAGCGACGACGGTCGTGCTGCCCATTTGATAATGACGCGACACGGCGCGCGTCTCCAATAGAGTGTCACTCATAAAGCGTAAGCCGCCGCGTGTCGAATAACACGCGGCGGCATTGAAGTACAAGCGCAAGCTCGCGTTAGCCTAAACTTCTTTGTACTCCGAATCGACATCCTCGTCGGCGAAGGCGACACGATAATTGAGCGATTGCTTCTGCGTGGTAATCAGCAGATCGTCTTTGGTCTTCAACAGGTCGGCGCGATTATAGACGGACAACTCGAAATTGTAGCCGTGTGTGATCGCGTCTTTCGGACACGCTTCGACGCAGAAGCCGCAGAAGATACAACGCCCGTAATCAATATTGTAAACTTTGGCGAACCGCTCATCCACGCCGGTGCGTTCTGGCGCGGCGCGCGGATCGTCCGCCGCGACAATGTAGATGCAATCAGAGGGGCAAGCCGCCGCGCACAGAAAACACGCGACACACTTCTCGCGCCCATGCTCGTCCACGTGCAGCAGGTGCATCCCGCGGTAACGCGGCTGCACCGTCACCGGCTCCTCGGGATATTGCACCGTCCACTTCCGCTTCGGAATGTAGGACAGCGTCACGCTCATGCCCTTGATGATCGCCTTCGTTGACTCGATCACGTCGCTGATGATGGACATAAAAAACCTCAGAAGCGATTAGCGCTTAGCTGTTAGTCATTAGCTATTGTCTTTAGCTGAAAGCTAACAGCTAATCGCCCACGGCTTTTTCACACTAACTCTAACTGACTGAAGAAGTACGAGATTTCGAGGCGCGCGTTCTCTTCCGAGTCCGAGCCGTGGACGGCATTCTCGCTCAAGCTGCCGCCGAACTCTTTGCGCAGCGTGCCCGCGTCCGCCTTCGCCGGATCGGTCGCGCCCATCAAGTCGCGCCACGCCTTCACCGCGCCCGCTTTCTCTAACGCCATGACGATGCACGGCCCGCTCGACATGAACTCCGTCAGCCCTGCGAAAATCGGCCGCTCGCGATGCACCGCATAAAAACCTTCCGCTTCGGGCAACGTCATGTGGATCAACTTCATCGCGCGCAGTTTGAAGCCGCTGTCCGTAATGCGTTGAATGATGCTCCCCGTCTTCCCGCCATGCACCGCGTCGGGCTTGATGATGCCGAATGTGAGACTGCCGATTTGTTCTGACATTACTCGTTAAATTGTTCCTTTATTTGATGTGCGCAAGACTTTAAGCTGTGACCGTTGCGCCAAGCGCGTCTTTCATTGCCTGGCCGATGTCGGCGGGCGATTGGACAACGCGAATGCCAGCGGCTTCTAAGGCTTTCATCTTCTCGGCGGCTGTGCCTTTGCCGCCCGCGATGATCGCGCCGGCGTGGCCCATGCGGCGGCCGGGCGGGGCGGTCTGGCCGGCGATGAAGGCGACGATGGGCTTCGTCACGTGCGCGCGCGCAAACTCGGCCGCTTCCTCTTCGGCCGTGCCGCCGATCTCGCCGATCATAACGATGCCATCGGTCTCCGGATCGGCTTCAAACAAGGCGAGCGCGTCTTTGTGCGTCGTGCCGATCACGGGGTCGCCGCCGATGCCGATGGCGGTTGATTGCCCAAGCCCGAGCGCGGTCAGTTGCCCGACCGCTTCATAAGTCAACGTGCCGGAGCGCGAGACGACACCGATGCGGCCTTCTTTGTGGATGTGGCCGGGCATGATGCCGATCTTGCATTTGCCGGGCGAGATGACGCCGGGGCAGTTCGGCCCGATAAGGCGCGTGCCGCGCTCTTCCAGATAGCGTTTGACCTGCACCATGTCGAGCGCGGGGATGCCTTCGGTGATGCAGACGACGAGCGGCAAGCCGGCCGCGGCCGCTTCGATGATCGCATCGGCCGCGAACGGCGGCGGCACGTAGATCACGCTCGCATTCGCGCCCGCTTCCTCCACGGCCTGCGCGACAGTGTTGAAGACCGGGATGCCCTCATGCGTCGTCCCACCCTTGCCCGGCGTCACGCCGCCAACGACATTCGTCCCGTACTCCACCATCTGCTTCGTGTGGAACGTACCCTCTTTGCCCGTGATGCCCTGCACGACGAGGCGCGTATTTTTATCAACCAGAACGCTCAAGCGCGTTGCTCCTTATCCATAGACGTTTGACTAACATCAGCCATGCGCCGAACTGTTCAATGAGATTAAATATAGCTGCTGACTTTTAATTACTCGCGATGCCGGTAACTATAACATAGGCGGCGCACTTCACTCTATCAGTACGTCCACGACTCATTTATGCCTGATCGTCATGCGCCTTGACTCGCTTGTTCTCCATCGTCAGCAGATCATAACTGGCCATGTAAATTGCGGTCAGCACTTCCGCATCATTCGAGCGAAAGGCGCGCAACAGGACTCTGCGCTGGCGTCCCCCCCCGGCATCAATCCCGGCAATGGCGCGCGTCGCCCAGCGTGGCAGCCATTCGTGCACACAGTAGGCCCGCGTCACTGCTCCGTCGGTATCAGCTAACAGGTGCAGCGGGAGTTGATGTTTTTGTGCGAACTGGCGATGTTCAGCAACCGTGCCCGGCGAAACGCCGACGATCTCGGCCCCCGTCCCTACGTAGTCCGCCCACCGATCACGCACGGAGCAGAGTTGCTTGCGACAGACGAGCGTCTCATCTTTAGGATAAAAGAGCAGCGCCACCACCTTGCCGCGATACGCGCTCAATTGCCATTTCTCGCCCGCCTCATTCTCCAGCGTGAAGTCAGGCGCGGGCAAGCCGAGCCAGCGCGCCGGGGTCTGCCGCTTGCTGCCTAATTCTTCTTGCTCTGGCCCTCTCAATCGAGTGATACCGTCTCGCCATACTGCGCCGCGTCCACGCGCCAACCGTAAGTTTGCCGGATGTGCTCGGCCATCGCGGCGGCGGCTTCCGGTTCGCCATGCGTGGTGAAGGCGCGGCGGGGCGCAGCCGGCATATCCTTGAGCCAGCGCAGGACTTCGCGCCAGTCGGCGTGCGCGGAAAAGCCGCCGATCTGTGCGACGCGGCAACGCACGCGCACTGGCTGTTTGAAGATCGAGACCTCGCGCTCGCCTTGCAGGATGCGGCGACCGATTGTGCCCGCCGCTTGATAGCCGACGAAAACAATGGTCGCGCGCTCGTCCGGCAAGACGTGGCGCGCATGATGCAACACGCGCCCGCCCGTCATCATGCCCGACGCGCTGATGATGATGCGGGCCCCGCGCTCCTCGTTCAGCCGCTTCGACTCTTCGCGCGACGAAGCCGTCACCATCGAGTGCGTGCGCAGCGGATGCCGGTGCTGCGCCAGCACCGAGGCATAGTCCTCGTCCTGTTCTTCGGTGCGATGACTATAGACTTGCGTGGCGGCGGCGGCCATCGGTGAGTCAACGCGCACAGGCAGAATAGGGATGCGCTGTTCATCTTCAAGTTCGCGGATGATGTAGATCAACTCTTGCGTGCGCCCGATGGCGAAGGCGGGGATGAGTACGACGCCGTCGCGCTCGGCCGTCGCGCTGATGACGCGCGCGAGCTTGTCTTTCGGGTCTTCCGCCTCGTGCAGCCGGTCGCCATAGGTTGATTCGACGAGCATGTAATCGCAGGCCGGCGGCGGGGCGGGGTCGCGGATGATCGGCTGGTCGTAGTGGCCGAGGTCGCCGGAGAACAAGACGCGCCGCCCCGTGCCGTCTTCGCCCGCGCCCGCGATTTCAACCAGCACAAGGCTTGAGCCGAGGATGTGCCCGGCGATGCGAAAGTTCGCGTGGAAACCCGGCGCGACTTCGATCACTTCGCCCGTGTTCGAGCCGGGCTGGATCAGTTTCAAAGTCTCGCGCGCGTCGTCTTCCGTGTAGAGCGGGCGCGCGGGCGTGTGCTTCGTCAGGTTGTGCCGGTTGCGATAGTCGGCGTCCTCTTCCTGCAAGCGCGCGGCGTCGGGCAAGAGAATCTTGAGCAGATCGGCCGTACCGCGCGAACAATAGATCGGGCCTTTGAAGCCTTGCGCGACGAGGCGCGGAAGATAACCGGTGTGGTCAATGTGCGCGTGCGTGATCAGCACCGCGTCCAGCCCGGCGGGATCAAACGGCGGGTCTTGCCAGTTGCGCTCGCGCAGTTCCTTCAAACCTTGAAAGAGACCGCAATCAACCAGCACGCGATGATTGTCCGACTCAAGCAAATACTTCGAGCCGGTCACAGTGCCGACGCCGCCCCAGAAAGTTAACGTGGCCATTAAGCCTCCGATTGCAAGGTGAGCGTGTTAAGGCAGCCGCGCGCGCCTGTGGCCGAACAACACGAGCAACGCGGGCACAAACAACGCGAGATTGCGCAACGCCGTCGAGACGCCAAGTTGACTGGCGATGATGCCGCCGAAGCAGCCGCATTCAAGCGGCTCGCCGTGCTGCACGTAAACATAGAAAAGCGCGTAGCCGGCGAAGCCGACCAGCAACAACGCCGCCAACGCGCCACCCAACCTGACCGTGCGCGGCATGATGAGCAACAGCGCGGCGAGCAGTTCGGCAATGATCACGACAACCGTCACGGGCCACGCCCAACGCGGGCCGACCAGATTCGCCATGTTGCCGGCGAAATCGCGCGCCGTATAAAGTTTTGCGCCCGCCGCGAACAGAAACATCAAGGCCAGCCCGAAGCGGCTGAGCAGGACTAAAACTTTGAACCAGCGCGACTGCGTCATGATGCACTAACTTTACGCGGCCTGTTTGGCGAGCGCGACGACTTTCTCCGCCGCATCCTGCATGCCTTTGGCGACGGTGAAATTGAGGCCGGATTCGCGGATCACGCGCTGCCCTTCTTCGACGTTCGTGCCTTCGAGCCGGACGACAACCGGCACTTTGATCCCCAGCGACTGCGCCGCGCCGACCACGCCACGCGCCACCATGTCGCAGCGCACGATGCCGCCGAAGATGTTGATCAAGACGGCTTCGACGTGCTCGTCCGCGAGCAGGATGCGGAACGCCTGTTCGACGCGCTCCTGCGATGCGCCGCCGCCCACGTCGAGGAAGTTGGCCGGTTCGCCGCCCGCGAGTTTGATGATGTCCATCGTGGCCATTGCCAAGCCAGCGCCGTTGACCATGCAGGCGATGTTGCCGTCGAGCTTGATGTAGTTGAGATCAAATTTCGACGCTTCGATCTCCAGCGGTTCTTCTTCGTTGAGATCGCGCAGGGCGGGGAAATCTTTGTGCCGGAACAGCGCGTTGTCGTCAAAGGTCACTTTCGCGTCGAGCGCGATCAGGCGTTTGTCCTTCGTTAGCAGGAATGGATTGATCTCGAACAGCGAAGCATCGCTCTGCTCATAAGCGGTATAGAGCGCCTGCATAAACTTCGCTGCCTGGCCGATCAACTCCGCCGGTAGGCCGAGACCGAACGCGAGTTTGCGCGCTTGAAAAGGACGGAAGCCGACGGCTGGATCAATCACTTCCTTCATGATCTTGTCCGGCGAGTGTTCTGCCACCTCTTCGATGTCCATGCCGCCCGCCGACGAAGCCATGAAGACCGGCCGCCCCGTCACGCGATCAAGCACGATGCCAAGATAAAATTCCTTATCAATCGGCAAGCCCTCTTCGACGAGCAGCACGCGCACCTCGCGCCCCTCCGGCCCCGTCTGATGCGTGACGAGCGTCATGCCGAGCATTTGCTGCGCGAGCGCGCGCGCCTCCTCCGGCGACTTGGCAAGTTTGACGCCGCCGCCCTTGCCGCGCCCGCCCGCGTGGATTTGCGCCTTGACGACAACCACGTCCGTGCCCAACTCTTTGGCCGCGTTATAAGCCTCTTCCGGCGTGTGCGCCACGATCCCGCGCGGCACGGCCACATTGTACTTGCGTAACAATTCTTTGCCTTGATACTCGTGAATCTTCATCGCTGCAATCCTCTCGCGCGTTTGATTAAATCAACCGCGAACAGTTCATAAACTTGCTGGTCTGGAACGCGAGCGAGTGTAGCCGCACGGTGCGCGCGGCTGCAAGCTGACAGCCAAATCGCGGGCGGGCGCATAATCCGGTCAGCGCGCCGAAACTTATCCGGCCCACAGTGCGTAAAAAACTTTTCACAGGCAAACTGTCCGCAGCAACCGGCCGCCAAAGGGCGCAGTCTAAGCTGTTCACAACTAACATGCGCGCACCGCGCGTCACTTGATTCAATGGAGCAACAAATGAATAAACTATTAAAGTCGGCCGCCGTCTTTCTGCTCACGCTGGCGTTCACCGTGACCACGACGCTGGGGCAGACGGGCGGGCACGGCCTCGATTTGGCCAACCTCGACTCGAAGACCAAACCCTGTCAGAATTTTTACCAGTACGCCAACGGCGGCTGGCTCGCCAACAACCCGATCCCGGCCGCCTATCCCTCGTGGGGCCTCGCCACCGAACTATCCGAGCGCAATCGTGACACGGTGCATCAGATTCTCGAAGATGCCGCCAAGAACACGAGCGCGGTTAAAGGCAGCAACGAGCAGAAGGTCGGCGACTATTATGCGAGTTGCATGGCCGAGGACAAGATCGAAGCCCTGGGCGCGAAGCCGTTAGCCGACGAGTTTACGCGCATCGCGGGCGTTAAAGATCAGCGCAGCCTGCTAGCCGAAGTTGCGCGTTTGCATACCATGGGTATCAATGTGCTGTTCGGCGACGGCTCGCAACAGGACGCCAAGAACAGCGCGGAAGTGATCGAGAGCATCGGGCAGGGCGGCCTGGGCTTGCCCAATCGCGACTATTATTTCAAGGACGATGCCCGCTCGAAGCTGATCCGCGCCGAGTATCTCAAGCATGTGACCAACCTGTTCGTGCTGCTCGGCGACGACGCCGCGAAGGCCGCCGCCGAAGCGCAGACAGTGATGAACATTGAGACGAAGTTGGCCGAAGCCTCTTCGACCCCCGTCGAGCTACGCGATGTGCCGGCCAATACGCACCGCATGACGTTGGCGCAGGTGCAAGCCCTGACGCCGCACTTCATGTGGGCCGACTACTTCAAGCAGATCGGGTTGACGCGCAAGACCGACATAGATGTCAACCAACCGAAATTCTTTCAAGGCTTGGAGCAGCAGTTGCCTGCCGTCTCGTTCCCGGACTGGCAGACTTATCTGCGCTGGCAGTTGATTCACAGCACGGCGGCGGGCTTGTCGGCGAAGTTCGTGGATGAGAACTTCAACTTCAGCGGGCGCATCCTGCAAGGCACCAAAGAGAATCTGCCGCGCTGGAAGCGTTGTGTCGCAGCCACCGACCGCGCGCTCGGCGAGGCGCTCGGCGAAGTCTATGTGAAGAAGGCGTTTCCGCCTGAAGCGAAGGCCCGCGCGCTAACGATGGTGCGCAATCTGGAAGCGGCTTTGAAGGACGACCTCGGCACGCTCTCATGGATGAGCGACGCGACGCGCAAACAGGCGTTGATCAAACTCGACGCCTTCATCAACAAGATCGGCTACCCCGACAAATGGCGCGACTACTCGAAGCTCGAAATCTCGCGCGCCTCCTACATTGATAACCGGCTGCACGCCAGCATGTTCGAGAATACGCGCGACCTGAACAAGATCGGGCAGCCTGTGGACAAAGCTGAATGGGGTATGTCGCCGCCGACGGTTAATGCCTATTATAACCCGCAGATCAATGAGATCGTCTTCCCCGCCGGCATCCTGCAACCGCCGTTCTTCGACGTCCTGGCCGACGATGCGATCAACTACGGCGCGATGGGGTCGGTGATCGGCCATGAAATGACGCATGGCTTTGAC
The DNA here is from genome assembly GCA_038322995.1 of Pyrinomonadales bacterium. GTDB lineage: Bacteria > Acidobacteriota > Blastocatellia > Pyrinomonadales > Pyrinomonadaceae > QHXQ01. The sequence continues at coordinate 8,987 of JBBQGM010000028.1, forward strand.
GATCAAGGGCGGCAGTTCGACGCCGCCGGCAACCTGAAAGACTGGTGGACGGAGACCGACCGCAAGAACTTCGAGCAACGGGCCGCCTGCGTCATACAACAGTTCGACAACTTCGAGGTCGAGCCGGGGTTGCACCAGAACGGCAAACTCGTGGTCGGCGAATCCATCGCGGATTTGGGCGGATTGCACGTCGCCTATGCGGCCTATCAGAAGTCGCTGCAAGGCAAACCGCGCCCGGCCAACATCGACGGCTTCACGCCGGAGCAGCGTTTCTTCCTCGCCTACGCGCGCGGCTGGTCGACGCAAGCGCGGCCCGAGTTCGAGCGCCTGTTGGCCACCGTCGATCCGCATCCGCTGCCGCGCTTCCGCGTCAACGGCCCGCTCTCGAACCTCCCGCAGTTCGCCGCAGCGTTCAACTGTCAGGCCGGCGACCCGATGGTGCGCCCGGAGAATGAGCGTTGCCAGATTTGGTAAGCATATGCGCTGATGCTTGCGCGCCCGATGCGCTCTATTAAAGGCAAAGGGACTATGAACATAACGTGTTCATAGTCCCTTTGCCCTTACCCGAATCGGCGCAAATTGAAAGGGCTTGCCACTCGAAAGCGGCAAGCCCTTTTAGTCGGGATGACAGGATTTGAACCTGCGACCTCTTCCACCCCAAGGAAGCGCGCTACCAGGCTGCGCCACATCCCGTTAAGCGAAACTGAAAGTATCGCTCGCTAAATTATTTGTCAAATCGCGGGCGCGATGAATGGCGCGAACCGGTGCGAGTTATTTTTTCTGCGCGTTCGGCCGGGCTTCGCTCACGTTGAGCAGTGAGATTAGCTCGCGCAACTGTTCGCGGAGACGGCGCAGGGCGGCGCGGCGTTCGTCGGTGAGCGGGACACTTGGTTCGGTCGCGGGCAACTCATGATCGCTGGCGTAAACGGATGACGCAGCAGGCATGACGGGCGGCGGCAGAGTCGGCTCGCGCGTGTCGTCGGTGTTGATGTTGGCGGCGGTCATGTCGGGCGTGACGACTTTGAGTTTGCTTGCGCCGCGTAGGTCGGTGTGCAATTTCTTCTTTGCGCCGGCGATGGTGTACTGGTCTTCGTAGAGCAGTTCCTTGATGCGCAAGACCATCTCCACGTCGCGCTTGCGATAGGTGCGCTGCCCGGCGCGATTCTTCTGCGGCGCGAGCATGGGAAATTCTGATTCCCAATAGCGCAACACGTGCGCCTGCACGCCGGAGATGTCGCACACTTCGCCGATCTTGAAGAAGAGTTTTTCCGGGATGTAGACGGCTGCTCGGTTCATACTGCGGACGACCTTTTAACGTGGATGAGTTGACGGAATAATTGCAGCCGGTCGTCAATTGTGCCGCCTTACACGACCGCGCGCCGACCTCACGCCGCCGCCATGTTACTCACGCGACTGTGGCATGTCAATCATCTTGGCGCGGGAATTAAACGAACGACAGTCTGACAGTTGCGCCCGTTAGCTTGAAGTCTTTTCTGAACGGTCGGTAGCTGCGTTGTGTATTAGCGGGCTGCGATCCGGATGAGGCGGTTGATGGGGTCGAATGTCAGGCGGAAGGGCCGGAGCGCATCGCGCCCCAGAATGACGGGCGCATCGGCGGCCGCGCCGAAGAGCAAATCGGTCGGGATGCGGCGCAAGACCAGTCCGCCGATTTGCACCGTGACGGGCGCGATGCGGCGGGCGGCGACGTGCCCGCGGCCGAGGTCGCGCACGCCCGCGCGCTCGCGGCCCACGTCTGCCCCGACGCCGAATGCCCGCGCGGCTGTTTCGTCTATGGCGAGACCGAAATTGGAGCCGGTGTCGAGCAGCGCGCGGCGGCCGTTGTCGAGTCGAACAAACGGGCGACGACCCGCGCCGTCCGCGAGCCATTGGACGATTGTGCCGTCGGGCGGCGCGTCATTAATGCGCAACGGCGTACCGCCCGGATCGAAGGCGCTGACCAAGCCGGCGGGCAGGTCAATCGTATAACCGAGTGGGTAATAACTTTCGGTCGGGTCAAGGACGCCGTCAAGATCGGGCGGCAAAGAATCAGTGACCAATACTATGCCGTGTGCAGGCAGTTGATTGTTTGCCTCGCCGAGCGCGAGGCTGCGGATAACAGCTTCGCGCCCCGTCCCACCTTGCACGCCGCTCAAGCCGCTGATCGAAACGGGCCGGCTGCCCGTGAAACTCACGTTGGCTGCACGGGCGACGCGCGGCGAGATGATGTTTGCGCCCGCGCCTGTGTCGAGTGCGACTGTGTAAGGGCCTGTGCCGTTGAGCCACGCGCGGACGAGCAGCCCACGGCCTGGTTCTTCGCGGAAACGCACGGGTGCGGGCAGTGTGCGTGCGCCGCCGAAGGTTTGTTGAATACGTGAGACCTGCGTGTGCGCAGACAACGGGGCAGCCCCCGCTATGGAAGCTGCCCCGTATGCGATTAGCAGTGCGATTAAGATTGCTGAAGCTTTATGTGCCACGGCTCTCTATCCGCTCCGCTGCATTATGTTTGACCGCGCACTTAGTATCTGCGGTTACGGTTGCGAATCTTGTACGTGTAGAGCGCGCCACCTGCGCCGCCGCCCAACGCGCCAATCGCCGCGCCCTTCTTGCCGCCGATCAGACCGCCGAGCAACGCGCCGCCGCCCGCGCCCGCCGCCACGCTCAACTTATCGCGGTGCTTCTGCCAGAAACTACGGCTGCGCGGCTGATAGTCGTAATAAGCCTGCCGCGAACTGCGGCCGGTGCGTGTCCGCGTCGGTGCGCTGCGATAAGCGACCCGCGAGGCGGTCGGCACTTCGCGGATAACTGTCGTTCGCGCTGAAGTCGCCCCGCTGCGGGCCGCATCGAAGCCGTCGTTGAAGCCGGTGCGATAATCGGCCGACAGATTCTGATCGTTCGCCGTGTTAAGCGCGACTTGCCCGTTGTCATAACGTGCATCAGTCGTGTTTGGCTGTGTGGCTGCGTCCTGCGTGGTCAGACGCTGCGAGGCCACAGGGGTATTGGTGTCCACGTTATGCCTGTTGTTAACGAGTCCCACCACTGTGCCGCCGAGCAACGCCGCCGAGAGTCCAACCGCTAAAATTTTGCCATTCATTGTCATGGTGTTAGTTTCTCCTTCACTCTTCGCCAGATTCCATCTATCAAGCCTGCCCGATAACTTAGCAACTCATGTTCCTGAAATTCAGCGGGACGTAGCAATACGGCCAAGCCTTCCTCCGGCTGCAAACTTTCAAAGGGTTTTCCGCGCGTGCGTCGGCAAATCATAACGGAATTGCAACAGAGGCGCGGCTGCACTAAAGCATTGCGCTGCACGATATGGATTAACCACAACACTATCTGCTCAACGAAACGATGCACGCGCAGTACATTTGTCGTGGCAGGGCTTGTCTCCGTTCATGTATGCGGCAATCAACGCATGTGCGGGGCCAAGCATCGCAAAGCTCGTTGGACGCTCTCCGTAGTGGCGGGCTATAATCCGTTGTCTTGCACAAGTCGGCTTAGTTCGGAGGTTCAACGCAACCCGTGTCCACAGCTTCGACCGCTTTTCGTCTGGCCACACGCTTGGAGCGGGTCGGCTTCTCCGACATCGTGCAGATCCGCAATCGCGTGATGGCGCTACGCGCGGCGGGCGCAAACGTCTATCAGTTCGAGGGCGGCGAACCGTTTCCCGACACGCCTGAACACGTCAAGGAAGCCATGCGCCGCGCGCTCGGCGACAACAAAACGCGCTATGCGCCTTCGTCCGGCATTGCGGAACTGCGCGCCGCCATCGTCGAGAAGGTGCGCGAGCGCAATGCGCTCCCGGCCGCAGTCGAAGACGTGGTTGTGCTGAACGGCGGCATGCAAGGCCTCTTCGGCGCGTTCCAGACCGTCGTCAACCCCGGCGACGAAGTGCTGGTCTTTTCGCCCTACTGGACGCCGATCAAAGATTTAATCGCCAACTGCGAAGCGCACCCTGTCCTCGTCTCGACCGACGAGGCCCGCGCCGTCGGTTTCGCGCCCACGCTCGCGCGCCATCTAACCACCAAGACCCGTGCGCTCTACTACAACACGCCACAGAACCCGACCGGCGTGGTCTTCACCCGCGCCGAAGCCGAAGCGGTCGCCGCGTTTGCCCGCGCACACGATCTGATCGTTATCGCCGACGAAGCTTACGAAGACCTCGTCTATGAAGGCGAACATGTCTCCATCGCCGCGCTGCCCGGCATGTACGAACGCACGCTCACCTGCTACACGCTCTCGAAATCCTACTCAATGACCGGCTGGCGCATCGGTTACACGGTCGCGCCCGAACCGTGGATGACGGGTTTGCGCAAGACATTGCTCTACTCGACCAACGGCGTCTCCACCCCGACGCAATGGGCCGCGCTCGCCGCCCTCGCCACGCCCGCCGATTATTTCGCCGCCACGCGCGCCGCCTACGCAGAGCGGCGCGATCTGCTCGTCGCCGGGTTGAACGAACTCGGCTTGACCTGCGCCGCCCCCGCCGGTGCGTTCTACGCTTTCCCCGACACAACGAGCATCCACCCCGACAGCCGCACGGCCGCCGAGTTGCTGCTCGAACGCGCGCAGGTCGCTACCGTCCCCGGCGTCGTCTTCGGCCCGCACGGCGAAGGGCAGCTGCGCTTCTCCTTCTCTACCTCGCTCGAAACCATCCAGGCCGGTCTCGACTCAATGCGCCGCCAACTCTGACAGGATGCGAGGACGAAGGCTATCGCAGACGATGAGTTCGCGTTCATTCAGCACATACGCCAGCGCGCCCGCCAACATAACGACGCGCTCATAGCTTCTCCTTCATCACTACTCACAAGCATCGGCGATGACGCCGCTTTGCTCGCCCAACGCACCGGCCGCAATACAGTCATCACCACCGACCTGCTCGTCGAAGACATAGACTTTCGCCGCGCCTACACGCCCGCCGCCGCACTCGGCCACAAAGCTCTGGCCGTCTCGCTCTCTGACATCGCCGCGATGGGCGCGCGGCCGTGTTGGGCGCTTCTTTCGGTCGGCGTGCCGGTCGATGTGTGGCGCACGCGCTTTCTCACAGAATTCTACGACGGCTTCTTCGCGCTCGCCGCCCGCACCGGCGTCGCGCTCGTCGGCGGCGACGTATCGCGCACGCCGGCACACATCGTCATCGACTCAATCTTGCTCGGCGAGACGAAACGCGGCCGCGCCATCTTGCGCACAGGCGCACGCCCCGGCGATCAAATTTTCGTCACCGGCACACTCGGCGGCGCAGCGGCCGGACTACAACTCCTCGAAGCCGGTCAGCGCGCACGTCAAGCAAAGACGCCGCCCAGCACCGCCACCGCGCGCCCGGCGGACGCACGCGCGCAACTAATCCGCCGCCAACAGCAACCCGAACCGCGCCTCGCATGGGGCGCACTACTTGGCGACAAACGGCTCGCCACCGCGCTCATCGATCTCAGTGACGGTCTCTCGTCCGACCTCGCGCACCTCTGCCACGCAAGTGGCGTCGGCGCGCTCATCGACGCGGCCCAGTTACCGATTGATCCGTTGCTCGCGCAAGCGGGACTCTCCCCACCCGACGCGCTCACCCTCGCGCTACACGGCGGCGAAGACTTCGAACTACTCTTCACCACACGCCCTCAGCACGCCGCCCGCCTACCACACGCACTAGGCGGCGTCCCCATCACACTCATCGGCGAAGTGCGCGCACAGTCTGCTGGTCTGAAAATTCGCATGGCCGGTCGCATCCGTTCCTTGCAGCCCGCGGGCTTCACACATTTCCGCGCCGAATGATCGGCACAGTTTCTCTTTCTAAACATCCAGTTTGACGCGCGCCCCGTCCTTGCCTAGACTCTGCATAGTCGGTAGGCAATAACAGTTTGGAAAGAGGTTTCAGATGCAACGCTATCCGCTCCGCATCATCGCCTTCAGTCTCGTCATCGGCACAATGATAGCTTGGGGCAACTTGCGTGCGCGTGCGGTGGATAGCAAGGAGCAGCAAATTACATCCAGTCAAGCCATGCCGGTTGCGCCACAACCGGCAACGGGCAGTAATTCAATGTTATCGGTTTCGCCCCCAAGCGAACCAATTCCGATGGGCGTGATCAATGACAAGGCGATCAGCAAGCCGCAGCCCTCTTATCCACCGATAGCTATGGCTAATCCATTGCCGCAAGGGATTGTCGGTGTTCAGGTCATAGTAGATAAGACAGGTAAAGTTATCTCAGCGCATGCCACGTCAGGCCATCCATTGTTGCAGCAGGCAGCAGTGCGAGCAGCTAAGCAGGCCCGTTTCTCACCGACGCAATTATCAGGGCAGCCGGTAAGAATCACCGGCCTCCTTACTTACGATTTTGTGCCGCCGAACCAACACAAGCCGCGTTCGCGTCGCCGCCATTAAATATGCTGAGATTTCAGAACACGCTCTCCGGTCAACTCGAAGAATTCCGCCCCATCGTTGAGGGCGAGGCGCGGATGTACCTGTGCGGCCCGACTGTGTGGAACGTCGTGCATATCGGCAACCTGCGCTCGTTTTTGTTCGGCGACATCCTGCGCCGCTATCTGAAGTTCAAGGGCTACAAGGTCACGCACGTCATGAATCTGACGGACGTGGACGACCGCATCATCGCGGAGGCGGAGAGCAAAGGCGTCTCGATTGACGAATACACCGCGCCCTATATTGAATCCTTCTGGCGCGATTTTGACGCCATCGGCAACGAGCGGCCCGAGGTTGCGCCCCGTGCCACGCAGCACATCAACGAGATGGCCGCGCTCATCGCGCAACTCGAAGCTAACGGGCACGCGTATAAATCCGACGACTCGATCTATTACCGCATCAAGTCATTCCCCACTTACGGCAAGCTCTCGAAGATCAACTTCGCGGGCAACATCGTCGGCGGCAGCGAGCGCGTGGACACGGACAAGTACGACAAAGAGGACGCGCGCGATTTCGCCTTATGGAAAGCTGTCGAAGATGAGCAAGGCGCGGCGTGGACGACAGAGATCGGGCGCGGCCGGCCCGGCTGGCACATTGAATGCTCGGCGATGTCCATGAAGTATCTCGGCGCGACGTTCGACATCCACTGCGGCGGCGTCGATCTCATCTTCCCGCATCACGAGAACGAGATCGCGCAGTCCGAAGGCGCGACCGGCCAGCCGTTCGTCAACTACTGGCTGCATGGCGAACATCTCAAGATCAACGGCGAGTCGATGTCCAAATCGAAGGGCAACTATTTCACGCTCGGCGATCTAACCGCGCAGGGCTTCACGCCCGCCGCGATCCGCTATTCGCTCATCAGCGCGCCCTATCGCAAGCAGTACAACTTTACCGTCGAGGGCTTGCGCGGCATTGAGAAGACCGTCGCCAGCTTGCAAGATTTTCGCACGCGCCTGGCCGCCGCGCGCCTTGAAGCGGGCAGCAACCCGCGGATGCGCGCCGCCGCCGCCCGCGCACTCGAACAATTCGAGGCGGGCTTAGACGACGATCTCAACACGTCGGTCGCGCTCGCCGCGATCCACGATCTCACGCGCGAGGTCAATACCGCGCTCGCCGATTGCGTCTTGCGGGCCGACGATCAACGCGATCTGCTCGCGCTCATCGCGCGCTTCGATTCAGTCTTCAACATCTTCAGCCCGCCGCAAGCCGGGATGCTTGACGCCGAAATTCAGGTGCTCATAGACGAAAGACAGGAAGCGCGCCGGCGGCGCGATTTCGCCCGCGCCGACGAAATCCGTGACGAACTCGGCAATCGTGGCATCACCCTCGAAGACACACGCGACGGCGTGCGCTGGAAACGACGCGGCGCATAGTGGTAGGATTACCGCGCCTGCGTGGAGACTAAACAACTTATGGCCAAGTTAAGATTCATGCCGAAACTCCAAGCTGTCGCCGGGGTGCTATCAATCGCCATCGGCGTGCTGCGTCTCGTGCAGCACAGCAGCAGCTTTGACATCATCGCCGATTTCGCGCTTGGCTTTATCTGTTTGCTGTTCTTCTGGCTGCTCGCCAGCAAGCAGCGCACTGTCTGAACACCTGCGGCTGGCCCAACAGCGAGTGCGGCTCGCGCTGTCTGCCAAACCAGCGTCAAGCGTTTTATGCGCCCTTGATCGTCATCATGCTTAAACGTCTTTCCTTTCATCTCCGCCCGCTCGACATCCGCGCGAATATCTTCGCGGGTTAGCCGTCCACACTTCTTCTTTCATCATCCTGCTGGAATTTCAAATCTCAAATTTGAAATTTCAAATCGTTTGCCTGTTCGTTTGTAAGGAGAAAAGTAATATGGCTACCACTATCAGCGCGCCGCCGAGACGGCCCGAGATTAAGACCGCCCTGCCCGGCCCCAAGGGGCAAGAGATCATCGCCGCCGATCAACAGTACGTCACGCCCTCGTATCCGCGCCCGTCGTTCAAGCTTGTGGCCGAGCGCGCCGCCGGCGTCTGGGTCACGGATGTGGACGGCAACACGTTCCTCGATTGCAACGCGGGTGTCGCCGTCTGCTCGACCGGCCATTGTCACCCGGAGGTGGTCAAAGCGATTCAGGATCAGGCCGCACAACTAATCCACATGTGCGGCACGGATTATTACTATCGCCACATGCCCGCGCTCGCGCAAAAACTCGACGAGATCGTGCCTGTGCCTTCACCAACTCGCACACACTTCGCCAACAGCGGCACGGAAGCCGTCGAGACCGCGCTCAAGCTCGCCATGCACGCGACCGGGCGCGAGAAGTTCATTGGCTTCTTCAATAGTTTTCACGGGCGCACGCTCGGCTCGCTGTCGTTAACTTCGTCGCGCGTGGCGCAACGGCTCGGCTTCAAACGGCAGGCGCTCGACGTGGTGCATGTGCCCTATCCGAACACGTTCCGCGATCCGTTCACGGGCGATGCTACTGGCGCGCCCGATCCGGCGGCCGTCAGCAATGCCTGTCTTAATTGGATCACGGAGCGGCTCTTTAAGACCACAACGCCGCCCGCAGAGGTGGCCGGGATCGTCATCGAATGCGTGCAAGGCGAGGGCGGCTACATCCCCGCGCCGAAGGAGTTCTTACACGGCTTGCGCCGCATCTGCGATGAGCATGGCATTCTGCTGATCGTGGACGAGGTGCAATCGGGCATGGGGCGCACCGGCAAGATGTTCGCCGCCGATCATTATGATCTCAAACCTGACATCATCACCATCGCCAAAGGCATCGGCTCGGGTCTGCCCATCGGCGCATGCGTCGCGCGGGCCGATCTGATGGACTGGAAACCGGGCGCGCACGCTTCGACTTTTGGCGGCAACCCGGTCTGCATCGCCGCCGCGTTGAAGACCATCGAATTGCTTGAGCGTGAACTTGTCGCCAACAGCGCGGACGTGGGCGCGTACTTGAAAGCGGGGCTTGAGCAGTTAATGCCCAAGCACGACTGCATTGGCGACGTGCGCGGTATGGGCCTGATGCTCGGCGTCGAGTTCGTCACGGATCGCGTGACGATGAAGCCTGCGCCGGAGTTGCGCGACCGCGTGGAGATAGCGTGCTTCGAGCGCGGCTTGATCATCCTCGGCGCGGGCCCGAACACGATCCGCTGGTCGCCGCCGCTCATCCTCACACGCGAGCATGTGGACGTAGCGCTCGACATCTTCGACGAAGCGCTCACGGCCGCGCGGTAATAAAAGCTGTCCGTGGTTGGTGGTCAACGGCTCTTTAGTTACGTTGGTTGTTAATTGCTCCTTCAGCATTCAACCCGCGCAACGAACATATCGAACAACTGCCCACTAACCACGGACTGTTATTTCATTGACAAACCGCACTCGCTCCCCTAAGTTTGCCTCGTCACCCCAGTCCTTTACGTCCAGTTCAGTTGGCGGAGGTTTTCGATGCAACGCGCACGCCTGACGCTCGCCCTGCTCTCGCTCGTCGTCGCCCTCATCACCGCGCAAGCGCAACAGCAACCCCGCGCCGCGCAAGACTCGTTGAAGCGTGGCGCGGATCGCTTCCTCCGCGGCGATCTCGAAGGTGCGCTCACCGCTTACGACAAGGCGCTCGCTGCCGAGCCTAATGCCGCCGATATCTATGTCAAACGCGGCGGCGTGCGGCGCGCGAAAGGCGATCTGCCCGGCGCGCTCAGCGACTTTGACCAAGCCCTTGCGCTCAATCCGGACGTGGCGCATAACGACCGCGACGTGGCCGAGACTTACTCGCGGCGCGGCAACATACGCGCCCACCGGCTCGAAGTCGAATCAGCGATTGAGGATTTCAACAAAGCACTCGCCTGCTATCAGGGCAACCCCGATTACTACTTCCGGCGCGGCAATGCCCTGCTCGTTAAAGGCGAAATCACCCGCGCGATCACAGACTTCAATAACGGTCTGCAACTCAAGCCCGACAACGGTCAAGCTTCATTTGCCTACGCGAGTCGCGGCTATGCCAGTCTGCTCGCCGGGGACGAGCGCGCCGCGCGGCAAGACTTCGCACAGAGTCTCAAGCTCAATAAGGATGGCAAACTTATCCTGCGCTTCCATCTCATGTTCCTGAGAGAACAGGTTGAAGAAGTGAAGCAACGCCAGCAAAGCGACAAGCAGAAACTCACGGACTAACGGCGGCAGCCGGTCAAGCTGCTGCCAAGCCAACAGCGCAAGATACAATATCGGGTCAAGGCTCCTAGGGCGCAACAGAAAGGCTCACGTTATGGCAAACGGTAAATTGCTAATTGTCGGCTTCTGCATCATTACAGCCATCTCGTTACCGGGTTGCAGGAGTAGCAACCAGAGTGCGCCGCCGGTAAGCACCGCGAACAACTCATCTTCGCCCGTGCCCGGCGATGGCAGCAGCGTAACCGGAGTTGAGAAGGTTAAACCTGCGCCCGGCACCGGCAATGTGCAGGGCAAAGTTTTGTACAACAGCCAGCCGGTCGCGCAGATCGAGGTTAAGTTATGCGAGACGTTCAACCAATACTTCGGCGGTTGCGGCGGCAAAACCTATATGGCGCGGACGGACAAAGACGGCGAATATGTCATTACCAATGTGGAACCGAAAGTGTATGAAGGGTTATTAGCGCAGGTATTTGACACCGATTCTTACATCTTCGCAGCGGCGGGCATCGCCGGCATCAGCGCCCGTAAATACGAAATCACGGCCGATAAGACGTTGTTCATCGCGCCGACTAATCTTTTCAAAAGCGATTTGAAGTTGCTCAACCCGAAAGCGGGGGCCAAGACGAGCGCGCAAAACCTAGAGTTGAAGTGGGAGGCGTATCCGGCCGCGGCTTATTACAAATTCAGCATCTTCCCGGAGGAGGCGAGCATCACCTCGCCTTACATTAACGAGCGCATCGAAGCGACATCTTTCGTACCTGATAAGCCGCTCCAGCAAGGCGTCTATCGTTGGCAAGTTGAAGCCTACAACAGTGCAGATCAAAAGTTGGCGGAAAGTAGCCGCGACATTAAATTTACGATCACTGCGAGCGCACCATAATTGCCCGGCGACAAGTTTCCGCCCGCATACTGCGCCGGCTAAACACCGGCAACCAGGCAACCGGACTCAAACCAACGCCAACTGCGCGCCGATCTCTATCATTCGCGCCCGCAAACCCGCCTCATCAACTGTCAGCACGCGCTCGGCGCGGAAAATTTCGCGCCCCGCCACCACCGTCAACACGACATCGCGGCCAGACGAAGCGAAGATGAGCGCGCTGACAGGATCGTGGACGGGCAATTGGTGCGCGCCGTCGAGTCGCACAACGATCAGGTCGGCTTGCAATCCCGCCGCGAGCGCGCCCGTCTGCGCGCCATAGCCGAGCGCGGCCGCGCCGCCAGTGGTCGCATCGAACAGAGTTTGCTGCGCGGTCAACACGTCGAGCGCACGGGGCGCGGCGGCCCGGCCCATCAACAACGCCGCCCGCGCTTCCGCTAACAAGTCGCAGGTGTTATTGCTCGCGACTGAATCACTGCCGAGACCGTGCTTGAGATGTAAGAATTTGTGATATGGCGCGTGCCCGTGCCCTAGTTTGGCGTTTGACTGCGGACAGTGGGCGACACACGCGCCCGCCTGCTTGATCGTCTCGATGTCCGCGTCGTCAACGCGGATGCAATGCGCGAGCAGGGGCCGTGCGCGCAGGACGCCGACTTGCGCCAGATATTGAACCGGCGAGAGGCCCGGTGCGCGCCAGGCGATGCCGCGTTGCGCGTAGTCGGCAGCGAACACGCCTAGCCCATCGCGGAGCAGTAGCGTCTCCGCTTCAGACTCAGCCGCGTGCATCATCACGGGCAGTTGTTCGGCCAGTGCGTAATCGGTGATCAGTTCCAGCAACGGCGCGCTGACGCTGTAGGGCGCGTGCGGCGAGACACCGACCCGCACCAGCTTCGTCTCAGTAGCACGCAACGCTTCGATCTGCTCGTGTGCCTTGGCCCACTGCTCTTTGGCCATACGCGCGTCGGGGCCGAACACTTCCTGATAGACCGTCCCGCGGAGGCCCACCTCTTTCAATGCGCCGATGCTCGCCGCCGCACTGCTTGCTGCATCGCCCACACAAGTGACCCCCGCCCGCGCCGCTTCAAGCGCGCCCCACGTCGCCGCCACGCGCAGATCGGCCGCCGTCATGCGCAGCATGCGCGCCCCGGTTAGCTTGCGCAGCCACGCGAAGAAGTCCTGCTCCTCCGCTTCGAGATAGCCACGCATGGCCGTCAACTCAAGATGCGAATGACAATTGATCAGCCCCGGCATGAGCGCGGCCGCGCCAAAATCTTCGACGGGCGCAGCCGGAAATTGTTTAACTAAATCGGCGCGCGGCCCCAGGGCGACGATCTGCGTGCCGTCAACCGCGACCGCGCCGTCCACAAGCGGCGGCGTGGCTACGGGGATGACCCAGTCGGCGCAATAAATGTTAAGCATTAGTCTTTAACCGGGACTGCCGTTACCGCGTTGCGCCGTGCGGCCGTGCGGCGCAACACAAACCACAATAAGCCGGCCGAGGCGACAACGGCCCCGCCCGTGGCCGCAACGACACGGATGCCGTAGGCGTCGGCGGCCGCGCCGGCAAAATACATCGAGCCGACCATCATCAGCGTCGTCAGCGTTTCGTAAGACGCGAAAACACGGCCCGCATAAGCGTTCTCGGTGCGGCGCATGATGAGCGTCTGTTGCGCCGTCCACCAGATCGCAAAATTCATCTCGCGCGCGATCAGCACCGCGCCCGCGCCCCACAGGTTCGGCATGAAGCTGAAGAGGACAAGCCCGCAACCGTCGAGCAGCAGCGAGCGGCCCATGCGCGCGCCCAAGCTATCGCCCGCCGCGTTGAAGCGCCGGGCCAGCGGCGCACCGAGCACGCCGCCCACGCCCATCGCCACGAACAGCACGGAGATGCCGAAGTCTTGCGGCCGCGCGACCAACCCTTGCGCCGCCGCCGTGCCCAACCGTGCGCCGAACACGCTATAGAGCGCCCGTGCAACTCCATTGCCCAAGCCCCAACCGGCCGCGACGATGAAGATGGCCGCGAGCAGGCCATCGTTGCGGACATAACGCAGACCCGCGCGAAAGTCTAGCACCGAACGACGCAACAATGAGGGACTGTCAACGGCCGCGACAACAGCGCGGGCGCGGACGGGCAGACTGATGCGCCAGATCATCATGGCGGAGACGAGGAAGGTAAGCGCGTTGATGATGAAGACGGATTGGCGGCCCACGAAGGTGGCGACGAGGCCGCCGAGCGCGGAGCCGATGGCGATGGTCGCGGCGGTCGTCGAAGCGGAGAGCGAGTTGGTTGTAAGCAGTTCGTCAGCACCGCGCGCCAGCACGGGAATCGTGGCGCGCTTGGCCGCATTGAAAAAGGCGGAGACCGAAAAGAGCGCTGCGCCGACCGCATAGATAAGCGTGAGCGATGAAAATCTGAACGCGAGGATAAAGCCGAGCGCAAGCGCGGCGCGCACCACATCCGCCGCGATCATGACGCGCCGCCGATCCAGGCGATCCACGACGACGCCCGCGACCGGCCCGAACACGAAGAGCGGCAAATGCCGCGCGATGGCATAGACGGCGATGGCGCGGCCTTGCCGGTCGGGGCCCGCTAACGATAACGCCAACGCGAGCACGGCGATATTGTTGAGCCAGTCGCCGATCTCCGAGACAACTTGCCCTGACCACAAGCGGCGCACGTTCGCGTTGCGCGCGAGCAGTTCGCGATAGGTCACGGCCGCGCCCCGCCCACGCGCCCGGCATTATGGTTATCAACGGCGGCCGGGCTACTCGCTTTGATCGCGCGATAGCGGGCGAGGATGCGCGTGACGTAGGCGCGCGTGGTGGGGAAATCAATGCGCGCGATGAATTGTTCGGCGGTGAGCGGCGGCTGCCGCGGTTCGGTGTGATTCCACTCGGCGGCGCGGCTCGGGCCGGCGTTGTAAGCGGCGAGCGTGCGCGCCTCCGCACCCGGTTCGGCGCGATAATCCTTCGAGATTTTTTCCAGGTACCAGCAGCCAATCTGTATGTTGCGTTCCGGGTCGCGCAAGGCGCTTGCCGGCTCGCGCGCCATCGTGCGTTCGAACTCGTGCATGCCGGTCTCCGCCGCCCACGCGCGCCCGACCGTCGGCGTCACCTGCATCAAACCGATCTCGCCCGCCTCACCCGTCTGCCACGGCCGGAAGTAAGTCTCCTCATAGATGATGCTCCACACCAGGAGCGGGTCAAGCCGGTAGATGCTCGCTTGCCGGGCGATCAGCACATCGTAGCGATGTATCCAGTATTGATTAAAAAAATAGAGACCGGCGGCAGAGAGGGCGCAGAGGATGAGGGCGACAAGGGCAAAACGTTTCATCATTAAGTAATCAGCAAACAGCAGCCAGTAGAATTTACCAGACTGACCACTGGCCACTAACTACTATGGTTAATTCTTCCGTCGCAGTTGCGCCCACATGCTGGCGGACGTGTAGGTGCGGTCGAAGCCTTCGTAGCGCGATTGCAGGGCGCGGCTATCTAGCACGTGCCCTTGCAGCCAAACTTCGGCGGCGACGGTCGCGCCGACCGTTAGCTCGCCGCGCAATGAGCGCCGGTTGATCAGCACTTCGAGTTTCAGGCAATCGAGATCGAGATACGCCCAGTAGAGTTCACTGCCGGAGAGCGGGTTGCGCAGGGGCTTGAAGGAAAGGACGCGGCCGCAAAGGCTCCAATCGTTCTCGTGCGCGGCGCGAGTGGGCGCGCAAGTTTCGAGTGTCTGCCAGCGCGTGCGCTCGGCGCGTTGACAGACGCGCGCATGGTACGCCAGCCCGCACAAACCGATGTGTAACTCTTGCGCGCGGAAACCTGCCGGGCCGACCTCGGTCAGATTCTGCAACTCGAATAGCACTTCGGTGTCTGTGCCGTCGCAGTAGCCATGCACGATGGCCTCGCCCTCTTCGTCGTACTCGGTCAGCGCCCAGGGACTAATGCGTTGCGTGTAGCGGGCGCGAAAGCCGGGCCGGCAATCGGCGTAGAAAATGTCGCCCGTGCCGGACTCGTACAAGACCGTCCAGACTTCCAGCCCTTCACCCAACTTCCAGCAACGACCATGCAGCACCGCGCCGCGCCGGAGCAACTGTGTGGCCTCGCCCTGATCGCCGGCCCGCTCCGCGAGGTAATTGAAATCCTTCTCGCTCGGCACGTCCAGCCCGATAGCTTCAAACGTCTCTTCCATAATCTTGTCGGCGTGGTCAGAGATTAGCGTTCAGAGGTCGGTGGAAACTGTTTCAACTGATCTCTAACCTCTAGCCTCTGACCTCTTATCTTGCTGCCCGTCTCTTTGGCTTACTTGCTTTCGGCTCGGCGGCATTCACTTCGGCGCGGGGCGCGCGCGTGCGGAGGCCCCGGATGTTGTGCGCGGGGCCGTGCGCGGGTCGCACACCGGTGCGCGCAAACTCGGCGAACAATTCCATATCATAGTCTGCTTCGCGCGCCATCTCCTCGCGGATCGCGTGCAGCATTTCCAGAAATCTGGGTCGTGGGTACATGAGCGAAAGGATGAACGATGAATGATGAATGATGAACGTTTATTGATTCATCATTCATCATGCATCATTCCGACTTAACCTCCGTCGCCTCCGAGACTAAAAATTCGGGTGTGACAATCATCGGGACATAGAAGCCCGCGGCTGTGTTGAAGAGCCGGATGCGCGCTTGCCGGCGCACGTTCGCCAGATGCCCGAAGTTCCACGTCACTAGATAATCAATTTTATGCACGGAGGCAAGCGCCACGTGCAGTGCATCGCCTAGATACTTGCGATGAAAGATACCACGCGAGACGTAGCCATCGGCGAGGATCGCGGCTTCGTCGGTCAGTTCCACCTGTTGCAGGGGCGCGACGAGTTTCAAATAACCGGTGCGGTGCGGCTCGGGCACGCGCTCAAGTTCGCGTAAGACGAGCGGCGAGACAACGGCGCGATACTCGTCCAACTCGCGCTCCCACCAGCGGATCGTTAAGTCGCGGCGGAACGGTTCGCCGTTGTCGAGATACGCGCCGACGACGGAGGTTTCGAGGTAGAGGCTTTGCTTCATGGCACGGCCTGCACGGCGATAGACGCATCGCGCGCGGGCGCGGGCAGTTTGTTGCCGGCGAGCAATTCGAGCCGCACGACGGCGAGTTGGAAGTCGAAGGTCACGCGGAAGAAGCGCAGGATGTTGCCGCCGATGATGCCGTTCTGCTCGAAGCCAGACGTTTCGTTGATAGGCTCCATGTCGAGCACCGCGGCCGAGAGCGACGGGTGCGTATAGGTGCCGAGCGCGACGTGCGGCAGCATGAGCAGTTGCACATCGTCCGAGACGCCCGCCGCGCCGAACACCTTCAGCCGCGTCGGCTGCACGTAGCGCGCGAGGTCTTGATTTTGCGTCAGCGCGGTCGCCACCACAGAGATGCTCGCGCCGGTGTCCACGATGAAGTTGAGCGGTTGCTCGACGCCGTCGAATTTAATCGCGCCCGACCAGAAACCGCTCGACGTGGCGCGGATCGGCAACTCGAACACGCCCGGCGGCAACGGCGTAGGCGTCAGTTGGGGCGCGGGCGTCGGTTGGCCAGTTGATTGCGCCGTTTGGGCTGACTGTGACTGCGTTGGCAGCCGTGGCTGGTCGTCGCGCACGAGCAGCATCTCGTGTTTGCCGTAGTCAATCGATGCGAGATATTTGGCCAGGACGGAGAGACCGATGTAGCCGTCCACCGGCTCCTGCGTGTTGTGGAACTCGCGCAGATAGATCGGCACGTTGGTGATGCGCGCGTCGCCCACGCGCAGCGCCGAGAGAAAGCCATAGACGATCTCGAAGCGCCCGCCACCGCCCACCGCCCGCGCCAGCCCGCCGCGCGCTACCGGCCGCACGCCCAGTTGCTCCGCCGCGCCAGTTGACATCACGCACATCCCCGACCCAGTGTCCACGACGAAGCGCAGCGGCTGCTTGCTGCCGTTGATATACACCTGAATGATGGGCCGGTTGTTGACCAACTCGAACGGGATCACGGTGCGCGCCGGGCCACCCGTGTCGTAGAGACCGTTTTGACTACCGAGATAGCGGAGGAAATCAATCAGGCCGCGGATGCGTGCGCGCCGGTCGGCATCCGTGCGCGGGGCGATGCGGAGGAAACGTTCGTAAGCGTCGGCTGCTTCACGGTAACGATCCGAGCGTGCGGCGGCCTGCGCGTAGTTGAAAATAAAATCCGGTTCGTCCGGCTCGATCTCTTGCGCGCGGCGGAGGCCGGCGAGCGCAACCTGCGGCCGGTTCTCGTAGAAATTAATCATCGAGAGTCCGGCAATGGCCAACGCTTCATCCTGTTTGAAGCTAAGGGCCGTGCGAAACTCTTCGACGGAAAGCGGAAAGTCGCCGGAGGCCAAGAGGGCCGAGCCAAGCAACGCGTGCGCCCGCGCCGAGGTCGGATCAATGGCGAGGACACGCGCCGCCGCGTCGTAAGCGTCGCGCAGGTTACGTTGCTTGTAGAGCGTGTAGCTAAGACCAAGCCGCGCGTTCGCGTCCTTCGTGTTGAGCGCGATCAACTCGCGGTAGATTTTCTCCGCCGCGCCAAACTCGCCCTCGCGCAAAGCCCGCTCCGCGCGGGCGCGCGGCTTGTCCCGGTCGCCCGCGAACACAACCGGACATGCGCCCGACAACAGCCCCAACCAGACCGCGCAAGCCGTCAGCCCGACGAGCGCCCAGCGATTAACTTTCTTCATCGCGTCCTCCGCAGCCCACCATCATTTCAGAATCTCGCCCGTCTTCATTGACCAGAGCACCAGATCAAGTTCGTCGAAATCTATCCGCGCCTTGCGCGCGAACCGGCGCAGGGCGTTTTCAGTGGCGAGGTAACGTGTGCGCGTCGTGGGCGGATCGGGCGCGGCAATGACGCCCAACTCCGCGAGGCTGCGCAGAATGTGCTTATCGAGAATCGCGTAGCCGCGATACCCGACGTTGCGCAAAAAGTGGCTCGCTTCCTTATAGCCCAAGCCCTTGATGTCGCGCGTGCGCGCAAGCCAGTCGCGGCGGGCCAGTGGATCGCTGAAACTGTCGAGCCGAGCCCGCAAGCGTAGGTCGCAATCGGCGCGCAGGTAGTCGCGGGTGACGACGATATAGCCGGCGCGGGCGCGCGGATAACGATGTGCGCCCGTTAGCGCGTGGGCCAGATCGGCGTGTGTGCCGGCCGCAAGCAAGGGCCGCACGGCCTCGACTGAGCGCAGCCCCATGCGCGCCGACGCGCCCGCCGTGAAGATGCAAAAGACCAACTCTTCCAACAGCCGCGCGTCCGTGGCCGCGCGCCCGACCGCCGCGAACTCGGCGAGGCGCGCACCGATCTGCGCCGCGCGTTCGCGATGCGTCGCGCGCATCCGCGCAAGAGTGACAGGCTGTTTGTCTGGGCGCACTTAAACGTTTGGTCAAAAGCGGGGCCGCTTTGACGACAAGTGAATAGTAGGAGCGCGTTCAGAGCGTTGTCAATGAAGTGGCCCGCACGCCGCGCGCGCCCGCAACAAGCGCGCTGCATCCCGTTCGACCGCGCGGCGCATCTAAACGCGGGCGCATGCGCCTGAAACTTACGCGCCGCAGCTCGCCTTTCCGCGTGCTATGATGCAAAAGCCTCTGGGCATGTTGTTAGAGACAAGGGATGTATTACATGAAATTCACACGTTCGTTCGTTATGGTTGGTCTGTTCGCCGTGTTCGCGTTGAGCGCGGCGGCGCAGGAATCACAACCGCCCGTCGCCCAGCCGACGCCGTCACTCGTCCGGCCGACGCTGATGTCCTTTCCGCCGTCGTTCCCGCTGCCGGATGCAGTTACGCCCGACGCGGTTAATCTGTTACCACCGTTGCCGACGCCGACGCCCGTTTACGGCCGGCTGGGCTTGCTGGTGGAGACGAGCGACGGACAAGCGGTGAAAGCGTATGCGGCGGACGAAACTTTCAACCCGGCCTCGACGCTCAAGCTCGCCACCGCGCTCGATGCGCTGCACACGTTCGGCCCGCAGTATCGGTTTGCCACTGTCCTCTGGACGAACGGCACGCTCGATCCCGCAACGGGCACGCTCAACGGCGATTTGATCGTCTCAGGCCGCGATCCTTCATTCCACTATGAGCATGCCGTCATGCTGGCGCGCGAGTTGAACCGGCTGGGCATCAGCACGATCACAGGCGACTTGATCGTCGCGCCAAAATTCACGATGAACTATAGCTGGTCAACACAAGCGTCCGGCAATAACTTCTACGACACGCTCGATGCGACGCGCCGGCCCGCCGCCGCCACACGTGCCTGGCTCGACGAGCGCATGGCTCTTAACGATCAAGCGAGTTTGCAGACGCCGCCGAGCGTGGCCGTCATGGGCGCGGTCTACATCGCACCCGTGCCGCCGGGCGCGCATCAATTGTTGACGCAGCGCTCCAGCCCGCTCGTCGATATCCTCAAGGTGCTGCTCTGTTACTCGAACAATTTCATGGCCGAGCGGCTGGGCGACACGCTGGGCGGCCCCGCCGGGTTGCAACAGTTCTTGATCAGCACGGTTGGCTTGCAGCCCGCAGAGGTGCGGCTCGCTTCGACGAGCGGCTTGGGCGTTAATCGCCTCAGCCCGCGCGCGATGATGCGGGTCTATCGCGCGCTCGTCGCGGAATTGAGCGCGCACAATCTGTTGCCGTCGGACATCATGCCGGTGGCGGGCGTCGATCCCGGCACATTGCAGAAGCGCTACACGTCGTACAATTCGCGCGGCAGCGTGGTCGGCAAGACGGGCACGCTCGGCCGCTCCGACGGCGGCGTCAGCGCGCTCGTCGGCCAGATGCACACGCAGACGGGCGAGACGCTTTACTTCATCGTCTTCAATCAACGCGGCAACGTCTATCGCTTCCGCCAGATGCAGGACGCCCTCATCAACGAGACCCAATACGCGCACGGCGGCCCCGCGCCTTTCGCCTACACGCCCCACACGCTCGCCATGCGCCTCGCCGCTACGGAGCTTAAAGCAGCCAACCCCGGCGAGTACGAAGCACTGCCCAATTAAGAAAGAGGTCAGAGGTCGGAGGTTAGAGATCAGTAGAAGACTTGCTTCTTACTGATCTCTAACCTCCGACCTCTACTACCAAAGCTTATGCGCCCCGGCGGCCCATGATGGGCCGCCGGGGCGCTGTGTCGTCCAACCAACGTGCGCTGTGCGGCAACGCATGCCAGCGAACGAACCTCGCGGACACCAGCCCGGTGAACCGCGCTCGCGCTTTTTTATTTCGCCGCACGCGCGGCAGCGCAGTTCCCTGCCGGTGTGGTTGTCGGCCGGCGACTTGGTCGAGCATGCCCTCTCGCCCGCGTGCGCCGGTACCGACAACGCAGACTCTCACATAGCAAACAGCAAGCCGCAGCCCGTGCGCTTGTCGGCCGCACACGGAAACGACTAGCGAACCGGCGGTTTATGTGCCGGCCACAATGCGTGCGCGGGCACGGCTGTTGACTTGCGCTGGCCCGCGCGCTGTTTCCGTCGGTGACAGGAGTGGGTAATCGGCTTCATGTGCGCGGGGCGCGGTAGCGCCGTTGCGCTAGTGTGGAAGGCAGTTCTCACAGTGCCACCTTTAGTGACAAGCTACAAAGGACAGCGAGTTGACCCAACCCACGTTTGCCCGTTTATTACGCGGATTGTCCTAACTGGCACTGTGCTTGCCATGTGAGGTAGCAGGCGACCACCGGATAGCCTTCGAGCATCGGCTGGCGCTAAGACACAGGCGGTACACCACAGACCGGAGTCAGCTATGCACCAGCGCGAGACAAAAAATCAGTTCCACCACGAGCGCGGCTTCACCATGCTCCAACTCGTGATCACGGTGGCGCTCATCGCCATCGTCTCAGGCTTCGCCGTCATCAACGTCGTGCGCGCACGAGAGAATATGCGCCTGGTCAACGCCTCGCATGAGTTGCAGACCTATCTGGAAAAGGTTCGGGCCGATGCTATCCGCCGGCATGGGATCGCGCTCTTACGGGTACTCGACGCCAATCGCTATGAAGTCGGCATGGACTTGAACAACGACGGCACGGTGGATGCCAACGGTGACGGCACGATTGATGCGGCAGACATACGTATCATCACCCTCCCGCCCGGCGTCAACTTCGATACTAATCCCATTCCGGCCGATGCTAACTTCGACTGGCGCGGCCGCCCCGACGGCAATATTCGCTACATCCTGCGCGGCGTCAACGGTCAGGGCGTAGCGACGGGCTATATGCCGGACATCACGGTTGACATGACTGCGGGTGGCGACGTCACCCTCAACACTAACGTCGGAGACAATCTGCCGGAGTTGGATACCACGCCGTTCCCGACGCCGACACCGACCTCAACGCCCACCCCCACCCCGACCCCAACACCGTCACCATCGCCCACAGCGACCCCAACACCGTCACCATCGCCCACAGCGACCCCAACACCCACCGCAACGCCGACGCCATCACCTACAGCGACCCCAACACCATCGCCAACAGCGACCCCAACACCGACACCGCAGCCGCCAAGCTGCACTATCGCAGTGACCCCTAGTTCAGTCTCGGTGCGTAAGAAGGGGCTGACGACCGGCACGACGACGGTGAAGTTGACCGGCAACAGCAGCACGATGACGGTCACGGCGACAAGCAGTTCCAACACTATCGTGGTCTCGCCAACCACGTTCGCCATCGGCGTCAACGGCTCGAAGACGTTCTCGATTGCGTCGAACGCCAACAATGCCGGCACAACCCACACGGTGACTTTCGCCTCGCCTTGCGGCTCTTCGACAGTCACCGTCACCGTCACGAATTAAGCGCCGCCGGGCGGCCACCCGGCACACAGATTTATGCAGCGAGCACAGCCTTCAGTGAGGCAATCCATGCAGCCAACCGGAACAGAACATGCGTCCGCCCGCCCGCTTCGGCCGGCCCGGCGCGGCAACGCTGGCTTCACCCTGATCGAGACGGCCATTGCCATGTTGGTCATGATGATTGTGGGCTTGGGCGCGGCTTCACTCTTTTTCTACGCCGTGCGCTATAACGTGGGCGCGGCTGACCGGGCAACGGCGCTCGCTGTCGCGCAACAACAATTGGAAGAGTTACGCGCCGTGGATTGGGACAATGCATTGCTCACGGCGACTAGCAACGCAGCCCTCTGCACCACCGCGGCCCCGTGCTATAGCAGCAAGCGCCCCTTCACGGCCACTAAGACAATCACCAATTCAATGAACGTCACAGTTGCCGGCGTAACGCGCCCGACGATGAAAACGATCACAATCAGCGTTACCCCTGTGCGCAGCGGCGTCCCGTGGACGGCCGGTGCGATCAGCGTCACGGCGCAACGCGCCATCCTTTTGCGCGGGCCGAATTAAGCTGCCTCTTCTGGTCGAGTTAACGTGCGAGGTGCTTTGCAATGAAGCAGACAACAACAAATAGAGAACAGCGGCACAGTGAAGCCGGCTTCTCGCTGATCGAATTGATCGTCGCGATGGCGGTGACACTGGTCATCTCCGGCATCGCCGTCACGCTCCTGAGCGCGTCGTTTAGTCTCCGCAGTCGGGAGGATCGCAAGTCCGACGCCATCGCCGACGTGCGCCGCACGCTGAACGCCATGACGCGCGAAATCGCCAACTCCGGTTACGGGCTGCCGAGCAACTTGCCGGTCAACGGCATCGTCGCCGCCGACTCCAACAACACCTCGATCCGCATCCTCTCAAACTCCGACCGTTTCAACGGCGGCGCGACGCCTGACACGCCCACCAGTCAGGACGAAGATGTCGTCTATCGCTATGTCAACGACACGGCCACCGCGCAACGCTACGTCGTGCGCTTCGACGTGAATAGCTCGATCAACGGCACGAGCGTGCTGGCCAATCGGATCGACTCGTTCACTATCCACTACTACTCGCAAAAGGTTGTCTATACGCCCACGGCTGTGGCGGCGGTCGGCGTCCCGACATGTACCAACAGCGACATCACGAACGTGCTCACGGCTGCTGGCGGCACGGCCGTCAGCGAAGTATCGCCCGATCAGGCCACTTATATCGTCCTCACGGCCTGCGTGCAGTTGGGGGCTATCGGCCAAGCCGGGCAAGTCGGCTATCAGCCGCCGACCGTGCAGCAGCTAACTTCGGACGTGCAGTTGCGCAACGCCACTGCGATCTCTTTCTAAACTAGACCCGTGCAGCAATTGACAGGTGTAACCGCCATGCGAATCAAAACCAAGCGAGCCACGAGCCAAC
Source organism: Pyrinomonadales bacterium (assembly GCA_038322995.1). GTDB lineage: Bacteria > Acidobacteriota > Blastocatellia > Pyrinomonadales > Pyrinomonadaceae > QHXQ01. The sequence continues at coordinate 32,619 of JBBQGM010000028.1, forward strand.
CGGCGCGGCGCACAGAGCGCGGCGCGGCGCTCATCACTACGTTGCTGATTGCCACTCTGCTGTTTGCGGCCGGCGGCGCGCTGATTCTTTCAACAGCCGCCACGGGCACGACCGTCATCGACGCGACGGTTGAGAAACAGGCGTACTACGCCGCCGAGGCCGGTTTGCAGATGACCATGAACGCGCTACGCGGCAACTTGGCGCATAGCACGGCGGTCGCCACCGGCACAAAGATGAATTTCCGCACCGCCATCATGCCTGATCTGTCGAACGGCACGGGCCTCTCGACCAACACTCCCTGTATCACCGACACGCCCACCGCGCCCAGTCCTTGCCGCTTGGCCGGCTGGCTGACGTACAATTCGAACGGGCTGATCTCAGTTGGGCCTGACACCTCGTTCCGTTCCACCGTCTATGATCCTGACCGCAGCAATCAGGTCACCTATAGCACGTCCGGTCAGTTCAACGGGCTGGCCGGCATTCCCGGCACGATCATCAGCGCGACCCAGATTCGCCTCGGCGTCGCGCCCGACTACGTGACCATCACCTATCTGCCCAAGGCCAGCACGACGATCAACAACGCCTATCCGTCAGCCACCACCGACCTCGGCTCGTTCCAAGTCACCAAGAGCACGCTGGCCGCGCTGCTCCCGCTGAACGTCGGATCATTTGTTAGTTTCCGCTTGACCGTCAACCAGACGGCCCCCTGGAGCGGGACGGCCGTTTACAAGCTGACGCTGGGCACGCCCGCCGCAAACCTGTGCCCCGGTGAGTTATTCCACGTCAGTGTGCCCACTCCGAGTCTCAAAGCTGGCGGCACGAGTCTGACCGTGACGGGCCTGACTGCGGGCAAATTGGCTTTGGGCTGTCCGGCCGTCGGGGCGACGACGACGCAACAGGTACAGGCCACAGTGGTCGCGCCCGAACCGCGCCGGGTGGTTGTCCGCTCCATCGGCTTCGGGACGAACTTTGCGCGCAAACAGTTGGAGATGATGGTGCAACGCGCCGATCTCGATTTTGCAGCGCCCGCCACACTCACGATTCGCGGCGCGGACGATTGCTCAGCGTTGGACTTCGACACGGGCAACAGCGGCGCGAAGAACTATTCCGGCCTCGATCACGCACCGGGCGGGCAAGAACCGCCGCGCCCAGCCTTCGCCGTGATGGACTGCTCGCTGGCCAGCACCAACGCGGGCATCAAAAAACCCGGCACCATTGATGATCCCAAGATCGGCGTTATGGACAACGCCAATCCGCCCGCGCCTTATCTCCCGGTGGACTTGCCAAGTTATCTCCAAACCGCCGACAACGCGCGCCAATACTTAAACGATCTGGAGACGACTGCCCGTGCGCAAGGCCGTTATTTCAAGCAGGCCGGCTCAATGTCCAGCAATGCCGGGACAGCCACGAATCCTGTGCTTACCTTTGTTGATGGTGACTGCACGCTGGACGGCGGCGCGGGTTTCCTCGTCGTGACCGGCAATCTGACTATGAGCGGCAACCCGTCGTTCGACGGCGTCGTGATCGTGATGGGCGGCGGCACAGTGACGCGCAACGGCGGCGGCAACGGCTCGTACAACGGTGCGATGGTGGTCGCTAAGTTCGCGCGCACGTGGCCCAGCAGCGAGAATGGCACGGCCCACCCGTTCCTATCGCCCACCTTCAACACGAACGGCGGCGGCAACTCGGACTTTCAATACAATTCGCAGTCCGTCAACAATGCGCTCACCTCGCTCGGCTCGCGCATCGCCGGCGTGCTTGAATACTGACGCCGCCCAAATCACACACCGCCACGAAGCGGGCGGCGCTTGTCAAAGCAAGCGCCGCCCGCTCCGTTTTTATGCAAACCTACTCGCTTGACAGGCCTTGAATAAATGATGAACGATGAGAGCGACAGCGGTCAGAGGTTAGAGGTTAGAGGCCAGTAGAAACTGTCTGGGACTGACCTCTGACCTCTGACCTCTGACCTCTGCGCTTATGCCGGACATTCTACTCGTTGAGGACAAAGAGAGTTTGCGGCGCGTGCTGCGGCTGACGCTGGAGCACGCGCACTACAGCGTGACTGAGGCGGCCGATGCCCGCGCCGCGCTGCAAGAGATCGCCCGCGCGCCGTATCGGCTCGTGCTGACCGATCTGCGCATGCCCCACGGCTCCGGTCTCGACGTGCTGCGCGCCGCTCGCGCCGCCGATCCATTTCTACCCGTCGTCGTGATGACAGCCTACGGCTCGATTGACGAAGCCGTCCAGGCCATGAAAGACGGCGCGCACGACTTTCTGCAAAAACCGGTGGACTCGAACCACCTGTTGCTCCTGGTCGAGCGCGCGTTAGAGCAGGCGCGGCTGCGCACCGAGAACATACTGCTGCGCGAAGAATGGTCGCGCCGCTACGGCTTCCCGCGCATCATCGGCGAGAGCGACGCGATCAAGCGCGCGGTTGCCGAGACACAGCGCGTCGCCCCAACCGAAGCGACCGTCCTGCTGCTTGGCGAATCAGGCACGGGCAAAGAACTCTTCGCCCGTGCTGTCCATCATCTCTCACCACGCCGCGATAAACCGTTCGTCGCGATCAACTGCGCCGCGATTCCTGAGACGTTGATCGAGTCGGAACTGTTCGGCCACGAACGCGGCTCGTTCACCGGCGCAACCGAGCGCCGCCCCGGCAAATTCGAGTTAGCTTCAAGCGGCACCGTTTTCCTCGACGAGATCGGCGAGATGCCGCTCGCCGTGCAGGGAAAACTGTTGCGCGCGATTGAAGAGAAGACCGTGGATCGGATTGGCGGGCGCATGCCCGTCCAAGTGGACGTACGCATCGTCGCCGCGACCAACCGCGAGTTGCAACAAGCGGCCGAACAGGGCGCGTTCCGCCGCGACCTTTACTTCCGCCTCGCCGTCTTCCCCATCGAGATTCCCCCGCTACGCACACGCGGCGACGACGTGCTCTTGATCGCGCGCCACTTCGCCGCGCAGTTTGGCAAAGAACTGCGTGGGCGCGAGGCTGAACTGAGCGACGCGACCGTCGAACTACTGCGCGCCCATTCGTGGCCCGGCAACGTGCGCGAACTTGAGAACGCCATCGAGCGCGCCTGCATCCTCGCCGACGCACTGACGCTTGAGCCGCGCGATCTCGGTCTGCCGCTCGCGCGCGTCTCACAGGCCACCGACGCGGATGATGCGACGTTTGCCGGTCTAGACTCGTCAGGCACATTGGCTGAAGCAGCCGAACGGGCCGTGCGCCTTGTCGAGCGACGCAAAATCGCGGCCGCGTTACGCGCCCACGACAACAACAAAACCCGCGCCGCCGAAACGTTAGGCGTCAGCTATAAGACGCTATTGACGAAGATTAAAGATTACGAGCTTGCATAAATTCGCAGCCGTCTTGAACGACAGATTATTTCAACGACAAGGCAATCAAATTAAGTCCCGCGAGATGAAAACAGCGCTACAGGACGACGAAGCACAGCCGAACGAGGGTGGGCAGGCGGCACATCAAGACGCGAGTTTGATCGCGGGCGCGACCGATGTGCCGGTCGGGGCAGCGCCGGGCGAGTTTCCCGCCGAGGGGGTGCAAGACGCCCGCGAGCGTGAAGCTACCAACACGGGCAAGCACGCGTTTCTCATCATGGCCGGCATCCTGCTCTCGCGCATCGTCGGCCTCGTGCGCCAGCGCGTCATGGCCCACTACTTCGGCACGACCGATGTGGGCGACGCCTTCAACGTCGCCCTGCGTATCCCGAACTTTCTACAAAACGTCTTTGGCGAAGGCGCGCTCTCCGCCTCGTTCATTCCGGTCTATGCCGGTCTGCTCGCGCACAACGAAGAGGACGAGGCCGACCACGTAGCGAGCGCAGTCTTTTCGATCCTCGCGCTCATCACATCTGTGCTTGTGCTGCTCGGCGTGTTGCTCACGCCTTATCTCATCAGCGTCATCGCGCTCGGCTACACAGGCCCGAAACGCGATCTCACGATCACGCTCGTGCGCATCTTCTTTCCCAGCACCGGGCTGCTCGTCCTCTCCGCGTGGTGTCTGGGCGTGCTCAATAGTCACCGGCGCTTTTTTCTCTCTTACACCGCGCCGGTGCTGTGGAATCTCGCCATCATCAGCACGCTCATCTTCTTCGGCCGGCGCAGCCCGGACGCGGCCGCGCTCGGCCAACTCGCGATCTACACTGCCTGGGGCTCGGTCGCCGGCAGCGCCTTACAGTTCGGCGTACAAGTGCCGACTGTGTTGCGGCTAATCAAACGCCTGCGCCTCACGCTTGATTTCGTGTCCACGCATGTGCGCGAGGTGATCCGCAACTTCATCCCTGTCTTCGTCAGTCGCGGCGTGGTGCAGATCAGTGCCTTCGTGGACGCGATGCTGGCAAGCCTGCTCGGCCAGGGCGCGGTCGCCGCGCTCGCCTACACGCAGAGCCTTTACACGTTGCCCGTCAGTCTGTTTGGCATGTCGGTCTCGGCGGCGGAATTGCCCGCGATGGCGAGCGCGAAAGGTACAGAGACCGAGCGGGCCGCACACTTGCGCACGCGCCTCGACGCTGGTCTGCGCCAGATCGCTTTCTTCATCGTGCCCTCGGCCATGGCCTTTCTCGCGCTCGGCGACGTGATTGTCGGCGTGCTCTATCGCACTGGCAAATTCACCGAGGCCGACACGCGCTGGGTCTGGGCCATTCTCGCCGGCTCAACCGTCGGGCTACTGGCTTCGACGCTGGGCCGGCTCTACTCGTCCACTTACTATGCCCTGCACGACACGCGCACGCCACTGCGATTCGCCGTCGTGCGCGTCCTGCTCACCACCGCACTCGGCTATCTGTGCGCGCTGCCGCTGCCGCGTGCGCTCGGATTCGATCTGAAGTGGGGCGCGGTCGGCTTAACCGCTTCGGCCGGCGTCTCCGGGTGGGTCGAGTTCTACTTGCTGCGGCGCAAACTCAACCAACGGATCGGGCGCACAGGTTTACCAGCGAGTTTCGTCGCCAAACTATGGTGCGCGGCGGCCATTGGTGCCGCCGTTGGCTGGGGCATCAAGCTTGTGCTCCCCACCCGCCAACCATTCATCGTCGCCGCGCTCGTGCTCATCCCCTATGGGTTAAGCTACTTCGCCGTCACCTTCCTCTTCGGTCTGCCCGAACTGCGCACTCTGCTTAACCGACTGACGCGGTTACTACGCCGTTAAATTTTTAACCAACTCAGACCATAGCCTACTGACAAAGCACTGTTCGTACAGGCAACCAACTTAAGTCAGGCTTAGCGGCTTAGTAAACTTTTCCTTTTCCGGAATCCTGCCGGCATTACTATTTTCTTTACAACGAAACCAGAAAAGACTTCGTGCGGACAGTGGCAGCGCAGCACACTGGCGGGTGAGTAGTTCATACCTGCATCTTTATTCCGGTTCCCTTGCATGTGATTCTTTGCAGACTACTGAAGGAGGAATTGAGTTTTATGTTACATAAAATGTTCTTTAGCTTCGCCGCAGCCGTGTTGATGTTGACGCTAAGTGCGGCGGCCCGTGCCGACAGTTTTACCGTGCATGGCATCAATACTGGTGTGACCGCAACGGTGAATATCACGCAATTGACCAACAACACGCTCACCTTTACGATCACGAACACCTCGACCGGCAGTACGACCGGCAAGATCACCAGCATTGGCTTCGACCTGCCCGGCACAGTGAACAGCAGTTTCACGTTGCAGAACCAAAGCAACAATAATTACACGTTGGCGACCCAAGTGGCCGGCAATGCCAGCGGCATCAATCGTACGTTTGAGTTCGCGCTGTTAACCGGCCCGAACTTCAATGGCGGTGGCAACCCTAATCAGGGCATCATCGAAGGCGCGTCTGCCACTTTCACAGTTACGGGCAACTTCGCGGGTCTGACACAGGCGCAAATCGCTGCCGGTCTCTTCGTGCGTTTTCAAGATGTGAACCCCGGCGGCAGCGACGTGGGTAAGGTGACGGGGAATCCGGCAGCCGTGCCTGAACCAGCGACGATGCTCCTGCTTGGCACAGGATTGTCGGGTGCAGCAGCATCTATCCGCCGCCGGCGCAAAGCACAGCAAGCCGGCTGACGTTCTTCTGGAAGAAGCGGCGGATTGCGCCTTTACGCGAGTATAAGGTTTGATAAGAGATTGACTTGGCAGTGGGTCGGCAAGCCATGAAGACCTAGTGCCGCCAGCCACAATCAGGAAATTTGCCCTTCTCTGATATTTTACGAGCGATTGCCGCCGGTGCGGTGCGGCGATATGCTCCTTCCCCCTGCGCATTTCGGCCGCTGCGACCGGTCAGTTGACCGTCAGACAGCAGGCACACAGCATTAAGGATTTCAGTTGCTAAAAGGATCTACGGAGGCTAAAAGTTCCATCATGAGAAGTTTCACCACGTTACTCAAACCGCTCGCGCTGGGCATCGCGCTCATCGCCCTGTTCGCTGTCGGACAACAAACCGCACACGCCGCCGAAGTAACCTTCGCCGGTTACACCAATGGCACGTTCAACGGCATGCCTGCTGCCAACCAAGGCCCCGGCCTTCAAACCGCTACGCTGTTAGGTTTGACCTACACCAACTCGCAGTTCTCTGGCACGACTAGTAACGGTTTCCTCGCCTTTGGCGGCAATCCGACGGCACCCGGCGTGCAGAACGTTGATAATTTAGGCTCGTTCTCGCTGGCCAACACGACGAGCACTTACACCGGCAACACGTTCAACTTGCGCGTGACATTTACCGTCCCCACCGGCATCAACGGCGGTGGCTCAGCGATCTTCAGCGCTGTGTTGCAGGGTAATGTAACCAGCACGGGCAACGGTGGTGTGTTTGTTGACTTCAACAACACGCCGCAATTGTTCACCTTCACCTTCGGGAGTGGGGGGAACACAACCAACGGTTCATTCCTCTTCGCCGTCAATGACGTGGCGATCAATCCGGGGCAGACCGCGTCCGTAACCGGGCAGATCACCGCAGCTAGCCAGACGACCGTGCCGGAACCAGCCACGATGCTGCTGCTCGGCACCGGGCTGGCAGGTGTCGCATCTCGCATTCGCCGCCGCAAAAGCGCCTAGGACTTAGGTTTTCTGTTGCTCCGCAGCGGGGCCGGATCGACTGGCGATCCGGCCCCGCTTTTTTCTTGAATATTAATTTCCACCAGGCAGGTTTTTTCTGGAGAACTGCCGACATTAACTATTTCAGATAGGTACAACGGACAGGACGGCGAATGTAGCGGCAGGCAGGGGGGAGAGCGCAAAAGACGGCGCTCTTTTTTATTTACCGATCTGAACCCGCCCGCCGTCTATCGCCAGGAGTGAGCGGGCGCGCACAACCTACCAAGCGCCCAAGCCTCACGGATGAAAGCTCTGCTATTCGCGCTCCGGTCGACTGACTTGTTCGGCTGCCCGTGATTAGGACTACCCAACGCTCGCTGGCGATTTCCGAGCAGCGCGTGCGAGTTTGAAGAATGCCCCCACCGTTGCCGCCCCGACAATAAAGAGCGTAATGAGCGACACCCAGAACGACGCATCAATGCCGGTCTGCCAGATTAGTTCGGTAGCGCCCGACGAGGCTTGCCATTCCGCCTGCCCGTGCCGCCACAAATCAATATTTGAATAAATGTTCCCGCTCGTGTGCAGCACCACGGCGGGTAAAATCGACTCTGTCAGATACGTTATAGTGCCGTAAATCGCAGCCACCGCCACATAGTAGGGCCAGAGAGCCAGCGTGAAGTCCAGATGGGCGACGGCAAACATCGTCCCCGTGACCAGCACCGCAATGGCCAATCCGTAGCGCCGCTCGATGGGTCGCTGCATGTAGCCGCGAAACGCCGCTTCTTCGACGATGCCAGCGACAGGAGCAGCCATGAGCAGCAAAGACAGAATAGTAAACTTCGGCACCTGTGTCAGATCAGGAAGTTGCTGTTGCGGCAGCACGACCATACGATTCGCCACGCGAAGCGCAATGACCAGGGCGACGATGCCTAGCCCGCCGGCGAGTAGTGCCCAGCTCCACACGCGGAACGAAACGCGGTTGGCGCGAAGACTGGTGCGGCGTTCCGCGGCTGTTGAGGCAGGTTGACCCGCGCCGTTCAGATAGCGCCAGAAGAACCACAAATACACAGCCACGAGCGGCACTGCCCAGGGGAAGTTTGGGTAGTATCGCAGATTGGCTACAAAGATGATGTTACGCGGAATTGTCCCGGCAAGCATCACCAACATGCCGATGATTACAGCCTTAACGATAACGCGCAAGCGCCCTCCTCCATTCTTAGGGCTGATGCAGCCGAACGTATGATTCTACCATCCGCTCTCCTTGGCCTCAGCCTGATTGACCACTGCCCGTCCGCTCTCTATCATCAACCCCGTGCGCAAAGTCATCACAGCCGCGGAGATGCGCGAGGTTGATCGTGTGACCACGGAACGCTACGCCGTGCCCTCGCTCTTGCTCATGGAGACGGCCGCCAGTTCGGCCGCCCACGCTATCACCACCCGTTTCGCTCATAAACCGGCTGAACGCCGGGCGCTCATCCTCTGCGGGCGCGGCAACAACGGCGGCGATGGCGCGGCCCTGGCGCGGCAGTTATGGCTCGCGGGCGCGCATGCCGATGTGGTGCTATTCGGCCGCGTCGAAGAGGCACGCGGCGATGCGCGCACAAATTTCGAGATCGTGCGGCAGTTGGCCGGCACACAAGCGCATGACGGCGCAACGCCTGCTCGCCTCTCCTTTCGTGAATGCGCGACTGATGAAGCGTGGTCGGCGCAACTTCTTCAGGGCCACTATGACGTAATCGTTGACGCACTCTTTGGCACTGGTCTGACACGTCCGCTTGCCGGACTGTTCCGTCAGGTCGTACACGCGCTGGCGCACCTGCGCGAACAACGTGCTGAGGGTGAAACCACCCGCCCGTTGATCGTTTCGCTCGACCTGCCTTCCGGCTTAGATGCTGACTCGGCGGAACTGATCGGCGACACCGTGCGCGCCGATTTGACCGTCACGTTCACCGCGCCAAAGCCGGCGAACGTGCTGCCACCCGCCACATACAGCAACGGTCAACTCATCAGCGCCGCCATCGGTTCGCCCGCCGCGCTCCTCAACGAAACGGCCTCGCAACTCTTTCTGACAGAGGCTGCCGACGCCCGCGCATGGCTTCTCAGTACGCGCTACACACCCGACTCTTATAAGAATACGCACGGGCACGCGCTCGTCATCGCCGGCTCGCAGCACATGACCGGCGCGCCCGTGTTGGCTTGCGCCGCCGCGCTGCGCGCGGGCGCAGGGTTGGTGACCGTGGCGACGCCCGCGTCGGCGCACGCGGCCGTGGCCGCGCGCCTCATGCCCGAAGTGATGACGGCCGCGCTCGCGGAGACAGAACGTGGTGCGGTCAGCGTTGCGGCGCTGGCCGAGGCCCAACGCTTGAGCCAACGCGCCGACGTGCTTGCACTCGGCCCCGGTCTGACTTCGGATGACGAAAGCACGCGCCGCTTCGTGCGTGCGCTCGTCGAGCAACGCACCACGCCGTTCGTCCTTGACGCTGACGGCTTGAACGCGCTCGCGCCATGGCCGACGGAGTTGCATGGTACTGACGCGCTGCCGCTCGTCCTCACGCCGCATATCGGTGAGATGCGCCGGTTGCTTGGCAGAGACGATAACGACGCACTTGTGGATCGGGTGCAGGTCGCGCGCGAGTTCGCAGGCGCGCACGAGTTGATTCTCGTTTTGAAAGGCGCGCGGACGCTCATCGCCGCGCCGGACGGCCGCGTCGCCATTAACCCGACCGGCAACGCGGGTCTCGGCACGGCCGGCGCGGGCGACACGTTGACCGGCATCATCACCGGTTGTCTCGCGCAAGCTTACGGCACATTGCAAGCCGATGCCGATGCTTTTGCCACCGTCGTGGCGGCCGTCTATCTCGGCGGCCTCGCGGGCGACATCGCGGCCCGCGAGCGCGGCATGCGTACGCTCGTCGCCTCGGACATACGCGAGCATTTGAGCGCGGCTGTCCGCGCGCTCGATGCGGCCGGAGAACAGCCACGATGAGCGCCGCCCCTGACCGCATGCCCGTCGGCGCATGGGACGCAAACAGCGCGACAGAGACGTTCGCGCTCGGCGCGCAACTCGGCGCGGCGCTTGACGGCGGTGAGATACTATTGCTCGACGGGCCGCTCGGCGCAGGCAAGACTGTCTTCGTCAAAGGTCTCGCGGGCGCGCTCGGCATAGATGTGGACGAAGTGACTAGCCCCTCGTTCACACTCGTCAACCGCCACGATGCGGGCCGTCTGACGCTCTACCACCTCGACCTTTATCGCCTGCCTGTCGGTGCCAGCGCCGCGCACGCCGTCGATCTTGATGAGTTGCTCACGGACGAGTGCGCCGTCATCGTCATCGAATGGGCTGCGCGGCTCGGTCAGTACCCGCTGCCCTCGTCCGTATGGCATATTTCGATCAGCGGCGACGGCGCGGAGTCGCGCCGCATCACGGTCACGCGCGCGTGAATGTGCGCTGGCCGCACAGCGGCAGACCGTGCGCTGTGCTAAACTTTACCCGTAGCAGTTAACAGTCATTTGCACAACGCAAGGAGAAATAACTTATGCCATATCCTGAATTGATGATCCGGCCGATGCGCGAAGAATTGACGCGCCTTGGCATCGAAGAAGCGCGGACACCTGAAGCAGTGGACGAAGCGGTGAGCGGCACGAAGGGCACGCTGATGGTCGTCGTCAACTCGGTCTGCGGCTGCGCGGCGGGCAAGGCGCGCCCCGGCATCGCCATGGCCCTCAAGCATGCCACCCGCCCGGAACGTGCCATCACGGTGTTTGCCGGCGCGGACATCATGGCCACCGAACGCGCCCGCGGCTACTTCACCGGCCAACGCCCGACCTCGCCCTCCGTCGCGCTAATTAAAGACGGCCAACTCGTCTACCTGCTGCAACGCCACGACATCGAAGGCCGCGACGCCCTCGCCATCGCGCAAGAGTTGGCCCGCGCCTTCGACGAACATTGCGTCACCGCCACCGCAGCGCAAGCCTAAGCACCAATGATGCTGGCGGAACGATGAATAAAGCAAAGGCTGCCACTTTGCTTTTCATTCATCATTCCGCCTTCATCGTTCATCATTTCCCCTGATGTCTCTCACGCTCGACACGCCCGCGCTCGAACTCCACCGGGCCGGTATCCCGCGTTTCGGGCAACCGACGGCGCGGCGTCTGGCGCTCGCGCTCGCCGCTCTCTCCGGCAAACACGATGCGGGTGCGGCGACGGTCGAAGACCTGTTGAACTACCTGCCGATGCGCTATGAGGATCGCTCGAACCTCGCGCGCATCGCCGACTTGCGCGACGGCACAGAGGCTTCGCTCGAACTCTACGTGCGCGTCGCGGGCGGCTTTCAGGTCGGCAAGAATCGCGGGCCGAAACAACCACCGCTGTTCATCTTCGAGGTCACGGCCAGCGATCCCGAACGCAGTGCAAAGCCGGTCGTCGTCTGGTGGTTCGTCTCGGGCCGGCAGGCGCACCACATCATCGCGTATCACCGCCAACAGTTTACGCGCGGCGCACGGTTCATCGCCTACGGTCGTTGGGAGATGGACGCCCGCCGCAACACCTTCGCCCTGCGGCTCAACAAACCTGACGAATTAGAAATGCTGCCCGGCACGTGGACGCCGCCCGAACACGCGCTGCTGCGGCTCGCTGAAGAATACGACGAACAGACGGAGTCCGCGCCACCGGCAGTGAACACAGTCAACGCAGATGATAACGCGGACGGCGACGCTGCGGCGGGCGAACTTGAAGCGGCAGAAGAGGCCGGCGATCCGGCGCTCGCGGCGATCCACGTCGGGCGGCGCGTGCCGGTCTATCGCAAGCTCGGCGAGTTTCGGACGAAGCGCCTGCGCGAGATCATGCACGCCGTTTTGCAGCAACTCGCCGACGGCGCATTTAGTGAAACGCTGCCCGCCGACTTGCGCACGCGGCAACAACTGATCGGCCGCGCCACCGCCTTGCGCCGCATCCACTTCCCGACTGACGATGTTTCGCTCGCCGACTACGAGCGCGCCCGTTCGCCCGCGCATTTGCGGCTCATCTTTGAAGAGTTCTTTTGGGTCGCGTTCGCTATCGCCTTGCGCAAGAGTCAGCGCGTGAAAGAACCAAAGGGCGCTTGTATCGAAGTGGATGAGCGCGTGCGCGATCACATGGCCGAACTGTTGCCGTTCGAGTTGACCGGCGCGCAGGAACGTTGCGTCACTCGTATCCTCGACGACATGCAATCGGACGCGCCGATGAACCGGCTGCTGCAAGGCGACGTGGGCAGCGGCAAGACCATCGTCGCGCTGCTTGCCATGCTCGTCGCGATGGAGAACGGCTATCAAGCCGCGCTCATGGCTCCGACCGAAATCCTCGCCGAGCAACACGCGCGCAACGTCAAACGCATCCTCGCGCGCTCGCCCTATCGCGTCGAGCTATTGATCGGTTCCCTCCGCGCCGCCGAAAAACGTCGCCTGCATGCCGCCATCGCGGCCGGCGAGGTGCAAGCCTGCGTCGGCACACACGCGCTGATTCAAGAGGCCGTGCAATTCCATAAACTCGGTCTCGTCGTGATAGACGAGCAGCACCGTTTCGGCGTCCTGCAACGCGCGGCCCTGCGCGAGCGCGGCTTCAACCCCGACGTATTAGTCATGACCGCCACGCCGATCCCGCGCTCGCTCGCCATGACCGTCTATGGTGAGCTTGATGTCTCGGTGATCGACGAACTGCCACCCGGTCGCACGCCGATTAAGACGGTCGTGGTCGGCGAAGATCAACGCGGCGGCGTCTACAAGGGCGTCGAGCGTGAGATACGCGCTGGCCGGCAGGCTTACGTTGTCTATCCGCTCGTCGAAGAGTCTGAGAAGATAGACTTGAAGGACGCGACGCGCATGTACGAGCATCTGCGCGACCGCATCTTCCCGCACTTCAGTATTGGCTTGCTGCACGGCAAGATGAAGTCGGCGGAGAAGGATGAAGTGATGCGCCGCTTCGTCGCGGGCGAGATACAAATCCTTGCGGCAACAACCGTCGTCGAAGTTGGTGTGGACGTAGCCAACGCCTCCATCATGGTTATCGAGCACGCCGAGCGGTTCGGTCTCTCGCAACTCCATCAACTGCGCGGGCGCGTCGGGCGCGGCGCACAACAATCTTTCTGCGTGCTACTCGCGTCGGACAAACAGACGACGGTGGCGCGTGAGCGGCTCGGTATTATGGAAGAGACGACGGACGGCTTTCGCATCGCCGAGAAAGATTTGGAGATACGCGGCCCCGGCGAAGTGATGGGCACGCGACAGTCGGGCGTGCCCACGTTCCGCGTCGGCAATCTCGTCCGCGACATACAGATTCTCGAAGAAGCGCGGCGTGAAGCCGACCACTACCTCTCCGCGCGCAAGCGCACACGCGAAACTTCGCAACTCATCGAGCGCGTCCGCGCTGACGTGCGTTTCGGTCTCGCATCTGTTGGTTAATTATTGCTACCGCCACACCGCGCGCAATCCTAATAACTAGGCGGCCCAGTCAAGCGTTCGGCGCTTTCTGAATCTCAGAGAACGGCTGTCCGCAAGTATATAGGTTGGGAATCAATTTATTTGACCAACTCCGGGCACGAGTATAGACTGCGCTCAGCTTACAAAATTCTCACTGACACTAAGGAGAGAAATCATGCACTCCCGACTCGGCAGTTTCCTCAGATGCAGCTTCTTTATCTTCACGACCTCAATCTTGCTTGGCACGATCAACGCGCAGACAACCGGGACAGTCAGCCTTGGGATAGCGCAGTTTAACCCCACGACCATTGGCGGCACGAACAGCCCTTCTATCCTCAGCGTAAGCATCGTATCCTCGGTCGAAGTGCCCAATACGGCCACCGCCACGATTCAAGTGGTGGAGGTGGCCAATTTCAATGGGGTTAGCTATTCCGTTACGCCCAACCGCACACAAACTGTCACGCTAAATGGCGGTGGGGTCAGCAACACCGTAAGATTCACTTTTAGGACTAACACAGGCAATACCAGTGGCGGAACTATTGTCAGCCGCGTAAATCTAGTTTCAGTTGTGGGCGCACAAAAAAGTGCTCCGGACAATCTCCCCAATCTTAACCTCACTGTGAACGGGCCACAGGAAAGTTGTGATTTTGCCATCTGCGGAACTGGATATGTGTTGAACTTCGCTACCTGTAGTTGTCAGGCTATTTCTCCCATTGTAGTTGATGCGGCAGGCAATGGCTTCGATTTAACAGATAGTGCAGGCGGAGTATTCTTTGACTTCAATGGTGACGGGATACGCGAGAAGGCGGCTTGGACTGCTGCCGACTCGGACGATGCCTTCCTTGCACTTGACCGCAACAATAACGGTACGATTGATGACGGGCAAGAGTTATTTGGCAACTTCACTGCGCAACCGCGCTCGGATGAACCGAATGGCTTTCTTGCGCTGGCGGAGTTCGATAAACCGGAACGAGGCGGCAACGGCGATGGCGTGCTTGATAGCCGCGATACGATCTTTCAATCTCTGCGCGTCTGGCGCGATGGTAATCATAACGGCATTTCAGAGCCGAGTGAGTTGCTTACGCTAGTGCAAGCGGACATTGTCTCAATTGATCTGAGGTACAAGGAATCTAAGAGAACTGACGAACATGGCAATCAGTTCAGGTATAGAGCAAAGGTGCGCGACGCACGAGGGGCCAAAGTGGGACGATGGGCATGGGATGTGTTCCTTGCGCCCGTACCATAAACACGTGGAAGCAAAGGTTAAGCGCACCCGCAGGTTTTCAACTTGCGGGTGTTGCTTTTTACTGAAAGGCGCATAGCCACTCTTCCCGCCGCGCTGAACAACAGCTTGCAGCCGACCGCCGGATAGCACGCCTCTCATGCAGCTTTGTTCCTCGTTGCTTGAATGCTGTGCGGGCGGCGGTTGCAGCGCGGCGAAAGATTTTCTTTACAACCCGCCGCTCTCTGATGCTACGATGAGATGCCTTCGCTCGCTTATTGTTAGGCATCTGCAACGGAATTAAGCATAACCAAAGATAGCAACCGATCTCCGGTCGCCGTAAAACTTATGCGCATCAATCCCCTTCTCAAGCGTCTGCTTTGGCTCTCAATTGTCGCTGCTTGTTGTCTGCTAACGTTCGTCCGGGCCGGGCGGACGCAAGACACTGTGACCGGCGCATTTGAGGGCACGGTGACGAACAGCCAGACGGGCGTGCCCGTCGCGGGCGCAACCGTCTTGATCATCAACCCGCAGACCGGCCTCAGCATTCCCAAAACATCCGACGCGCGCGGCCGCTTCTATCAGGGCTTGCTCAACCCCGGCATCTACACGATCCGCGTCGCCGCGCCCGGCTATCAGACACGCGAGGTGCAGCAACGTCTGTTCATCACGCGCACGGGCGAGGTTGTGCCCGTGCCGGTCGCGCTCGAACCGGACACGCCCGCGAGCGCAACCGCGACGCCCACGCCCGCCACGGTTGCGCCGACTCCTGTCCTACAAAACGATGAGGAGACGGACATACGCGCCCGTATCAACGCGACGAGCGGTGAGCGCGGCGGCTCGTTCACTGAAGAGGAAGTCTCGTCGCTGCCGCTTGGCGCGACCTCCTACGTGCGCTCGTTCGACGAGTTGGCCTTATTGCTGCCCGGCGTCGCGCCGCCGCCGCAAACATTAGGCTCGGCCGCCGGCCCCGGCGTCGGCGCAGGCGTCGGCTCGGCCGGACAGTTCGCCGTCAACGGCCTTCGCTCCCGCGCGAATAACTTCACGGTTGATGGTTCGGACAATAATGACGAGGACATCGGCGTGCGCCGGCAAGGTTTTGTTTCGCTCGTGCCACAGCCGATTGAGTCGATCAAAGAGTATCAAGCGATCACCTTGCTCGCGCCCGCGCAGTTCGGGCGCAACATCGGCGCGCAGGTGAACGCCGTCTCCAAGTCCGGCGGCAACGGTATTCACGGCACGGTGTTCGGCTTCTTCAATTCCAGTCAACTCAATGCGCGCAACTTCTTCGACTCGACGAACGGCAACGGCAGCACCGAACTGCGCGCAGGCAACAACCAGCCGGTGCGGCTAAACGGCGCACCGCTCATGGTGCAGAATCAAAGCGGCGGCAAAGACTCGTTCACCTTCGGCCAAGCGGGCTTCGTCATCGGCGGCCGGATCATCAAGGATAAATTATTCTTCTTCGCGTCGGCCGAAGGGCAACGCACGAACGCCACGCAGGAAGAGAGTTTCGAGGTGCCGACCGTCGAGCAGCGCGGCGTCTTCGGCACCGGCGCAACGGGCATCTTTCGTCTGCCGTCGGAGATCGGCTCGCGCGATAGGATTTTCGCGTTCCCCACCACGGGCGATGGCGACGCGATCTTCAGCCTCTTCCCGTTTCCCAACAACCCAACCGGCATCTACGGCGCGAACACGCTGACGCAAGTGCTGCCTGCGGGCGGCAAAGGCCGAGTGCTATCCTTTAAGTTCGACGACTACTTCAAACTCAGCGGCCGACAACAGTCCATCGTCGGGCGTTACAATTACACGAACGACACGCGCATCATCCCCGTCACCGGCGGCGCGCTCTTCTCTTCGCTCGTGCCGCGCGTGCGCACACAAAACGTCTCGCTCTTCCTCAACAGCGAGGTCACACACGCGGACTCCGCGCATCCCGTCTACAACCAAGTGCGCCTCTCTTACGGGCGCACGCGC
>JBBQGM010000029.1:0-48999 GCA_038322995.1 Pyrinomonadales bacterium
TGGACTTTCAGATCAATCTCAAGAACGAGTTGGCCATCACGGAAATCCTGCGCCGCATAGACGTGTTAGAGAGCGAGCGGTTGCCGGTGCTATTCGCCGAACAGAACGAACGGTTAGCCAAGACGAGCGCGCACGGGCGCGCCGCACAGGGCGACGGCGCAGCGCAAGTGTAATTTGACATCGCCCCGACAGCTCAGACAGGCAGACACAATATGATCGCAGCCATCTTCTTCGACTTTAACGGCGTCATCATTGACGACGAGCCGTTGCAACTGGCGGCGGCGCGCGAAGTCTTACAGGCAGCAGGTGTCACGCTCAGCGAGCAAGATTATTACGACGCGCTCGGCATGGACGACGTGACGTTTTTCCGCTTCGCCTTCCAACGCAACGGGCGCGACCTGGACGACGCGACGCTTGCGGCCGTGCTGGCCCGCTTTACCGAACTGCACCGCGCGTCAGTCAAGGACGAACTGCCGCTCTTTCCCGGCCTCGTCACATTCATCAAAGCCGCCGCGCGCCATTTCCAACTCGGTCTCGTCAGCATGGCCCGGCGCGACTACATCACGCACGTGCTCGACCGCGCGCACCTTACCGACCTGTTCACCGTCATTATCAGCGCGGAAGACGTGACCGCCTGCAAGCCCGATCCCGCGTGCTATACGGCTGCGCTGCAACGCTTGAACGAACAACGCCGCCACAACGGGAACCAACCGCTCGCGCCCGCCGCCTGTCTCGCCATCGAAGACTCGCCCCCCGGCATAAAATCCGCACGGGCTACGGGCCTGCGCACACTCGGTGTCACCAACACAGTGCAAGCCGCCGCCTTGCGCGCAGCCGGCGCGGAAGTCGTCACTGCCAACCTCGCGGACTGGACGGTTGACGCAGTGCGGCACGTCTATTCGGAAGGGTGAAGGGTGAAAGTAATAGCTCAAGGTTGAAACCGTGCATCGTTAATCGTTCAGCCTTCCGCTTGCTTATATGACTCCGGCGAATAAATTATTGGCGGCGGCGGCGCGGCAACAGTTCGCGGCGCTCGTGGCCCGCCCTGAGACCGCACTTGATCTGGCGCACGCGGCCTTGCTCATGGCGGCGGAGGAACAGCCCGGCCTCGACGTTGAGCATTACCGTGCGCGGCTGTTGGAATTGGGTGTGCAGGCGCGGGCGCGTGTCGGCGAGCGCCTGGACGCGCCCGTCGCCGCGTTCAATCATTTCGTCTTCAATGAACTTGGTTTCGCGGGCAATCAGGAAAATTATTACGACCCGCATAACAGCCTGCTGTCTTACGTGCTGGATGCGCGGCGCGGGCTGCCGATCACGTTATCCGTCGTCTATCTGGAACTCGGCCGGCGCGCGGGCCTAGAAGTTGATGGCGTCGGTTTGCCCGGCCATTTCATCGTGCGCGTGCGTGCGCCGGCCGCTGCGAGTTACGTCCTCGTCGATCCCTTCAACGCGCGCGTCGTTGACGAAGAGGATTGTCAGCAGCAACTCGACACGCTCTACGGCGGCCAGCTGCCGCTCGGCGACGAGCACCTGCGGCCCGCGCGCCCACGCGAAATCCTCACGCGCATCTTGCGCAACCTGAAAGCCATCTACACGCAGGCCCGTCGCTACCAGCGCGCCATCGCCGCCTGCGAGCGTATCCTGCTCGTCGCGCCCCGCGCGCACGACGAACACCGCGACCTCGGCGTCCTGCTCGCGCAATTCGGTCGTTACGCGGCGGCGAGCCACGAACTCGAAACCTACCTCAAACGCGCGCCCAATGCGCCCGACAGCGAGCGCGTGCAAGAGGAATTGAAAAAGATACGGCTGCAACTAGCGCAGTTGAATTGACATGAGCTAGGCATTATGCCCAACAGTAAGGCGTTGAACGTAGAGCATGCTTTCATCGTTATCTCATGGTGTTCACTTGGTATATTTCTGTTGCTTGAATTTGGTGGCAGCACGAGTTGGGTTGAGGAACTGCGCGGGTTATCGGTTCTATCAAGTGCTATCTTATTTTTGAGCGGCGCAGCTATTCCGGTTTGGGCCGGGAGCCATAAACGAGCTTGGGCTAAGCTGTTGCTTGCTAGCTGCGTTGCCGCGATACCATTTGTTTTTCAGGCTGTACTTGCTTTGGACTTACCTCGATGATTTTCTTCGACATACTCCGGCTCGCTCTGCGGAATCTGCGTGAGGCTAAACTGCGTGTGGTGTTGACGACAATCGGCGTGGTGGTGGGCGTGACGGTCATTATCACGATGATCTCGTTCGGACTGGGCTTGCAGCGCAACGCCGTGCAGCGGTTCAAAGACTTGGACTTGTTCAACGAAGTCACGGTGAGCGGGCGCGATATTTCGGAGATGGTGGCACAGGTCTTCAACCGCGCGGCCGAGCAGCAGGGCGGCGGTGACGGCGCTGGGGGCAGAGGCCGCTTCCGGCCGAACTCGCCGCCGATGCCGGAGAAGGCTTCGGCGCGCGTGCTGGATGATGCCGCGCTCGCCGAGATCGGACGCATCCCCGGCGTCGAAGCGGTCGAGCCGACGGTCACGTTCACCGCTTACGCGCGGGCTAACGGCCGGACGCAGACGCAAACAATCGGCGGTGCGCTCGTGCCCAATCCCGCGTCCCGGTTCAAGACTTACGCCGCCGGCCAGATGATCGCCGCGCCCGCTGCGGACGAAGTGGTGGTAGACGAAAAGTTCGTCAAAGACTTCGGCTATGCGCAAGCCGCCGATGCCATCGGACAGACCGTTGAACTACTGGCACCGCCGGGCGGGGCGCGGCCCACCGATGACAAGCAGCAGCAAGCTAGCGCGGACGACGGGCAAGGCGACGAGTTGAGCTTTTTCGGTCTGCCGCTTGGCGCTGATGAGGCGGCCACAGAGTCGCCGTTGGCGGCGCGGACGTTGCGCATCGCGGGTGTCTTGAAGGATGAAGTCGAGAGCGGCGGCCCCAAGGGGCGACAACGCTTTCGGGGGCTGATGCCGGCGGCGCGCATCTACGTGCCGCTCGCGATTGCGCGCGATTGGGCGCGGCAGTATCGTGATCCTCTGAGCGAGGTGGCGTTGCAACTGGCGCGCGAGGGCGGCGTGGTCAGCGAGCAGGATGCGGAAGGCTACTCATCCGCCATCGTGCGCGTCAGCAACCCGGACGTGTTGACCGACGTGCGCAAGCAATTAACCACGCTGGGGTTCAGTAGTTTCTCTATTGTTGACGAGTTGGAAGAGCTACGCACGTTCTTCCTGATCATCAACTCTACGCTCGGCCTCCTGGGCGGCATCTCCTTGCTCGTCGCCTCGTTCGGCATCGCCAATACGATGGTCATGTCCATCCTTGAGCGTACGCGCGAGATCGGCATCATGAAGGCCATCGGCGCGGAAGATCGTGAGATCAAACTAATCTTTTTCGTCGAGGCAGCGTTGATCGGCTTGGCCGGCGGCGTCATTGGCTCACTCGCCGCGTGGGGCATCGACACGGTGGCGAACCGGCTCGCGTATCGCTTCCTGTTGCGCCCGCGCGGCGTCTCGTTCATCAACTTCTTCTCCTTACCGTCTTATCTCTGGCTCGGCGCGATCACGTTCGCTATCGTCATCTCAATCCTCGCCGCGCTCTACCCGGCCGCCCGCGCCGCGCGCATCGATCCGGTGCGCGCCCTTAGGCACGACTAAAGTTGCGCTTGCGTTTGGGCGGAACTGACTTACTGACAGCGCGGCGGCTCAGGGATGGACAATGCGCCGAAGACGCGCTCGGCGGTTTCAAGCGCGCCGACGATGAGCGCGCCGTCGAGACCGTAGCGGGTCGGGTAGCAACCGGTGTTGGTGCGACCACCGGGGAGCGTGCGCACGGTGCGCAGGTAGACATTGCCGCTCGACCTGATTGCGCCCGTGCCCGGCTCGAAGATGACGTACTGGATATACAGGTCTTCAGGATAGGGCCGTTGTACGCTGACGCTGGCCCCACCGGCCCCGCTGGTCTGTAGCTGGAGCCAGATGACAAGGCGCGCCTCCTCGGTCTTCGCGAGTTTGCGCGCCGCGTCGCGGCTCATGCTCTTGGCGGTCTCAGTCTTCAACGCAGTCGAGGCACGCAGGCGTTGCACGAACGTGCCCATCATGATGTCCGTATCGTTAGACGTGAGGTTAATCGCGAGCGGGGCGTAGTTGGTGACGAGGACAGGCTGCGGCGGCGGTGGTGTATGCACCACTTTCGGCGGCTCCGGCGTGGGTGTAGGGACGGGCGGCGCGGCCGGCGGCGGTGCTTGACGCCGGCCCGACTGCGCCGACCCGGCGATGCAGAGTAAGCACGCGAGCAACAAACAACTGAGCGTGATGCTGACCTGACGTGCGGTGTGCTGGTGCTGCTTTGGCTCCATCGCTTTGTTTCCTCACTCCACACTTGTCAGCCGGCTCGGCTTAGGCTTTGCCGCCGAGCGGTTTGCCGCAGCGATTGCAGAAGCGTGCGGTGGGATCGGGTTGCGCCGCGCCGCAGCCGTCGCAGGTGTGGCCGACGCGCAGGTCTGCGCCGCACGTGCCGCAGAAGGTTGAGCTTGAGGTGACGACCGCGCCGCACGTGCCGCAGCGGCCCGGCAGTGGCGGGATATAGCCGCCGGCCTTTTGCGCGATGTGCGCCTCGATGAGTTTCCAGGCCTCTTCCGTCACCTTGTACTGCCAGTACGCGCCGAGCGCGGGCAGCGCCAGCAGCAGTCCGCCTGAGAGCAATATCACCGCCGCCGCAATCGCCGCTTTGTCCAGCCACTTCTGCATGCCGATCTCAACACGTGTGCCGCCATGCTCCGGTGTGATCTTGATCGTCAGTGCGGTGGAGAGGCCCGCGAGGTCGCGCAGCGTGCTTGTCTTGCGTGCTTGCAGCACGGTGGTGGCAGAGACTTGCATGGTTTGTACGTCATAAGCCTCGTCGAAGATGTGGCGCAATTCATTAACGAGTTGCGGCACGTCTGCTTCGACGCCCGGATAGTAGCGATTGTCCATATTATCCTTTCCAACTTTCCTTTCGTCTGACTGAGCCGCGCGGCACACGCGCGCAGCATTCTACGCCCACAACCGCGCGCAGATTCAACGTAAGACTGCCACCGGGGTGTGAAATTTCAACTGTGCGACTTCGCGGGCTTGACGTTCGGCTCCGGCGGAAGTTGCTTGGCCGCTGCGATAATCTCTTGCAGTTCTTCAATGGCGCTGTCGAGGGTCGCTTGTTCCGTCTCTGTCGCGGCGGTGCGCAGGGGCTGTAGCTGCGCGAGAAAGTGCTCGGCCGCCGCGCCAAGTTTGCGCAGTGCCTTGGGCAGCAGGGGGCTATGCTCATCGCGCGCGGCCACGTCGTCGATGTTGGTGATCGCTTCGTCGAAGATGCGCGCGAGATCGGCTAAGAGGTCAGCATGCGTGCCTTGCGGCAAATCGCCCCATAGCTCTTTGTCCTTCTGCGACTGCTTCGCCGCGTTCATCTGCGCTTGCTTGGCCTGGGCTGCCCGCGGATCGGTCAACAGCAACAGCCGGCGTTCGGCCGCCTTGGTGAACACGTCGATGCGCTTGTCGAGCACCTGCGTGTTGCGCACCATTTCGACTTCGGCCGGGGTCAGGTGATCGCGTTGCGCGGCACAGGGCGAAGCGACGCAAACAAGCGACACGAGCGCGCACAAGAGAATGCTAAGAGGGTGTTGTTTGATCATCGGCACGTGCTTCATTTTATGGTTTTATCGCCGCCGTTACTTGTTGCCGGGCGGACGGTCGGCCGGTGTCATGGGTGGGAGACTATCTTGCGCCGCTGGCTTGTTCTTGTCCGGCGACGCTTCGCGCAAGACAGAGTTGCCATAAAAAGCGTCAAGCGCCGCGGAGCGTGTGTCGCGCACGTGATTGAGCGCGGCGCGGATGTTGCCGGCATACTCGGAGGGCGTATCGCGCCGCATGGTTTCGACGCGCCCGCTGTGCCGGAAGAGGGCCTGTTCGAGCAACTTGATCAGGTCGCGCGTCTTGCCGTCGGACTTGCCCGGCTGTTGCAGATAGACGAGCGCGTCCGTGACGAGCGCTTGATAGACGCCCAACTCGGCGGCGGCGGCATCGTACTGCTGCGCCGTCGTGCGTTGCTCGGCGCTGGCGAGGCGCGCTTCCGCTGCGTCGATGGTGAGGCGCAAACGTGCTTTACCATCGCGGGCAGCGGCCAACTGTGCGCGCACTGCATCCGGCACATACTTTATCGGCGGCGGCGCAGGCTGCGCGGGCAGCAAGACATCCTGCTGCGCCTGCGCGGCTCCGGCGCAGAGCAACAAGGCACAAGCCAGCGCGAGCATTAGCCCTGACCCTGAACGATATTGTGTAGCTGCACGAGGCATGAGTCAGACAAGCAAAACAATTGGTCAATTACGTGGCTTGCGCCGCTTCTCGCCGTGCGCGATCTGATTGCGCAAACTGGGCAGCCGCAAGTTTACGCGCTCGATCTCTACTTTATTCTCTTGCGCGTCGGCCCGCGCAAGAAAAATCTCGTAAGCGGCGAGCGCCGGTGCGAACTCACCGATGAGATCGAGATCGCGGCCGATGAAGAAATAGACAACCGCCAGCTCGGGCTTCGCGCGGTTGACCCACTGGTATTCGACGAGCGCCGCGTCGTATTGCTTCAACTCATCGAGCGCGGTGGCGAGGTTGGCGTGCGCGGCATAGGTGTCGGGCGCAAGGGCCAGCACCTGGCGCAACACCGGCACGGCGTCCGCGAACCGCCGCGCTTGCACGAGCGCGGCGGCGTAGCCGGTGGCGTAATCGGCATTGCGCGGGTCGAGTTCGAGGGCGGTGCGGCAATGTGCGAGCGCGTTCGCCGGATCGTTGGCGCGGTCGATGGCGCAGAGCCGCGCGTGGGCGACGGCGTTCTTCGGATCGGTTTGCAGCAACGCGCGCAACGCGGGCCGCGCAACGGCCGGATCGGCGTTGTTGGCCGCATCGACCGTCGCGGCCGGGACGGCTGCGGTCGTTGTTGGCCCGTTGTCCGGTAGCCCTGCGGCCTGTCGGGTCGCTAACGCCCGCAATTCTGTGAGTCGTTGCTGCCACAGCGTAACACGCGGCGACTGCTTTTGCTCGGCTATAAGGAACTGTAAATCTTCGGCGGCGCGGGCGTAGTCGTTGGCGGTGGCGCTTAGTTCCGCGCGCTCTTCACGCGCGATGATGTTTTTCGGATCAAGTAGCAATGCATGGCGCAAACTGATGAGCGCCGCTTTGTCGTCGCCGACAAGGCGCTCAAGTGTGCCGCGCGCGGCCCAAGTATCGGCCTCCCCGCTCTCGTCGCTCGTCGCGCGTTTGTAGAGGGCGAGCGCCGCCGCCTTGTCGCCCGCGCGTAGCCACAGTTGCGCATAGGCGATGAGTGTGGTCTGGTCTTCCGGGTCGAGTTCGAGCGCGCGGCGCAAGAACGGCTCGGCCTCTTTATCACGCTTCTGCTGTGTGAAGAGCAGTCCGAGCGCCGTCTGCGGCAATGCCCATTCGGTACGCAATTCGGCCGCACGGCGCAATGCTCGCTCAGCTTCGGGCAGACGATTGAGGCCGGTGAGCGCGACGCCCTTTTGATATTCCGCTTCAGGGTATTCAGGGCGCAGCTTGAGCGCTTCGTCGTAGAGCGCGAGCGCGCGGTCAAGCTGATTCCGCGCCTGGGCCGCCTGCGCCCGCTGAAATAGCTGGCCGGGATCGTCGGCCACTTCATCCATGCTGTCCACGGCCTGCGCCCGCAAGCCGCTTGCGCCGCACAGACAGCAGAGGGCCAGCAATATGCAGGTGAAAAAACGTGTGCGCGTGTGCGACTGCATCGAAAGCTTTCCGGTCTGACTTCGGGGTTGTTTGGCGGCGGCCGTTGGCCGCGCGCATCGTAAGTGTCTTGCTCGGCGGCGAGCATAGCACGCACGCGCGAAAGGCGTCCATTTGCGCCTTGTCGTGTGGCGTGTATGTGATGGATGATGGGTTGCGCTGTCGGGATGCCTGCGCTAACATGCGCCGCATCCCCGTTTTAGCAAGCTCAAATGTGTGGCGCGGACTAAGCTGCGGCGAATCAAGATTAGCAGGTGCGCTGGCGCACGACGGTCGAAGTGGAGCGACGGATAGCTGTGAACGAGTTAGCCATCGAAGCATCGGCTTATCCTACGAATGAAGTCCCGGCGGGCCCAGCCGTCGCTACCGAAAAAGAGCATGCCCTACGTGCGCTCTGCCGCGACCTCGGCGCGGTCGTTGTCGCCTACTCCGGCGGCGTCGATAGTTCCTACGTCGCCCACATCGCCACGGCGGAACTTGGCGCACGCGCGTTGTGCATCACCGGCGACTCGCCGAGCCTTGCCGCACACCAGCGCACGCAGGCGGACGACATCGCCGCCCGCTTCAACTTCCGACACGAAATTATTCAGACCGAAGAAATGAACGACCCGCGCTACACGGCGAACGCGGGCGACCGTTGCTACTTCTGCAAGACCGAACTCTACGACAAACTCGCGCCGCTCGCCGTCGCGCGCGGCTGCGCGTTTGTGGTTGACGGCTCGACGACTGATGATCTGGGCGACTACCGGCCCGGCCGCGCCGCCGCGCAAGAACATGGCGTGCGCAGCCCGTTGATTGAAGTCGGCCTGAGCAAAGCGGAGGTGCGCGAACTGAGTCGGCGCGCGGGGTTGCCTACGTGGGACGCGCCCGCGAGTCCTTGTCTGTCGTCGCGCCTCGCGTACGGGACGCCGGTCACCATCGCGCGCCTGCGCACGGTTGATACCGGCGAAGAGATCATGCGCGCGTTGGGCTTTCGTGAGTTTCGCGTGCGCCATCACGACGAACTTGTGCGCCTGGAGATTGCCCCGGCGGAACTCGACCGCGCGCTCGACCGCGCCGTTGCGGACGAACTTGCGCGCCGCTTTCGCACACTTGGCTTTCGCTACGTCACGCTCGACCTGCACGGCTTCCGCACGGGCGCGATGAATGAGGTCTTAAACGTAGTGACGAGTGCTAAGTAAGGCGCGACAAACCGCAACAAGCTTGTCTTAACTCGGCACTTAGCACTCGTCACTTGTCATTGCCTTGAGGAGATGAACCGATGGCCACTGCAATTGTTGAAGACCAAATAAAACTGCCAACGGAGACGAACCCGTTCGAGTCGATGATGTCGCGGTTCGACCGAGCGGCGCAGTTGCTCAACCTCGACCCGGATTTGTACGCCGTGCTGCGCGTGCCGAACCGTGAATTGAAAGTTTATATTCCTGTGCGTATGGACTCCGGGCGCATGCAGGTCTTCGAGGGCTTTCGTGTGCAGCACAACTTCGCGCGCGGGCCCGCCAAGGGCGGCATCCGCTATTCGCCCGACGTAACGCTCGACGAGGTGCGCGCCCTCGCCGCGTGGATGACGTGGAAATGCGCGGTCGTCAACGTGCCGTTCGGCGGCGGTAAGGGCGGCGTGATCTGCGACCCGCAGCAGATGTCGCTGGGCGAGTTGGAGCGGATGACCCGGCGCTACGCGGCCGAGTTGATCGACTTTATCGGCCCCGAAAAAGATGTGCCTGCGCCCGACATGAACACCAACGAGCAGACAATGGCGTGGATTATGGACACGTATTCGATGCACGCGCGCCACACCGTCACGGCAGTCGTCACGGGCAAGCCCATCGACATCGGCGGCTCCGCCGGCCGCCGCGAAGCGACCGGGCGCGGCTTGCTCTTCGTCATCAACGAAGCGATCAAGCGGTTCAAGATGACGCCGGCCGAGACGCGCGTGGTCGTGCAAGGCTCAGGCAATGTTGGCGGCATCGGCGCGCAACTGCTGCACGAAGCGGGTTATAAGGTGGTCGCTATCTCGGACATCAACGGTGGCATCTACAATCCGGCCGGCATTGACATCCCGGCCGCCTTGGCGCATCTGCGCACCACGCGCTCGTTCGAGGAATATCAGAACGTCGAGCGCGTCTCGAACGAAGACCTGCTTGAAATTGAGTGTGACGTGCTAGTGCCCGCCGCGACCGAGAATCAGATTCGGTCGGACAATGCCGAACGCATCAAGTGCAAAGTTTTGGCCGAGGGCGCGAACGGGCCGACGACCGCCGCCGCTGACCAAATTCTGCATAATAAAGGCATTTTCGTGATTCCCGATATTCTGGCGAACGCCGGCGGCGTGACGGTCTCGTACTTTGAATGGGTGCAGGATCGCATGGGCTATTTCTGGAAAGAGAACGTCGTCAACGAGCGTTTGCAGGACGTAATGGTTGCTAGTTTTAACGACGTGGTGAAGTACGCCGACACGCATGGCGTGGACACGCGCACCGCCGCCTACATGCTGGCGATTGACCGTGTGGCCTACGATACACGGATGCGCGGTATCTATGCGTGACAAAAACGTGTGTGGCTTTTAGTGGCTAAGCAGTGAAAATGTCTTGATTTCCACGCGAATCTAAGATATGGTTTGCCGGGGTTTATTATTCGGGCACAAGTTGTGGCACGTGTGTGCGGGCGTGCAAACGTTCCGCACAATGAACTCTGACGTTGACAGCACGCTACTGTTTACGTATAAGCAGTAACGCACATTTTGCAAAACGAGACATTAACAGTAACAGTTGAGAGGCGCGTAGAGGCAGAACTAGCGCCCGCGAACTTCTTACAGAGTTCGGCTCCTCTCGCTGCTCCGCTCCTGCTACAAGCCGTTGACGGTCGAGGGCGGTGGCAGTTTTACTTTGACTTTGGGTTGTACGCTTGTAGTTTGGAGCGTCTGCGTCGCGGTTGGTCGTTACCGGGTCGCGCGTGAGTTACAGGTTCTACATGCCAATGGCTAAGCACCAGCACATAGTAGTCCTGCACGCCGCGCCGGCGACACTAACAGCGCAGTCGCCCCTGCCCGCAAAAGTACCTTACTCATTTCGCTGGAGGAATGCGATGAGATTGGCGAGAAGAGCGTCGTTGGTGGCGTTCACATTGTTGACGCTGTGTGCCGCAGCGTCAGCGCAAACGCTCAGGTCGGAAGGTGATCCGCGCAACATCGCCCCGACCGTCGGCACGGGTGGCGCGCCCGGCGGCCCAACAGGGCTGTTCACCATTTACGACGGCCAGACACTGCGTAAAAAAGAATTTACTTTCAGTGTCGCCTATAGCAACTTCGACCGTGACCCCGGCAACGTGGACATCACGGAAGTGCCGGTTAGTTTCCAACTCGGCTTGGGCGATCATCTGGAGGTGTTCTTCAACACCGACGCCTATCGCGGCGTGAAGGTCAGCACCCCATCGCAATTGTCGAGTTTCTATCTACCGAACTCGCAGTTGTTTTTATCGACGCCGACGATTAGCCCAGCGGGCGTGGTGACCTTTACCCCGAACCAGTTGCGTAGCGGCGGCATCGTCGTGCAGACGCCGCTGGCTGCAACTGCCCGTGGATTTCCGACCACGATTGCGCGCCTGCCGGGCGGGCCTTTCTTCGTGCCATTCCCGTTCACCGGCGGCACGGCCGCTGGTTTCGGATTCAACCTCGCGGCCGTCCCGTTCTCGGCCCAGTTGGGCCCGGCTTCAGGCGGGAGTAGTAATTACGGCGCTGCCGGTAACTTCCCCGGCATCGGTTCGCCGGTCGGCAGTATCCTGCCGGGCATTATCCTGACGACTAGGACAATACCGGCGACCCTGACGACCCGTGCACAAATCGTGCCGGCCACGTTCACCATTGCACCCTCGTACCTGCCGGATGCGCCCTTCATCAACCGGCTCTATGGCGAATCAAGTTTCAGCACCTACACGGCGGGCGCGAAGATCGCGCTGACTAGCCCTGAGCGTGCGTTCTCGGTGGCCATCGTACCGTTCTATCGTTGGTACGCCGATGATGGGATTGACGCGCAAGGCTTCAACCAATTGCAGCGCGGAGCCAGCCCCGGCGGCACAAAAGGCGACATTGGCCTGATCGGCGCTGTGAGCGGCCGGTTGAGCAAGCACGTCAATTTGACGGCTAACGGCGGCGCGATTCTCAACAGCAATCCGAAGACGGAAGCGTTGGGTAATGGGGATGTCGCATTGCTCGACCGCCCGGACGAGTTTATCGCGGGCCTCGGCTTTGACTTTCCGGTCAACAAGCACTTCCAACCGATCATCGAGTTGAAGTCGGTGCGCTACTTCGGCGGGCGCACGCCTAATGCATTCCAGAACAATCCCGTCGAATTTTTGGGTGGTGTGCGTATCTTCCCGCGCCGTTGGTTCGGCATGAGCGCGTGGTATCGCATGCACCTGAATCAGCAGGGCGACCGCATCTTCAACAACTCGAATGCGAGCGACTTCCCGGCAGGCTTTATCCGCTCGGAAGACCCGCACGGCTTCGGCTTCCAGTTCTTCGCCGGCCACCGCAATCTGCGTGCGCCTATCGAGTTGCCGAACCAGGCTCCGACCGTGACGGTAACGGCCAGCCAAGCCGCGCTCACGCTACCGTGCCGCGAAGGCTTCCGCTCGCTAACCTGCACGCCGTCGAACCCGTCATCGGTGCAGCTTACCGCGAACGCCAACGACCCGGATGGCGACACGCTGCTCTACACTTGGTCAACGACCGGCGGGCGCATCACAGGCGATGGCCCGAACGTGACATGGGACTTGTCGGGCGTCACGCCCGGCTCGTACACGGCGACGGTTGAGGTCGACGATGGCTGCGGCTGCATCGCCTTCTCGACCACTACAGTGGACGCAACGGAATGCACCGACTGTCTGAGCGAGGAAGAGATCGCACGGCGGGCGACGCCCGTGTGCCCGACCATCGCGGTGGACTGCCCGACGGGGCTGACGTTAGCCGGTCAGCCGATCACTTTCACGGCGAACGCGACTGGTGGTGACCCGAATGTGACGCCGACCTACAACTGGACGGTCTCGGCGGGCACAATCAGCAGCGGTCAGGGCACTAGCTCGATCACTGTTGACACGGCTGGCTTGGCCAGCGGGTCGTCCGTCACCGGGACAGTTAGTCTGGGTGGATTTGCGGCGACCTGCGCGGCTTCGCAGTCTTGCACGGCGCAGATCAACGCACAGCAGAATCCGACGAAGTTCGATGAGTTTGGCAACATCAATCGCAACGACGAGAAGGCCAGACTCGACAACTTCGCCAATGAACTGCAAGGTCAGCCCGGCGCACAAGGCTACATCATCGGTTACGGTGGTCGTAGAGGCCGCGCCGGTGAAGCGCAGACCCGCGCCGACCGTGCGAAGGACTATCTGGTCAATTCGCGCGGCATCGATGCCGGCCGGCTCGTGACCGTCGATGGTGGCTTCAAGGAAGAAGCGGCCACCGAACTCTGGACTGTGCCCGCAGGCGCGACCCCGCCGACGGCTTCGCCCTCAGTGGACGCCAGTGAGGTAAAAACCACCGCTGCCCCGCGCCGTACTACGCGCCGCGGCCGTCGTCGTGGTCATGACGACGAAGAGTAAGCGGCTAACTTAACGCTCGCGTCTGACAGCTAAAGGCGCGACCTGAACCGCACGCGGGCGATGTTTCCAACGAGACATCGCCCGCGTCGTTTTTCGGCCCCGAAGCGCAATCAGTAAACCGTAAATGGGAAGAGAAACGGTCGGTTTTATCTATTCACGATTCATGATTAGGGTACAACTGGCGTAAACGCCCCTCGCATCCTAACCGGTGGTTTGTTCTTCCAAGATATTTCCAGTTATACACGGCGGCGGCGCTACATCTCGCGCCGTTCGCCACAACTATTCAGCGCCGCGCAAATGAGGGTTTTTAGTTGATGAGAAAAAAATTGTTCTTAGCTCTTGCCTTGATAATAATCGCGCCCGGTGCGCCGCGCGCGGGCAGCGTTGCTGCAACTGCCCGCGCCTCTGAGCATATAGCGACGACCACCGACGGCGCGGCGCAACCCGTCGATTGGGAGAGTACCGGCCCGATGGGCGGCGACGTGCGCGCCCTGGCCATCGATCCACGCGACCCGCAACATCTCTTCTTCGGCACGATTGACGGCCAGCTTTACACCTCGCGCGACGGCGCGGCCCACTGGACACGTGTGGCCAGCTTCAATCATCCGGGGCTCTACATCGACAACATCATCATCGATCCGCGCGCCACGAATACGCTCTACGCCGCCGCGCACAGACACAAAGAGCCGGGCGGCTTCTTCAAGACGACTGACGGCGGGCAGACGTGGCGCGAGTCCGTCGAACTGAAAACCGAGTCTGTCTTTGCGCTCACGCAAGCGCCGTCCGATCCGAACGTCCTCATCGCGGGCACACACACCGGCGTCTTCCGCTCGCAGGATGCGGGCGACACTTGGACGCAGTTGCCGACCACGGCTTATCCGGACATCCGCGATGTGGAGTCCATCGATGTCGATCCGCGTAACGCCGATCACATCTATGCCGGCACGTGGCACTTGCCGTGGAAGACCGAGGATGGCGGGCAAACATGGTTCTCCGTCAAGAACGGTATCATCGACGACTCGGACGTATTCGCCATTGAGATCGATCAGCGCAATCCCGAACATCTGTTCATGTCCGCGTGTAGCGGTATCTATGAGTCGAAGAATGCGGGCGCACTGTTTCATAAGGTGCAGGGCATTCCTTCGCAGTCGCGCCGCACGCGCGACATCTTGCAAAACCCCGCGCTGCCTGCCGCCATCTACGCCGGCACGACCGAAGGCTTCTGGCGCAGCTTGAACGGCGGCGCATCATGGATGCTGACCACCTCACGCAAACTCGAAATAAACGCTATCGTCGTCCATCCCGACACGCCACAGGTTATCTTTCTCGGCACGAACAACTACGGCGTGATGGTCTCGCGCGACGGCGGCAAGTCGTTCGCGCCCAGCAATCAAGGCTACTCGGGCCGGCGCGCTTACTTGCTCCTGCCTGACCGCGAACAAGCGGGCCGCATCTATGCCGCGACCATCAACACCGCGACCGGCGGCGGTTTCTTCTTCGTCAGTAACGATAGCGGCGCGACGTGGCAACCTTCGATGCGCGACATGCCGGATCGCTTGATCACCTATGCAATGCTGCAAGACCGGGGCAACGCCAATACCCTCTATCTCGGCACTAATCTGGGGCTTTATCGCTCGCTCGACCGGGGCGCATCATGGGCCTCCATCGGTGCGCCAAGCGTGGCCGCGCCAAAAGCGCGGCGGCCAACCAGACGCCGCGCCACAACTGCCACGCGCAAGGGTGCGACTAGCGCCCGCACGACTGCGGCCAATGCGCAGCCGACCGCGCCGCCCGTTGCCAGCACCGGCAGCAGCGAACGCGCGCAGATGAAAGAGGCGCAGGCGGCGCTGGCGGCCGCAGGCTACGATGTAGGCACGCCTGACGGTGTCGCGGGGCCGCGCACGGTCACGGCCTTGCGCCAGTTACAAACCGATAAGCAACTGCCCCTCACGGGCTTGCTGGACGAACCGACGCTCGTCGCGCTCGGCCTCGGCGGCGGCAAACAGACGCTCGGTCTCGCGCAGGGTATGCAGACCGCGCCCATTGGTCTGACCGAGACGGTCAATGCGCTCGCCTACATGGATGATGCGGCCGGGCCCGTTATCCTGGCCGCGACGAACAACGGTCTCTATCGCACCGTCGATCCTGTGAAGGGTTGGACAAAGATGCCTTTTGGCACTGGTTTAGACGCGCGAACGCTCTGCGTCTCGACCTCCGCGCAGATGCCACAAACCATCTGGGTCGGCACGTCGAAGTCGGGCGTGCTCGTTTCGCGCGACGCCGGGCAGACGTGGGCACAGGTTGAAGGCATCACGCCGGCCGCGCCGATTAACGTCATCGCGCAAGATCCGCAGCGACCTGCATATATCTACGTGGGCACAACACAACAATTGCTCCTGTCGCACGACGGCGGCGAGCGTTGGCAGCGGCGCGGCGGCAACTTGCCCTACGGCAGTTACACCGCGATCCTGATTAATCCGAGCAACACCGATGAGATGTTTGTCGGCAGCGCCTATGAGCGGGAGGATGGTAACGGCGTCTTTCACTCGACCGATGCCGGCATGACGTGGAAGCGGATCGATCCGGCTCTGCCTAGCCGGCGCGTCTGGACGCTGGCCTTCGATCAGCGCGACCCGAATCGCCTCCTCGTCGGCTCACACTCTGCCGGTGTCTTTATCGCCAATCGGGCAGTCAACGATGTGACCGCCGCCACGGCTAAATGAGCGGGCCGCCAGGCGATAGCGCGCATCGCCCGGCCCAGCACAACATTCGTGCTGCAACAGTCTGGAAGTAGCAGCAAGATCGCATAATTGGGGCGCACGCTTTTGCTCCGCCGTCAATCGGGCGCGTGGACGAATGCGCGGGCCGTCTTGCGTATCAAGCTTCAGATTGTATATATTCCCTGCGGCCGGTCTCGCCTACCGTTGCTCACCGGGCAAGCGCTGCTCGGGCCTGATGAGTGTTTGATCACTGCGCGGGTGTCGCCGCACGTATTTTGACACCGATTAACGATTGTTTTTGTCCAGCACAGTTCCGTCCGCCCGCCTGTCAATTCGCTTGTGTCGAAATGGCTCTCTAGGGATTCTCAATAGCCGATGAAAGAGTGTACGAGTTGCCAGCGTTGTTTCCCCGATGAGGCTGAGCGGTGCGCCGCTGATAACGCGCCCCTCTTGTTTACCATCGGCGTCTCTCCCGTACTCGATAGCCGCTACCAGCTTGAGCGGCGACTCGGCCAGGGTGGCATGGGCGCGGTGTACAAAGCCCGGCACGTCTTCCTCAAAACTGAACATGCCATCAAGGTGATTCTGCCCAACCTCGTCGGTAGCGACCCGATGCTGGGCACGCGCTTCCGGCAGGAAGCGATGGCCGCCGCTGCTATCCGGCACAAGAACATTGTCGCCGTTACAGACTTTGGCATGGTGGACGGGGCGCTGCCATATCTAGTCATGGAATTTATCAAAGGCTACTCGCTGCACGATCTTATCAAGCAGGGGAAGTTACCACTGGCACACGCGGTGGAACTCATGGAGGCCATCGCGGCGGGCGTCGGCGCGGCACATCGACGCGGTATCGTGCATCGCGATTTGAAACCGTTGAATATCATGATCCGGGAAGGCGTGCCTACGGACGAAGGGGTCAAGGTGCTCGACTTCGGTCTGGCTAAGATCAAGTCCAGCGATTTGCTCGGCTCGTTCGTCGTCGCGCAGACTGCGGGGATCATCGGCTCGCCTTATTACATGGCCCCGGAACAGTGGTCGGAGGAAGAACCAGATCAGCGGGCCGATATCTACAGTCTCGGGGTTATCCTCTACCAGATGATCACCGGTAGCGTACCCTTCAACGGGCCGTCGCTGCCCGCGATCATGCGCAAACATCTGACGGGGCAGCCGCCAACATTCACTTCCATGGGGGTGCATGTGCCGCCGGCGGTCGAGGCTGTGATCCATCACGCCATCGAAAAGATGCCCGACCAGCGACCTGAATCATTAGATGAGTTCATTTGTGAGCTACGCGAGGCTGCCGCCCAACAGCAGTTAGGCAATTACAGCCCACCCGACAAGGTTGATCCGCAGGCCGTGACGCTCGTTGAACTACCTTCGGGCGCGGGCGGCAATCGCGCGGAGGCGAGTCCCGGCGGCCTGCGCGATGTCTTGGAGCAAGTGGTTGCGGACGCGCATCGACTCGAACAAGAGTCGCCCGAGCTTACCGCGCGGGAAGTCGCAGCCGCGACGACCGAAGTGCGGAAGCCCGCCGGCGCGCGGCCGAAGAAAGCGCCCGCGAAGAAGCCACGCGAGCCTAAGCGCCGCGTCACGGCAGACCTCGTCCGCGAGGAAGCGGCGCAAGCCGAAGCGGCCACAGCAGCGGCGGCGGAACTTGCCCGCGCAGAAGCGGCGCAAGCCGAAGCTGACCGCGCGGCGGCGCAAGCCGAGGCTGAGGCGCAACACCGGCGCGCGGCAGAAGCTGAAGGGCAACGCCAGCGCGCGGCAGAGGCCGCACGTCTCGCTGCCGAAGAACACGCGCGCTCGGAGAGTCCCACACTGGCGCAGCCGGCAGTCACGCCGTTGGCGAACGACGTGCGTGAGCCTGTCAGGTTGCCGCCGCCACCAGTACCGCAGCCCGCTGTCGTGAGTCAAGCGCCGCCGGTTTCAGCGGCCGCGATGACGCCGCCCCAACCGGCGCTCGCAACCACACAGACTTTCACCGACAGCAGTTACTCTGCCAGTGGGCAGCAGTCGCTCTGGCAAACGAGCCTTTCATCTTTTTACACCTCTGCCACCGGTTTCGCCGCCACGCGGAAGCCGTCGGTTCTGTTGGCGATTGGTGGGGTAGTCGTCCTCTGCATCTTTCTGCTCGGCGCGGGGGGCGCATCGCTCTTCGTCTGGCTGCGCGACCCGGCGACCTCCTCCGCGCCAGAGAGTACGAAAGCCAAGAGCGCGAAAGCCGACATGGTCGTGATGGCCGGCGGCACGTTTCAGATGGGGCGTAGCGATGTGTCGTTGGAGAACCTGGGCGAGGCCTTCCAGTACCCGGCGCACGGGGTTGCGGTCAAGCCGTTCGACATGGACAAAACCGAAGTGACCAATGCCGACTATGCCGAGTTTGTGCGGCAAACCAAGCACGCCGCGCCGGACAAGTGGCTGAACGGCGCACCCCCGGCGGGGCAGGAGCGATGGCCCGTGACCTACGTCTCTTTTGATGATGCGCAGGCGTTTGCCACGTGGCGGTCGCAACGCGACGGCGTGAGCTATCGGCTGCCGACCGAAGAGGAGTGGGAGTTTGCAGCGCGGGGCGGGGAACAGAATCTGCTCTACCCGTGGGGCCGGCAGTGGCGCGACGGCGCGGCAAACGTCGGTGCGAGCGGGCCGCAACCGGTCGGCTCGTATCCGCAAGGTGCGTCGCGCGATGGGGTACTCGATCTGCTCGGCAATGTATGGGAGTGGACAGCGTCAAAGAACTCTATCTACCCCGGCAACAAGGCGGCGCAACTCGAAGACCACGACACGATCATTATTCGCGGCGGAGGCTATTCGAGTAAGTCCGGTGAGGGCGCAATCACGGCCACTACGCGCACAGCAATACCAGCATCGACGAAGCGTGAGACCCTCGGTTTCCGGCTCGTGCGCTCCGCTTCATAATGATTTCAAGCCTCGGGTTTTCCCGCCAATTAAATCATGATAACAAGACTCACTTGCCAGCGCATGGTTATGTCCGGGGGCATGCTTGTCGCCTTGTTAGCTATAGCCATAACCGCTCAGCCCCAGGCTACCGTGGCCGGCCCGCAGGACAACAAACAGGAATCCCCAAAGATTCGCCCGCGACGCGCCCGCCCGCCTGCGCCTGAAGAGGCCGTTCGTGGCCCGCAACCGGAAGAACCGTCGCCGGCGCAGCGCGGGCAAGTCGATGAGTTGTATCGGTTGGGCTTGGTGAGTTATAAGCAAGCCCAATATGCGGACGCGATCAAATATTTCAAACAAGTTGTGAGCCTGAATCCGCAACCGCCCCTGTTGTCGCTGGCGCATTTCCACTTAGGCGATGCGCACAGCGAATTGGGCCAGCACAAGGAGGCGGTCACTGATTATAGCGAGGCGGTGCGCCTCAATCCGAAGGACTCTGTAGCGCTCAACAACATGGGTGTGGCGCACAACGAGGCAGGCGCGTATAGCGAGGCGTTGGCAGCATTTGACCAGTCCCTCCAAATCAAGGCGGATGCCGCTGTGGTGCATTACAACAAAGGCGTGGTGTATTACAATCTGCGAAAGTATCCTGAAGCAGTCGAATCCTATCGTCGGGCACTTAGCCTCCAACCCGAATTTGCCGAGACAACTCATTATAATTTGGGCTTAGTTTATCAGAATATGGAGCGTTACACTGAGGCGGTCGAGTCCTACAAGCAGTCTGTGCAACTCAAGCCGGACTTCGCTGCGGCGCATTACAATCTGGGGCGCATGTATGTGCGGAACGGCAACAATGCGGCGGCCACCGAGGAATATAATATCCTCAACAAACTTGATCCCGCGCTGGCCGCGCAACTCGACCGGAGCCTTCATCCCATCGAGCCTGAACGGCCCAAACCAGAAAAGCCTGAGAGCAAAAAGGCGGCGATGGTGGCCATCCCCGGCGGCACGTTTCAGATGGGGCGTAGCGACGTATCGCCGACGAACCTGAACGAGACGAATCAGTACCCGGCGCACACGGTTACAGTCAGGTCTTTTTATATGGACAAGACGGAGGTGACCAATGCCAGCTATGCCGAGTTCGTGCGGCAGACCGGGCATGTCGCGCCGCCGCATTGGGCGAATGGCCAGCCACCTATTGGCGAAGAGCAACTGCCGGTCACGAACGTCTCCTTCGGCGACGCGCAATCGTTCGCCGCGTGGCGCTCGAAGCAGGAGGGCTTTATTTACCGATTGCCGACTGAAGAGGAGTGGGAGTATGCGGCGCGCAACGGCGGCGCATACAAACTTTATCCGTGGGGCGATGAGAGCGCCGAGGGGCGCGCGAACATCAACTCAACTGCGCCGTTGCCAGTCGGCTCATACACGCAAGGTGCGTCACCCTTGGGTGTACTCGACCTAATTGGTAACGTCTGGGAGTGGACGCTATCACAGAATACGCTTTACCCGGGCAACAAGGCGGCGCAACTCGAAGACCGCGACTCGATCATTACGCGCGGCGGGGCCTATTCAAGCAAGGCCGGCGGCGAGGAGTCCGTGACCGCGACCCGGCGCAAGGTCACGCCGGCCGACACCCGACACCCTTCATTAGGCTTCCGCCTCGTGCGCTCGGCTCCATAAAAGAAATTGTTTATTGATTCCATGTCAGAGGTATAAGGTGGTCATTCGGCACACGGGCTGGTTATTCGTCGGGGCCGCTGTGGTGGCGCTGCTGTTGGTCTGTGTCGCCGCCCTAGGCCGGCAAGATGATTTTGGTGTCACCGGCGTATCGCTCAAAAAACGGCCGAGCGCGGAACCAAGCAAACCCGCCGGCACCCTCATTAAACGCACCCGCCGTGTGCGTCCGCCAGTCGTAGAAAGTCGCCAGCCCCAGCCGGCCTCAGTATCCAAGCGGCCAGACCCGACAGCCCAGGCCGATGAAGCTTTCCAGAAAGGCAGCAGCAGTTTAGAGCAGAAGGAATACACACAGGCAGTGGCGAGTCTCCAGCAGGCGATTAGCCTAAATCCCAAACTGGCCGATGCCTTCCCGTTGCTAGGTGACGCATATGCCGAACTGAATAACAATGACGAAGCCATCAAGGCTTACGAAAAAGCGATTCTACTAAAAGCTAATAATCCTGATCTGTATGACGCTCTAGGCCTGTTGTATCTCGAAACGGGCAAGTTTGCAGACGCCGCCAAGGCTTTCAGCAAAGAGCTTGAATTAAAGCCGGACGCCGCCGAGGCTTACAACAACTTGGCCGAGGCTTATGCCCGGCAGCGAAACTGGGGCGAGGTCATTGAAACTTATAAGAAACTGCTTGAGCATAAGCCAGAGGCGGAAACTCATTTCAAGATAGGTCAAACTTACGAACAACTACACAACTTGCCTAAAGCCATTGAAGCTTATCAAAAGGCGACAGCGCTGAACGCAGATTATGCCGAAGCTTACGAAGCATTAGGATTCGCGCATTATACGTTGCAACAGTGGGAGTTGGCGGCTAAGGATTTTGAAAAGCTAACCAATCTTAAATCGAGTGGCGATGCTTATTATTACTTGGGCGGTGCTTACTTTGATTTGGAAAGATATAGTGATGCGGTCACGGCGTACCGCAAGGCGCTTGATAATAAGCCAGACGATGTTGAGACGCTGATCAACTTAGGCAGATCTTACATAAATACGCATCAGCCAGAGGCGGCCGTCGAGGCTTTCAACCAGGCCATTAAGCTGCGCCCTGACTCAGCCGACGCCCTGATTAGCTTAGGGATGGCCCACTTGAACAAGGGGCACTTTGATGAGGCTGTTACTGTCCTCCAACAGGCCAACAAACTAGAGCCGAGCAATGTCGACGCAACCTTCTTAATGTGTAAAGCCTTGAATGACCAAGCCCGGCAAGAGCGAGGTGATTCCAAGGCAAGTACCCAAGCCATCAACACCTGCCAAGACATAGTGCGTCTTGCGCCCGCCTCAGGGCGCGCCTACTACCAACTGGGCTTCGCGTACAAAAGGACTGTGCAGTTTACTGAGGCCGTGAATGCTTTTAACAAAGCTATCAGCCTCGGCTTGGAAAGGAAGGACGAAAATTCCAGAGCGCACTACAATTTGGGTGAGTCATATATGCTACTGGGCAATCGAGATGCCGCCCAAG
The DNA here is from genome assembly GCA_038322995.1 of Pyrinomonadales bacterium. Taxonomy (GTDB): domain Bacteria; phylum Acidobacteriota; class Blastocatellia; order Pyrinomonadales; family Pyrinomonadaceae; genus QHXQ01. The sequence continues at coordinate 22,165 of JBBQGM010000029.1, forward strand.
CGCAATACGAGATACTTAAGACGCTTGATCCAAGTATGGCCAGCCAGTACCTCACCCAAGTCCTCAAGTAGAATGACTAAGCCAGGCGAGGACTGTCTTCTTGCTGCGCGCCGGGAGCATGGAGCAAACAGGTTGCGTGACTGAGTTGGGTTCGTGCGGCGCTGCCTTGACATGCGCGCGCGCCGCCGTGTACATTGCCTCACATCCGGTTAAGTGACTGGTGATTGTCGGGTCACGCGAGTGATCCACGGGTAGGACGGAAACTGTAACGCGAACTAAACCTTTCCAAATCCTTGACGGCTCGCCTCCCCGCCTCGTAAGCTAAGCATCCGACAATCACCCCAGCATCGCGGCAGGCCAGCCCCTTTGAAGCGCGTACACCTGTTCGTGGCGCGCTTTTGGCGGGCGCATGACGCTGCTGGATATTGAGTCGGACGGCACGCCCGCTTCAGCGCCGCGCGCCGCAGCATATTGCGAGGAGTCCAAGAAAGTTTTCATGGCCACTGAAGAGAACATGCCGGCCGTCGGCGCAACCAACGACAACGAACAGTCACAGACCGGCGCGACTAACAGCAGCGCGACCGCACCGGCGAGCGACACGCATCCCAACTCGACCTCAGCCGCCGCAGCCTCACCAGCTACGGCCACCGAGTCGCCCAGCCCTGACGCACCGGCGCAAAGCGCGCCGACTGCGCCCGCGCCCCCTGTCGCTGCGCTGCCAAGCGCGGCCGCGCCGGCACCAAGGGCGGCTATGTCCGCCGATGATGACGATGAGGATGATGAGCAACGCGGCGGCGGTGGTGGCGATTTTGACTTTGGCGCGATCCTCGATCAGTACGAGCAGGAGCAAGCGCAATTTCAGGAAGGCTCGGTTGTGCGTGGCACGGTGGTCAACATCAATGACCGCGGCGTGATCATCGACTTCGGCTTCAAGTCCGAAGGTCTCGTCCCGCTCGAAGAATTCACTGATCAAGGCCAGCTCATGGTCAAGCGCGGCGACGAAGTTGAAGTGCTAATTAAGAGCATGGAGTCGCAGGAGGGGCAACCCATTCTCTCGCGCGCCGACGCTGTGCGGATGCGCGCCTGGGACGATCTGGAGATCGCTTATCGCGACGGCACGCCGGTTAAAGGGCGCATCATCGAGCGCGTCAAGGGCGGCCTGCGCGTGGACGTGGACGGCGTCGCGGCGTTCCTGCCCGGCTCGCAAGTTGATTCACGCCCGGTGCGCAATCTCGAATCGCTGCGCAATCAAGAGATCGAAGCGAAGGTTATCAAACTCAACCGTAAACGCTCGAACGTAGTGCTCTCGCGCAAGGCCATCCTCGACGAGCAGAACGACTCGCGCAAGGGCGAGACGCTCGATCACCTGGAAGAGGGCCTCATCGTCGAAGGGCAGATCAAGAACCTGACCGACTACGGCGCGTTCGTCGACCTCGGCGGCATCGACGGCCTGTTGCACGTCACCGATATGTCGTGGGGCCGGTTGCAGAATCCCGGTGAGATGTTTCGCGTCGGCGATAACGTGCAGGTTAAAGTTTTGAAGTTCGACCGCGAGCGCGAGCGCGTCTCGCTCGGTTACAAACAGTTGCTGCCTGATCCGTGGGAGAGCGTCGAAGAGCGATTCACCATCAACACCCGCGTACAAGGTAAGATCGCCAGCGTGACGGACTACGGCGCGTTTGTCGAACTTGAGCCGGGCGTGGAAGGCCTGGTCCACGTCTCCGAGATGAGTTGGTCGAAGCGGACGAAACATCCGTCGAAACTGGTGAACGTGGGCGACTCGGTCGATGCTGAAGTGCTCGGCGTCGATCCGCGCGCGCGGCGCATCAGCCTCGGCATGAAGCAGATTCAGTCGAACCCGTGGGATACACTGCGCGAGCGCTACCAGATCGGCACGCGCGTGCGCGGGCGCGTGCGTAATCTGACCGACTTCGGCGCGTTTATCGAGATCGAAGAGGGCATCGACGGTCTCGTCCACGTCTCCGACATCTCGTGGAACAAGCGCATCAAGCACCCCGGTGAGATTTTGAAGAAGGGGCAGGAGATCGAAGCGGTCATCACGAACATCGATTCGGAGAACCGCCGCCTCTCGCTCTCGATCAAAGATACGGAGCAGAGCGCGTGGGATCGGTTCATCACCGAGCATAAGCCGGGCGACATCGTGAAAGGCAAGATCACGCGCTTCGCTAACTTCGGTGCATTCGTCGAACTGGCCGAAGGCTTGGAAGGTTTGTGTCACGTTTCGGAGTTGTCGGAAGACCGCGTGAACAAGCCGGAGGACGTGGCGCAGGTTGGGCAGGAACTTGATTTCCGCATTCTACGCATTGAGCAGGACACGAAGAAGATTGGCCTCTCGCATCGGGCCGTCGCCAACGAAGAACCGATTGCCGACACCAAGAGTTATTCGTCCGAAGCGCGTGGCGGCATGGCCTCGCTCGCCGAACTTGGTGGTCTCTTCAATCGTCCGACCAGCGCGACCGAAGAGAAAGAGAGTCAGCCCCCGGCTAGTCCTGAGCAAGCAAGCGCCACGCAGGAGAGTGAAAGCCAGGCGAGTGAGGCGCAAGCAGGTACAACGCAGGCGAGTGAGACTCAAGAGAGTGAGACTCAAGAGAGTTAGACCCTACACTTTTAACACCTCAAAGCCCTGCGATTACCAGTCTGCGTGATCGCGGGGCTTTCGTTTATGCGGTCTCCGCCGATGCGGCGTAAGCTGTTGTTAGCATGTAGCTTCCGTCTTGCGGTGCGTTGCGGGTTTCTGCTACTGTACGAGTTGTGTTTGAACACTAGCTATTAAGCTTTTCGACTTGGTTGGGTCGTTGTGACTAAGCAAAAGGCCTTTCCATCGCGAGGTATATTATGACGAAAGCGGAACTGGTTGAAGATGTTGCGCAGGCGGCCGAGTTGACCAAGAAGGATGCGGAGCGGCTCGTCGAACTCGTGTTCGAGTCGATCATCGAGACGCTGAATCACGGTGAGAAGATCGAGTTGCGCGGCTTCGGCAGCTTTCGCGTGCGCGAGCGCGGCGCACGGCGCGGGCGCAACCCCAAGACCGGCGCGCCCGTGGACATCCCCGCCAAGCGCGTGCCTTATTTCAAGCCCGGCAAAGAGATGAAAGAACTCATCAATCTCGAAGACGCCGCACCTGCGTCATCGCCAATGCCTGCTGCGTCCGACACTACGCCCTTCGGCCACGAAGACGGCGGCAGTCAGATGCCACCCCTCATGTAGCAAGTTGCAGTGCTTCAACGCGGAGGTGCAAGCGGCACGTGGATAGGCTCTGGACACCTTGGCGTTATCAATACATCAAAGGCGCGGGCGCGGACGAGCCGAAGTCGGCCGCGCCCGCTTGCATCTTCTGCGCGCTCCGCGCTGATACGGCGAACGACGCGCGCAATTACATCGTCCACCGCGCCCGCTTCAACTTCATCGTCCTCAATCTCTACCCTTACACCAACGGCCACCTGCTCATCATCCCGCACGAACACGTCGCCGACCTCGACGCCGTCGCCAAGCCCGCGACCGACGAGTTGATGGACTTAGCCAAGCGCGCCCAAACCGTCCTGCGCGCTGCTTACAAACCCGAAGGCATCAACCTCGGCATGAACCTCGGCCGCGCCGCCGGCGCAGGCGTCGCCGCACACCTCCACCTCCACGTTCTCCCGCGCTGGACAGGCGATGCCAACTTCATGACCACCACCGGCGAAACCCGCGTCCTGCCGGAAGATTTAGCAACGACTTACAAGAAATTGCGCGGCCAATTCACGTGGGAAATTTAAGGCCTGCCTTTGCTCGGCACCGCCTCGTCTTCAACTTCGCCACCTTGGCTGACGGGGACTTCGGCCGGTTTGTTGTCGTGGTTGCCACGTTCTTCGGTGTCGAGGTCGGCGGCGGGGAGGGCGGCGGCCATGGAGTTGGAGATGGCGGGTGGGTTGAAGCCGGGGTAGTCGATGCGCGCGTGGTAGATGGCGGTGAGCGAGGTGATGATGGATTCACGGATAGCGGTCAGTTCGCGCAAAGAGAGATCGCACTCGTCGAGTTGGCCGTCGCTGACGATAACCTCGAAGATTTTGCTACAGATGGTGCGGATGTTCTGCGGGTCGGGGCGAGCGAGCGAGCGCGCCGCCGCTTCGCACGAGTCTGCGAGCATCATGATGGCCGTCTCTTGAAACTGCGGCTTCGGCCCCGGATAGCGAAACTCTGCTTCGTTCACCCCTTCGCCGTGGATGCCCTGCGCCTGTGCGCGCCGGAGAAAATAATGGAGCGTGCGCGTGCCGTGATGCTGCGGGATGAAGTCGGCGATCTTCTGTGGTAGCCCGATCTCTTTAGCCAACCGCAGCCCATAGGTGACGTGGCTCGTGATGATGCGGGCGCTGTTTGACGGCCGCAAACGGTCGTGCGGATTGTCGCCCGTCTGATTCTCAATGAACATGTCGGGCGCGGCCAGTTTGCCGATGTCGTGGTAGAGCGCCCCGATGCGCGCGAGCAGCGCGTTCGCGCCGATGGCCCGACAGGCTTCTTCCGCCAACTGCCCGACCGCGTGCGAATGTTGATTCGTGCCCGGCGCACGCAACGCCAACTGACCAAGCACCGGCAAGTCCGCGTTCGACAACTCCAACAGCTTCACGTCCGTCAAAATCCCGAATAGTGATTCGTTCACCGGCAGCCCGCCGGCCGTGAAGATCGTCGTCAGCACACCGCCCGCCAGGCCGCAGCCGAACGCGAGCAAGAGCGCGCCCACGGTCAACGGTTGTTGCGCCGCGAACATGACGGCGATAGCCGCGAAGGCGTTGACCAGGGCGATGTAGACGCCGGCGGCCGTCACCGACTGCCGCTCCCGATAACGCCCCACCCCATAGATCGCGGCCGACGCGGAGATCATCGCATAGCACGCCATCAGCATCCCGTTCGGCGCGAGCAGTCCGGCGAAGATCGCGGTGATGATGCTGGCGATTAACGCCAGTTGCGTGTCCATCAACAACGCGACTAAGAGCGTGGCCGCCGCAAAAGGGATCGCGAAACTGAGGATCGTCGTGTCATTCCACGGCGCACGCTCATGCTGCGCCGCGGTTGATTTGGCGACGACTACGCCGAGGCGCAACAAGAGCGTCTGAATGAGAATCGCCGACGTGAGCAGCGTATAGGCCTTGCCCCGCGAGAGCGGCAAGGCCTTATCCAACGCGCGATGCTCGATAAATTTCCACGCGCCCCAGTAGAGTGCGGCGACGATAAACAGCAAGCCCAGATAATGTTCGGGGCGGCGCTCTTGATGACTGTAGCGGCGAATCGCTTCCACCTGGGCCAGCATACGCGCCGTGACCGTGTCGCCTTCATGCGCCACCACCTGGTTGCGCCGGACGAAGCCGGTGACGGGCGGCACGCGCGGTTCGATGGCGCGCGCGGCGGCCGTCAACTGCGGGTCTTCATAGCCAATATCAACCGGCGCGATCACGCTCGTGCGCACAATATCACCCTCGCGGTACATTTCAAGCGGGGCTTGCGAATGTGTATGCGAGAGCAAAAGAGTGGTAACGATGGACAGCAGTATGAAGGCAATGATGAATCGTGTTGTCGGCCGGAACCAGTTGAACGGGCGCACGCAGAAACCGAACGCGGCATTGCGCGCGCGCGTCAAGCGGGTCGTGAAGATGGGGCGACGACGGCTGCTCATTCAGCGATTCGGGTAGCAGTCAAGACAACGATTCGGTACTCACTCTACGCGACGTGGTCGGCCTGTTCGACCTGCGCCTGCGTTTGTCGGGGCAACTCTTCTGCCGGCTCGTGGGCTTGCTCGTGTTCTGTCTGGGTTAAATCGCGCGCCAGAATTTCGCCGGCCTGTGCGAGCATCGGGCGGAGCGTACGCGAATCGAGCGCGGAGACGGCGAGGCAGCGGCGCTCCTGCCCGCAGCCCGCTTGCCGCATCATCGCCTCAAGCACATCGGCAGCCACCACATCAGCTTTGTTGAAGACGACAAGCCGCGGGATGGCCGCGAAGTCGAGCTCCGCGAGAATGCGATCAACCGATTCGAGTTGCTGTTGCCAGCGTGGATTGGCGGCGTCAATCAATTGTATCAGCAGATCGCTGTCGTTGATCTCTTCGAGCGTGGCGCGAAAAGCGGCGAGCAGATCGGGCGGCAGGTCGCGGATAAAGCCGACCGTGTCGTTCAAGATCACTTCCTGTTCGCGCGGCAGACGCAGGCGGCGCGACGTGGGATCGAGCGTCGCAAACATGCGTTGTTCCGCGAGCACCTTACTGGCAGTCAGCGCGTTCAGCAGCGTGGATTTGCCTGCGTTCGTGTAGCCGACAATCGAGATAATCGGCAACTCGCGGCGCGTGCGTTCCTTGCGGCGTTGCTGGCGACGTTCGCGTAGCGTGTCGATCTCTTTCTCCAAGCGGTTGATCCGGTCGCGTACGCGGCGGCGGTCGGTCTCTAACTTAGTCTCGCCGGGGCCGCGCCCGCCAATGCCGCCCGCGAGCCGCGAGAAGGCCGAATCATGCCCGACGATCAGGCGCGGCAGCATGTATTTCAACTGCGCCAACTCGACTTGAATCTTGCCCTCGCGCGTCTCCGCGCGTTGCGCGAAGATGTCGAGGATGAGTTGCGCGCGATCAATCACTTTCAGATCGGTCGCTTCGGAGATGGAGCGCACCTGTGCGGGGCCAAGCTCGCGGTCGAAGACGATCAAGTCCGCGCCCAGCCGGAGCGCGCGGACGAGCAACTCGTCGAGCTTGCCGCGTCCGAGGATTGTGCGCGGGTCAATCGCGGAACGACGTTGAATGATCTGATCAAGCACGACGACGCCAGCCGATGCGGCCAGTTCGCGCAACTCCGCCATCGATTCTTCCGCGTCGGTGGTCGAGCCGGTGGTGACACTGACGAGGATCGCGCGGTCGCGGCCTTCGGCGCGGCGCACGTCGCGCCGATTGCGTGTCATCTCCTCTTCGAGCGAGTTGATCAGTTCGAGAAAATCAACGTCAAGATGCGCGGGGATCGTGGGCGCGAGGAACGCGTAGGCTTCGGTGTGTGCGGCGTCGTCGATCTCCGCGACGGTGACGGGCAGCAGGTGCGCAGCGCGCACGACGCCGGGCAAGCCTGTGCGCCCGTCCACGTCAATCGCGGCCATCAGATCGAGTCGTAGCAGCGCGAGGTCGTTCAAATCGTCCTGCGTTAGCTCTTCGCCGCGCAAGTGTGTGTGGACGCAGCGCAGGCCGCGGAAGCGTTCGGAGCCGACGCGCGTGCGGCGCAGGTCGGGCCACTCGATGCGGCGAGCGTCGCCGACGACGACGTATTCGACGTAGCCTTTGCGGTCGATCAGTGCGCCGAGTTGGCGGCCGGTTTCGTGCGAGAGTTCGGTCAGTTGGCGCGCGAACTCCGGCGTGACGATCTGCTGCGGCGCGATGCGGCGCGTGTAGAGCTTCTCAATGCGGCGCAGTTGGTTGGGCTTTAGCCCTTGCGTATTACCTTGTACGGTGCTGATTGGACTTACTCTCCTTGCTTAGCTGCGGCGCGTGGCTCATAGGCGCATCGGCGGGCGCGTATTCGTTGCTTGCTTGTGGGCGGCAGGTAGGTAGAGTGAGAGCGGAGCGAGCGTTTACGAGCGGACGCTATGTCTGGCCTGTTGCTGTTGCCCGAAGTCACTTAGCTTGGTCGCAGTTTGCGCCGGCCGTGTTTTCGGCCAAAAATTAAGCCCCGGCAGAGCGGCGCGCGTTAGCAAACACGAAATTGATTGACTGGGACGAATTATAGCACAGCACGGGCCGGCGCAAGCAGCGACAAACGCGCGCGCCGCAAGTCGCTTCATGGACACGGTCGGGTGTGCGTCGTATCATGCGAGCTAGTCAATAGTGGGTTGCGGGGAGTGCTAATGAGTGGAGCGGGACAAATTGTGCGCGTTGATCCGGCGGCGGCATTGCCGGGCGGCGAGGTCGCGATTGAGTGCAAAGATTACGACACGAGGAATCTGCGCGTTTGCCGCGCCTTGTTCGCGGGTGAGCCGGCGCGTCTGGTCGGAGCTGCGCCGTGGCGTGTGCTGGCGCTTGTGCCGGAGTTAGATGAAGGTGGAGCGGTTGAGTTGACGCTGGAGAGCGGCGACGACGCGCGCACTGCGCCCGCGCACGTGTTAGTCGGCACGAAACTCGCCGACGATCTGCACCTGGTCGCAAGTCCCGCGTTCGACCCGGACGATGGCGCGCTCTACGTGACGCGCTCCGGCTCGCGCGGGCAACAGGTATCGGTTTCGCTCTTCCGTATCACGGCGGCCAGGCAACTCGCGGATGTGACCGGCGAGATCATCAACCCGACCGGCCTGGCCTTTGACGCGGATGGCCAATTGTTCGTCACCAGTCGTAACGACAGCACGGTCTATCGCCTGACAAACTTTCAAGAGGTCGTGCCCTTCGCGCACAACCTCGGCATCGCCACCGGGCTGGCTTTCGATAAGCAAGGACGTATGTATGTCGGCGACCGCACGGGCACGATCCATCGCGTCAACGGCATCGGTGAGACGGAAGAGTGGGCCAGCCTTGAGCCGTCGGTTGCGGCCTATCACCTCGCCTTCGGCCCCGATGGGGCGCTCTACGTGACGGGGCCCACTGTGTCAAGCTTCGACGCCGTGATGCGGATAGACGAACACGGCGTTGCGGATGTCTATTATCGCGGTTTGGGCCGGCCCGGCGGACTGGCCTTTGATCAAGCGGGCAATCTCTACGTCGCCGCCTCGCTGCGCGGGCGGCGCGGCGTGGTGCGGATCGCGCCCGACGCGCGCGACGCGACGCTCGCCGTCGCCGGCATGAACGTCATCGGGCTTGCATTCAGCGCCAGCGGCGACATGGCGGTCGCCACGAACGAAGCGGTGTACAGTCTGCCGTTAGGCATTCGCGGCACGTTACTGCGGTAAAAGTAGCCAGTAGCCAGTAAGCAGTAAACGCTTGCAGCGGGATTACTTTTAACTGCCTACCGTGTACCGCCCATTGCCTGCTCGGTTTTGACACTGCGGAAAAGCGCATGCTACTTTGACAGGCTCTGCGCGGGTAGCCTAGCGTCCGCTGGGTAATTGGCATGGAAAATTTCAACATCGGCGCGCTGGTCATTTACATGGTGGTGCTGTTGTTCGCCATCTCGGCGCACGAATGCGCGCACGCGTGGATGTCTTACAAATTCGGCGACGACACGGCGCGCCTGCTCGGCCGCATCACGCTGAATCCGGCCAAGCACACAGACCCCATCGGCACGTTGCTGATCCCCATCGTCAGTTACGTCGCGTCGCAGTTGAGCGGCGGCGCTGGTTTTGCCCTGATCGGATGGGGCAAGCCGACGCCCGTGAATCCGCTGCGTTGGCGAAATAAAGACACGGCCAATGTGATGGTCTCGCTCGCGGGCATCATGGCTAACTTGACGATTGCGATCTGCTCGCTCGTGGTCATCAAAGTGGCGCAGTATACGAACCTCTTTGAGCCTAACGGCGTGCTGGGTGATCTGATCGAGCCGGTCTGGCTATTTTTGACCAATATGCTGTTAATGAACGTTTCGCTGGCGTTCTTTAATCTGCTGCCGTTCCCGCCGCTCGACGGCAGTAAGGTGTTAGAGACATTCCTGCCCGCAAGCATGCAGCCGACATTAGAAGTGCTGGAGCGTTATGGTTTTCTGATTTTATTGGTGGTCGTCAATCTGGGCATCACGCGCGCCCTCTTTCAGCCGATTGCCCGGTTACTTGGTTATCTCATCAGACTCTAAATACACGACAAGTTTTATATAGCTGATGGCGAAAAGAATTTTCAGCGGCGTCCAGCCGACCGGCAACATACATCTTGGCAACTACCTCGGCGCGTTGCGCAACTGGGTCGAGTTGCAACACGAGTACGAAAGTCTCTTTTGCATCGTCAACCTGCACGCGATCACTCTGCCGCAAGACCCGCAGATGCTAGCGCGCAAGACCCGCGACTTGGCCCGGCTCTATCTCGCGTCTGGGATTGATCCTCAGGTTGCCATCATCTTCATTCAATCGGATGTACCGGAGCACGCGGAGTTGGCGTGGATGCTGAGTTGCATCACCCGTCTGCCCGAGCTTGAACGCATGACGCAGTTCAAAGACAAGGCCGCGAAACAAGGCCGCGAGTCAATCGGCGCAGGGTTGCTCAATTATCCGAGCTTGATGGCGGCGGACATACTGCTTTATCAAACCGACCTCGTGCCTGTCGGCCATGATCAGAAGCAGCATCTTGAGTTGACGCGCGACCTTGCCCTCCGCTTCAACCGCGACTACGGCGCGGCGTTCCGCGTGCCGGAGCCTTATATTCCAAAGGTCGGCGCGAAGATTCAATCGTTAAGCGACCCGGCGAAGAAGATGTCGAAGTCGGACGAGGACGCGAACGGCGCGATCACTTTGCTCGACGATGCGGATACCGTGCGCCGCAAGTTCAAGCGCGCCGTCACGGACTCCGGCACGGACATACGATTCGACGAGACGCGGCCGGCGATCACGAATCTGTTGACGATCTATCAACTGTTGACCGATCAGACCGCTGCCGAGGTCGAAGCGAACTTCGCGGGTAAAGGTTATGCGGCATTGAAGTCAGAGTTAGCGGACGTGACGATTGAATTCTTGCGCCCGTTGCAAGCGCGCGTGCAAGGCTACGACGACGCGGAACTTGACCGCATCCTCAACGCGGGCCGCGCCCGCGCGCAGGCGCTGGCGCTGGCGACACTCGCAGATGTGAAGGCGCGAATGGGACTGGTCGGCGTGCGCGTGGCGCAGACGGCATAAGCTGATGGACGAAGTTAAAGCCCAGACGACGGACGCGGTGGCCACCGGCACCACTGACATGTTGGTGCCGGAAGCCGCGCCGCCGATACCGTTGAACGTGGCCGGCGCGCGGCCCGAGATCAGTATGGAGCGCGGCGGCGACGAAGTGAAACTCGTGCTTGGTGAGTTCGCCGGCCCGCTCGATTTGTTGCTGTACCTGATCCGGCAGGAGCAGGTGGACATCTACGACATCCCGCTCGCGCGCATCACCGACGAATATCTGCGCTACCTACGCCTGATGCAAGAGATGGACATTGCGCTGGCCGGCGACTTCCTCGTCATGGCGGCGCAACTCATTGAGATCAAGTCGCGGATGCTGTTGCCGCTCGCTCCGCTCGCAGCGACGACGGAAGAAGCGGCGGACGACCCGCGCCGCGATTTGATCGAGCGTTTGCTTGAGCATCAGAAGTTCAAGGCGGCGGCGCAGATGCTCTGGTCGCGCGCGACAGTCGAGCGCGCGATTTACACACGCGCGCCGATTGAGACGGACAAGAGCAACCCGGAAGTGTCGGCCGGCGTCTTTGACCTGTTAAAAGTTTTTCAGGAGATTCTCGCGCGTAAACAGCAGGAAGTCCTGCTGGAGATCGAGCGCGACGAGATGACATTGACGCAGATGCTCGAACGCCTGCGCAACATGATCATGTCGGCCGGCGAGTTGAATTTGCGCCAGTTCTTCGAGCGCGCTGGCTCGCGCCGCGAGCTTGTGCTGGCGTTCCTCTCCGTGCTGGAGATCGTTCGCACTGCTGAGATCGTGCTGGTACAGACAGAAACTTTCGGCGACATCATCGCCCGCGTAAACAATGGAAGCAGCCAGTGAGATGAGCGAAGAGAGCGAATTGCAGACAGTTGCGGCGGACGAAGCGACGGTCTTTGCCGACGAGGCCGTAGTTGACGCCGAAGATGTTGACGAGGTGGAAGAGGACGAGACGGAAGTCCTGATCCACGATGCCGACGCGGAAGACAGAGCGGCCCAATTGGCTGCGCTGGCGGCGGAGAGTCCGGCTTCGGCCGCGGCCGACGAGATCGCGCCGGGCGGGCCGCGTTCGATGGCTGAATTGATGTCGATCATCGAGGCGCTCATCTTCGTTGCGGAAGACCCGCTACCGGTCAAGGCAATGGCCGAAGTGCTGGGCGAAGAGCGCGGCTGGATCGAGACGGCGGCGGAAGGGTTGGCGCAAGAGTTTAACGAGCGCAACGGCGGTCTCGTCTTGCGCGAAGTCGCGGGCGGTTGGCAGATCGCCACGCGCCCCGAACACCACGAGCATATTCGCGCGTTCCTCAAGTCGCGCCCATCGGCGAAGCTTTCGCTTGCTGCGCTTGAGACGCTCGCTGTCATCGCTTACAAGCAGCCGATCACGATCCCGGAAATCATGGAGATCCGCGGCGTGCAGTCCACCTCCGCGATCAAGACGCTCTTAGACAAGCGGCTCATCATCGCCAAAGGGCGCAAGGAGACCATCGGCCGCCCGATGCTGTACGGCACGTCGAAAGAGTTTCTCTTGCAGTTCGGCTTGCGCGACTTGAGCGAGCTACCTAACGTCGAAGACTTTGAGGACTTGGCCGGTGGCGGCGCGTAAGTGACCGCAAGCGACCGCTGCTTTCTGGCTTTTATTCTATGGAAGAACGTTTGCAAAAATTGATCGCGGCGGCGGGCATCGCTTCGCGGCGACATGCGGAAGAGATGATCGCGGCGGGTGAGGTGTCGGTGAACGGGCAGGTTGTGACCGAGTTGGGCACGAAGGCCGATGCGGCGCGCGATCATATCAAGGTGCGCGGGCGTTTGATCAATCCGTTGCTGAAAGAGCAGCACAAGGTTTACGTGCTGCTGAATAAGCCGAAGGGTTATCTGACGAGCGTGGCTGATCCAGAGGGGCGACCGCTTGTGACGCAACTTGTACCGGCCGCGTTGGGGCGGTTGCATCCGGTCGGGCGGTTGGACTTCAATACCGAAGGCTTGTTGCTATTGACGAACGATGGCGAGTTGACGAACCACGTGACGGCGGCGCGCAACAAGGTGCAGAAAGTTTATGAAGCGAAAGTCAAAGGCGTGCCGCCGGAGTCGGCGGTTGAACGTCTGCGACGCGGCATCGCGCTTGACGACGGCACACGCACCGCGCCCGCGCAGGTGAAGCAGGTGGACGAGACCGACACGAACTCGTGGTTCGAGATTAAATTACACGAGGGGCGCAATCAACAGATCAGGCGCATGTTCGATCAGATCGGCCATTCGGTGATCAAACTGCGCCGTGTCCGCATCGGCCTCATCACGGATCGTAGCCTGCCGGTCGGCGCATGGCGGCATCTGTCGCCGGTCGAAGTGTCCAGTCTCAAGCCCAAGGCTGCGAGCAAAAAACCGGCGGCGGGGATGGTAAAGGGGCGCGCGGCCGGTCACGGTAAAACGCGGAGTTAGGTTACAATCAAACACACGGGCAAACAGAGCGATGAGCCGTACGGTAGTTGCTTGATGGTCTGGCTTCTGTTTGCCTGTTTTTGCGTGCCGCGATAAGGGGGCGGGCGAGGTTCATTTATGCAATTCGATTTGAGCGAAGAGCAACAGCAGATCAAACAAAGCGTGCGCGAGTTTGCCGAAGGCGAGATCGCGGCGCACGTGCGCGAGTGGGATGAGACGCAGCACTTTCCCGTCGAACTATTACCGAAGTTGGCCGCGCAGGGTTTGCTGGGCGTCATCTTTCCGGAAGAGTACGGCGGCGCGGGGCTGGGTTATGTCGAGTACGCGACCATCATCGAAGAACTGTCGCGCGTGGACGGTTCGGTCGGCATCTCGGTGGCGGCGCACAATTCGCTTTGCTCGAATCACATTTACATGTTCGGCACGGAGGCGCAGAAACAGAAGTACCTCGTGCCGCTCGCGCGCGGTGAGAAACTCGGCGCGTGGGGCTTGACCGAGCCGAGTGCAGGCTCAGACGCTTCGGGCACGCGCACGACAGCCGTCAAGCAAGACGGCGGCTGGCTCGTCAACGGCTCGAAGAATTTCATCACGCATGCGATCCACGGCGACATCTGCGTCGCCGTCGCCGCGACCGACCGCGCGATGCGCTCGAAGGGCATCACCGCCTTTATCTTCGAGAAGGGCATGAAGGGTTTCATGCCGGGCAAGAAAGAGGACAAACTGGGCTTGCGCGCGTCGGAGACGGCGAGCGTGATCTTTGAAGACTGTCTTGTGTCTGACGAGAACCGCCTTGGCCCCGAAGGTCTCGGCTTCATTCAAGCGATGCAGATTCTCGACGGCGGGCGCATCTCAATCGCCGCGCTCGCGCTCGGCATCGCGCAGGGCGCATACGAGTCCGCACTGAAATACTCGAAGGAGCGGCAACAGTTCGGTAAACCGATTTCGGAGTTTCAAGCCATCCAGTTCAAACTCGCTGACATGGCCACGCAGATCGAAGCGGCTCGCCTGCTGACCCTCCGCGCGGCGGTGCTGAAGGATCAAGGCAAGAAGGTGACGAAAGAATCTTCGATGGCGAAACTCTACGCCTCGGAGATCAGCGTGAAGGTCTGCGAGGAAGCGATCCAGATTCACGGCGGCTACGGTTATACGAAAGACTACCCGCCGGAAAAATACTGGCGCGACTCCAAACTCTGCACCATCGGCGAAGGCACATCCGAGATTCAGCGCATGGTGATCGCAAAGCAACTGCTAAATGCGTAAGTACCTCATGCGCCGTGAGCGATTGGTAGCGCCCTCATGCTTAAGAGACACGCACAGGCGCACGACTGGCTATATCCGATGCAGTTTGCTTGCTTCGACTGCCGGAAAAGCTTCAAGCAGCATCTGTGGGTATCACAGTTCGACAAGCATAAGCCCCGCTGTCCGCAATGCGGAGCAGCGATGTGGTTGATGGGGCGTGCGTTTAAAGCGCCTAAGAAAACCAATGTGAAGCAGTGGCGCAAAGTCGAACTGTTAGTTAGAAACGGACTTTTGTTCCACCCGAATTATGGCGGCCGGCCGAAGACTTTACGTGAAGCGCATGCATTAGTCTCAGAGCGTCTGCGGAACGGAATTGTCAGAGCGAAATAGTGACGACAGCAACCATCAGCACCGACATTGAACGTATCCGCGCGGGCGAGGCGCGGGCGGTGGCGCGGGCGATCTCGAAGGTGGAGGATAATGCGGCGGATGCGGCGGAGTTGATGAAGGCGCTCTATCCGCACACGGGGCGTGGGTTGGTGATTGGCATCACGGGTGCGCCGGGCGCGGGGAAGTCGTCGCTGGTTGATCGGCTGGCGGGTTTGTACCGCGAGCGCGGCGAGCGCGTCGGGATCGTGTGCGTCGATCCGTCGAGTCCATTTTCGGGCGGCGCGATTTTGGGTGATCGCATACGCATGCAGGCGCTTGGTCTCGACCCCGGCGTCTTCATTCGTTCGATGGCGACGCGCGGGCATCTGGGCGGGCTGGCCCGCGCGACGGTGGATGCGGTCTCGGTGCTTGATGCCGCCGGCTATCAGAAGATCATCGTGGAGACGGTTGGCGTCGGGCAGGATGAAGTTGAGATCGTGAAGACGGCGGACGTGTCGGTCGTCGTGCTCGTGCCGGGCATGGGCGACGACGTGCAGGCGCTCAAGGCCGGCATCATGGAGATCAGCGACGTGTTCGTCATCAATAAAGCTGATCGTGACGGTGTGCTGCGCACTGAGAAGGAGTTGGAGGCGATGCAGTCGCTCGCGATGCGCCCGGATAACTGGCAACCACCGATCATCAAGACGATTGCGACCGAGAACAAAGGGCTTGAAGATTTGGCCGCCGCCATCACGAGCTATCAGGAATTTCAACAACAGACACCGTCCGCGACCACGCGCCGCACGGCCGTCGCCCGTTGGCGCATCCTTGAGTTGCTCGGCGAAACGCTGCTCGCGCGCGTCATCAATCGCAACGGCACCGAGGCGCGCCTCGACGCACTGGCCGCCGCAGTCGCCGCCAAACAGCGCGACCCTTATTCGGCGGTCGAAGAACTGATCAACAGCTAAAGCTGCTTATGAAGATCGAGCACATCGGGATTGCGACGGAAAGCTTAGACGAGGCGCTCGCCTTCTGGCGTGATGCGCTGGGGTTGAGCGTGGTGCATACGGAAGAGGTGGCGGAACAGGGCGTGCGCGTGGCCATGCTGCCGTTGGGCGAGCCGCGCATCGAGTTGCTTGAGCCAACGCACGCGGGTTCGCCGGTCGCAAAGTTTTTGGCGAAGCGCGGCCCCGGCATCCATCACATCGCGGTGCGGGTGGCTGATATACGCGCGACGCTTGCGCGTTTGCGGGCGCAAGGGGCGCGGTTGATTGACGAGTCGCCGCGCGTGGGCGCGGAAGGCTGTCTGGTGGCGTTTGTGCATCCGGCGAGTGCGGGCGGCGTGTTGCTCGAACTCGTGGAGCATCCGGCGGCCGGGCACGAACCGGAAAGGAACGAAGAGTAAGCTTGAAAGTATTTAGCCAAAGTCTGTCGCTGGTTGCGTTGCTCACCCTCGCGCCGCTTTGTCTGCACGCGCAACCGCGCGGCCGCGCGCAAGCGCCGCGCCCGGTTACGCCCGCAACCGGGCGTCCTGTCGCCGCCCCGCAAGGCGTTACGCTCTCGGCGCAAGACCTTGCCTATCTGCTCGACAGTCTGAACCCGCCGCCGGAGCAGCGGGCACGGTTCGCCGCCAGTGCTGCGGCGCGCAAGGCTTTTATTCAGGACGCGCGGGAGATGTTCGCGGTAGCCGAGGCGGGGCGAGCCGCCGGCCTTGCGGCCCGGCCCGACGTGCGGTTTCAGTCCGAACTTTCGCGCGCCTTCGTCATTGCGCGGGCCTATACGTTGAAACGACAGGCTGAAGGTGCAGTTGCGCCGGAGCAGATCGTGAGCGCCGCGGAGAGCGCGGCTTTTATGAAAGAGCCGGGCCAGGAGCAACGGTTCGCCGAGTTTCTGGCCGACTATCGCAAGCACGATCCGGCGGGCGCGAATGCGCCGTTGACCGCCGCACAGTTGGCGCAGTTGAAACAAAATTGGGTGCAGGTATTAATTAGTAGTCGGAAGGGCAGCGCGCTAGGGCTGGACAGCGTGCGGGCGAACGTAGTTGCGATTATGTATCAGCAGGCACGACTGCTGGCGAGCGCATATTTTGCCACGACGTTGAAGTCGCAGCTTGTGGTGACAGAACCGGAGCTTGATGTTTATCTCACGCAACATCCGGAGCTTGATCCGAAAGTGGCGCGGGCGCAGATCGACAGCGTCTTGCAGCGGGCGCGGGCGGGCGAAGACTTCGCGGCGTTGGCGCGTGAGTTCTCAAATGATCCGGGGAGCAAGGACAACGGGGGCGACCTCGGTTGGTTCGCGCGCGGCATGATGGTCAAGCCGTTCGAGGACGCGGCCTTCGCGCTGAAAGACGGCGAGATTAGCAACGTCGTCGAATCGCCGTTTGGCTTCCACCTTATCAAATTGGAAGCGCGCCGCATGCAGCCGGGTACGGGCGGACAAGCCGCAGTCGAGGAGGTGCATGCACGGCACATCTTGATCGCGCCCGGCGGCGACCCCGGCGCGCAGCAATCGCCGCGTGAGCAGGCGCGCGCTGCCATCGAGCAAACGAAGCAGTCCGCGTTGATCGCGGCCCTGGTGCCGCGTGCGCACGTCAATTTGCCGGACGATTTTACGGTCGACGCAACCGCTGTTGCGCCTGATGAGGCGGGCCCTCCTGCGGCAAGCGCGCCGCCAACAAAAACCAAGCCTGTCGCCCCGCCGCGCGGGCACACGAATCCGGTGCGCAAGCCGGGCCGGCGGCCCTGACCGACTGTGGTCAGTCTATTAACTTGTGGTTTGGATAGTTTCATGCGCATGCGCCGACGCGCTGTGAGCGATTAAAACGCGATTACTGATTTCGAGGAACAAGACCATGATATTTTGTCAGCAATGTGGCACGTCCGTGATGGAGAACCAGCCCAATTGCCCGAACTGTGGCGCTGAGCTTAAAGCGGAGCCGGCGAGTGAGTTAACACTAGGCGATGCGGTGTCCGGCACTGAGATCGCAGCCGGTGATTACGCGACCGCGCCGAATGAAGCGCCGGAGATGATGAGCGAGCCGGACGGCACACACACTGCTACAGAGGCCGCTGCCGACCCGGAAACAACTACGATAGCAAGTACAACGCACGAGACTGAATCTGATCGCGTGGCGGTTGAAGCCGCGCCAACGAGCAGGGCGACAACCGGCCCGGCCGGTAAACCCACCGGCGGGATGAGCGGGACAGCGAAGGCACTGCTCGCGGCGGGCGTGGCGGTCGCGGTGGCGCTCACGATCATCTTCTTCGTGGCGCGCGGGCGGCGCAACGCGGCCATCAACCTGACGGCGGAGGACATGTCGCAGATCGTCCAGACAGTCGTGCCGCCGCAGGGGTTAGCGCAACTCGCCAACAGCGCCGACCAGCGCAAAGAGATTGCCCGCCAGATTCGGCAGGTGCTCGCTATCGGACAGGAAGCGCGAGCCGCTGGCTATGCCGACAAGCCGGAAATGCAGCGGCAATTTGAGACGATGCGCGCGTTCGTGCTGGCGCAAATGTACAGCGAGAAGCAACGCAAGGCCGGCGTGACCGCGCCTGAACAGTTGGTCTCGAATCAGGAAGTGGACAATTTCATCAAAGAGCCAGGACAGCAGCAGCATTTCGATCAGTTCTTGCAGGATGTACAAGCGATGGGCCTGCTGCCGGCAGCGGCCGGTGGCGTCTCGGATCAGCAGAAGGAGCAGATCGAGAAGAACATGTGGGCTCCCGCGCAGGTGCTTTCGCGCAAGGCGCAGGCGGCGGGCTTGGACAAAGAGCGCGTGACGCAGTTGATGATGAAACTGCAAGAGGCGCAAGTGCTGGCGCAAAAATATTTGCCGACCTTGACCGATAAAACTAAAGCGACGGATCAGGATATAGATGCTTACATCGCCAAGCACCCGGAACTTGATCCCAAGCAGACGCGCACTAAAGCCGACGAGGTGTTGAAGCGCATCAAGGCGGGCGAGGACTTCGCCACGTTGGCCAAGGAAAACTCGACCGATCCATCGAACAAGGACAAAGGCGGCGAGTTGGGTTGGTTCAAGCGCGGTATGATGGTCAAGCCGTTTGAGGAAGCGGCGTTCAGTTTGCAACCCGGTCAGACGAGCGATGTGATCGAGACGCAGTTTGGTTATCACATCATTCAGGCCGAGGAACGGCGCACGTCTAAAGGTGAAGACGGCAAGGATCAGGAGGAGGTGCGGGCGCGGCACATCCTGGTCGGCTTTGCGGCCGCTGGTGGGGCCAATCCATTCGGGCCGCCACAGTCGCCGCGTGACCAGGCGAAGACGGCGGTCGAGAAAGAGAAGCGCGACAAGTTGATCGACGAGATCGCGGCGCGGCAACACGTCTCAGTCGCGGAAGACTTCAAGGTTGAAGCGCCGCCTGCGCCGCCGATGGGCATGCCGTCGGGTGGTCTGCCGGGTGGTGGCAGCGAAGAAGATGCCTTGCCGCCGGGCGCGGAACCTGAAGCACCGCCCGTACAAGCGCCGCCCGGCAGCGGCAACGCCAATGCCACCAACGTCAACAAAGCGCAGCCCGCGAAACCGAAGAAGTAAAGAAGCTGTTAGCTGTTAGCGATTAGCTGGAGGCATAAGGCCAACAGCAAATCGCTAACAGCAAATCGCTAATCGCTCTCATGCAATTTGGCGACTACCGGATAGAGATCGTGCCAGACGCGGAGTTTCGACTGGACGGCGGGGCGATGTTCGGGGTCGTGCCGCGGGCGCTATGGGCGCGGATTGCGCCGCCCGACGAGCAGAACCGCGTGCGCTTAAACACTAACTGCTTGTTCATTGAGACAGCGCGCGAACGCATTCTGATCGAGACGGGCATTGGCGACAAGTGGTCTGCGAAGCAGGCGCAGATTTATGGCATCGAACGCAAACGTTCGCTGGCCGAGTCAGTCAAAGCCCGAACGGGCTACGATGCGAACGAGATCACTATTGTCGTCAACACGCATCTGCATTTTGACCACGCGGGCGGCAACACGACGATGTGTGCCGACGGGCACGTCATGCCAACCTTTCCCAATGCGCGCTATTTCGTCTCGCAGGCTGAGTTCGCACATGCGGAAGCGCCGCATGAACGTGATCGCGCAAGCTATCTGCCGGAGAATTGGCAGCCGTTAGTCGCGAGCGGGCAGCTTGAACTTCAGCCCGCTGCGTATGAGGTCGTACCGGGCCTGCGCATGGAGACCGTGCCCGGCCATTCGCGCACGATGCAATGTGTGCGGCTGATGCGCGCGGGGCACACGCTGTTTAGTTTCGCCGATCTCGTGCCGACGCAGGCCCATGTGCCGCTCGCGTGGATCATGGGCTACGATCTTTATCCGGTCGAAACCCTCGAAGCGAAAAGGCGTCTGCTGCCCCAAGCGGCGCGCGAAGGTTGGCTGTGCTTGTTCTACCATGATCCGGGCGTGCCGCTTTGTCGCATCGTCGAAGCGGACGGCCAACTGCGCGCGATTGGTTACGAAGATAAACAAGATGAATTCATCCCCGGAGAATAATGCAAAGATGACGACGGCGCAGATAGGCATCATTGGTGGCAGCGGGTTGTATCAAATGCCGGAGTTGACTGACGTGGAAGAGGTGCGGATGGAGACGCCGTTCGGTGCGCCGTCGGATGCGTTTATCGTGGGCACGCTCGAAGGCGTGCGTGTGGCCTTCTTGCCGCGCCACGGGCGCGGGCACCGATTCACGCCGTCGGAACTACCATACCGCGCGAATATCTACGGGCTGAAGTTGCTGGGCGTCGAGCGCATCCTGTCAGCCTCGGCGGTCGGTTCGTTGCAGGCGCGTTATGCACCGCTCGACATGGTCATTCCCGATCAGTTCTTCGACCGCACGCGCGCACGCGCGCACGAGTCAACATTCTTCGGCGACGGCATCGTCGCGCACATCACGTTCGCGCATCCCGTCTGTAATGAGTTGGGCGATGTGCTGCAAATGGCGTGCGGCGCGGCCGACGTGCAGGTGCATCGCGGCGGCACGTATCTGTGCATGGAGGGGCCGGCGTTCTCGACGAAGGCGGAGTCGCACGTCTATCGCTCGTGGGGCATGGACGTGATTGGCATGACGAATTTGCAGGAGGCAAAGCTGGCGCGCGAGGCGGAGCTTTGCTATGCGACGCTTGCGCTCGTGACTGATTACGATTGCTGGCACGAAGGCCACGATGCCGTGTCAGTCGATGCCGTGGTTGAATATCTGCATAAGAATGTGCGCAACGCGCAACTCATCATGCGCGCGGCGGTGCGGGCGTTGGGTGCGCAGGCGCGCGGATGTCAGTGCGGCTCAGCCTTGAAGAACGCGATCTTCACCGCACCTGAATTATGGCCCGAGGCGACAACGAAGAAGCTTGAAGCGATCATCAAAAAGTATCGGCAGCAGTAGGCCCTGCATAGAGTGGACTGCTTTCTCCTCTGTTCACGATTTACGAGTTGAGAGGTTATGAATATGAAAAAATCATTGCTGATCGCATTTGCCTTGGGATTTACCTGTCTGTCTATGGTTGCGGCCGCGCGGGCACAGGGTAGTTCGGTGAAGACGGGGCCGGCGGCCACGGTCGTGCGCGATGCCGAAATGGAGCGCGATTCGACGAAGAATCTCGAAGCCGCTAAGCTCTACTTCAACCTACGCAAGGCGTATCGCGCGTCGCTGGCGCGCTGCGAAGAAGTGCTGGCGGGCGACCCGAATTATTCGCGCATCGACGAGGTGTTGTGGTTCGCCGGCATGAGCAATTTGTATCTAGCGCAGAAGAAGGGTAAGCAAACGTCCGACCTGCCGGCCGGGCAACTTCAGACGGAAGCGCGCCGCTATCTGGCGCAACTCGTCACCGAGCACCCGGACAGCAAGTTCCACAAGCAAGCGGAAGCGGAGTTGCGCAAGTTAGGCAGTGCGCCCAAGCCGGACGATAAGCCCGCTGCCCGCGCTCCAGTCTTAAAATTTACATAGAGGAGAACACCCTAAAGTGTCTTTGTTAGTTGTTGGCTCGGCCGCGTTCGATGCGGTGGAGACGCCTTTTGGTAACCGCGAACGGATGTTGGGCGGCTCGGCGACGCACTTTTCGATCAGTGCAAGTTTCTTTACGGACGTGCGCGTAGTCGGCGTGGTCGGCGGCGATTTCGGCGCGGACGAGTTGGCCGTCTTCGAGCGGCATCACGTGGACACGACCGATCTAGAACGCATCCCCGACGGCAAGACTTTCTTCTGGCGCGGGCGCTACGACTTCGATCTGAACCGGGCGCACACGCTCGACACGCAACTCAACGTCTTCGCCGATTTCAAGCCGAAGCTGTCGGCGGCGGCGCTGCAATCGCGCTTCGTCTTTCTCGGCAACATCCAGCCGGACTTGCAGCGCGAAGTGCGCGAGCAGATCACGGGCGCGCAACTCGTCGCCATCGACACGATGGACTACTGGATCAACACCGTGCGCGATGCGGTGTGGGATGCGATACGCGGCGTGGACATCGTCATCATCAACGACGCGGAAGCGCGCCAACTCGCCGACGAGTCGAACCTGATGAAAGCGGCGCGCAAGATTCTGGCTGCGGGGCCGCGCATGCTCGTCGTCAAACGCGGCGAGTACGGCGCGGCGTTATTCACGCCTGACACCTACTTCGCCATTCCCGCCTACCCGCTCGAATCCGTCTTCGACCCGACCGGCGCGGGCGACACGTTTGCCGGCGGCTTCATGGGCTACCTCGCCAGCCACGACGCGATTGACGAAGCGACCATGCGCCGCGCCATGATCTACGGCTCGGTCATGGCCTCTTTCAACGTCGAAGAGTTCGGCACCGAGCGCGTGCAGCGACTGACGCACGCCGAGATCAACGAACGCTTCCAACAGTTCAAACGCATGACGCACTTCGAGGCGATACCCTTCGAGCGCGCCGTCCGCACCGCCAGATAACTTGTTAACGGGAAAACTTGTCCCTGCCCGCTTTCTCTAACTGAGGAGGCTGGCAGGGCTTAGTTTGGCCCTATATCTGTTCTGCTGAGATAGTGCCCTCAGTATGAACTCTGGGCGCGACGCGGCATCTGTTTGAAAGCGGTATTATCATCCTGTGTGCATGATATATGCGGCTCTGGCGTATTATCAGAACACAGTTCTGATAAGCAGTAGTTAGATTTCTTTCGTCGTGGAAAGGATTACGAACTATGAAACACGTTGGAATGTTAGCAATGCTTATGCTGTTATGTCCTTTTGCCACAAGCAATCTTGAAGGACGGCAGCAGCAAGCGCTTAGCAAAGTTGAATCAGGCATAATTAAAGGGAAAGTATTCCGCTCAGATACCAACACAGCAATCTCCAATGCTTATATCCTGCTTATGCAGGAAAAAGATTCTCCCGCTCCGGCTGAATATTTCGATCTTAGAAGTGATGAGCATGGCAATTACTGCTTTACCAACATTCCTGCCGGAAAGTACAAGGTTACCGTTTACGCATGGTTTCCAAAGATGAATGATGTACCTTGCCGGAATCCTTTCGAGGCGAAGACTGGGGATAATGAAGCCACAGTTGAGTGGCAGCGGAAGAGTCGAGCATTTATGGAGATCGTAACCATTAGAGACTTCGCTGTGAGCGCCGGTCAGGAGAAGGTCAAGGATGTTGATCTTCTGTGCAAGTAGCATGACAGTACAGATGCGCATTATTCTTAGGGGCGAGATCTAACAAACTCATTGGAGATGACGCCCCGATAGCAGGCTTCTCATGATTCTTCCTTCGATGCAGCTTGAATGCTGTTCGCGGGGCGCATCTCAATTCGAGCGTTAGGCGCATTAGTTATGGGGAGGAAACAGCATGAGAAAAATTATATTGTTGCTCCATCTTATCGCCGCTGTTTTGATGTTTCGATTTGCCTTGCCTAAAATTTGGGGGCAGGCGGTATCCGTCGCGGGATTTAATGAAATAACTCGCTCATTGCCCGTGTCGTCTGATGTTTTCCGAATCTTCACGGGCGTTACCGAGTTGGTTATCGTATTTCTTCTGGTCGTATTTTTGCTGTTATCTTTTGAGCAAATCAAAATCATGCCGTCTTTGCGCAAGCACAAAAGCAGTATTTCAATCGCGGCAAACGGATTGTTGTTGGCCACGATGATAGGGGGATTGCTAGCCGAATTTTTTGCGAGGGATACGCCTAAATATGCCTTGGTCTATTTCGCCGTTGGGCTAGTAATAATTTCGCTTGTCAACCTTTATTATGGCTTCACTTCCGCCGGTCGAAAAATTTTAACGCACGCTGCTGAGTGATTCGTGCGGACTTGGCAGTGGTGATAGCGCGCGAGCAGGTCATTGGTCGCGCGGGCGAAACAGTGACTTTCTGCTCGCGTTGTCTGCTCGTTTCAAAGTTGCATGTTTTCGGATTCGCCGCACGGCAACTCCGCCGGTAAACTTATGCCCTAGTTTGAATCGGGAACACTTCCCTCTTTGTGCGCGGATTTGAAGTTTCGCGGGGCGGGTTCTACACTGACGCGGCAATGCTAATCTGAAATCTTTGTGGTGGTCATTATGTTTTGTAATGTGTGTGAGTCGGAATATGAGCCGGGCATTACTGTGTGCCCGGATGACGGCACGGCGTTGGTCGAACAATTAACGGCGGAGAACACAGTGCGCGATCACAGTGAAGCCCCCTTCGTGCCGTTGCACAACGTCGGTTCGCCGGCCGAGGCCGAGATGGTCTGCGACATTCTGCAACAGAACGACATTCGCGCCGTCGTCCAGTCGGGCGGCGCGGATGCCTTCTCGCCGTTGCTTTCGACCACCTCGCCCGGCGCGCTCGTGCTCGTGGACGAGCGCGATTTGGCCCGCGCGCAGGAACTCTACGAATCGTTTTTCGGCGGTGACACCACGCCGCTCACCGGCTCGTCGCTCGAAGATCACGCCGAAGCGGCCGGCGATGTGGAAGCGTGAAGGGGAGAGATGAGAGGTTAGTATAAGCGTTTTGACTGATCTCTAACCTCTGACCTCTATTCTTCGGTGAGTTGTGATGCAAGAAGCGAACGCAGTCGCTATTGTCGTGCTGATCACGGCGGGTAGCCGCGAAGAGGCTTTGCGCTTGGCCGAGATGCTGGTCGGCGCGCGACTCGCCGCCTGCGTGCAGGTGCTGCCGGAGATGGAGTCGATCTATCACTGGCAAGGGCAGGTGCGACGCGACCCGGAAGTGCTGCTGCTGGTGAAGACGACCGTCGCGCATTTCGCCGAACTGGAACGTGAGGTGCGCGCCTTGCACAGCTACGAGACGCCGGAGATCATCGCGCTGCCCATCACCGCCGCGTCCGCGCCTTACCTCGAATGGCTAACCGCTACCCTCCGCCCGCAGACGGGCACGCTACCCGCCGTCTAAGCTAACACACCTTCACCCGCTTATATCGCTCGACACCTCTTCCCGCATCCGGCTCAGTGTGTCTTGACTGCGTGTGATGATCTCGATCACGTCGGCGGGCGAGTCTGTGCAGTGGAGCAACATTAGATCGGGATCGGAGATCGTCTGCGCGGCGAGCGGCACTTGTCTGATCCAGTCGAGCAGTCCGCCCCAGAACTTTGTGCCGAAGAGGACGACGGGGAAGTGTTTGATCTTCCGCGTCTGAATGAGCGTGAGCGCCTCAAACAGTTCGTCGAACGTGCCGTAACCGCCGGGGAAGATGACGAAGGCGGTGCTGTATTTGACGAACATTGTCTTGCGCACGAAGAAATAGTTGAAGCGTAGCGTGCGTGTTAGATAGGGATTGGGCTTCTGCTCCATCGGCAACTCGATGTTGCAGCCGATGGAGACGCCGCCCGCCTCGAACGCGCCGCGATTGGCGGCCTCCATGATGCCGGGGCCGCCGCCCGTGATGACCGAGAAGCCCGCGCGCACGAGTTGCGCCGCCGTCTCCTGCGCCGCCGCATAATACTCACTGTCCGTGCGCGTGCGCGCCGAGCCAAAGATCGAGACGCCGCGCGTCACGGTCGCCAACTCGTCGAAGCCTTCGACGAATTCGCCCATGATGCGGAACACCCGCCACGTGTCCGTGTGTTTGAACTCGTCGGCCAGCGGCGACTCAAGCAACTGCTCGTCCTGCGTCACCCGCCGTCCCTTGCGCTCTTTGCTCTTGGTCTTTGCCATGATGAGAACAGAGGTCAGAGGTTAGAGGTCAGAGGTCAGCGCAAAACTGCTTTTACTGACCTCTGACCTCTGACCTCTGACCGCTCACTAAAATGCCATGATGTTGAAGCCGCAGTCTACGTGAATGACTTCGCCGGTGACGGCGGTGGAGAGGGGGCCGCAGAGGAAGAGTGCGACGTTGCCGACTTCGCGCGCTTCGACGTTGCGGCGCAGGGGCGAATGTTCGGCGTGATACTTGAGCATCGCGCTCATGTTGCCGACGCCGCGCGCGGCCAGCGTGTTGAGCGGGCCGGCGCTGATCGCGTTGACGCGAATGTTGTCCTTGCCCAAGTCCCACGCGAGATAGCGCGTCGAGGCTTCGAGTGCCGCTTTGGCTACACCCATCACGTTGTAGTTCGGCACGACCTTCTCCGCGCCGTAGTAGGTCATCGAGACGATGCTGCCGCCCTCGGTCATCAACGGGCGCGCGGCCCGGGCCAACTCCGTTAGCGAATGTGCGCTGATGTCGAGCGCGGTCGTGAATGCCTCGCGTGTCGTGGCCGCATACTCGCCTTCGAGCGCCTCGCGGGGCGCGAACGCGAGACTGTGGATGAGAAAGTCCAACCGGCCGTAACGCTCGCCCACACGCCGGAACGTCTCCGCCACCTCTTCCGGTTTCTGCACGTCGCACTGCACGAGCAACGACTCGCCGCTCATCTCGCCGGTCAAACCCTCCACGTTCTCGCGCAGTCGCTCGTTCTGATACGTGAACGCCAACTGCGCGCCCGCGCCCGCCAACGCCAACGCCGACGCCCACGCAATCGAACGCTTGTTCGCCACGCCAAAAACGATGCCGATTTTGTTTTCAAGCATAAGAGAGTATTTAGCTAAAAGTTGTAACCAAAACTTCGCGCTGACCGTGTGTTTGCGCG
>JBBQGM010000030.1:0-48842 GCA_038322995.1 Pyrinomonadales bacterium
CGACCGCGTGCCCCGCTTCCGCGATCCGCATCGCGGCGGCCAGTCCCGCCAACCCGCCGCCGACAATCGCGATCTTCAAATCTTTGCCCGGTGTCGCCATCTAGCAACGTCTCCTCACTTAACTTTCGTCACTGGTTGATCAGGATGTGCCGGATTCGGCACGAGTTTTTGTGCAGCACAGTCCACTAGCAAGTCTAACTTTTCCAGCACGGTCTGACCGATCAGCACCTCGTCACCGAGGACGAGCGCTTCTTCCATTGTGTCTCGCCCGTAGATGTCGAAGATGACCGGTTCGGTTACGCCGACCGACTCTTTCCGGCCGTCAGCATATTCAACGACCCGCTGCCCGCGAATGGCCAGCCCAAGCTGTTGGACTACATGCGGGGGTAGCACGCTGCGCACTGCGCCGGTGTCAACCATCCCATCGGCTTCATACTTGCGAATCTGGTCAGATGTGATCTGACCGCGCCGTGCGAGGCCTTCGTCAATCGCGTTGACCAGCAGCGTGTGGGCGCGAACTTCACCCATCTTAGTAAATGATCCCTCCCAGCAAACCGCCCGGCCGGATGAACGCCATCATCGCGTTGATGCCGACGGCCAGCAGAAAGACGCCGAACGCGATACACGCATAACCCATCACGCGCTGCGCCCGCTCGCCGATCACGATGCCCCAGTCCACCGCGAACAGCCACAGCCCGTTGGCGAAGTGCCACACAGTCGCCGTGATGCCAGTGACGTAAATGACCACGACCCACCAAATGCTGAACTCGCCTTTAACGATCTGAAACGCCTCGCCCGCGTGCGTCGCAACCGATCTGGTATTCAGCCCCGGTATCAACCCGAAGCGAAAGTTGAGCACGTGAAAGGTGATGAAGAAGAAGAGAATAATGCCGGTGACGCGCTGAATGGTATAGAAACAGTTGCGCGGGTCCGGGTAGTGCAAATTATTCGGCCGCCACTGGATCGTGATGAAGAGACCGTAGAGCGCGTGGTAGAGGAGCGGGATGAAGATGCCGCCGATCTCGACGAAGATGATGTACGGGATCGACTGCAAGTCGCCCACCGCAGCGTTGAAATTATTCAGCCCTTGCTGCGCATCGAGCGCCTTCGAGTTGGTGTAAAAATGTTCCAGCAAGAATAGGCCAAGCGGCACGATGCCCGACAGTTGATGCAGCTTGCGCAGCAGAAAGTTGCGACTTAAACGGACAGCCATCTCAGGAAAGCCCCTCCTTCGTCAACGGCCGCTAGGGCGCGCGTCGGCCGTAGTCAACGGCATGGGTGCGCGCTCAAGCGCGGCGGACGATACAACTTGCAGTGGAACGCCCGTGATTATAAGGCGCGCGGCCGGAAAAGCAATTATTCTGCGCACGTCGCACACACTCAACAATACGCCTGCCGCTATAAACGTTTCCATCTTCCCGTAGAGTTTAATCGCTAATCGGGGACAGGTAAAATGAAATAACTAGCGTGTGCTGTCGTGCCAAACTTATATTCCGCGCTTGAATGTGACACAGGTCAGTACCGAATGTGCTAGACCTGATGCTAAGCCAGCGTGGGCACATCCAACGGCCAGCCGCTATAATCCGCGTGTGCAGATCGAAACCCTAAAAATCTTCTGTGACCTCGTGGACACGAAAAGTTTTTCGCGCGCCGCCGAGGCCAACTACGTGACGCAGTCGGCCGTGAGCCAGCAGGTGCGCGGGCTGGAAACTAAATTCAAGCGCAAACTGCTGGAGCGCGTGCGCGGCCGGCGCGAGGTGCGTTTGACCATAGACGGCGAGGCATTTTATCAGGAGAGCCGCAACGTGGTGGCCGCGTACACGCGACTGGAAGAGCGCATGCGAACGCTGACCGGTACGGTTAGCGGCAACGTGCATGTCGCCACCGTCTATAGCATCGGGCTGCACGAGTTGCCGCCCGCGATCCGCCGCTTCATGGAGCTTTACCCGGAAGCCAAGATCGATCTTGAGTACAGTCGCACGACGAGCATCGTGCGCGACGTATTGAACGGCACGGTCGAGTTGGGCGTTGTCGCATATCCGAAGAAGAAGAGCGGGCTGAAGATTGTCCCTTTGCGCGGCGACCGGCTTGTGCTGATCTGTCCGCCCAAACACCCGCTGGCGAAACAAAAGAAGTTGAGCGCGAGTGAGTTGGGCGGCCTGGACTTCGTGCTATTTGAGCGCGACATCCCGACCAGACAGGCGACCGACCGCATCCTGCGGGCCCACGGTGTCGCCGTCCGCCGCGTCGCCGAGTTCGATAATATCGAGACGATCAAGCGTGCGGTCGAAGTCGGCTTCGGTGTCGCCATCGTGCCGCGCCCGAGCGTGATCGACGAACAGCGCACGGGCCAACTCGCCGTCGTCGCGCTGGCCGAACCGGAGTGGACGCGCTCCGTCGGCGTCATCCACCGCAGTGACCGCACGCTCGGCATGGCGGCGCGCAAATTCATTCAACTGTTGACGGACACGAGCGAGCAGTAAGCGAGAGGGCAACAACCTGGCAAACGAACTCACAAAACTTTCGGCGACACAGCTGCTTGAGCTTATGCACACGCGTGAGGTCTCGCCGGTTGAAGTTGTGGCTGCGCACTTGCAGCGCGCGGACGAATTGAACGCCCAACTGAATGCCATCGTTACGTTCGCGCCCGATGCGTTGGCGCAGGCGCGTGCGGCCGAGGAGATGATCAGTCGCGGCGAAGTTGCGGGGCCGCTGTGCGGTCTGCCGCTGACGATCAAGGATACGATTGCCACGCGCGGGTTGTTGACGACGAGCGGGTCGCGTCTGCGCGCAGCCTATGTGCCGGAGACGGATGCGCCGGCCGTGGCGCGGCTGCGGGCGGCGGGCGCGATCATTTTGGGGAAAACGAACGTCTGCGAATTGGCGCTCGATTATGAATCGGCCAATCCGCTTTTTGGCCGCACGAACAATCCGCACGATCTGGCGCGCACGCCGGGCGGGTCGAGCGGTGGCGCGGCCGCAGCGATCAGCGCCTGTCTCTCGCCGGCCGATATTGGCAGCGATTTGGCCGGCTCGATCCGCCTCCCCGCGCACTTCTGCGGCATCGTCGGGCTGCTGCCGACCGCCGGGCGCGTGCCGAATGCGGGCCACTTCCCGCCGCCCGAAGGCCCGTTCGCCGCGCACGAGACGTTTGGCCCGATGGCCCGTGGCGTTGATGATCTCGCGCTGCTGTTCGATGTGCTGGCCAATGACGAGCCATTAACGGCCGGTCAACGCAGCAGTGCGCGGACGCAGATCGATCTGCGCGGCTCTCAAGTGGCGTGGTACACGGATGACGGCATTGCGCCCGTGACAGTGGAGACGGCGCAGGCGGTTCGAGCGGCGGCGCAAGCTTTGGGCGCG
Organism: Pyrinomonadales bacterium; assembly: GCA_038322995.1. Lineage (GTDB taxonomy): Bacteria > Acidobacteriota > Blastocatellia > Pyrinomonadales > Pyrinomonadaceae > QHXQ01. The sequence continues at coordinate 3,364 of JBBQGM010000030.1, forward strand.
GCGGGCCTCGTACCGGTGGAGGCGCGGCCGCCACACATTGCACGCGGCGCGGAGTTGTGGCTGCCCCTATTTGCGCGGGCGGTGCAGCGGCAAATGTGCGGGTTATATGAAGGCCGCGAGACGTGGGCCGGCCCTTCGGCGCAAGGCATGTTGCGGCGCGGCCATGAGCGGGCAGAGCAAACGCTGGAGGATTATTTCTCTGCGTGGTTTATGCGCGACCGGCTGCGCGCGGATTTGCTCCAATGGATGGAGTCGATGCCGCTCGTCGTCGCACCCGTTGGCGCTGCGCCCGCCTTCACGCATGATGCGCGCACAGTGTCTGTCGGCGACGAACACGTGAGTCTCTGGCGCGCGTTCAGTTACGCGCAAACATACAATGTATATGGCTTGCCGGCCGTCGCCGTGCCGGCCGGTCGTTCACCGGAAGGCATGCCAATTGGCGTGCAGATCATCGGGCGGCCAGACGCGGAAGCTGAAGTGTTGGCGGCGGCGCGCATCGTCGAAGCTGCGCTTGGCGGTTGGCAGATGCCGCGCCTGCTTTCACCCGATGCGCCCGATCCGTTATAGTTGCGCCACTAACGCACGTAGGGAAAACTATCTGCTCAGCCCTTTCAATTCGGAGGTCAACCATGCCAGCTCTATTTTTGTTATTCGTCCTCTTTGTGTCGGTCGGTCTGCTTATTGTCGCCTTGAAGACGATCAAGATCGTGCCGCAGGCGACCGTGTTGGTGATCGAACGGTTCGGCCGGTTCGACCGTCTGGCCAACAGCGGGCTGAACATGATCATCCCGTTCTTCGAGAATCCACGCGCCGTCAACTGGACAAGCGTGCGCCCCGGCCTGACTTCAATTGACCTGCGCGAGCAGTTTTTAGATTTGCCGCCGCAGCCCGTTATCACGCGCGACAACGTGACGATCCACGTGGACTCGGTCGTCTACTGGCAGATCACCGATGCGATCAAGGCCGTCTATGAGATGAATGATCTCGTCGGCGGTCTCGTCCAGTTGACCATCACCGGCATGCGCGCCGTGATGGGCGACATGGATTTGGATCACACACTCTCGCAACGCGATCAGATCAACGCCAAACTGCGCATCATCCTCGACGAAGCGACTGACAAGTGGGGCGTGAAGGTGACGCGCGTGGACGTGAAGAACATCAACCCGCCCGAAGACGTGCGCATCACGATGGAGAAGCAGATGACGGCCGAGCGCAACCGCCGCGCGCTCGTCCTGCAAGCCGACGGCGACCGGCAAGCCGCCATCACCCGCGCCGAAGGCGAGAAGCAGGCCGCCGTCACGCGTGCCGAGGGTGAAAAGGAGTCGGCGATCTTACAGGCCGACGGCGCAGCGCAGGCCCGCCTGCGCGCCGCCACCGCCGAAGCCGAAGCGATTGCGCGCATCGCCCAAGCCATGCTCGGCCACGGCAACCCGGCGCAGTATCTGATCACGCAACGCTACATCGAGAGTTTGAAAGAGATGGTACGCGGCAACAACTCGAAGGTCATCTTCATGCCGGTCGAGACCTCGACGATGCTATCGAGCGTCGGCATGATCAAGGAAATGTTCACCGAAGCGAGCGAGCAACGCGCAACGCAACCCGAACAACCGCCCCGCCCGCGCCAACTACCAACGTGAGCGTGGCCCAAATTGGCAGCATAATGAGAGGCGCAGGCCCGCGCACAAAGAGGCGTACAGCAGTTCTGCCGCACCCTCTTATGCTTCTTCTCGCTTGGATTTAGATTAGGCTAAATTTAGGTTAAGTGTTTGACCGTGCCGGTTGCGATCCGAAGATATAACCTAACAGGGCCGTGAATACCGGCAGCAGTGCCCGCACGACTATGAGATTAAACATTTTCGACGACCGATCTGCTATGGCATTACTTATGAATACGTAGTTTTCAGCCGGAGTCTTTGGCGCGGTTGCTACGATTTGCACTACTGGACTAGCTTCTGGCGAAGCTGGCTTTATGAGTGCAGGAATTGCGGCTGGCTTGGGAGTTGTTCCCGGCGGAACCGGGGTGGCTTGTTCAGGCGGAGCCTGGGAAAAGGCCGCTTCGTGCATGAAAGTTGTTTGCTGCATTGTAGCTGTTGCCTGTACGGATGGTGTCGCTTGCGGTGAAGGAGTTGCTGGCACAGGAGAAGTTTGCGGTACCGGCTGATTGCTAGCCGAGTTGTCCGGTGTTGCAGGCATGCGTGCTAAATAATCCACAAATACCATCACAATTACGAAGGAGATAATGCACCCTACAAAATAAGTCAGCTTAACAGCGGCGCGGGCCCTCTCTTTGGCTGTGAATTCACCAACGGTAATGCTATTTGCCGTGACAACAGATTGAACTTGCGTAGAAGAAACCGTAGCAGGCGCTTTCGGTGGAGCAGCGACTGCTACGTTTGTATTTCCTAAGGCGCTGAGAACTTCACTTGCCGAGACACTGGGTGGGACGGCGGCCATGATGTTTTCCTCCTAGGGGAGATCAACGTTCTTAACGATGTTCTGGTCGGCGTCCGTGATGGAGACGCTTAGGTTGTCGGGGCGAGATTCCTTTTTAAGATAGATGTAACTGGCAAGTGCTTTCTGAATAAGGATGCCCTTCTGCTCAGGGTCATTGCCCCCAAGTTCCTCCAGCAGCTTGTCAACCTCATTATCTATATTGATCGTATATTTCCCCATAGTAACCTCCTTTCCGACAATTTACCTTTGTGCTTAATTAGGTCGGTTCTACTCCAAACTCAGCATCAAGTCAAGACATTTGACCGGGCAAAAACTGAAGCTCCGATAATGAATTCAACTCGATGCCCGGCTAGTCTTTCTCTCAATCCTTGTCTTTACAAGTCATATAGCAATGCTGCTCGGCGGCGCAAGTTAAATGCGGGCGTCGGCTTAACTTCGTCTCTGTATTCTTTAGACGCGCAACGCATGCAATAGAGCGCGCAACTGCTTCTCCGGTGCTGCGATGTTGGTTGTGCCCGACGTGTATCGAGAACTCAACGGGCGGGTTGCAACGTGAGCGTCGTCTTCGTCGCGGCGACGACGGCTGATTTACTAAACGGGAACACGCGCGGCGTGACGGCGCGCCAGTCGGCGAGTTGATCGCTCCAATGCGGACTCGCGGGCAGCCCCGATTCGCCGAGCGCGATGCCGTGCTGTGTCTTGTCCCAATCAGCGGGGTCGGCGATGAAGCGCATCGAGACACTTGCGCCAACGTTGACGGTCGGGCCGGCGCTCGCGCCGCTGCCGTTTTGCGGAAACGGCGGAATCAGAAACGGCTGCCCGACAAACGGCACGGCGGCGAGCGGGTGCGGCATACGTACTTGCGCATACCGGCCCCACGTCCACTGCGCCTCGTCTGCGCCGATCTTCTTCGTCAGCGCCACCCGCGCGTCCTCGTAACAGGCGCGCATTAAGGCGTTGTAAGTTTTGAACTCCTGTGGCAGCCAGTCGGCGGGTCGTTCCGTGATCAGCCGCTCGATGTAAGCATCATTCGACCAGGCGAACTTGCCCGCGCGCTCAGCGCCGAGCAAGGCCGTAACCATGCGGCGTTGGAACGCGAGCCGCATCTCCGCTGCCCACGGCGCGACGGGCGAGTCGGCATTGACGCGCCCATCCCAACCAGCTAACGCCATGGCCGTCATGTGCAACTTCGCGTCCACCTCTGCGCCATTCATGGCCGCCAACATGACCGCCAAAAGCGTCCCCGCTTCGTGGGCGAAGGTTGCGCCGCCGATGGAATAAACGTCGCCTTGCACGGCGCGAAAATCGGCGGCTGTTAGTTTGTTGCCCTTCGCTTGTAGCAACTCGTAGATGCGGCGCGAGCGATAAGGCCCGGCCCAGAGGTGTGTCAGGAAATATGGATAGCTGCGCCCGACGACGCGCTGGTTCGCGGTGACGATCAGACCCGTTGGCGGATCATAGACGTGTGGCAGCGCGGCGAAGGGAATAAAGCTCGCCCATTCGCCCTCATCTTTCGCGCCGTCATAAGGCACGCTGCCATCGCCGGTTTTACGGATGGGAATCACGCCCGCGCCGTAGTAGCCGATGTGCCCCTCGGTGTCCGCATAGACGAAGTTCTGCGTCGGGCCGCGGTATTCGCTGAGCGCCGTTTGAAAGTCAGTCCAGTTGCGGGCGCGGTTCAGTTTGTAGAAGGCCGCGAACTCAAGCGCGGTCGGATCGAGCGCCGTCCAGCGCAAGGCATAATGCGCGCCGCCCTGCTCCAATATGATGGGGCCGTGCCGCGTGCTCTGCACGTCGAACGGTAAGGTTTCAGTCGCCGCATCGGTCAGACTTTTGCGAACTTTGATCTCTTCATGGCGGACGACGACGGGCTGCGGCCCCTGCGGCGTGAGATACGTCTGGTGCGCCGCGTCGCCAGTGAAACTCTCGCGGTATAAATCCTGCACATCGGGGCCGAGGTTGGTCATGCCCCATGCGACGTGCTCGTTGTGGCCGATGATGATGCCGGGCGCACCGGGCGCGGTCACGCCTGCGACGTTGAGGCCGGGCGCGCTCAGGTGCGTCATGTACCAGATCGACGGCGCGAGCGCGGGCAGGTGCGGATCGTTGGCTAAAAGCGGCTTGCCCGACGCCGTGCGTCGCCCGGAGACGACCCAGTTGTTGCTCGCCTCATTGGTGGGCGCGGCCAAGCCGACGCGCGTCAGCGAACGGTCGGTCGTGGCGCGCATGTCCGCCGCCGCGCCCAAAAGTGCAAGCTGCGCCGCACGCGATAACGCAGTGTGAGCAACTTGTGGTGCCGTGCGCTTGCTGTGCCCACTGCTGTTGCTTGCTTTGTTGGCCTGCTTATCATCGCCGACGACTAGGACATCGAGCGGCGTGTACTCGGCGAGCAGGACGGCGCGTTTGGCGGGCGGCAGGTCGGCGAGCGCGGCGCGCACGAGATCGGTCTGCCACGTGGTCGAAAGCACTTCGGCGAAGAACTTGCCGATGATGATCGAGTCGGCTGGTCGCCACGGGCGCGGTTTGTATTGTAGTAGTTGAAACTCCGGCGGGAGCGTCTGTGCATCGAGCGATTCGATGTAAGCGTTGACGCCGGCCGCGTAAGCCTCAAGCACAATGCGCGCCGCCGGCGGACTCTGCGTGCCGAGCGCGTCGGCGAGCGCGGCGAAGCCGTAGGTGCGATGCAGTTTGTCTTCATCGAGCACGGTGCGGCCGAAGATTTCGGCCAACTCGCCGCGCGCACGCCGCCGCAGCAAGTCCATCTCCCACAGCCGATCTTGCGCGGTCGCGTAGCCTTGGGCGAAGTAGAGGTCTGCATCGTCGCCCGCCTCGATGTGCGGGATGCCGCGCTCGTCACGCCGGATCGTGGCGGGCGCGTGCAGCCCTTTCACATTGAGCATGGCGGCGCTGTTGTTCCGCGTCTGCGCCCGCGCGCCAATGGTCAATAGCGCGAGACTGATGAGTGTAAGCAATAAGCGGCAGCGAAGCGATCTTGATCTCATACGGTCAGACATTCGTGCCCACTCAAACGGTTTGCTTGAGCCGGGCGTAGCCACGTGGGAGGGTGTTCGAGCAGCGGGATGTTAGCACAGCGGGATGCACCCGCAAACGTGTGCTTGCGCGGACGCGGCGCGAATAATGGCGAATTGAAGCCGGAACATTAACGTGGCGTGGCGAGGCGTTGCCGTTCTGCCTGCGACCACGCGCAGAGCGTGCCTACGTCCTGCGGCGTTAGCACTGCGGCCCGGTGCAGCAACGTGTAAGAGTCGAGCGGCATAAAGCCTTGCTTGACGGTCAGACAGATTTCGTTGAGTACATGATCGGCGTCCGCGTGATCGTAGCGCGCCCAGTCGGAGAAGTTCATGTGTCGGCGGCCTTGTTTGACGTGATCGGTTAGCCACCAGGAGACGGGCGCGACGTGACTGTACCAGGGCCAGTGCGTGCGGTTTGAATGACAGTCAGCACACGAGCGCGCAAGGATCGTCTGCACTTCCGGCGGCACATGCAGCCGCGCCGCCAACGTGCGCGCTTCGTCTACCTGCGGATTAGTTTTAGCCGCCCGCGAAAACTGCATCAAGAGAAAACCGCCCGCGAGAATTATCCCCGTCCACTTCATTAAACTTTTCATGTCCAGCACCTCCGTTCAACTCATAACAGTTAGACGAAGGTGTACGGCGCAATCTTCCCTCCCGCGTGCGGCAGTGATAGGCCGACGTGTACCGCACGTCGTATGCGCTGGCGTAGGCTTATACGTGTGCGAGGCGTAGGTCGCGTTGTCCGTACCAGACACCGTCTGTGCGTGTGAGCTTGACGATGGGATTGAAGCCGCCGCGCCCTGTTAGCGTGGCGCGTTTGGCGGGGGGTGATGAGCGGGTCGCCTGCGAACCAGTAGTCGTCAACCCAGTATTCGGGATAACCGGGCGCGGTTAGCGTTGGATGAATGTGGGCGGGGAAGTCGCGGTTGGGATAAGGCGCGGGCTTGATCGTGCGAAACTCGTAACGCCCGTCCGCGCCCGTCCGCATCCAGCCACGCAGGCGAGCCGGCAGTTTGTTGGGCTGGTTATAGTAGCCGGCCGCGTCCGTGTGATAGATGTAGAGCAGAACGCCGCCCGCAGGCGTCACGTCGTCCGCTTGAAAGATGCGCCCGGCCATAAGTAACGGCTCGCCGGGTTCGGCCGGTTTGGTGATGCCTGTACGCCATGACAGGTTAGCGGGCGCGTCAGTTGCGCCTTGCCAGTTTTGCGCAGTTGTCTGACCACTAACCGCCGTGTTTTTCAGCGCCCATGTGCTGAGCGCAGCTACGGGCAACGCCGCCGCAACGAGCGCGGCCCGCTTGATGAACGTGCGCCGGTCTTCGCTGCTGCTCAACTTTCGTGCTTGCATCACAATCTCCTCTTTTGACAGCTTGTCGTCTTATTGCCACAGATAGCGCCACGCCTTGCGCGCGGTCGGGAAACTCTCGTCGAGCCATTTGTTTTCGAGGTCGTTCTTCCAGTGGCTGAGCATGCCTTGGTCGAGCCGCAGCACGCCTGCGCGCGTGATGCCGCCGGGTGGAGGCGACAACTCCGCGAGTTGATCATAGACCCGTGCGCGCTGTGCTTCATCCACGCGCGGCAGCAGATGCCAGAGCGTGAGCGTGTCGCGCACGCGTGCTTGCGCGAGCACTGTGTTGAGCGCCACGTCACCGCCTTGCTTGAAGTCGAAGCCGGCGAGCGCGTTGAGAAAATCGTCGGAGGCATCCTCGAAGTAAGGCGTGCCCGGCCCTGTGCCTGGCGTAGTCGCGCAGGCCGCGCCCGCCGGGACGATTGATTCGCGCTGGCCCCGTTCGAGCGCGACGAAGCCGGTCGTGACGTGCAACAGACTGCGGCCGGCATCGTCCACTTCAAGCGTGTAAGCGCAGCCGAGATCGGCGGCGACGGCCGATGGTGTGTCCACAAAGAACAGGCGCGGCGGTGCGAAGATACGCGCGTGCAGCGTGCCGCGTGCAAGCTCAAGCCGATGCTCGGTGGCGCGCGTCGCGACGAGCCGAACGCGCGTGCCCGGTTCGATGTCCACTTGGCCGATACGCGCGACTTTGATCTGTGCGCGCGAATTGTCGTCCGTCTCTAGCCATTCGCCGACCGCAAGCCGGCCCGTCGGGCCGATACGCTCCGCCCCGATGCGCGGCGCACCGGCGAGCCGCGCCACGTCCCACGCGGGCGCGGGCGGGCGCAAGTAGAGCCAGCCACCGACGAGCGCGACGACGACGAGCGCGGCGAAACTCATGGCGGTGAATCGATACCAGTTAGCGAAGAGCGGCAAGCGCCGGCGTGCCGACTGCTCCGCCGCCGTTTGCTGCGTTGCGGCTTGTGCCAACACGGCTGCGATGTTCTGCCACAAAGCATCAGGCGCGGTCGCGGCTGGCAGTTCACGCGCGAACGCGATGCCGAGTTTGATCTCTTCATACGCGCGGCGGCAACGCTGGCACACAAGCAGATGCTCAGCGACGCGCCGCGCCAAGGGCGGCGTAAGCTCATCGTGACAGTAAGCCGATAAATCTTGCCTGACGTGTTGGCGAAGCATCTCTTATCTTCTCAATCTCCTTGTCCGAACGCGCCGCGCAGATGACCTAAGCGCCGCGCTAACGCCTTGTGCCCCCGATTGAGCCGCGAAGCGACCGTGCCCTTAGAGCAGCCGAGCGCCTGCGCCATCTCTTCATACGACAGCTCGTCGAAATACTTTAGCAGGATGGCGATGCGCAGTTTCGGCTTCAACTCTGTGACCGCAGCCTGCACCCGCATGGCCCGTTCGCGCCGGGCCATGCGCTCCTCCTGCGCCGCGCCTGTGTGTAGTCGATTGCTTAGGCCCACTTTGTCAAACTGGCTCAAGCGGCGAACTTTGCGTTGCTCATCCACGCAGGCATTGGTCGTCAGCCGGTGGAGCCACGTGGTGAACTCTGCTTCGCTGCGAAACTGCGTGATCTTGCTGAAGAGTTTGAGGAAGACCTGCTGCGTGATGTCGGCGGCCTGCGCCGCGTCGCCGCCGAAAAAATAAAGCGCAATCGAATAGACGCGATCTTTGTAAGCCTCGTAGAGCAAACGAAACGCCTCGCGGTCGCCCTGCTGGCAGGACGCGATCACGCCGGCATCGATCTGTCGGTCGCTCATACGGGGCCGTGGCTCCATCTATTCCTCCGCGCGAACTGGACAACAAATTGTTGGACGGAGGCAAGCGGACGTTTCTTCCCTTTTCCTTTGAGACGGACATTGAACAACAAATAAGCTGCGCAGAGACTGAACAGTTGACCTTGTGCGAACGCTGCCACTACAATCCGCTCGTCTGCAAACTTGAACGCTTAGCCTGCTGGTCATCATGTCATTGCGTCGCCGATTCATTGCTCGTTGCTGTTGCACCGGTCTCTTCATCTTGCTGACGGCCGTGTTTGCCGCCGCGCAGCAACGCCCGCTGATCACGGAGGACGTGGACATCATCCCGCCGGGCAGTGTGCGCTTGCAGGTCGGGATCGAATTCTTTCAAGATGCCAAATTTCCACTCTCCGGTCTGACCGGCGATCTAACGCGCGTCGGCGTGGTCGGCGTCAATGTCGGGCTGTCGCCCAACGTCGAGTTTCAGCTTGACGGCGTCGGGCAAAACTTCCTGAGCATCAACCGGCGCACGGCCTCGGCCATCCCGCTCGCCCTCGCGCCCGGCGCAACCGGCACAAATGACACCGGCGACTTCCGTCTCTCGACCAAGATCAAACTACGCAACGAGACGCGGCGCGGCCCCGCGCTCGGTTTCAAGTTTGGTGTCGAACTGCCGAACTCGAATCAAGCGCAGGGCATCGGCGTGAATCAGACTAACGCCTTTGGCTTGATTCTCGTCGGCAAAAAGTTCGGCCACCAGGATCGCGTAAATCTGTTCGGCAACCTCGGCCTCGGCATCTTCGCCGCGCCCACGAACGCGTTCACGCAAAACGATATGCTGCTCTACGGCATTGCCACGCTCGTGCGCTTGAACGACCGCGTCAACCTCGCGGGCGAAGTCAACGGCCGCGCCAACACGCGTAACGGCGGCGCGCCGCTTGGCACCGAGCCACTCTCGCAGGCGCGGCTGGGTCTGCAAGTCAAAGCTTCCAACCTGCGCTTCGACTTCGCCGGTGCGGCCGGTTTGACCAAGTTCAGCCCGCGCTCCGGCGTCATCTTCGGCGTCACCTACGACTCGCCCTCGATCTTCACGCCGGTAAAATAAAAACAGTGCCAAGTGACGGGGGCCGGGTGACAGGCTACAATGCTGCCGGCGCTCGGCCTATATCATTTAGGACTTACGCAGTTGAAATAGAGCCTTGTTGAAAACAAATGACTTAGCGGAAACGCTTATTCCCGTAAGTTGTTGCTTCTTCGTCTAACTGCGTAAGTCCTATCATTTATAAATCGGCAATGCTTTTATGTTCGGCTGGCTGCATCACATCGCGCGCACTCTAGAGCATTTTATTGTGAGCGTCCCGCTGTACGTGGCTGCGCCGGCCATGATCTTGATTGGCGCGCTCGATTCGTCGCTGTTGTCGTTGCCGGAGATCAACGACTATCTCGTCGTCTGGCGGTGCTACAAAGACCCCACGTCGGTCTTCTTTTTTCCGCTCTTTGCCGCGCTTGGCTCGGTGCTGGGCAGCCTATTACTCTACGCCATCGTGCGGCGCGGCGGGCAAGCGGTTATGCGGCGCAAGTTTCGCGCCGAGCACATTGAGCGCGTCGAACAGGCCTACGCGCGCTTTGGTTTTCTAACGCTCGCCGTGCCGGCGCTCTTGCCGCCGCCGATGCCGTTCAAGATTTTCGTGGCCACGGCGGGCGCGCTCGAATATCCGCGCTGGCGCTTCGTTATCACGATCATGATCGCGCGCAGCCTGCGCTACTACATCGAGGGCATCCTCGCGGTTTATTACGGCCGGCTCGTGCTGGTCTTTCTGCGCGACTACGGTCTCTTAATTCTCGGCGGCACGGCCGCAGTCTGCCTGCTTGGGCTGGGAGTTTACTTCTTGCTCAAGCGGTTGCGCCCACGCGCTCTGCCGCTTGCGACGACGGGCGCGGAGGTCGAACCGGCGCGCAAAATTGATGTTTCAACAACTCCGACCGCTTGAGCAAACGCGCGGAGCATTAACCTTAATCAATAGCTGTTCAGCTTACGTGCGGCCGAAAGGATTTGTCAGCATTGAAATTGTTGCCTAAAGTCGGCGGCGCGTTGCAGCACCTGTCGCAGTATCTCGTCACGTTTGGGGCCGGCGGGTTGTTCGCCATCGCGTTGCTGGACTCGGTGTTCGTGCCATTGCCGGGCGGTGTGGACGCCGTCATGCTGTTGCTTTCCGCAGCCAACCCCGCGTGGGTGCCGCTCTACGCGGCCGGCGCTACGCTCGGTTCGGTCATCGGCTGTCTTATTCTTTATTACGTCTCACGCCGGGCCGGCAGTAAGGCCCTCGCGCGCTTCTCGGAAAAGAAGCAGGCGCGCGTGCGTGAACTCATCGAGCGCTACGACGTGCTGGCTGTGCTGGTCGCGTCGCTCATGCCGCCGCCGTTCCCGCTCAAGCTGTTCGTCGCGTCGGCCGGTGTGTTTCGCTTCAGCGTGTTGCGCTTCACTATCGCCATCGCGGTGGGACGCGCGTTCCGTTATCTGCTCGAAGGCTACTTCGCGGCGCGTTACGGCGAACATGCTAAAGATTTGCTCGCGCATTACTATCCGTACATCGGGCTTACGCTCGCGGCGCTACTTATCGTTGGCTTCGTGGCGCGCAATCTAATGAAGAATAGAGGTCAGAGATCAGAGGTCAGAGATTAGTAAAGACCTGTTCGCACAGACCTCTGACCTCTAACCTCTGACCTCTGATCTCTTGAAGCGGCGCGCGGCGGCGACATCGCGGACGCCGTGACCATCAAGTTGGGCCAGCAAGCGGATGAAAATTTCGGCCGTGGCGAGCGCATCACCGGCGGCGCGATGCCGATTTTTGATCACGACGGCAAAATGCTCGGCGACGGTGTGCAGGCGATGGTTGACGAGGTCGGGCATCAACTGGCGCGTGAGCTTGACGGTACAGAGATGCGCGTTGCACATGCGCCGGCCCGGATAGACGCGCGCCAGTTCGTGATTGATGAAGCGCACATCGAACGACGAGTTGTGCGCGACGAGTACGGACAGATCGGCAAACTCAAGCCACGCGGACGCGATGTCGGCGAAGCGCGGCGCGTCTCTGACCATCTCATCGGTGATGCCGGTGAGCCGGACGATGAACGAAGGGATGGGCGTCTCTGGATTGACCAACGTCTGGAACTCGCCGACGATGCGCCCGCCGCTGACGCGATACGCACCGATCTCCGTGATGCGCCCGGGCGGCGTGCGCGCGTCAGTGGTCTCCACATCAACGACGACGTAATCGGTCTCGCCGAGCATGCGCGCCTCCGCGTCGTCGCAGAGCAGTTCGAGCATACTGTCGGCGGCAAAGCGGATGCGCGGATCGTCTTGCAGTAGTTCAGTGACGAGCAACAGGGCGGTGTGTGGATCGACGTTTGGTAGTTCGAGAATGTATTCGGCAATTCGTGCAACGGGGGCGCGGCCGCCGCGCAGGCGCAGCAGCTCGATGGTGTCCTGCACCAGCGACGAATCGGGGACGAGGTTGCGTGGCGACAACATCGGGACAGAATTGTAACATGATTGCGGAATTGAGCTATGGAAGCCACAGAGGTTATTGAGCGCTTCACCCGGACGGGCGCGCTGCTCGAAGGGCATTTCGTGTTGACGAGCGGGCTGCACAGCGCGCGCTACCTGCAATGCGCACTCGTGTTGCAACACGCGGCGGAAGCCGAAGCGTTCGGGCGCGCGCTAGCTGAACATTTCCGACACGCGCGCGTGGCCACCGTGGCCGCGCCCGCCATCGGCGGCATCATCATTGGTTACGAAGTCGCACGCGCGCTCAATGCGCGTTCGCTCTGGACGGAGCGCGAGGCTGGACGGATGACATTGCGGCGCGGCTTCACAGTGCGACCGGGCGAGACCGTACTCGTTGTCGAGGACGTAATCACGACCGGCGGTTCGACCCGCGAGACGATTGAGGCGTTGCGGGCGGCGGGCGCGCTTGTGGTGGGTGCGGCTTCAATCATTGATCGTTCCGGCGGCCGCGCCGACGTAGGCGTCCCGCGCGTCGCGCTCGCCACGCTCGACGTGCCTGCCCTCGCACCCGCCGCTTGCCCCCTGTGCGCGCAAGGCATCCCCGCGCGCAAACCGGGCAGCAGAAAAGCTAACGATGAACGATGAATGCGGAATGATGAAGCGATACAAAAGCTGCTGCTTCATTAACCGTTCATCCTTGTTCATCCTTCATTTATCAGATCGCGTTCATCGTTCATGAATTACAAGCTGACGCTCCAGTATGACGGCACGGATTTTTGCGGCTGGCAGACGCAGGCGACGGGGCGCACGGTGCAGGGCGAGTTGGTGCGTGTGCTGTCGTTGTTGGACGGGCGCGCGGTGGTGGTGCATGGAGCGGGGCGGACGGATGCCGGTGTGCATGCGTTGGCGCAGGTGGCGAGCGTCGAATTGGCGCGCGAATTTGCGCCGGAGAAGTTACGTGCGGCGATCAATGGCAATCTCGCGCCGGACGTGCGCGTCAGCACAGTTGAGATTGTGCCCGCCGAATTTCATGCGCGCTTCGCGGCGCGGGGCAAGACTTATCGCTATCGCGTGTTCAATGCGCCCGTCCACTCGCCCTTCCTCGCGCGCTATGCGCTCCACATTACGCGCCCGCTCGATCTCACGCGCATGCAAGCGTGCGCGCGGTGCTTCATCGGCCCGCACGATTGGACAGCATTCTCCGCCGCGCAGACTGACGTACAGACGCGCGTGCGGACAGTCAGCCAACTCGCGGTGCGCGAGCATTGGCACGCCGACGGGCGCGGGCGGCTGGTCGAGTTCATGGTTAGCGCCGACGGTTTCCTGCGCTACATGGTGCGCTCGATTGTTGGCACGCTGCTCGAAGTCGGCCGCCACGAGCGCGATGAAGAGACGATTGTGCGCGCATTAGCCGACGGTAACCGCAAGTTGGCCGGGGCCACTGCACCGGCCAAAGGCTTGACCCTGCTCGAAGTCTATTACAACGACGAGGACAATAATGACGTGGGTATTAACTGAGTAGATAAAGGACTGCGCCCAATCTTGCGGGCAACTGCTCGGCCATGCTTATTTTTGCTGCTGCGTCTTAATGCAAACTGAAGACTACGAGTATCTGTACGAACTGGAAGAACACTTCTGGTGGTTCGCGGGGATGCGTGCGCTCACGGCTGCGCTGCTCGATCCGATCTGCCCACGGGGCCGCGCCCGCGCGATCCTCGACGCGGGTTGTGGCACGGGCGGCAATCTCGCGTGGTTGCGCCGCTATAGCGGCGACGGGCGCATCTATGGCATCGACTTCAGCGCCGACGCGCTCAAGTTTTGCCGCACACGCGGGCATGAACTGTTGACCCAGGCGTCTGTGACCGCGCTGCCGTTCGCGGCCGACACGTTCGATCTCGTGACGAGCTTTGACGTGTTGGTGCAGTTAGCCGGGGCGGATGATGAGACGGCCATCGCCGAGATGTGGCGCGTGCTGCGGCCGGGCGGCGTCGCCTTCGTCCGGGGGGCGGCTTATGAATGGATGCGCAGCGGTCATGATGCTGCGTTGGGGACTGCGCGGCGGTACAGTCTCAAGGCGCTACGCGGACAGTTGGAGCGCGCGGGCTTTCAAGTCGTGCGGGCGACCTATGCCAATAGTCTGTTGCTGCCTGTGGCAGCCGTCCGCCGCCTCGCGCTCAAACGTATCGGCTTGGCCGCCGCCGGCTCGGACGTAAAACCGCTTGCACCGGGGCTAGGCTGGCTGGACAGCACCCTACGCAAGATGCTGCTCGGCGAGGCGCGCTGGCTGCGGGGCGCGCGGCGCAACCTGCCCACCGGCTTGTCCGCCATCTGTGTGGTGCAGAAGGCTGCTGACCGCGCATAGCGGCAAACTCTATAGCGCGCCTACTCCGTTGCCGCCGCGCCGCACACGCATGAGCGCGCCCGTCGCGGCGGCCTCAATCTCCTGCTGCTGCTGCGTTAAATTGAGGCAGGGAATTGGCCTGCGCGTCATACTGCGTGTCTAAGTAGTGCGCGCTGTGTTGCCGGTAGAATTCAACGGTGCGGGCCAGCCCCGCGCGCAAAGCGGTGCGCGGTTTCCAACCGAGTGCAGTCTCGATCTTCTGACTGCTCGAATAGAAATTGCCGATGTCGATCAACTGCCGGTCGGGTGGAAAGGGGACGGGGCGCAACGAACCGCGCCCGGTCAGCGTGAGTAATTCTTGGGCTAGCTCGGCGAGCGTGACCGGTGCGCTGCCGCCAAGATTGAAGACTTCGCCCTCGGCCTGTTCGCTCGCGCCCGCGAGCAGTATAGCTTCGACCACGTCGTCCACATAGATCAGATCGCGCCGCTGCCGGCCTTCGCCATAAAGCTCAATTGTCCCGCCCAATAAAGCCTGCCGGATGAACCAGCCGATGAAGCCTTGCCGGTCGTGCTGTAACGGCTGGCGCGGGCCGTAGGTATTGGTTAAGCGGAGACAGACGGCCCGCGTGCCATAGATGCGATGATAGAGCAGATGATAATGCTCGGCGGCGAGCTTGTTGATGCCGTTGATGTCGAGCGGTGCGACGCGGTGTTGCTCGTCCACCGGCAAATAGACTGGTTTGCCATAGACCTGCCGGGTACTGGTAAAGACGATCTTGACGTGCGGGTTGTAGTTGCGACAGGCTTCGAGCAGCGTCAACTGCGCGGCGCAATTCAATTCCAGATCGCGGTGCGGGTGGAGCATCGACTCCATGTGGCTGACGTGGCCCGCGAGGTTGAAGATAAAATCGACGCCGCCGACCAGATGATTGAGCACGTAATCGTGGCCCATGTCGGCGTGGTAAACCTGGACGCGATCCGCGATGCCGTCGAGGTTAAAGAGATTGCCGCCTTGCCCTTGTATAAGCGCGTCAACGATCATCACCTCCACGTTGCCGATCTCAACCAGGCGGCGCGCCAGATTGCTGCCGATAAAGCCCAGCCCGCCGGTGATCAGCACGGAGCGGCCTTTGTATTGATTGAAGTGGTCAACCATGGCGCGGTATTACGAAACGATTAAGCGGCCCGACGAAGTAAGACGAGTCGCAGCCAGAGGGCGGAGAAATCACGCGCCGTCCGGGCCAGTCTATGCGGCGTAAAAAATTGCGACCGGCCGTGCAAACGCGGGTAATGATGCACGGGCACTTCGGCGAAGTGGCAACCGGCCGCATGCAGCTTGCGGACTAACTCGACGCAGATTGCGCCGCTGGTGGCAGATAATTCGACCGCTTCGACGGCTTGCCGCCGCAGCAGGCGGAAATCACAATCAACGTCACAGATCGGCAGGCGAAATAGTAGCCGGGCCAGCCTGTTGTAAACCCCACCCAGCAGTTTGCGATGTTGCGCGTCCGCGCGTTGTAACTTAAATCCATTAACCACGTCAACCCCGTCAGCGAGCAACGGGTAGAGCGCGGCCAGTTCGCGCACGTCATATTGCCCGTCGCCGTCGGTGTAGAAAATCAACTCTTTGCGCGTGTGCCTGAAGCCGCTCCGAAGGGCCGCGCCGTAGCCCAAATTCCGGGCGTGATGGACAACGCGCACGCGCGAATTTGTCCGCGCCAGTTCATCGAGCAGGGCGGGCGTTTGGTCGGTGCTGCCGTCGTCGATGACGAGCACTTCATAGTCGTCGGTTAGTTCAGGCAAGACGGCGAGCGCGTCGCGTACAAGCAGGCCGATAGTAGCCGCATCGTTAAACGCGGGAAAGAAGACACTGAGACTTGGGGCACGTTGCGGCCGTGACATATTGCTCAATGGGGGGCTGAAACGATGTTGCGTTGGATGACGTGTGCGCCAGCAAGTTTATAAGCTTTGCCGGTGTATGCGTCAAACGCCCAGGCGGTGATCGTTAGCTCTGCCTGATCGACCGGCAGGCGTGCGCCGGAGAACGTTTTGTGCCAGCGCGCGTCATTATAGACACCGCCTCGCGCGAGCGCGGAGACGAGATCGCGCACGAACGCCACGTCGGCGATGGCGAACACATGCGGTTCCTGCCCGGCGCGTTCCCATGCGAGCAACACCGCGTCGGCCGGCTCATTCCGGTGCGGCAGCCACGCGCGCCCTGACGCCAGGTATTCAGTCGCGCCGCCATCTGGTGCGAGTTCATCGAAAGCACCATAAAGCTCGGGCGCAAGCGCATCCGTTACGCCGATGTCGCGCACACGGTCGCTTGTCAACAAACGTGGATAAAGCAGGCCGAGCCGGTCGCTCTCGTTGACCCGCAGCCGCAGCCTCTCCGTGTTTGAATAGAGTAACTGCAGGCAGTCTTTGTCCGGTGTGACATTGATGTACAACAGGCAAGCCTTGCTGTGCAGATTAGCCGCGCGGGATGCGCTCAGCCAGCGGATGCCAACCAGGTAGAGGCCTGCGTGCAAGACAACGGACGCGGTAAGCAAGGCGGGGGCCGCGCGGGCCAGCATCTTTGCGCCATAACGCCCGCTGTCGCGCAGGACGAGCGGGAGTAAGAACACGAGCGCGACCGGCAGATAGAGCGTGTAGGTCGTATATCGGCGCGAGAGCGATTGTTCGATCCCGAAGCCCGCGCGCCCGATGGTGATCAGCCCTGCGGTCAAGAGCGAATATGCGCCGAGCATTAGCCAGCAGAGCCATGGACGGGCGGCGGTGTCTGCATGGCGCAACGTAAGGCGGTAACGCAAGCAGACCCACGCAAAGAGCGCTAGCAGGAGCGCGCCCAGGCTGACTGTCAGTCCGATGCGACTAAACCCGGATGGCCCGCCAAGCACGCTCAAAAAATAGACGCATGCCCGCGCCGGGTGCATGAATGAATGGGCCAGCGCCGGATGATAGGGCGGCTTATGGTAGCCATGAAGGTAGAGCGCGGCGCAGCCGCCGAGGCCGGCGAGCCAGCCCAGTAGCCACATGCGTTTATGTCGTAACCCGGCCCATGAAGCTGTCTGCCAAAACACGGGCGGGACGAGTAGCCAACAGACAAAGCCATTGGCCGCGGAAAAAGTGCTGATGAACGATAGCCCGGCGCAGAGCAACAACTTCGTCTTTGGGCCGAGTCTGTCTGTATAAACGAGCAGCAGACAGGTCGTCACGCAGGCGACGGGCATGAAGTAGATGAGTTGCTGGCCTTGTAGCCAATTCTCATACTGCACGGGCGAGAAGATGAGCAGATTTGCCAGCAAGCAGAGCCACATCCGCTGCGTCCGGTCGGCGCGCAGGGTTAATTTGCATAGCTGATAGAGGTTGCCTGAGACGAGGCAAGCCAGCAAAAAACTGATCAGCATCGCGTATCGGACATCCCACTTCGTCAACCACGCGAGCGCGACGAAAATGAGGTTGGGGAAAAACTGCCGGTACTCGTTCTGTTGCGCGAATAGATCGGCCAAGGTAAGCGTGCCCTGCGCGAACTTCGCAAAGAGCAGAGTCAATTCCCATTCGTCTATGACGGGCACGGCGACGCTGTACTTGTAGATGGCGTAAGCCGTGTAGCCGGCGGGTGCGATGGCGAGGAGGCAGAGCAGCGCAAATCGATAGCCTGCGCGGGGCGCATGCGGGGCCATGGTTGGGCGTGTTTCCGCCGCCGCGCCGGGCGCGCCTTTATGCGCCGGCGCAGGCAGGTTAAGCTTCATCGCAGCATTCCTGCGTGCGCCGGCGCGTGCGCTGTGGCTGCCCAAAATCGCGCAGCACAACTGGGAGCGCGGATGTTGAAACGACTCAAGCGGTTGGCCATTTTAATCTTCGCCGGGTTCATGGCGTTTGCCCCGCCCGGCACGCTGATCCTGACGGCGGCGCTTGGCCTGCGGCTCTTGGGCCGGCGTTGGTTCTTCATTGGCGCGATATGCTTCGTCGTGTTTGTAGCCATCTGGCTGCTAAAGAGAGGCAGGTCAGCGCGCGACGTGCCAACTAAGTAAGCGTCGTTGAGCGCCGCTCGGTCAGTCGTGGCGGCTCAGGTTGTAGCCAAGATTTGAAACGCTGTCAAATCGCTGCCTGTGCTGCCTTGGGGCCTGATGCGCGCGTTCGGGCAGGCGTGTTGCATCGGGACGCAGGCGGCGATTAAGATGCAGCGCACCAACTTTAAGACAAAGTAGTAGACCATAAAGGGCACAGATATGCTGGCGGATTTTGCGGACGTGGTTGAGCCGGGGACGCGCGATGAGACGCTGCTTGCGCGCGTTGCGTGGGAACGTCTGCCGCGGCACGTCGGGATCATCATGGACGGCAACGGGCGTTGGGCGGCGCAACGCGGGCAGACGCGCGTGGCCGGCCATCGCGCGGGCGTCGCGGCCGTGCGGGCCGCCGTGGACACGGGCGCGCGGCTGGGCTTAGGCGCGCTCACGCTCTATGCCTTCTCGACGGAAAATTGGAAACGCCCGCGCCTCGAAGTTGACGCCCTCATGCGTATGCTCAAACGCTACCTGCGGCTTGAGTTGGAAGAGATTGATCGGCAGCACATACGTTTTCAAACTATCGGGCGCACCGCCGCGCTTGAGCGTAGCGTGCAACGCGAAATCGCACATGCCGGCGCGCGCACGCAGGCCAACACCGGCATGGTCTTGAGCGTCGCGCTCAACTACGGCGGGCGCGCGGAGATCGTTGACGCCTGCCGCGCCGCTGTGCGCCGACTACAACAGGCCGGCCGTGCCGCCGAAGAGATCAGCGAAGAAGACATCGCGCGCGAGTTGTACACCGAAGGGTTGCCCGATCTCGACCTGCTCGTGCGGACAAGCGGCGAAATGCGCATCTCAAACTTTCTGCTCTGGCAGGCGGCCTATAGCGAAATTTATGTGACGGAAACGCTCTGGCCGGATTTTCGCCGCAGCCACCTGTTGGAAGCGGTCGTTGAATTTCAAAGCCGCGACCGGCGCTTCGGCGGCTTGCAACTTGTGGCCCACGCCAAATAGCTCGCTGCCCACCGTGCGGCTAACTCTCTCTACATGGCATCTGAACAAAAGGCTCGCATCATCACCGCGCTCATTGCGCTGCCCGTCCTCGTCGCTTCGATCCTGTTCGCGCAATTCGAACTCGTGTTCGTCGTGCTGGCAGCGGCGGCGTTGCTCGTCGGCTTATACGAGTTCTGGTTGCTCGCCCGGCGGCGCGAGTTGCAGCCCGCGCAGACGGTGGGCGTGGTTTTTGCCGCCGCGTTGCTCGTTGGCTTCTACTTCAATTGGCCGATTCATGATCCGCTGTTGCTGTTCGGCACGCTCATACTGTTAACGATAGTAACGCTGGCCGTCACCACGCTGCGTGGCGCACCGTTCGACAAGATGCTCACCTCAACGGGCGCGACCGTGTTGGGCGTGCTGTACGTGGTCGGCCTGGGTGGGCATCTTATCGCCGTGCGCTCCGGCTTCGCACACCCGCTGGTGGCGAAGTTGCTGGGCTTCTTCTTTCTCGTGTTGATGGGGTCGGACACCGCTGCTTACTATACCGGGCGCGCGTTCGGGCGACACAAACTCGCGCCCGGCATCAGCCCCGGCAAGACCTGGGAAGGCGCGTTGGGCGGCATGGCAGCAAGTTTTATTGCGGCGACGGCGGCGCACTATCTGTTCTTCCGCGAGTTGAATCTGCTGGCCGCGCTGCCGCTCGCGGCCGTGATGAACGCGCTCGGCGTCGTTGGCGATCTGACCGAGAGCGCGCTCAAGCGCGGCGCGGGCGCGAAGGACGCGGCGAAGGTGCTGCCCGGTCATGGCGGTCTGCTCGACCGGCTCGATAGCTTGCTCTTCAACGCGCCGGTCATCTACTATTTCGCCATCTATTACTTCGGCGAAAGATTTATCAAATGACGCCCCTCCCTGATGCGCCCCCCGTTGCGGCCGGCACGTCGAATAAGAAACCGCTCATCGGCATCATCGCGCTCGTCGGTGGTTTGTGCCTGCTCGTCGCCATGTTCGTGGGCGGCATCGCCGGCTTCGCCCTCTACTCTATCGGCCATAGTGAAGCGGCTGAAACGGCGAAACTTTATCTGCGCCGCAATGAACAGCTCAGGCAGCACATCGGCGCGGTCAGAGACTTTGGCGTGTTTGTCCCCGGCAGCATCAACGCGCAGAACGGCGACGGCAGTGCGACCTTGACCTTGAAAGTTTTGGGCGCACGCCAGACTGTGCATGCGACCGTGCAACTTGCTTATCGCAACGGGCGGCAATGGATCGTCACTGGCGCTCATTACACCGACAATGCGGGGCGCAACGTGATGTTGCTCAACCCATACGATTCTACGCCCGACGCCGAACCGACAGGCCAGCAAGGCAGCGGCCCGCCCGCCGGAAACGTTCAGCCCACATCCGCCACACAGCCGCTACGGGTTAAGCCCGACGTGACCAGATGAACACGCGCGGCATCGCCATTTTAGGTTCGACCGGCTCTATCGGGTGCAACACGTTGCGCGTTGTCGAAGCGTTGGGCGCGCCGTTTGAGGTTGTCGCGTTGGCGGCCGGGCGCAATGTCGCCAAACTCTGCGAGCAGATCGCGCAACATACCCCTGAACTCGTGTCCGTCGAAACGGATGAATGCGCTGAAGAGTTGCGCGCGGAGTTGCGCCGCACAGCGACGCCCACGCCGCGCATTGTCGTTGGTGAAACGGGCCTCGTCGAAGTCGCGACGCATGGGCAGGCGTCGATAGTGGTCAGCGCGACGGTCGGCGCGGTTGGTTTTGTGCCGACGTTGCGGGCGCTCGAAGCGGGGAAGCGCGTCGCGTTGGCGAACAAGGAAACGCTCGTGATCGCGGGTGAGTTGATGACGCGCGCCGCCGAGCGTGCAGGCGCGGAACTGCTACCGGTGGACTCTGAACACAACGCGCTCCATCAATGCCTGCGCGGCGAGCAGCGCGCCGAGGTGCGTCGTTTGATCCTGACCGCATCGGGCGGCCCCTTTCGCACACGCACACACGAGGAGATGGCGCACGCGACCGTCGCCGAAGCCATGCGCCACCCGACGTGGACAATGGGCGCGAAGATCACAATCGACTCGGCGACGTTGATGAATAAAGGTCTCGAAGTTATTGAGGCCCACTGGCTCTTCGGCTTCGCTGCGGACGACATCGACATCGTCGTGCATCCCGAATCGGTTGTGCATTCGTTGATCGAACTCGTGGACGGCTCGGTGCTGGCGCAACTGGGTGTGACCGACATGCGCCACGCCATTCAGTACGCGCTCACCTATCCCGCCCGCCGGCCCGCCCAATTGCCCGCGCTTGATCTGACGAAACTCGGCACGCTGCACTTCGAGTCGCCCGACTTCGCGCGTTTCCCCTGCCTCGCGCTTGCCTATCGCGCCCTGCGCGCGGGCGGCACATTGCCCGCCGCCTTGAACGCCGCGAACGAGACGGCCGTCGCTGCCTTCCTCGCCGGGCGCATCCGGCTGACTGACATTCCGCTCGTCATCGAGCGTGTGTTGGACGCGCATGAGTTGCGCCAAGTGACCGATCTCGAAGTTGTATTAACGACGGACGCAGCCGCGCGGGCGGCAGCGGCAGCGGAGATTGCACGGTTGTTTAGCGAAGCGGGCACTACCATTTAGACATTCCCGCCGCTTTCTCGTAAACTCTTTATGCAACTATGGGCGGAGGCTAGGGCCTCTAAGCCTGCGTAATGCGAAGGATAATTTTCACACGAGAGATACGCTTATGATGTCAGGCCCAATCGGTTATATCATCGCTTTAATTCTGATTCTCGGCCCGGCCGTTATCCTGCACGAGTTCGGCCACTTCATCGTCGCCAAGCTGTTGAAGATTCGCGTCGAGACTTTCTCGGCCGGGTTCGGCCCACGCCTGTTCGGCGTCCGCTACGGCACGACCGACTACCGGCTCAGCCTGATTCCGCTTGGCGGCTACGTCAAACTCGGCGGCGACGAATCGAATGCGGCCGTCGAAGGCGCGGGCGAGTCGGACATTCCCAAGCAAGAACGCTTTGACCTGCGCCCGCGCTGGCAAAAGTTTCTTGTCATGGTGGCCGGTCCTGTAATGAACATCTTGACGGCGCTCGCCGTCGTCGGCGGGCAAGCGTTGCTGAGCGGTGTGCCCGTCTCGCCTGCGCCCGTGATTGATCGCGTGTTTGAGGGCGGCGTGTCTGAGCAAGCGGGCCTGCACCCTGGCGACCGCATCGTTGCCTACAACGGCGTCGCAAATCCCTCGTGGCAACGCATCAAGGACGACGCGAGTTTGTTGCCTGATCAACCAGTGCCGGTGGCGGTCGAGCGCGCGGGGCAGCGTGTCAGCCTGACGCTCAAACCGATCAGTCAGGTCGAAGACGGGCAAGCTATCGGCACGCTCGACTTTCGGCCGGACTACGGCGCGCTGCCGGTGATGGTGGACGGCGTGCTGGCGGATTCGCCCGCGGCTAAAGCAGGCTTGCAGGAGAACGACCGCATCCTGAGCATCAACGGTGAAGGCGTGGGCGACGAGACAGACGTGCGCGCCGTTATCCGCGCACACAAAGCCGAACAGTTGCACATCAAGATCGAGCGGGCGGGGCAACAGCAAGAGCTTGTGACCGGCACCGAACGTCTGGCGGACGACAAACTTGGGGTGACGACCTCGGTTGAGTTGCCGTTGGAGCGGGTGGGCCTGGCGGGCGCGTTTGGGTTCGCCGTGCAGCGCAACCTCGAAGTGATCCGTATGACGGGCGCAGCGTTCGGGCAAATCTTCCGCGGGCAACGCTCGGCGCGCGAATCGCTGGCCGGCCCTATCGGGATCGCGAAACAGTCGTCGCAAGCGATCAGCCGGTTCGGCTTGGCGGGGCTTTTCACCATGCTTGGCTTCCTGAGCTTGAATCTGGGCGTCGTCAACCTGTTGCCGATTCCCGTGCTTGATGGCGGCGCGATTTTCCTGTTGCTCGTCGAAGCGGTGCTTGGTTGGATCGGCCTGCGTCTGTCGCTGCGGCTGCGCGAGCGCATACAGTTCGTCGGCTTCTTCATGCTGCTTCTGCTGATGGGCTTCGTCATCACGAACGACATTCTGAAAGAATTCAGCAGTCGGCGACACAGCAACGACAAACCGACTGTAACCGCGCCGGCGAAGTAGGCTTGAGCGTTCAATCTTGAAATTGGCAGACATGCACAAAACTAAAGCAGTCAAAGTCCGGCACATCCAGATCGGCGGCGGTGCGCCGGTCGTCGTGCAATCAATGACCAAGACGGACACGGCGGACGTGGAAGGCACAGTTGCGCAGATCAATGCGATGGTGCGCGCGGGTTGCGAGGTTGTGCGCTTGGCCGTGCCGGACGATGATGCGGCCGCCGCGCTGCCGGAGATTAGAAAGCGCGTGCCCGAAGTGCCGCTCGTCGCGGACATCCATTTTCATTACAAGCTGGCCTTGAAGGCGCTTGCGGCCGGGATCGATAAACTGCGTTTGAATCCGGGCAACATCGGCTCAATCGAGCGCGTGCGCGAGGTGGTGCGCGCCACGCAGGAGCGCGGCATCCCGATTCGCATCGGCGTCAACGGCGGCTCGCTCGAAAAGGATTTATTGAAGAAGTACGGCACGGCGACGCCCGAAGCGATGGTCGAATCCGCGCTGCGTCACATCCGCATTCTCGAAGATTTGAACTTCACGGACATCATCGTCTCGCTCAAGGCCTCGGACGTGCAGCGCACCGTCGCGGCGTACAGACTGTTAGCCGAACAGGTTGATTATCCGTTGCATCTCGGCGTAACCGAAGCGGGCACATCGTTCGGCGGTACGATCAAATCTTCCATCGGTCTCGGCATCCTGCTGCACGAAGGCATCGGCGACACGATCCGCGTCTCGCTGGCCGCCGAACCGCAAGATGAAGTGCGTGTCGCGTGGGAGATTCTGCGCTCACTCGATTTGCGCAAGCGCGGTGTGACGGTCGTGGCCTGTCCGACCTGTGGGCGATTGGACGTGCCGAACTTCGTCGAGATCGTGACGGAGATCGAGCGGCGACTGGCGCATATTGAAGAGCCGTTGCACCTATCAATCATGGGCTGTGAGGTGAATGGGCCTGGTGAGGCGCACGACAGTCAACTCGGCGTTACATTCGGGCGCGGGGTCGGCATGATCTTCAAGAACGGCCGGCCGATGCGTAAAGTCGCGGGCACGGACATCGTCGAAGCGTTCGTCGCCGAGACCGAGAAGTTGCTCGCCGAAGGCGCGGCGGCGCAGACCGAGCTACAACCGGAACTCGTCCACATCAAATAAACGCGCGCATAACAAACCAGAAAATGAAAGCGCGGCGATCATGATCGCCGCGCTTTCGCTTTTTCCAAGCCCCTACAAGTATTCAAGCAGGCACGGCGGCCAACGAGAGCATGAGTGCGTCGGTGGCGACACGGCGATTGATGTTAACGGCGAGTTGTGCGCGGAGTTCTTCGATGCGCGCGAGCCAGGCGGTGAAGCGGCGGTTCGTTAATCCCGCACTGAGTTTCGTCAGCCGGGCGCGTAAATCTTCGTTGACGATCTGTGCGCGTGGAGCGAGCGCAAGTCGCCAGGTGTCGTGGATGAGCAGGGCGAGCACGTCGAGGCTCGGTTCATAGTCGTCTTTGCGTTTCGTGTCGCTCAACTCTTCGGCAGCGCGGAGCAGTTGCACGCGGTCGGGGCGGGTGATGAGCGCGTCGAGCACGGTCAGCATCGCGTCGCGTTGCTGCCGGTAGCTGTCGAGATTGAGCGCGAGGGCGCGCCCCAGGCGGCCTTGCGCGAGTTGCGCGGTGAGCCGTGCTTCTTCGCCCGCGCGGATTTTATGTTGCACCAGATGAGTTTCGATCTCCGCAGCCGTGAGCGGCGCGAAGCGCACCACCTGGCAACGCGAGCGGATCGTGGGCAACAGGCTGGCGGGGCGCGCGGTCAACAAGATGAGATGTGCGGCGGGCGGCATCTCTTCCAACGTTTTCAGCAGCGCGTTGCCGGAGGAGTCGTTCAGCTTGTCCGCCGCTTCGATGATGAAGACACGGGCCGCGCCTTCTTGCGGCCGATAATTGCATTCGCGCTCCACTGCCCGCGCCTGCGTCACAGTGATAACAGTTTTTTCCAGTCTAACTAAAGCCACATCTCGATGCTCGCTCCATGCGATCTGTTTGCCAGACTCCTCTTTGCTCGTAGGCGATGGGGCGAAGCGCGGGATGCGGATGCATGATGAGCACTGATCGCAGGCTTCGATGCCGCGCGGTGTCTTGCAGTTCAACGCTTTGGCCAGTTCGATGGCAAACAACATTTTGCCCACGCCCTCTTCGCCCGCGAAAATCAATGCGCCCGGCACGCGCCTTTGGGTGAGCATGCGCCGCAATAACTCACGTGCGCGTTCATTGCCGATGATGCGATCAAACATAAGCGTAGAGGTCAGAACTCAGAGGTCAGTAATGTTTCAAAAGCTATGTTCACCGTTGGGGGCCTATGCGTTTGGGCCGGGCTCCGTACTAACCTCTGATCTCTGATCTCTGACCTCTATCAAAGGCAGCACGATCTCCAGCACGCGCGTGTGGGTTTCTGCGACGGAGCGGCTGGCGTCAATGATGCGGACGCGGGCAGGCGCGGCGGCGGCGATTTGCAGATAAGCGGCGCGGACGCGCGTGCGAAAGTCGTCGGTCTCACTGTCGAGACGATCATTGGCGTCGCCGTCATCAATGCGCCGCTTGTCACGGGCGCGGCTCTGGGCCACGGGCAGATCGAAGATCAGAGTCAGATCAGGCATCAGCCCGCCGGTCGCCAGTGTCACCACTTCGGCTATGAGCGCAGGCGGGAAACCACGGCCCGCACCTTGATAAGCGACGGTCGCATCGGCGTAACGATCCGACAACACGATGTGCCCGGCGGCGAGCGCGGGCTGGACGAGTTGGCGCACGTGCTGGGCGCGGTCGGCCGCGTAGAGCAACAGTTCCGCGAGCGGATCGACTTGCTCTTCATTGTCGAGCAGGGCGGCGCGCAGGCGCGTGCCGAGCGGCGTGCCGCCCGGTTCGCGCGTCACGACCACGTCGCGCCCGCGCAACCGCAGGGCGCTGGCCAACAGGCGTAATTGCGTTGACTTGCCGCTGCCGTCGATACCCTCAAAGGTGATGAATGCGGCGGTCAAGGCAGACTCCCGGCGAGATGTGCTATTGGTTGGCGCAGGCGCTGAAAGACTCAAACTGGTGCTGAGCCGTCGGGCGTTGGCCCGCCGGCCGGTTCGCCGCTCGCCTGGCCGGGGCGCAACTCACCGCTTGAGCGCCGCGCGTGTTGAATGGTAGAGATGGCATGTTTGAAGATCAACTGCTCTTGCGTGCCCGACTCCAACAGGATGGAGAATTTATCGAAACTCTTGATGCGGCCGGCCAACTTTGCGCCGTTCATCAGATAGATCGTGACCGCCTCGCGCTCGCGGCGCACCGTGTTCAAAAAAGCATCCTGAATGTTCTGGGGAGCAGGTCTGGTGTCTGCCAACTTGTCACCGCCGTGTTTGTTGAAAAGATTGGCGTCAGCTTACAACAGGCAAGTAAAAAGGGAAAGAGAAAAGGCTGCGGGGCGGCGTGTTGCGCTCGCAGCTTTGTGATTGAGGCAAGCACTGCTGCTCAGCTAAGCATCTGTTCGATTAACGCAGCGCATGCTGCCTGCACCTGCGCATCATCGCCGAAGCCCGCGAGCCACGTGACGCCTTGCTCGCGCCGGAACCACGTCAACTGGCGCTTGGCATAGTGTCGTACGTCGAGCTTCGTCTGTGCGATGGCGCTGGCCAGATCGCGCTCGCCGCGCAAGAGTTCGCCGACGCGCCGATAGCCGTGTGCGCCGAGCGCGTTCGACTCCGCCGACACGCCGGCCGCGAGCAGGCGTTGCACCTCTGCGACGAGGCCAGCGTGGAAATGTGCTTCGGTGCGCTCGTTGATGCGTTGGTAAAGTTCTGCGCGCGGCGGATTCAGCGCCAAGACACGGATGCGGGCGGCGAGCGCGGGGGGGGCGGTGCGCGCGGGCTGTTGCGCCGAGAGACGGCGGCCGGTTTGCAGCCGCACTTCGAGCGCACGCTGCACGCGCGGCCAATCGCGCGGATAAAGTTTCTCTGCGGCCGCAGGATCAAGTCGCTGCAAGAGCTTGTGTAAATGTTCGGGGCCGCGTGTTTGCCGTAGGGCCGTCAGCCGCGCACGCAAGACCATATCCGTCGGCGGGCTAGGAAAGAACGGTTCACGCAAGGCCCGAAGATAGAACCCCGTGCCGCCGACGAGCAGCGCCATGCGGCCGCGCGCTTCAATCTCTGTAATCAACGCGAGCGCGGCCGTGGCCCACGCGCCAGCCGTGTAATTGATCTCCGGCGGGACGAAATCAAGCAAATGATGGGGCACGCCCCGGCGCTCCGCCAACGGCACTTTCGCGGTCGCAATCTCGATCTCTCGATAGACCTGTACCGAATCGCAGTTGATCACCTCGCCCCCAAACCGTAAGGCGAGCGCGATGCCGAGCGAACTCTTGCCGGACGCGGTCGGCCCCATCACGGCGATGACAGGTTGCTGCTGTGCGGCCGTTTGATGCTTCACTGTTGCGAGAAGATGAGCCGCAGGATTAGCACGAGCCAAATGACGGCGAGCCATACAAGCGCGCCGACGAGTTGTGCGCGAGAGAAACGCATGGGAAAAGTAGCGACTGAAACGGAGCCGTGTGGCTGCAAGAGCGTAGCGTGGATCAAATGTTCGGTTGCCAGATTTCGCGTAAATCGAGGGTGAAGCCGAGCAGTAGCGGCGC
Source organism: Pyrinomonadales bacterium (assembly GCA_038322995.1). Lineage (GTDB taxonomy): Bacteria > Acidobacteriota > Blastocatellia > Pyrinomonadales > Pyrinomonadaceae > QHXQ01. Next base: position 31,570 of record JBBQGM010000030.1, read on the forward strand.
GCCGGAAATCGCTTCGGCTTGCTCCACCACCTCCACGCTCGTGTCGGGACGATACACATAGACGCGCCGCGTTTCGGGATCGAGCAGCCAGCCTAGCTGTGCGCCGTTCGCTATGTACTCAACCATTTTCGCTTGCACGATGACGAGGTTGTCGGTCGGCGAGCGCAACTCAAGCACGAAGTCCGGGCAAAGCGGCAGAAACTTTTCCTTCTGTGCCGGCGTCAACGCGGCCAATCGCTCACGCCGCACCCACGCCGCATCGGGCGAGCGATCCGCGCCGTTCGGCAGCGTAAACCCGGTGGAGGAATCGGTGGCCACGCCGCGTCCATCTCGTTTAGCCCACAAACGAAATTGCATCGTGATTTCGGCGTTGCGGTCGCCGGTTGTCCAGCCAGTGGGTGACATAACGATGAGGTTTCCATCAGCGGTGCGTTCGATGCGCAATTCGCGGTTCTGTCGGCAGAGCAGGAGGAATTGCTCGTCCGTCATTGCGAGGGCAGGAGGCAAATAAATGACGACCGGTGTTATGGCCGTGGCCTGTTCCAGAATTGCTTCGCTCATGCCTGTCCTCATTTCTGACCGCGCCAGCTTAGCACAGCCGTTCGCGGGCTTCGTACTTTATAAGAGGAACTGCGCCAGTTCCGCCTCCGTTGGCCTGACCAATGCGCGCCCACGACACGCGAAGACCGGCACGAGGCGCTGTTTGGTTAATTTATACATCGCGCGTAGTGCGCCAAAATCGCGCGCCGCATCGTGCTCGACGTAAGCGACACCGTGCCGCTCCAACCAGGCCCGCGCATCCGCGCACAACGGGCAACCGGGCACGACGTAGAGGCTGACCGCAGGCTGCTCGCTCATAAAATACCTTCAGCACGAGGAACGCAAACTACACAGAGGTGCGCCAATTCCTTTTTGTGTCCTTTGTGGTTAAGCTCACTTAATACATTTTCGTCAACTCAACACCCATGTAGTAATGCTTCAGAATCCGATCATACGCCCAACCCGCACGCGCGAGGCCATAAGCGCCGACCTGACATAGACCGACGCCGTGGCCCCAGCCGCGCCCGGTGAAGGTGAAGCCAAGCAGGCGGCCGCTTTCGTCGTAACGGCGTTCCACAACGAAGAGTTGTTCGCGTAAACCCAACGCTGAACGGATGCGGCCACCGCGCACGTGCGCCGTGCCGGTTGTGCCGCTGACTGCCAGATCGAGCGCGCGCCGCGAACTGCCGCGCGCCGCGACGTGCAGATCGGTGAGCGCGCCGATGCGCCCGATGTCGCGGGCCAGGCGATGACTGACCTCGGCCGTTGTGAGTGTAGTTGTCCAGTTAGCGAAGGGCGAGAAGCGGTCGGAGGCTGCGCCGTTGGGTGCGGGCCGGACTTCCAGATAATCAACCGTGCCGCGCGCGTCCGTGTGAAATATGATCGGCTCGCCGCCGATGAGACTGACCGCGCGCACCGGGTACAACATCTCGCCAAAGGCACGGAAGAGATAAGCGTCGGGGCTCAAGGCGAGCGCAAGGTCTACGCCCTTAGTGGGGCGGGTGATGAGCGTGCCGTTGGCCGACGGCCGCGCGATAGTCTTCTGCAAGCTGAACAAGCCCCGCGCTTCGAGCGCGTGCGCGACTGCGTGCAGTGCGCGGGCGCGCGTTAAGGGTTGGCGCGGGCGCAAGGTGGCATCCGGCCACAGCGTCAAATGACCGTCACGCAGCAGACCGGCTACGTCGGCGCGGTTGGGCGCTGGTATCTCGTCGGCATCGCGGAAGGCGAGCAAGTAGGCTACGTCCGCGCTATCAAGCAACACGTCGGCGCGACTCTCGCCATCGAGCGCGAGGGCGAGCGCGGAGGCGAACGCGGGCGGGCGTGTACTGTCGTTCGTGAGCACGGGCGACGTGTGACGCGCGCGCCGTGCGGCCGTTTCCACTAGCAGGCGCGCTTCGTCCGTGCTGATGTTGGCGTCGAGCCATTCGTCCGTTATGCGCGCGTTCAGATGCAGACCGTTGACGGCGAGCAAGGCAGCCGCGCGTGCGCTCTGGAGATGCTCACTGCTGCGTAAGGTCGTTGGCTCGCGTGTAGTTTGCAGCGTGAACGGGGCGAAGGATGCGTGCGCCTGTTGCGCCGTCTCGGTGCATTCGCGCCCGCGCAGATAAGGGACGCTTGCGCCGCCGAAAATTTGCTCGGCGTCTTCGGTGCGGCCGCCACAGGTCGAAGTGTAGAGTGCGTTGATTGGCTCGCCGTTGTAAGTGGCGATGATGCCGCGCGTCTCGTTGACGGCGCGCGTCGAGAGCGCCTGTTCGGTGGCCATCCCGCCGTAGACTTGCGAGCGCGTGGTAGGCAGCAGATCGTAACCGGCCGCGTTGAACTGCCCGCGATGGCTGACGGCATAAGTGCGCGCTGCCACCGCCTGCGCCTTCAACGCCTCAAGGGCGGGCCAGCCGCCCGGCGACAACTCGTTCGGCACGACGCCGCGCACGTAGTCTTCCAGCCCGATGACATTCACAACCGTCAGCGCGCCGTTCAGGTTCGTAAAGACTTCGATGCGCCCGCGATACGGCTTTTCGTTGAAACGCACGGGCGCGCTCTGTTCATCCGGTGATGCGAACGTAACCGGCGCACGCGCGTCGAGCAAAGGCGTCGCGCCCGTTGCGTACACGACCATGCCGCGCGTGGGCAGCGAGACGCTCGCGGCCAGGCGCACGTTGCTGCCCGTGCGGGTGCCTGCGCGTGGGTTGCTATTCAAGCGGGGATCATAGTTGCGCGGCGCAATACTGCTTTGCGCTGGATGCGGCCCAGGAGTTGCGACTCGTTGCGCTACGCTGTTCGCATTGCCGGCCGCCGGCGGCGCAATTGCGTTGACGACGGAGACAGCGGCAAAGCCGGCCTCTTCCAGCCGTGTGCGCAAATCCTCTGCCTTGTCGCGCCCGGCGGGCGGCCCGACGCACACACGCCAGGCGTTCGTCTGCGCATCAGGCATGACGCTTGGCTCAGCGCCGGTCAGCGAGCGCACGTCATGCGCGACCGCATCGGCACTGGCCGCGGAATCCACGACCGCGATCTCAACGCGGTAAAGCTCGTTCGCCTTCTGCATCGGCAATGGCGCAAGTACACGCGGCTCAATCCGCACGCGCGCGGCTGCGAGCGGTTGCGCCATCTCGCTGCTGTCGCGGACGACGTTGAGCGTGGGTGCAGCGGTCGAGATCGTGACCGAGCGGGCGGCGGTCGCCAGGCCGATGCGTAGGACCGGCTCAGCCTCAAGACGGGGCAACGTGATGGCCGGTGGCGGTGGTTGCTTGCCGGTTTCGTTTGTCGGGGCGGGGAGCACGCGGCGCGGGCGCGTTTGGCCCTGCGCATACGCAAAGGGCGCGACAGCGAGCAGCCATGCGCAAAGGAGCGCGACTATGCTTGAGAGACAGGGCGGGGACATCAACTTCACTTTTGCTTGGGCCGAACGCGCGGAGACGTGCGCGCATCATGCGGCCATCATACTACAGTTTGCAGAGCGTACCGGGTGTAATCGTTGCTTGCGCGTAGCGCCGGTTACCTGCGCAACTTTATCAACTCGCTCATCTGGCGAACAAGGTGAACAAGCAACCTGTTGCGCCGCCCGCCAGCACGACCCACAGCACGTCGAGCTTGAAGCGATAGAGCGCGAGAAAGGCGGCGACGCTGAGCGCGGCGGCGAACAAGTTGGGCGCGCTCGTGAACCCGCGCGGCCAGATGACCGCCGCGCCGAAGACGAGCGCGAGATTTAAGATCACGCCGACTACGGCGGCCGTGATGCCGTTGAGCGCGCCGGTCAGATGTTTATTCCCGCGTAGCACTTCGATGTAGGGCGCACCGAGGAAGATGAAGAAGAAGCAGGGCAGAAAGGTCGTGTAGGTGGTGATGAGCGCGCCGGTGATTGCGCTCGCCGTTTGCTGCGCGCTTTGCGGGTTGTTCCATGCGGCCATGAAGCCGATGAATTGCAAGACCATGATGAGCGGCCCCGGCGTCGTCTCGGCCAAGGCGAGACCGTCCACCGCCTGCGCGTGCGTGAGCCAGCCGTATGACTCGACGGTCACCTGCGTGACATAAGCCAGCACGGCATAAGCGCCGCCGAACGTAACCAGCGCCGCCTGCGTGAAGAAGCGATACTCCTGCGCGTGCAGGCTGCGCGGCCCGCGCCAGAGATTGAGCGCAACGAAGGGTAGCAGCCAGAGCAACAGACCAACGGCGAGCGTGCGCAAGGCGCGGCCGCGCGAGGGCCGCGTGTGTGCAGGTTGCGGCGCGTCGTCGGCGATGGCGAGCGGCAGCACGTCGCCTGCCAGTTGCTGGCGCGCCGCGGCCGTCGCCGCCGCTCGCTGCTTCGTCTGTGAGGGCACAAACAGCACGGGCAGATAGCGCGTGCCGCCAAGACCGATAAGCCCTGCTGCTAAGACGATGAGCGGAAAGGGCATGTGTAGAAAGTAGATGGCGACGAAAGCGCAGAGCGCGATCAGATAATGCGCACGGCGCTTGAGCGCGCGACCGCCGATCTTAAGCAACGCCTCAACCACAATCGCCACGACCACCGGCTTAAATCCATTCAGCAGGCCGACGATGACAGGCACGTTGCCGTAAACAGCATAGGTGTATGCGAGCGCGAGCAGGACGAAGATCGAGGGCAGGACGAAGCACACCCCAGCGACGATGCCGCCCAACGTGCGATGCAGCAGCCAGCCGACGTAGATCGCGAGTTGCGTCGCTTCGGGGCCGGGCAGCAGCATGCAGTAGTTGAGGGCATGCAGGAAACGTTCTTCACTGATCCAGCGGCGGCGTTCGACGATCTCACGATGCATGATTGCGATCTGCCCGGCAGGGCCGCCGAACGAGATGAAACCGAGTTTGACCCAAAAGCGCAAGGCTTCAGTGAACAGGACACGGCGCGTGCGCGGCTCGACGGTGCGGGCCACCGGCGCAAGCTGATCCGGCGGCGGCGGTGGCAACTAATTCTCTCCGTTCGCTTGGTTGAGCGCGGCGACGGCGAGGGCATGAAACTGTCGGCGCGTGCTGTTGATATTGACGAAAGGGAGCGTGCGTGCGTGCGTGCGATTGGTGAGCAGGACAAAGACGCGCTCGCGGCCCGCATCGAGCCAACAACTCGTGCCGGTGAAGCCGAGATGGCCGAAGCTGTCGGGCGGGAGCGCCGGGCCGGCCGTCGAATCGGGCGTCGCCGCGAGTTGCCACGCAAGCGAGCGTGCTTCGTTGAGTCCGGGCGTCAGGTTAGTGCGAAAGAGCGTGCATGTTTCTGCTTTGAGCAGACGTGAGCGGCCGGCGATGAACTGTTCGGCGAGCGTGCAGGTTTCGGCCGCGTTCGCGAAGAGACCGGCGTGCCCGGCCGCGCCGCCGAGAAAGTATGCATTGCCGTCGTGGACTGCGCCCCAGATTGGCTGCGAGCGCAAGAAACGCGCATCGGGTGCTTCGGCGGCGCACATTCCGCGCTCGTAAGCGTTGCCCGCCGACTCGCTGGCGGCGATGCCGGTCTGCGCGCTGGCGGCCGGATTAAAAAAAGTGTGCTGCAAGTCGAGCGGCGCGAAGATTTCGCGGCGCGCTAACTCGACGAGCGGCGCGCTTGTGCTGCGTTCGAGCAACAGCCCCAACGTGATGAAGCCAAGATCGCTATAGCGCACGCGTGTGCCCGGTGCGTACTCAAGCGCCTGGGCTGCGATCACGGCGAGCGTACGTGCGCGCAGATTGTCGGTCAGCGCATAAAGCGGACGCCATGCGGGCAGACCCGATGTGTGCGTCAACAGTTGGCGGATGGTGATAGCAGCCTTATCCGCTTGGGTAAATTCGGCTAAGTAATGCGCGACCGGCTGATCGAGCGTTAGTGCGCCGCGCTGAATCATCTGCGCGCAGAGCAGACCCGTGACGAGTGGTTTCGTGAGTGAGGCTAGATCGTAGATTGTGGCGCGCGTGGCCGCCTGGCGCGCAGGCTCGCACACGGCGTCACCGTGGGCCGCACTGAAGCGCGTGCGCCCGCCGGCCGCGACGAGATAGACGGCGGAAGGGAAGTCGCCGGCCGCGATGCGTTGGGCGAGCAGCGCGGAGATGTATGCTTCGGGTTGCGCCATGCCGGGAGATCAAACCACAAAGACTCGAAGGGCGCAAAGAAAATGATGAAGCATTAATGATGGATTAAGCACGCCTGCCTCTCCTGCATCGTTCATCGCTTCCACTATGTCTTGGTGGTTAGTTGGCTTAGGTGTTTTTACCTGACCGTATGCACGCCGACGCGGGCGGCCTTTTCGTGGATGCGTTCGAGCGTGCGCAGGGCGAGGGCGAGCGCGCGGCGACCGTCCGCGCCAGTGATGGGCGGCGGTTGGTTGGTCTCGACGGCGTGGAGGAACGCTTCGATTTCGGCGCGGAGCGGCTCGGTGTCGGCGATCTCAAGGATGCGTTGTTGGACGCCGGGGCGCGTTGCGCCGGCAAGCGGCGGCGCGAGGCTACTGATCGAGGCGTGGCGCGTGGCGTAGTCCACGGCGATGTAGTCGTGCGGTTGGAAGAAGCGCATCTTGCGTATCTTCTCCGTGCCGACGCGCGAAGCGGTAATGTTGGCCACTGCGCCCGTGGCAAACTCAAGCCGCGCGTTCGCCGCGTCCACGCGATCCGTCAGGATAGGTAAGCCCACGGCGCGCACATCCGTCACTTCCACTTCCGCCCCGACGAGCCACTGCACGATGTCGAGATCGTGGATCATCAAATCAAGCACCACGTCTATGTCGAGCGAGCGGGCAGTGAACTCGCCGACGCGGTGTATCTCGAAATAGATGGGCGCATGGACGTGCGGGCGCAAGGCCGTGAGCGCGGGGTTGAAGCGTTCGAGTTGGCCGACCATGAGGTGCGCGCCGCCGTGTGTGGCCGCCGCGATCATCTCGTCGGCTTCGGCGAGCGTGCGCGCGATGGGTTTCTCGACGAGCACATGCACGCCCGCAGCCAGCAGCGCGCAGGCGATCTCGGCGTGTGCCTCAGTCGGGACGGCCAAACTGATCGCATCGACGCGCCCGCGCAATTCGCGCCAGTCGGTGGCCCACCCGGTCGCGCGCTCGGCGGCGATGGCGCGGGCAGTCGTTTCGTTGACATCACACGCAGCGACGAACTCCGTGCGCCCTTCGGCGGCGAGCGCCGCATGGATGCGCGCGTGTTGGCGGCCGAGATGGCCTGTCCCGATGACGGCGGTGCGTAGGGGCATGGTGGAAAAAGCTGTTAGCTGTTAGCGATTAGCCCGTAGCTTTAATCAATTACGAACCCGCAAACCTAAAGCTTAAGTGGCTTATTGAATTTGAACATCACCGGCACATAACGGATACTCACGCACTTGGCCGGTAAGACTATAAGACTGAAAACTAATGGCATGAAGCTAATAGCTAATCGCTAACAGCTAATCGCTATTTCGGGGTGACTATACTTGCAACGTTCGACGCTTGCCAAGCGCGGCTTGCTTTTGCTGCTGCTGGTTATTGCTATCTGTTATGGCTACGGGCTGGGCCGCGCGCCGCTCGTCGGATCGGACGAGCCGCGCTATGCCGAAGTGGCGCGCGAGATGTACGTGCGCGGCGACGTGGTTACGCCGACGCTCGGTGGGCACACGTGGTTTGAAAAGCCGGCGCTTGCGTACTGGGGCGCGATGTTGGGTTACAAACTGTTCGGCGTGTCGGAGTGGTCGGCGCGGCTGAGCGCGGCCGGCGCGGGGTTGTTGACGATCCTGTTATTGAGTTTGTTGGCCCGACAGGTTGAAACACGAGCGGGCGCAGACGCGCGCGGCCTGATGTTGGCGGCGACGGCGACGCTGGCATCGACCGCCGGGCTGATAGTCTTCGCGCGTGCCCTTAATTTCGACATCTTCATCACGCTCGCCACGACGGGCGCGCTCGTTTGTTTCTGCGCCGCCGAGTTGGGCCCGAGAGAGCAGTGGCAGCGCCAGTTCTTACTCGCCGGTTATTACGGGTGCATGGGCGTGGGGCTGCTGGCGAAGGGATTGCTGGGCATCGTCTTGCCGGTCGGCGTAGTTGGTCTGTACTACTTGCTGCGCCGGCAGCGACCTGATTTCTGGTTGAGCTTGCTCTGGGGTGGGCCGCTCATGTTGTTGGTGGCGGCGAGTTGGTACGCGCCTGTGATCGTGCGGCATGGTTGGCCGTTCATTGACGAGTTCTTTGTGCAGCACCACTTCGCGCGCTACGTCTCGAATAAATATCACCATTCGCAACCGTTTTATTTCTACCTGCCGGTGTTGGCGGTTATCGCGTTGCCCTGGACGGCATATCTGACGACGGCGTTGGCGGGAGCACGTTCGTGGCGTTGGCGCGGGGACGGGCCGTTGGACAAAGTGCGCGTATTCTCTCTGGCCTGGCTCGTCGTGCCCGTCGCGTTCTTCTCGCTCTCCGGCTCGAAGTTGCCGGGTTACATTTTGCCGGCGTTGCCCGGCGCGGCCTTACTCGCGGGCGAACAGTTGGCGCGCTATTTGCGCGCTGAAGGCGGGCAACGGACGATGCGCGCGACGGGTCTGTTGCTGTTGGTTTTCGCCACGAGCGTTGTTGTTTACAACGCAAGCACGCAACTAGTCGGCGTACCTTGCGCGTTGCTTGTCGCCGCGCCCGCGCTGTTGGTCGGCCTCTGTGCCCTAGTGTGGCCCGCGCGGCGGTGGCTCTGTGGTTGGGGCACGGTGGGCGCGGCGCTGTTGACCGTTGTCATCATCGCGGCCTGTGCGCTGGGCCCCGCAACGCGCCGCGAGTCGGTGCGCGATTTGCTGGGCGTGGCGGCGGCGCGCGGCTACATGCACGAACCTGTTTACTGCTTACACACGATTGATCGCACTGCGGAGTTCTACGCCGCCGACCGGCTCAGCTACGATGCGAACGGCGAGCCGCGCAAACTCGAAGGCCCCGGCGAGGTATACGCGGTCGCGCGCACGCACGGCGACACGGTGCTTATTTTCGTGCCCGTCGAACACGTCCGGCAGTTGACCGACCCTGCGTATCTGACCAGCGAAGTGCTGGGCGATAATGGAGCGTTTGCTCTGGTCGCAGTCAACGCGCATTAATGGTTAAGCCCGCGCGCAAGGTCGAGTTTGGTTTCGTCCGTGTGCTTATCGGTCGTTGGCGCGCAACGCACGGTCAAAAAAATCTATGACCCGCCGGTCGTAGGCTTCACCCTGTACGCCGGGCGCGGAGGCGGTATTGCGGCCGGTGAGCGGTAAATCGCTGAGTAGTTCGGCGTGCGTTGCGGCAGGGAAGCATGGCGCGAGTATGATGGTCGAGGCCCGGAGGTAGCCGGCGTCCGCGCCGGTCAGCAGTAACACCCGTTCATCAGTCAGTGTCGCGGCGAGCGAGCAGGAGGGCGCGTTGCGATAACGTCCGAGGAAGTAGAGACGTGCGCCAAAACGGGCGAGCGTCTGCGCGAGATTGTTGCTAAAGCTGATGCGCTCGCGGAGCATGGCATCGAGGAGGGCATCGGGTGACGCGGGGGGCGAATCGAGCACGAGCGCCTGCGGGCGTTCTTCGGCCGCGGCCTGGGCGCTAAAGAGGAGCGCGGCATAAGCGCCGAGTTCGACCCCGTAGAGACCCGTGCGCGGGCCGACGAGCGACCGGCTTTGCGTTGTTTTGAGCGTGTGCAAAAAGGCGAGGGCGGCGCGCACGTCCGCGGCTTCGAGTGTGCCGAACGAAGTGGTTGAGACGAGTGGTTGCTCACCATGTCCGCGTAGGTCTGGCCAGAGGATCGTGCAGTTTGTCGCTTCGTTGATCTTGACGCCGAGGTTTAAGAGCCACGACCGATCCGCGCCGTAACCGTGCAGCACTATGACCGCGGGCGCGCCCTCCGCGCCGCGCAGCAACCAGCCGCGCGCTTCCGTGCCATCCTGATTATACCAATGCTCGTCCGTCGCCTTGATCGGCACGAAATACTTATCCGGGGTGACAAGATATGGATGCTGCGGCGGGTGCGCCACCGTGCCCACGACCCATCCGACCCAGCCACACAAGCCGAGCGCCAACAGCACGGCGATGGGCAGCAATGTGCCCAGCAATCTTCGTCCGGCTCTGCGTCGCCTTAGCATCGGCAGCAATTATGAAGACTGAAGGTGGAAAAGCAAGGATGCAATATGAATAAAGACAGGCCCATGGTTAGTGCTTAGTCGTGAGCAGTCCAAAGCTGGCTGTTGCTGTGTGTCTGAAACGCAGCGAATAAACGGGCATAAACAGCGGCCTGCGCACGTTTAATCCGACAGCTTCAACTGTGCGGCGTGATAGTCGTCGGGGGTGTTGATGTTCATAAACAGTAGCTCCGCGTCAGCGAGATCAACTAACTCGGCGGGCGCGACCCAGCGCGTACGCACTTGTTGCAGCAGTCGGCGCGGGCGCAACTCGCCGGCTTGCAGCATCTGCTCGACAAGCACCAGACAGGCGGCGGGCGCATAGAGCGCGCAGAGTGGTTGGGCGCGGCCATCCGCTTGCACGGGTGCGACTGCGGCAAATTCGTGTGCGCGGAACGTCGTCAGTCGCCGCCATAGTGCGCGCGTGACGAACGGTAGATCGCAAGAGACGACTGCTGCCCACGGGGCGCGACAGGCAGCGAGCGCGGCATGCAACCCGCCAAGCGCGCCGCAGTCGGGAAAAAGATCAGCCACGATGGGCAAGCTCAATGCTGCGCTGTCGGGCCGCGCGCTGACAATGCTGACGTGCGCCGTGATCGCGCCGAGCGCGTGCGCGACCCGCGCGACGAATGTCTCGTCGCCCAAACGCAGCCGCGCCTTGTCCTGCCCCATCCGGCTCGACTTACCGCCCGCCAGAATGAATCCTTCAATCTCAAACATAAACGTTATAATGCCCCGGCACGTTAGCACGCGCCGCAGGGGAGCGACAAGACGAATAAAAAGCAGGTGTTGGTTCTTGCTGATCGGCCATTTGCTTGCAAGCTGCCTTGACTCGAAGCGCGCTCCTCGCTATGCGCCGGACGAATTGGCAAATAATCAAGAACAAAATGCCGATTCGCGGCATCTAATTCCGCGTTGCTTGACCGTGGGAGAAACCGACCCGTATAGTCGTAAAAGTACGCCCTCGGCTTAATCCGTCGGCTCCCCGCGTCCGGTTCGGCGGCGCGAACGTCATACGCCATCCTGAGATTTCAAGGTGATTCAATGAAGACAAGCTTGTTTGCCGTGTTGCTGCTGACGCTGGTTGGGTTTGTTTCCACCAGGCCGACAGCGGCGCAGAGCAAAGTTGTGCCGCCCACGAATGCGGCTGCGCGCCTGCTGGCGATTGAAGATGTGCGCCCCGGCATGAAGGGCGTGGCGCGCACGGTCTTTAGCGGCACTGAGCCGGAAGAGTTCGGCGTTGAAGTGTTGGGCGTGTTGAGCGGCTTTCCGGGCCCGCGCCAGTCGGCGATCATCGCACGGCTCTCCGGCGCGAACGCCGAGCGCACAGGCGTCTTCGCCGGCATGTCCGGCTCGCCCGTCTATATCGACGGCAAACTCGTGGGCGCGATTGCCTTCAGCTTCCCGTTCTCCAAAGAACCGATCTGCGGCATCACGCCGATCAGCGAGATGATCAGCATCTTCGCACGCGACGCCGGCACGACCATGCAAGCGCACGAGCCGCACACCGTCTCGTTCGCCAAACTCGCCAGCACTGATCTACAACTCAACTGGCCGAAGCAGTCAAGCGCGGGTGGGACACTGTTCGCGCCGGTCAGCGCGGGTTCACTGCTCCTGCCCTTGCTCGGTCAGCAGATCGCGCCCATCGCCACGCCCCTCGTCTTTAGCGGCATCTCGAACGACGCGCTCGCACACTTCGCGCCGCAACTGCAAGCCAACGGCCTGTTGCCGGTCGCGGGCATCGGCGGCGCGGCGGCCATCACGTCGCTCGCGCCGGTGACAGAGAACACGCTTGCGCCGGGCACGTCCATCAGCGTGCAACTCGTGCGCGGCGATTATTCGCTCGCCGCATCGGGCACGGTCACGTTCCGCGACGGCGAGCGCATCTATGCCTTCGGGCATCCGTTCCTCGGTCTCGGCGCGGCCGACATGCCCATGACCGAAGCGTCGGTCGTCACCGTCATCCCGAACGTCAACAACTCATTCAAGCTTGCTGCGCCCGGTCGGATGGTCGGCGCGATCTCGCAGGATCGCGCCACCGGCATCTACGGCCAACTCGGCCACGCGCCCAAGATGATCCCGGTCACGATCAATCTGCACACGAGCCGCGACCACACGGACAAGTACACTTATGAAGTCGCCAGCGATCAATTCCTGACGCCGCTCCTCTTGAACATCACCATCTTCAGCACGATTCAAGCGTCGGAGCGCAGCCTCGGCGATTCGACCATCAGCGTGCGCGGCCGGATCAACGTCGTCGGCCAGACGCCGGTGGAAATTGAGCGGCGCTTCTCGTCGCAGAACGCGGGCCTACAGGCTGCGGGCGCGGTCGCCACGCCGGTCTCCGCGCTGCTGACGAGCGGCTTTGATAACGTCGAACTTGGCCCGATCACGCTCGACATCACTTCGACCGACGACCGGCGCGCGGGCACGCTCGACCGCATCGCGCTCGACCGCACCGAAGTCGGACGCGGCGACGCGATGGAAGTGCAGGCTTATGTGCGCACGGATTCGGGCCGGCAGTTCGTCCAACGCATCCCCTTCAAGATTCCGGCGGACGTGCCGCTTGGCCAACTCGTCCTCTTCGTTGGCGACGGCAGCGCCTTGCAACAAGCATCTGCCGCGCAAGCCTTCGTGCCGAAAGATTTGGCCCAATTGGTCGGCGCGATTAACAAGATCAAGAAGAACGACCGGTTGTACGTCAAACTGTTTCGCATCACGCCCGGCGCGGTGATAGGCACGGACGAACTGCCCAGCCTGCCGCCCTCCGTCATCGCCACGCTCAACAGCGAACGCACCTCCGGCGGCTACACCGCGACCATGCTCTCGCCCATCTACGAAGAAGAACTGCCGCCCGCCGAGTTCGTCATCGAAGGGCAACAACTGATCGGCATCAACGTCGTGCGCTGAGCGCGCGGGTAGCGATGAAAGCGAAGCGAGGTGAGAGCGATTGCGTCTCACCTCGTTTTGTTTGCGGTTGTGCGGCCTGATGGGATTTTCTTAAACTGCTTGCGCGTGTTTGACTACAAAGAGAAAACGTTGATTTGACTTCGGCAGCAATACAGAACTGTAGGGCAAGCACAGTCGCTCTATTTTTTCCTGCAATGTAGGGCCACCGAATAACAGCAGCGTACTGGCGGGCGGAGACCACGCGACGAGCCGGGGCAGCATCTCTGTGAAGCGTTCGAGCGCACGGCAAGTGACGAACTCCGCAGGCGGCGCGCTTGTTTGCTCAAATCTTTCGGCGCGCACCTGTGCCCGGTCACGCAGTCCGAGTTTGCTCAGTGCTTCGCGCAGGAAGATCGCTTTTTTCTGCGCCGCTTCGACCAGCGTCGCGCGCAGACTTGGGCACGTGATGAGACACGGGATGATCGGCAACCCTGCGCCTGAGCCTACGTCAACGACGCTCGCGTTCGGCGGCAGAAATCGCAGCGCCACAAGCGATTCGAGTACGTGGCGCATAGCGAACTCTGCCGGCGCGCATGGTGCAACCAGATGTAGCCGCGCGTTCCATACGCCGACAAACTCGAAGTAGTCCGTCAAGCGCGCAATTGTGGCGGCGTCCAGTGCCACTTGAAATCCGGGCGCGTGGCGGGCCAGTGCGTGGGCGAATTCAGCGGTCGTGTTGTTCATCTCGCTTCCGTTGACGGGCATCGCGCCCGGCGCGTAAGGTTAGCTTAGCGGAAGCGCGCTGGCACCGCACGCAATGCACGGCGTCAGGCACGCTTCGCCAAACGAGAGCAGAACTATGCAGCACCAACGAAGCAGAGGGCTAATCGCCTGTCTATTGCTGGTCAGTCTCATGTCCGGCTTAGCCGCCCGCGCGGATGAGCCGACGACGAGCGCGCGTTCGCGCCCCGCGCTCAAGACGCAGGCGGAGTTCGACGCGCTCGCACGCATCAACACCGACACGGGCTACGCGCTGCCGCACGTCCTGTTCGTCATCGACCGGCGCGACAAAGACAAAATCTATTACGTCAACTCGAAGCGCTATCGCTTCCACAAAGACTTCGTCAACGGCACGTATCTGTCGCTCGAACGCGGGCAGGAGTTCTTTGAGAACAACTATCTGAAACCCAACCGCCGCTTCATCATGGGCACGCTCGCTTACCAAACGCCGCTCAAGCGTTGGACATTCGAGTTCTGGGAAGGCGACACCGTCTCGACCGAACAGATCAAGCGCGCTGGCGAAGTGATTCAACAGAGCTTCTTCGCGCCCGTCGCCTTCAAGCCGAACTCGTTGCGCCAGGATGAGGCGGCGAACAGCATTGCTGGGCTGGCCCGCGTCTCACAAAGCGACATCGCCAAAGAGCAGGAGTATCAACCGCTCAATCTAACGCGCGGTCTTGGGCGCATACACATCATCCCGAAACTCGACGAGCACGTCGAGATCGGCTTCAACGAAATACTGATCCTCGACGAAGTGCCCGTCAATCTGCCGCCCGTCGCCGGCATTATCACGACGAAACCTTCGACGCCGCTTTCGCACATCAACCTGCTCGCCAAATCGTGGGGCGTGCCGAACGCTTACATCAAAAACGCGCAAGAGTTGTTCAAACAGTATGACGGTTGGTGGGTCTCGTTCGAGACGAAACTCGGCAACTACGAGATCAAACGCGCCGACATCGATCAGTTGAAGGAATATCAAAAGCGACTCTACGAGCGGCACGATCTGATGCAGCCGCGCGCCAATCTCGCCGTGACGCACTTGGCTTCGCTGAGCGAACAACGTGCGCGCATGGTTGATGTGTACGGCGCGAAGTCGGCCAATCTCGGCGAAGTCGCGCACGCGCGTCTGCCCGGCATCGTCGTGCCCGGCGGCTTCTCGATCCCTTTGCACTACTATGCTCAGTTCATCAAGGAGAACAAACTCGACGACGCGATCTATGCGATGCTGAACGATCAAAAGTTCGTGCATGATCCGGCGTACCGGCGCGCGTATCTGACGCGGATGCGCGAGCAGATACAGGCGGGCACGGTGAGCGACGAGTTGCGCGGGCCTGTCCTGCAACGCGCGCACGCTGACTTTGCGGATAAGGGGCTGTTCGTGCGTAGTTCGTCGAACGCCGAAGATTTGCCGAACTTCAACGGCGCGGGGCTTTACTCGACCGTGCCGAATGTGCGCGGCGACGAGCAACTAATCGCGGCGATCAAGACCGTGTGGGCGTCGCTCTGGAACTTCGAGGCGTATGAAGCGCGTGAGCGCGCCGGCATCGATCACGCGAAGGCGTTCATGGCGGTGCTGATCCAAGAAGGCATCAACGCCGACAGCGCGGGTGTGATGATCACGACCGACCCTTATGATACGGATAATCGCGGCGCGATCTACATCAGCGCGAAGAAGGGCTTGGGGATCAAGGTGGTCGAAGGCAAAAAGATCGCCGAGCAGATCATCTTCAATCCGCGCGCTCAAGCCGTGCGTGTGTTGACGCGCTCGGCGGAAGACAGTCTGCTCACGTTCGACGCGCAGGGCGGCGTCAAAGAAATCCCGATCACGGGTGAGCGCGCTGTGTTGGACGACGCGACAGTGCGCCGGCTGGCGCAAGTGGCGGCGCAGATCAAGCGCGTGTTTGGCGGGCGCGAGCAGGACATCGAATGGGTCGTCGTGCGCGGGCAGGTTTATATTGTGCAGTCGCGGCCGTACATCGCGGGCACGTGATGAGCGGGCCAAGCGCAGCAGAGTGAGTAGCAGGTTGAAAAAAATCTTGAGTCGTTATCGAGCCAAAGGAAAGCGGAATCAATGCGTGGGTTTGGTTTAGTTCTTTGCTGCGCGGTCGCGTTGACGCTGGCCGCGTGCGGGCGCAACACAGCACAGTCTGGCAACCGCGCGGGCAGTAGCGCGAACAACGCGACGAACACGAATGCTAACGTGTCGCCCGCGCAGGCGTTGGCGAGCGGGCAACTCGACGCTGACATCGCACAGCTTGAAGCGCAGGCCGAGAAGCAGCCGGAGGACGACACAGCGCGCACGGCCGTTGCGGTGGCCTACGTGCGCCGCGCCAATGCGTTGCGCGCTGCCGGGCGCACGGACGAAGCGTTGCGCGACTATCAGACCGCGTTGCGCTTCAACCCCGACAATGAGGACGCGCAGCTTGGCCTCGAACAGTTAAATCAAGAGGCGGGCGTAGCGCCGCGCGCAGACGACGGGCGACCGGTGACAGTGCCGACGAAAAAACAGTGACAGGTGACGGGTGACGGGTGACGGTTGAAAATTTGTCTTAGCTCAGCAATCGTCACTCGTCAGTTGTCACTGTATTTGCATGCTGATAATTCCCGCAATCGATCTAAGAGACGGCCGGTGCGTGCGGCTGACGCAAGGGCGTAGGGACGAGGTCAAAGTTTACGACGGCGACCCGGTGGAGATCGCGCGCCGGTTTGCAGCGGCGGGCGCGCGGATGCTGCACGTAGTTGATCTCGATGGCGCATTTGCCGATGGCACGGCGCGCAATCGTGAGGTGGCGCGGCAGATTATCAGCGCGGTGCAATTGCCGGTACAATTCGGCGGTGGTCTGCGTAGCGTTGCGGACGTGCGACAGTTGATCGAGTACGGCGCGGCGCAGGTGGTCATCGGCACGCTCGCCGCCGAGTCGCCGGATACGCTTGAGACCTTCGTGCAGTTATACGGCCCGCGCATCTGCGTCGGGATCGATGCACGCGACGGGCAAGTGTTGACGCGCGGCTGGGAGACAGAGGCGCAGTTGTCCGCGACCGAGCTGGCGCAGCGCGTGGCGGCTGCGGGTGTGGCGCGCATCATCTACACGGACGTGGCGCGCGACGGCATGCTCGGCGGCGTGAATGTCGAGCAGACGTGCGCGCTCGCACAAGCATCGGGTTTGCGCGTGACGGCATCGGGCGGCGTTGCAACGCTCGCCGATCTTGTGCGCTTACGCGCGGCGAGCGCGTGCGGGATTGATGGCGTGATCATCGGCAAGGCTTTGTACGAAGGCCGGTTCACGTTGCAAGAGGCGTTACAGTTCGCGTAATCGTCTCAAGGTGATTCCGAGTTATTGAACGACTGTGTACATTAAATGACTGAACAATTCTTTGCCGACAACTTACTAACGGGCCGCGTCGCATTTGTGACTGGCGGCGGCACAGGCATCACGGGCGGTGTGGCGCGTGCGCTCGCGGAGGCGGGCGCGCACGTCGCACTCGTGAGCCGCAAACTTGA
>JBBQGM010000031.1:0-48735 GCA_038322995.1 Pyrinomonadales bacterium
TTGCCTGCCGGGAAAGGGAGGGGCTATGCGGATAAGTGTCTCAGGGCTAGCGAAATCACTCTTTATATGTTTCGCGCTAGTCGGAATCTTTACGTTAAATCAGCAGGTCGCGTGCGCGGATGAACTATTTCTTTCCGGCACAACGACCGGCACGTTCGTTCAGACAGGCACGACGAACCTACTGGGGTTAAACTACAACAGCGCGTTCTTCAGCGGCACGACCAGCGGCGGCATCTTAGTGCTCGACGCCACTCCCCTCCAACCCAACAATATCAACAACCTGGGTTCATTTACACTGAACGTCCCGCCCAACGGCGATTACTTAGGGGCCTTCACCCTACAGGTAATGTTTAATTCGCCAGGCATCATCCTGGGCACTAATCCAAGCACTTTCACTACATCCGT
Organism: Pyrinomonadales bacterium; assembly: GCA_038322995.1. Taxonomy (GTDB): domain Bacteria; phylum Acidobacteriota; class Blastocatellia; order Pyrinomonadales; family Pyrinomonadaceae; genus QHXQ01. The sequence continues at coordinate 406 of JBBQGM010000031.1, forward strand.
ATTTGGCAGTGTCTTTGCCGACACAAACGGCTTTGTGGTGATTAACTTTGACAGCACGCCAACCGTATTCAGCTACATTACGCCGGTGGGCGTCGGGGCGTTTTCTTTGTCTATCAACCCCGCGGTGATCGATCTGAGCGCGCCGGGCGCGCCGGGACTGTTATCCGCACCCACCGCCCGGCAGGTAACAGTGCCGCTGACTGCCACCATCAGAGTAATCACCACGCCAACGGCGACGCCCGAACCGACAACCTTGCTGTTGCTGGGGACGGGTTTGGCCGGCATAACGGCCAAGGTGCGTCGCCGTCGCAAAGCGCAGGCAGGCGACAATGCGTAGGTTGCATGCCAAGCGCAACCGCCAATACATAGTCAGAACACTAACCAAGTTATCGGCGTTTCCAATGCCGCGCAGGAGTTGTATGAAAAACATAATCCGGCTCTGGGGTAAATCGCTAACCCTGGCTTTTGCTTTAGCAGCCATCTTCGCCGCCGCCCAGAGTGAAGCGCGCGCCGACGAAATAACGGTCGCGGGCACAACCGCAGGAAACTTTAACAACGCGAGCAACACGCTCGGGGGGCTGACTTACAACAGCTCTTTCTTTAACGCTACCACCTCGAATGGGTTTGTGATTCTTAACAACGCACCTAATCCTGCGATGAATTTCAACAATCTCGGTTCCATCACACTTGCCGGGCCGGCAGCGAACTACAATGGCAACACCTTTACGCTGCGCGTACAGCTTAACGCCCCGGGCGGCATTGTCGGTGGCAGCGTGTTTACCCTGGTTGGAAATCTATCGAGCACGCAGGGCGGCGGCGTACTCATTGACTTCGACAACTCACCGCGGACGTTCAGTTTCACGAACAGCACTGGCTCCGGGTCGTTTATCTTTAGCATCAGCGATGTGAATGTAAAGCTGGGCGGCACGGTCGCTATCACGAGCACATTCACTGTCCCCGGCCAAGTACCTGAACCCGCCACGATCACACTACTCACCATCGGGTTGGCCACCATAGGGACTAAATTACGGCGGAAAGCTTGTTAATCAAACGATTCCAATAACGCGCGCGTCAGTTTGCCGGGCAAGCTGACGCGCGCACCACCCCTGCGCTACTGCGCCAACAACCCAAGCTACACATTGCTGCCAGGCGCTTCACCAAGCTCTTACTTCCGACCCTTCATCATGCCCGGCAATTAGCCTTAACGGGGCCGCCCGATGCTGATTCGCAGCGCTCCGCGCCGCCCCCTGTGTATAATGCCGCGCGATGAAACGACTCCTGTTATTAGCCACCCTCGCGCTGCTCGCCGGTTGTCGCGCGCCCACCGCAACCGACAACGCCGCGCCCACCCCGCGGGTCGAGATCACAGTCTCCGCGGCCGTCAGTCTCAAAGACGCATTCACAGAGATCGGCCAACTCTATGAGACGCGCACCGGGGCGCGGGTCAACTTCAACTTCGGCGCATCCGGTCTCCTACAAAAACAGATCGAACAGGCCGCGCCCGTGGACGTGTTCGCCAGCGCGGGCGCGAAGCAGATGAACGAGCTAGTGGCGAAAGGTCTTATCAGCGCCGACACACGCCGCGACTTTGCCCGCAACACGCTCGTGCTGATCGGCCCACGCAACGCACTCGTGCCGCTCAACGCCTTCGAGCAGTTGGTGCGGGCCGACGTGCGCAAGCTCGCAATCGGCAACCCGCAGACCGTGCCCGCCGGTCAGTACGCCGCACAGGCGCTCACCAAGCTAGGCTTGTGGTCAGCGTTACAACCCAAACTCGTGTTAGCCGAGGACGTGCGGCAGGTGCTCGATTACGTCGCGCGCGGCGAGGTTGAAGCGGGCATCGTCTATCAGACGGATATGGCCGGCGGCAACGGTAAAGTATCAGTCGTCGCCACGGCGCACGATGATTGGCACGAGCCGATCCTGTATCCCATCGCCATCATTAAAGACAGCCAGCAAGCGGCGGCGGCGCAGCAATTCGTTGCGCTTGTGCTAGGCCCTGACGGGCAGAACGTGTTGACGAAATACGGTTTTCTTAATGCGGCCCGCTGAGCTTACTTTCTCTTACATTGCAAATTTCAGATTTGAGATCAGCATGATCTGGTCGGCGCTCAAAGTTTCCCTGCTGGTGGTGGCGGTCGCAACAGTCTTGACCACCGCGCTCGGCCTCGCGCTGGCGTTCCTGCTGGCGCGGCGCGACTTTCGCGGGCGTGAGTTGCTCGACGCCGTGCTGACCATGCCGCTCGTGTTGCCGCCAACCGTGACCGGCTACTATTTAATCGTGCTATTGGGCCGGCGCGGACTGCTCGGTGCGCCGCTCTACGCCTGGACTGGTTGGACACTCACGTTCACGTGGCAAGCAGCGGCCGTCGCGGCCACAGTCGTCGCGTTGCCGCTCATGCTCAAAGCATCGCGCGCCGCCCTTGAGAGCGTCGAGCCGAAGTACGAATTGGCTTCTTACACGCTCGGCAAAAGCGAGTGGACGACGTTCTGGCGCATTACGTTGCCGCTCGCGCGGCGCGGCGTGTTGGCTGGCATTGTGCTGAGCGCGGCCCGTGCGCTCGGCGAGTTTGGCGCGACGCTGATGATCGCCGGCAACATTCCGGGCAAGACGCAGACGCTGCCGCTCGCCATCTACGAGGCCGTCGTCTCCGGCGACGACCAACGCGCACAGATGCTCGCGCTCCTGCTGACGCTCGTTTCAGTCACCGCCGTGTATCTCACCAACAGACTTAGCCGCGCCCCACGCGCCCTCGCCGCGTGAGCGCGACCTTGCAGGTGCGGATCAAGCAACGCCTCGCCGCTGGCGCGAAGCTTGCCAACGACGACCACACAAACACTGACTTCACGCTCGACCTCGCGTTCGAGACCCATGCCGGCATCAACATCCTCTTCGGCCCGTCCGGCTCAGGCAAGACGACAACGTTGCGCGCCATCGCCGGTCTGGCCACGCCCGACGAAGGCCGCATCGCGCACGGCCCGCGCATCCTCTTCGACTCGACCGCACGCATCAATCTCTCGATTCAAGCGCGCCGCGTCGGTTTCGTCTTTCAAGACTCCGCGCTCTTCCCGCATCTGACCGCCGCGCAGAACGTGGCCTACGCTTTGCCACGCACAGAGGGGCGGGCGCGCAATGAACGCGTAAGCGCATTGCTCACGCTCTTCAACGTCGCGCATGCGGCCACGCGCCGCCCGCGCGAGTTGTCGGGCGGCGAGCAACAGCGCGTCGCGCTGGCCCGCGCGCTCGCCGCCAATCCTGACGTGTTGTTGCTTGACGAACCGCTCTCAGCCGTGGACGCGCCCACGCGTACGCGCCTGCTCGACGAGATTGACGCGGCCCAGCGGGCCAACAACATTCCTTTCCTTTATGTCACGCACAATCACGCGGAGGCCGTGCGCCTCGGCGCGCACCTGATCCTGTTATATGAAGGGCGTGTCGTGCAGATGGGTCGCCCGCTCGACGTGCTCAACTCGCCGCAGGGCACACCGGCCGTGCGCGCTGTCGGCACAGAGAATTTGTTCGCAGGCCGGATCATTGCCCAACGCGCACCGGACGGCGTTACCGTGGTTGCCTTAAACGGCGTGCAACTCGAAGCGGCATATCACGCGCTGCCCGTCGGCAATCTCGTTACCATCGGCGTGCGTGCCGAAGACATCATCGTCGCGCGCGAACGGCTCACGCGGACGAGCGCGCGTAATGTCCTCGCCGGCCGCGTCCGCGCGATCATGCGTCTGCCTGAGCAGACCGAACTGATCGTTGATTGTGGTGTGGAAATAAAAGTGAGCGTGACGGCAGGCACGCTCACCGCGCTTGAGTTGCGCGAAGGCGCGGAAGTCTTTCTACTCATCAAGGCGCGGGCCGTGCATGTTGTCTCTTAGCCCTGCGCGGCACTGAGGCTCGCCGGGCGCGGCGCGCGTTGCAGTTGGACGGGCGGGCGCGGCGCGCAGCAAACTTGGCGCAGCCGCGCGCGGTCGCGCTGCATAGCTTGATCTGCGCGCAGCCACGCGCGCACTTCGCTGAAGATGTGCGCCGCATGCGCGTCGGGCGGCGTGGCGACGCGATAGTGCATCCACTTGCCTTCGCGCCGCGCCGCGACCACACCGGAGCGCCGCAGATAGGCGAGATGACGCGAAATCTTCGGCTGGTTCGCCTTTAGCACCTCGACGAAGAAACAGACGCAGACCTCGTCGTCGCCCATCAGATTCAGCAACCGCAGCCGCGTGCGATCCGCCAATGCCTTGAACAGTAATTCCATGCTGTAAGTTTTCGTCGGCATCACTTAATCAACTCCGACCGTGCGGCTGCGCCGTTCAAGCAACAGCGTATCGCGCCACACGCCCGCGCGCCGGCCGATGCGCTCGCGCCGCCCGACCTCGCGGAAGCCGCACGCGAGATGCACGCGGACGCTGGCCACATTCTCCGGAAAGATGCCCGCCTGTAAAGTCCACAGACCGCGCTGCTCTGCACCCTCAATGAGCGCGGTCAACAACGCGCGCCCCAAACCCGCGCCTCTATAGGCCGCGTCCACATAGACGCTCACCTCGGCCACGCCCGCGTAGACGCATCGCCCCGAGACCGGACTGAGCGCGGCCCAACCCGCCACCTCGTCGCCCACGCGCGCCACCAGACGCGGCGCGGCCAGATGTCCCGCGTCCCACACCGCCCACGCCGGCGCGTCGGTCTCGAATGTCGCCTGCCCTGTAGCCAGACCCGCGAGGTAGATAGCGCGCACGCGCGGCCAGTCCCTCGGCTGCATCTCATCAATCGTCATAGCCATGCTGCCACAGTTTATCTTATGCGGGCTACTACCAAATAGAAAACGACCCTGCTGCACGACAAATATGCCTTGACAAATATATCGCCCATGCTTAATCTCCTTATCACATTTGCATAAGCGAATATATCACGACCGACACAAGGAGCGCCCAAACATGGCGACTGTAGATCAAGCTCCCGTCCAATTTTTGAAGGCCCATCTCGCACTCAATGTACGCAACGTCGCGCAGAGCATCGAGTTCTACCGGCGCATGCTGGCCCTTGAGCCGAGCAAGGTGCGGCCCGGCTATGCCAAGTTCGACGTGCAACAACCGCCGCTCAATCTGACGTTGAACGAAGTGGCGTTCACCGCTCGGGGCGCGCTCTCGCATCTCGGCCTGCAAGTGGCGACGCCGGACGACGTGCTGCGTATGCGGGCGCGTTGGCACGCAGCCGGTCTCACGACGCACGACGAGATGCAGACTGATTGCTGCTACGCCCTACAAGACAAGACCTGGGTGCGTGATCCTGATGGCAACGAATGGGAGGCGTTCGTCGTGCTGCAAGACAACTTGGCCGCGCCGGCCCCGTGCGCCTGCGGCGACAAACTTGCGACCAATTCGGCCGCGCCCGCGCCGACGGCAATCAGCCGAGCGTGATCGTTGTCGTCCAAACGCAAACCTGTGGCGCGCGCTGATCTGCCGCGCCGGCAACGTCGCCATCGCGGTGGTAGCGAATAAAATCGCCACCACCGCGGCGCTCGTGGCTTGCGTCCGCCTGCGCGAGTTCATGGCCATTTACACTTGATAATCCTTGCGACGTCTCCCTACTTGACTCGCGCCCGCCGCCTTGTCATATTCCCGTTGCGCTTACGCGTGGTCGTGTTCTCCGACCCGCACCGCGCTGTTCAGCATGCCCGTACACGGCGGGCGTCAGGCTGCTAATCCCGGCGGCCGAAAAATATTTCAGCCTGACGGCAGGCGCAAACGTCTAAATGTCGTCGCAACGCCGCACATCACCGCCATAAACTGTTTTGTGGAACTAATGCGGCTGCCCACTGGAATTAAGAACAGCGTACGTTCGCCGGCAAGATAAACCGTCACCGCACGGGCCGCCGCCAATCACCGGGATCGAAACTAGAACTTTAAGGCTACTTCCCCCATGAACGCTTCGTTTGCCCACCGCTCGCTCGCACGTCCACTCGTTCTCGGCTTCATCGTCTGCGCGCTCGGCATCATCTGGTTGCGGCACGGCCCGCAGACGCCCCGCGCGCACGCGCAAGCGCAGACGACCTATAAAAACTTTGAAGCCCCGCAAGTGCATCCGCTCGCGCTGACGCCCGATGGCACGCGCCTGCTCGCGCTCGACACGCCGGAACAGCGGCTCGAAGTTTACGGGTTGAACGGCTCCGCGCTCACGCTTGTGGCCGAGATTCCGGTCGGCGCGGAACCGACGAGCGTCGCCGTGCGCAATAACAACGAGGCGTGGGTCACCAATTGGTTGTCGGACTCAATCAGCATCGTCGATCTCAATACCGGCAACGTCACGCGCACCATTGACGTGGGCGACGAACCGACCGACATCGTGTTCGCGGGGCAACAAAAAGAGTTGGCGTTCGTCTGCGTGTCCGGTCTCAGACAGGTAAAGGTCTTCGATGCGAACGCGCCGGACGCTGCGCCGCAAGTCATTACCATCCGCGGCAAACAACCCCGCGCGCTCACGCGCGATGCGGCGGGCGCGCAAGTCTTCGTCTCCGTCTTCGAGTCGGGCAATCAAACGACCATCATTGATGAGAAGACGGTCGCGCTGGGCGGCGGCCCGCCCGCGCCCGTGCCCGCGTTGCGCGCGGGGTTGCCGCCCGCACCGAACGTCGGCTTGATCTTGAAATGGAACGGCGCGCGTTGGGCCGACGAGACGGGCGATACGCGCTGGCAGAACTTCGTGCCCTACACGCTCGCGGATGTTGACCTGGTCGCGCTCGATGCGCGCAATGCGAACGTGACGCAGAGCGCGGAGATTCGCGGCGTCGGCACCAACATCGGCAACGCCGTCTTCGATGCGAGCCGCAATCAACTCTATGTCGTCAACCTCGACGCGCGCAATCAGGTACGCTTCGAGCCGAACGTGCGCGGGCGGCTGCTGCAACAGCGCGTCTCGCTCATCAATCTGCAAACGAGTCCGGCCAGCAAAACGGCCGTCGATCTCAACCCGCACATCAACTACGCGAACGCGGCCGGCACGGACGCCGAGCGGGCAAAGACTTTGGCCTTCCCCGCCGACATCGCCCGCGCCGCCGACGGCACGCTCTACGTCGCCGCCACCGGCTCGAACAAGGTCGGTGTGCTAAATGCCGCCGGCTCTGTGCGCCAACGGATCAACGTCGGGCAAGGGCCGACCGGACTCGCGCTCGACGACGCGCGCAGACGCCTCTACGTGCTCAATCGCTTCGACGAAACGATCAGCGTCGTGGACACAGATGCGCGCACAGAACTCACGCGCGTCCCGCTTGGCTTCAATCCCGAACCGGCGCAGGTGCGCGACGGCCGCCGCTTCCTCTATAACGGCGCGCTCTCGGCGCATGGCGATGTCGCGTGCGCGAGTTGTCATCTCAATGGCCACCGCGATGGCCTGGCGTGGGACTTGGGCGATCCGCAAGGGCAATTACAACAAGTCGTTAGCAACAATCCGCCGCCCCTGCCGCCCGTCTTTTCTAACTTCCACCCGATGAAGGGGCCCATGACGACGCAATCCTTGCGCGCCATCATCAGTACCAACCCGCAGCAGACAACCGAACCATTACACTGGCGCGGCGACCGGGCCACGCTGGCCGATTTCAACCCGGCTTTCGTCTCGCTGCTCGGCAGCCCGCGTCAACTAAACGCAACCGAGTTGGCGGCCTTCACCGCGCTCGTGCGCACACTCGCCTATCCGTCAAACCCGAACCAGAATCTTGATCGCACGCTGCCGAATCCGGCGACGGGGCCGAACCCCACACGTGGACAACAAATTTTTATCAACGACCGCACAGACCAACAGACGTTAACGTGCAACCAATGCCACACGGCCGTGCCCGGCAACGGCACGGGCACGAATCGCCTGCTCATCCCGGCGCAGGCGTTGCAAGAGTCGCAAGATTTCAAAGTGCCGCAACTACGCGGGCTATATCAAAAGACGGGGCTGCAACGCGCGCCGGGCGAACAACTCACCGGCTACGGGTTCGCGCACGATGGCAACTTCGATTCGCTCTTTTCATTCCTCCACTCGGCCGTCTTTCAGTTTAGAAACGGCGACGCGGATCGCCGCGACGTGGAAGCGTTCGTGCTGGCCTTCGATACGGGCACTGCGCCCGCTGTCGGTTTGCAGGTCACGGTTAACGCGAGCAACAAGACCACGCAGGCCGTCACGGATCGCGTCAGCCTGCTCGTCACACAGGCGGGCTTGCACAACTGCGATCTGATCGTCAAAGGCATCTTCAACGGGCAACGCCGCGGCTTCGTCTATAACAGTCTGGGGCCCGGTCTCGGCTCGTTCCAGACCGACCGGAGCGGCGAGCCGATCCTCAGTCAGCAAGCTTTAATTCAAGCGGCGGGCGCGGGCGCGGAGTTGACGTTCACCGGCGTGCCTGTCGGCGCGGGGCGCAGGCTCGGTATTGATCGCAACGAGGATGGCGTGCTTGACGGCGACGCGAGCGCAGGCGCATTCAACATCGGCGGACAGGTCACGGCCCTTAACGGCAGCCCCGTCGCCGACGTGACGGTCACGATCAATGGCCCGGCGGGCCCGCTCAACGCGCAGACTGACGCAAGCGGCCGTTATGTCTTCACCAATCTGGCCGGCGGCGCGTACACCATCACGCCCGCGCGCAACGGCTACACGTTCGCGCCCGCGAGCCAGAGTCTGAGCGGCTTGAGCGGCGATGCGACGGTCAATTTCGTCGCGCCGAGCGCGGTGCAGTTCAGCGCCAGCAACTACAGTTTCGCAGAGGACGCGGGGCAGGCCACGATCACCATTACGCGCACGGGCGACATCTCGACGAGCGCGTCGGTCGCTTACTTCACGGCCGACAACACGGCGGCCGTGCGCTGTGATGATACAACCACGCTGCCCGGCGCGGCCTTCGCGCGCTGCGATTATGCGACCAGCGTGGACACCATCAACTTCGCGCCGGGCGAGACGACGAAGACGTTTACCATCCCGCTCATTGACGACGCGCACGCCGAAGGGCCGGAGACCGTCAACTTGAAGTTGAAAGATCCGGTCGGCGCGACGCTCGGCGCGCAAAGCACGGCGACGCTCACGCTCACGGATAACGATAGCAGCGCAAGCACGAACCCGGTCTTGGCCACGCCGTTCTTCGTGCGGCAGCAGTATCTCGATTTCCTCTCGCGCGAACCCGAACAGGGCGAGCCGTGGTCGGGCGTGTTGAATCGGTGCGCGGACGTAAACAACCTCGATCCAGCCAATGCTTCAGCCGGGTGTGATCGTCTCAACGTCTCGGCCAGTTTTTTCGGCTCGCCGGAGTTTCAGTTGAAAGGTTTCTTCGTCTATCTCTTCTACAAAGTCAGCTTCAACCGACTGCCCGCTTATGATGAGATCATTCCGGACATGCGCGGCGTGACGGGGCAGACGAGCGCCGAAGTCTATGCGAAGAAGGCCGCGTTCACCGACGCATGGACGGAGCGGCCCGAGTTCGTCGCGCTGTACCCAAACACGCTGACGGAAGCGCAGTACGTCGCCGCGCTCCTCGCGCGCTACGGGTTGACGAGCATCACGACGCCCGACCCGGCCACCCCGGACACGGGCGCAGCCGTCACGCTCACGCAGACTGATCTCGTTAACCGTTTGAACGCAGGGACGCTCACCCGCGCACAGGTGCTGCGCGCCATCGTGCAGAGCCGCGAAGTGAACGCCGCCGAGTTCAACCGCGCGTTCGTCGCCATGCAGTATTACGGCTATCTGCGGCGCACGCCGGAGGACAGCGGCTATCAGTCGTGGCTCAACTATCTGACCGCGCATCCGTCTGATTCACGCACGATGGTCAACGGCTTTATGAACTCGACCGAGTACAGGCTCAGGTTCGGGCAGCCGTAAAAACTGATCCGGGCAACAGGGCGCGCGGCCCGCATAATTCAATAGGGACGGAGGGCTAACCTCCGTCCCTATTTGCTTACGCCATGAATTGATTATGAGCCGTGTGTCTGCGCGATGAGCGGCGCGATTGCCTCGTGCAGCGTCGCTTCGCTTGCGCCCGTGTCCACGCCCGCGAAGAGATACCAGCGTTCTGTGTGTATGGCGGCTGCGCCGGGCGCGAGTTGGCTGAGCGGCGAGAGCGATTCAAGCTCGATGTAATCGCGGGCAGTGTATGTCTCGACGTTGCAACCGTAGTCCGGATAGAGCGCGCCCGCTTCGTAGTCGAAGCGTTTGACGTACAACTGATCCGCGCGGCGATAGGCGGCCCAGCCTTGTTTACAGAGCGCGCCGATCTTTTGCGGCGACTCCGCGCCCGCGTCCGTGCGCAGCCGCAAGAGTTTCGCGCCAAACGTGAAGCGCGCGTCCGCCATGTCCGTATAGTGCCAGAGGACGAGCGGGCGCGCGGGCAAGAGTTCCTGACTCCACGTGCGCGGCGGCTCTTGCGGGATGATGACCTCGCCGCCGCCCGCCAAGATCGTGATGCCCCATAGAGCCAACTCGACCGACCACAGATTGCGATTCGTGATGCGATGCTCAACGGTCAACTCGCTACTATTGGCAGCGAGCGTAACGATCATCTCTTTCTGTAGGCCGACCTGCGCCTCCGTTGGCGCGACGAGATGAATACTGTGCGCGCCCTCAATCGTATAATCTAGCCGTTCGTTGTCGGGCGCGTACGAGCGCGGCATGGCTTCGGGCGCGGCCCACAGGCGATGCCCGCCGAGCGGCCGCCAGTCGCCGAGCGCGGTCGTCAACACCACGTCGGGCACTTCGCCGAGCATGTTCTCCGCGCCGCGCAAAGCGTAGCGCATGATGCGCGGCCCCACGTCGGTCGTGACGACGACTTCAGTCGTGTCGTTCGTCAGCCGGTAGCAGTTCGGTAATCCGAGATACGTGACCTGTTCCACGGTGCCCCCTCCCTGTGCGTGCGTCGCTGCTAGTTATTTCGTCCGGCCGCGAGTGTACCCGGCTCGGCTTTATTTGCAAGCAGCGCCAATCATACTTACCAGTCAACTGTCGCCCGCTAGACATTCATGCGGCAATCTTTTAACTTACTGCGTTCGGACGCAACTAGATATTTATCGCCGGGGTGGTGTAATTGGTAGCCACGCAGGTCTTAGAAGCCTGTGCCGCGAGGCGTGCGGGTTCGAGTCCCGCCCCCGGCATCATGCAAGTAAACCATCAGCGCGGCCCGATGAATTGTTAAGGTGTTTGTAGTTCATCGGGCCGCGCTCATCATTCATCGTTGAGAAAGTGGACGTTGCGATTTATGAAGACAGAACTGATTGACGTGTCGCCGACGCGCAAGGAGTTGAAGATCGAGATTGACGCGGAGCGCGTGCGCGCCGAGTACGACCGCGTGAGCGACCGCTATGCGGCGCAGGCGAACGTGCCCGGTTTTCGTAAAGGGCATGCGCCGCGCTCGGTTGTGCGCACGCGCTTCAAGAATGAGATTCGCGGCGAGGTGGTGCAGAACCTTGTGCCGCTGGCGCTCGGCGAAGCCATTGAGGAGAGCAACCTCGATGTGATCGGCGAACCGGATATACATCTCGATAACAGCGCAGGCTTAGACCAATTGGGCCAGCAACCGCTCGGTATTCATGCGCACGTCGAAGTGTTGCCGGAGATTGAGTTGGGCGAGTACAAAGGCGTGGCGGTGGCGCGGCGTGTGCGCCCGGTGACGGACGAGACGGCGGAAGAGATGCTCACACAGTTGCGTGAGTCGGCCGCGTCTTTACAGCCAGTCGAAGATCGCGGCGCGGAAGCGGACGACACGGTGACGGTTGATTTCTTAGGCAAGTACATCGAACCGCAGGAGGCAGACGACATCAACGTCGAAGCGGTGGACGTAGTGCTCGGCGGCGAAGGCGTGTTGCAGGAGTTCACAGATCAACTGCTCGGCACGAAGCCGGACGACGTGAAGACGTTCCGCGTCAAGTACCCGGAAGATTTTTCGTCTAAGGGACTCGCGGGCAAAGAGATCGAGTACACGACGACGGTAACGGCCGTGCGGCGCAAAGAGTTGCCGGAGTTGGACGACGAATGGGCGAGCAGCCTGGGCGAGGAGATCGATTCGGTCGCTACCCTGCGCGCGAAACTGCGTGCGGACTTGGAGCGGCGCGCCGAGTTTGAGGCCGATCAACGCATGCGCGACGAGCTGATGCGCAAGTTAATCGCGGCGCACGAATTTGAAGTGCCCGAATCGCTCGTCAAGAGTCAGGCGCGGCGGTTGCTCGAATCGACCGTGCGCGACATGATGCAGCACGGCATGGATCCGCGCAGCGCGGAGTTCAGTTGGGAGAACATGCAGGGCCTCTTTGAGACGCAGGCGACCCAAGATTTGCGCGGCTCGATCCTGCTGGAACGCATCGCGGACGCCGAGAATATAGACGTGACCGACGACGAGATCGCGCAGGAGATCGAGCACATCGCGCAAGGCACACGGCAGACGGTAGAGCAAGTGCGTGCTGCCTTGACAAAGCAAGGGAGCGAACGTAGCATCGCCGACAGATTGCGCCATCGTAAGGCGCTTGACATGCTCGCCGCCACCGCCCAGGTTAGCGACGAAGAATGGCGCGAAGAAGAGCCGCTGACGGAACTGGCAGAGGCAACCGGCGCGGAGGCAGAAACGGCCGCGCCGGAGTCGCACGAGCCTGTTGTGGATGAAACAACGCCGGCCGAGCAACAAGCGGGCGCGGCCACTGGCGGCGAGGCCGAGCAAGGTTAACGCCGATCTCAAATTTCAGCTTTCAAGTCTGAGATCACGGATCGTCATTCGAGATCACAGATCGTAACTGCGGAGTTTCAGTTTATGGCTTTAGTTCCGATGGTCGTCGAGCAAACATCGCGCGGCGAACGCGCGTTCGACATCTTCTCGCGTCTCTTAAAAGACAACATCATCTTCATCGGCACGCCGATTGACGATATGATCGCGAACCTCATCGTTGCGCAACTGCTCTTTCTCGAAGCCGAAGACCCGGAGAAAGACATCAACCTCTACATCAATTCGCCCGGCGGCTCGATCACGTCCGGCATGGCCATCTACGACACGATGCAGTTCATTCGTCCCGACGTGACGACGATCTGTGTCGGGCAATGCGCTTCGATGGCGGCGCTGCTGCTCGCGGCCGGCGCGAAGGGCAAACGCTTCGCGTTGCCGAACTCGCGCATCCTGATCCACCAACCCTCAGGCGGCGCGTCAGGGCAAGCGACCGACATACGCATTCAGGCCGAAGAGATCATCCGCATGCGCGAGTTGACCTCGAACATTCTCGCCAAGCACACGGGGCAGGACTACGACATGATCGAGCGCGACGTGGAGCGCGACCGCATCATGTCCGCCATGCAAGCGAAAGAGTATGGCTTGATCGATGAAGTGATCGTGCATCGCGAGTAGGCGCGGCCGCCGCTTTGACAAGCGCGGGCGCGCCTATGCGCACTCACCACGCCCGCGCGCCTTTATGCTATAGTGTTTCCTGTGGATAGCGCCTTGAGGGTCGCGCCGCCGAGCGCCATCTGAACCCACTCTCAAACGCGCCCGCCCGGCCAGTCAAAACTTGACAAGCTGAAACGTCCGAACCTATAAAACCCGGAGTCCCCTGAAGCATATGGTACGCCGAACCGACGACACGTTGCGCTGTTCGTTCTGCGGTAAATCGCAAAACGAGGTGAAGAAACTCATTGCCGGCCCCACCGTCTATATTTGCAACGAGTGCATAGACATCTGCAATGAGATCATCACCGACGATCAGCAAGCCGAATCCGTAGCCTCGCGCCCGCCGCTCCCTAAGCCGAATGAGATTAAGTCATTCCTTGATGAATACGTCATCGGCCAAGACGAGACAAAGAAGCGGCTCGCCGTCGCCGTCTATCAACATTACAAACGCATCGAGCTGGCGCGCCGTCGCAGCGACATCGAGATTCAGAAGTCGAACATCCTCTTGATCGGGCCGACCGGCACAGGCAAAACACTGCTCGCGCAGACGCTCGCGCGCATGCTCTCCGTCCCCTTCACTATCGTTGATGCAACAACGCTGACCGAAGCCGGTTACGTCGGCGAGGACGTGGAGAACATCATCCTGAAGCTGTTGCAGGCCGCGAACGGCGATGTGGAACGCGCGCAACAGGGCATCATCTACATTGACGAAGTGGACAAGATTTGCCGCAAGGACGAGAACCCGTCGATCACGCGCGACGTGTCGGGCGAAGGCGTGCAGCAGGCGTTGTTAAAAATCTTAGAAGGCACGGTCGCCAACGTGCCGCCGCAGGGCGGGCGCAAGCACCCGCATCAAGAGTTCTTCCCCGTTGACACGACAAACATTCTCTTTATCTGCGGCGGCGCGTTCGTCGGCCTTGAGAAAGTGATCGAGCGGCGCATGCGCAACAAGTCGTTCGGCTTCCGCGCCGAGATTAAGGCTGGCTCAGAACGTTACGCCGATGCGCTCGCGGGCGTGCAACCGGAAGACTTGGTCAGGTACGGTTTGATTCCCGAATTCGTCGGCCGCCTGCCGGTCGCGGGTGTCTTGCACGAATTGGATGAAGCAGCATTGATGCGTATTCTCACCGAACCGAAGAACGCGCTCGTCAAGCAGTATCAGAAGAAGTTTGAGTACGACAGCGTGCGCCTGCGCTTCACGGACGATGCTTTGAAAGCGATTGCGCACCAAGCGGTTGACCGTAAGGTCGGCGCACGCGGCTTGATGATGATCATGGAAGAGTTGCTGCTTGATGCGATGTATACGCTGCCCTCACAAAAGCGCATCAAAGAATTCGTCATCACCAGCGAGATGGTCGAGCGTCGCCGCGCCATGCCCGGCGAAACGCTGACCGGCGTGGACGACGCCGCCGCCTAACACGTTAGCCAAGACCGCGCGGACGAGGCATACGGCGGCTCAGCCCCGCCGCAAGGCCCCGTCCGTTTCATTATTCCCGCCCAAAAGGAAATGCACGATGCGAAAAGTCCTCCATGCGAGCGCACTCTTGTTCCTGCTTGTGCCGGCCGCAATGCCGCAAGGCGGGCAACACCCGTGTGAGCCGGCCGGCACCCAGTACGCGGCGACCCAGTGCGCGGGGCGCGCGTATAAACAGGCCGACGCGGAACTAAATAACGTCTATCAGCAAGTGCTGCGGCAAGAGAACAGGGACGGGCAGGCGCGACTCAAGACGGCGCAACTCGCGTGGCTCAAATTCCGCGACGCCGAATGCGAGTACGAGGCAGGCGACTACATCGGCGGCACGATGCGTCCGATGGTCGCGGCCTTCTGTCTCGCCGCCGTGACCAACGAGCGCACGAAACAGTTTCAGGAGTTATTGAACGCGAAGGCCGCGCGTTAGTGGCTAACGCATCCTTAGGCAGCTCTCAGTGGCGCGTTCGTTTGAAATCGTCTAAAATCTTAATTGTCTAAATGACGGGGCAGTGGCTCGCACGTCCTGCCGGTTGCGCAAGTCTTCAAAAGGAAAGCAGTCATCAGTTTTATGGAAGAATATTCCGACCATACGCCCGCCGACATCGCGCGTCTGCCGATGGTGCCGATCCGCGATGTTGTGATCTTTCCGTTCACCAAAGTCGCGTTCAAGATCGGCCGCGCCGGCTCGATCCGCGCGCTCGAACAGGCGCTGGCCGACGACCGCACGATCTTTCTGGCCACGCAGCACGACGCCTCGCTCGACGATCCCACGCCGGAACGCATCTACAGCGTCGGCACGATTGCGCGCATCCTGCAAGCGACGAAACAAGAAAACGGGCAGATCAAAGTCGTCGTCGAAGGGCGCGAACGCGCGACCACGATCCGCGTGGACAACGACAACGGCGCGTTTACCGTGACCGTGCGCCGTGCGCCGCAAGCGCCGGAGACGGGCCAGCGCATCGAGGCGCTCACGCAACGCATCGCGCAACTCGTCGAACAACATGTGCGGCTCGCGCCCGAAGCGCAGACCGATGCGTTGCAAACCGCCTTGCGTAATCAAGACCCGGCGCATCTGGCCGATGCGCTGGCGTCGCAGTTGCGCATTGCGGTTGAAGACAAACAGGGCTTGTTGGAAATCTTCTCCGTGCATGGGCGGCTGCAACGGCTGATCGAAATCCTCGAAGGCGAAGTCGAGAAGCGGCAGCTTGATCGCTCGATTCAAGCGCGCGTCAAACGGCAGATGGAGAAGGCGCAGAAAGAGTATTACCTGAACGAGCAGATCAAGGCCATCCATAAAGAACTTGGGCGCAAGGATGAGAAGGCCGAGATGGAAGAGTTGCGCAAGAAGATCGAAGAGGCTGGCATGACCGACGAGGCGAAAGAGAAAGCGATGCAGGAGTTGCACCGGCTCGAAGCCATGCCGCCGATGTCCGCCGAGGGCACAGTCTCGCGCACTTACATTGACTGGTTGTTGAGCGTGCCGTGGAAGCAGAAGTCGAAAGAGATCAAAGACCTGAAGAAGGCCGAAGAGATTTTGCACGACGATCATTTCGGGTTGGAGAAGATCAAAGAGCGCATCCTGGAAAATCTCGCGGTGCGGCAGTTGGTCAAACAACCGAAAGGCTCGATCCTCTGCTTCGTCGGCCCGCCGGGCGTCGGCAAAACTTCATTAGGCAAGTCCATCGCCCGCGCAACCGGGCGTAAGTTTGTGCGCCTCTCGCTGGGCGGCGTGCGCGACGAAGCGGAAGTGCGCGGCCATCGCAGAACATATATCGGCGCACTGCCCGGTCAGATCATTCAGATGATGAAAAAGGCGGGCACGGTCAACCCGCTTATCCTCTTGGATGAAGTGGATAAACTTGGCGCGGATTTTCGCGGCGACCCATCCGCTGCGCTGCTTGAAGTATTAGACCCGGAGCAGAACAACACGTTCCAAGATCATTATCTCGACGTTGAGTATGATCTCTCGAAGGTCTTCTTCATCGCCACGGCGAACGTGCTGCACACAATTCCGCCGGCGCTGCAAGACCGGCTGGAAATCTTGCGCCTGTCCGGCTACACCGAGCGCGAGAAACTAGAGATCGCCAAACGCCACCTCGTGCCGAAGCAGGCGGAAGGCAGTGGCCTATCGGTCGAGCAGGTCGAGTTCACAGACGACGGCATCCTTGAAATCATTCGTTCGTACACGCGCGAAGCGGGCGTGCGCAATTGCGAGCGCGAAATCGGCTCGTGCTGCCGCAAGGTCGCGCGCAAGCTCGTCGCGGAGCAAGCGGGCGCAGGCTTCAAAGAGGTCGTCAACGCCGAACGCGTGCGCGAGATGTTGGGGCCGATTAAGTTCCGGCAACAGCGCGCGGCGACCGAGAGCGAGATCGGGCTGGCGCTCGGGTTGGCCTGGACTGAAGTCGGCGGCGAGGTCTTGCAGATCGAAGCCACGCTGACGAACGGACGCGGACAAGTGCAACTGACCGGCAAGCTCGGTGAAGTAATGCAGGAGTCGGCCGCCGCTGCGCTAACCTGTATTAAGGTGCGCGCCGAACGGCTTGGCATGAGTCTCGCGCACATACGCAAACGCGATCTGCACATACACATTCCCGAAGGCGCGATCCCGAAAGACGGCCCGTCGGCGGGCGTGACGTTGGCGACGGCGATGGCGTCTGCGCTAATGCGTGTGCCTGTGCGCAAAGAGGTAGCGATGACGGGCGAGATCACGTTGCGCGGGCGCGTGCTCCCGGTGGGCGGTATCAAAGAGAAGTTACTAGCAGCGCACCGGCTCGGCGTGACCACTCTCATTTTGCCCAAGGACAACGAGAAAGATTTGGTAGAAGTGCCGGAAGAGGTGCGCGCCGCGCTCGACATTCACCTCGTCGAAACGATTGATGAAGTGCTGGCGCTCGCGCTCGAAGAGGCCTGTCCAACGGATGCGGCCGCGACCGACGCGGAAACGCCGCAACCGCCTATCTGGACACCGCCACCCGCGCAAAGCACGCCGACAATGGCGGACTGACATAGAATGTTTACCCGCGCCGGCAGCGCCTTGCGTGGCCGGCGCGGATAAACAGCGCAGTTCCGTTTGACAGTCTCGCCCCTCGCCTGTAAAGTTCATCTTCCAATCAGGACAGTTTAAGCTAGCATCTTAGGGCCACGAGTGACGTTGCCCGCCGCACGACATTAGCCTTGCAGACTACCTATCCAGATAATCGAAGTTTTAATTCGACCCGGCCCGCGCGCTGAATATGCTGAGGAGAAACATACATGAGCAAACACCATGACGCTGATCTGATTTTGAAGTTGTATGACCTGCGCCGCGAAGAGACGATGCGCAAGGCACGCGATTGGATGATCAGCTTCAATCCCAATAGCATGCAGGACATCCTCGACGCGGTCTTGAGCGAGCAGAGCGCCTACTTTCGTATGGCTACATCCTACTGGGAGATGGCTGCATCCCTCGTTAACAATGGTGCGATTGACGAGGACATGTTCAACGACGCGAACGGCGAGCATTTAGTCGTCTTCGCTAAACTGCAACCATTCCTCGCCGATATGCGTGTGCAGTTCAGCCCGCACAGTTTCCAGCATCTCGAAAAACTGGTCATGCGCGTGCCCAACGCAGATCAACGGCTCGCCGAGTTGCGCGAGCGCTTCCGCCGTTTCGCCGCCATGCGCACCGAGAAACAAAAGGCGCAGGAAGCAACCGCCTAACAGCAGTGCCAAGTGTCGAGCTAAGAGCTAACAGCCCTGCTTAACACTTGGCACTCGTCGCTCGTTATCGCTTTATGAAGATTGCCAGCGCCGAGTTTATTAAGAGCGCGTTTAGCGAGCAGGATTGGCCGCGCGGAGAGTTGCCGGAGGTGGCGTTTCTGGGGCGGTCGAACGTAGGCAAGTCGAGCTTGATTAATTCGCTGCTCAACGTTAAAGGTCTGGCGCGCACCTCCTCGACGCCGGGCCGCACGCAGGCGCTGAACTTCTTTTTACTTAACCGGCGGTTCCGGTTCGTTGATCTGCCGGGCTATGGTTATGCGCGTGTACCGGAGGCGATTCGCCGTTCGTGGGGTGAATTTGTGACGAACTACCTTGCCAAGCGTAACGAGCTTGTGCTATCAATTCAAATTGTAGATTCGCGTCACGACCCCACAAAACTGGACGTGCAGTTGCACGAGTGGCTTGTCGCTCATGCGAAGCCGCATTTGCTTGTAGCTACAAAAGCCGACAAGCTCTCGCAGAATGAACTGCGCCGCAACATCAAGCGCATCGAACAGACATTGAGCGCGCCGGCCGGCTCAAGCGGTGAGGTCGTCACCTACTCCGCCCCGACGGGCTTAGGCCGCGACCGGGTCTGGCGCGCAATCGCAACGGCCTTGACCGTCTCACAAGTCCCCTTTGAAAACCGTGCAGGTTCAATAGGCGACGCGCAGAACGCGAACGGCATCTAACGGGACGCCGACCAACCCCCTGCGCGCCAGGTTGTGAGTTCGTCAGGACGCGAGGCTAGGCTTGAGGGGCCACACGCGCACTCCCTCGCAACTCAACCGCGGACAGGCACTACTCGCAGACGTAAGGGCTAAGGACAAGCGCGCACTCGAAGCAATTAATTCCCGTCATCATTCAACATTCATCCGGTTGATTACTCGCAATTCAATCGCATTGACAGTAACACGACACGAGTTGGACACAACTTGTGGTTAGACAAAGGCAGGCGCGTTTTTGCGCCCCGCCGGTGAGAGAAGAAAAGAGATGTCACAACGTACAACACGCACACGCAGTGGTAGTAGCAGTAGCGCCAACGGCGCAGGTGAGGGCGGCAATGGCAAGCGCAGCGGCAGCAGCGCGGCCGTCGAACTACCGCCTGAACCGATTGATGAGCGCGAGTTCATGGAATCGCCTGGCGACGCCTTTATGGGCGACACGTTCAATCTAGCGACGCTCAAGGAGATGTCCATCTCCAAGCTGACGCAGATCGCCAAAGATTTAGACGTGCCCGGCGCGACCGGCATGCGCAAGCAAGAACTTGTCTTTAAGATTCTCGCCGCGCAAACCGAAAAGAGCGGCTTGATCTTTTCCGAGGGCGTACTGGAGACGCTGCCCGACGGCTTCGGTTTCTTGCGGGCCCCTGAATACAACTACCTGCCCGGCCCCGACGACATTTACGTCAGCCCGTCGCAGATCCGCAAATTCGATCTGCGCACCGGCGACACCGTCTCCGGGCAGATCCGGCCGCCGAAAGAGGGCGAGCGTTATTTCGCGCTCATCAAGGTTGAAGCGATCAATTTTGAAGCGCCCGATCAGGCGCGCGAAAAAGTCTTCTTCGACAATCTGACGCCGCTGTATCCGGACGAACGGCTGACGATGGAGACGCAGAACGACAATCTCGTCGCGCGTGTCATCGATCTCGTCACGCCTATCGGCAAGGGCCAACGCTGTCTGATCGTCGCGCCGCCGCGCACCGGCAAGACGATGATGCTGCAAGCCATCGCCAACTCGATCACGCAGAATCATCCAGAGGTCACGCTCATCGTGCTGCTCATTGACGAGCGCCCCGAAGAGGTGACGGACATGCAACGCTCGGTCAACGGCGAAGTCATCTCCTCAACCTTCGACGAGCCGCCGACGCGCCACGTGCAAGTCGCCGACATGGTGATCGAAAAAGCTAAACGTCTCGTCGAGCACAAACGCGACGTAGTCATCCTGCTCGACTCGTTGACGCGCCTCGCCCGCGCGCATAACGCGGTCGTGCCGCCATCGGGTAAGATTCTCTCCGGCGGTATCGACGCAAACGCCTTGCAGCGGCCAAAACGTTTCTTCGGCGCGGCGCGCAACATCGAAGAGGGCGGCAGTTTGACGATCATCTCCACGTCGCTGATCGACACCGGCTCGCGCATGGACGACGTGATCTTTGAAGAGTTCAAGGGCACGGGTAATTGCGAAATCCATCTCGACCGCCGGCTCGTGGACAAACGCCTCTTCCCCGCCATAGATATTCAACGCTCGGGCACGCGCAAAGAGGAATTGCTGATCAGCAAAGAAGACCTCGCGCGGATCTGGGTCATGCGCCGCGTGCTCAACCCGCTCTCGCCGGTTGAGCAGATGGAAGTCGTCCTTGAGCGCCTCGGCAAGAGCAAGTCGAACGCCGAATTCTTGGCCTCGATGCAGACATAGGGCTTAGCTGTTAGCTTTTTGGTCTGCGCTAACGGCTAATCGCTTTCTTGACAAACTCGGCCGCCGCTCGGCATAGTAGGCTTTCCCTGGCTGTCTAGTTTGTTTAGTCGCATGCCCAGATTGATTTGGGTGTGGGGTGAAGAGTCTTGCGCGTCGCGATCTTAACGTCCGAGGCGGTGCCGTTCGCCAAGACCGGTGGCTTGGGCGACGTGGCGGGCGCGCTCCCCAAGGCGTTGAACGCGGTGGCCGATGTGGACGCGAGTCTTATCCTGCCGCTCTACGAACAGACCCCGCGCGCCTTACTGCGTGCGCAGTTGTTTGACAATCTGGAAGTGGAATGGCTGGGCGGCACGCGCCACGCTGCCGTCTGGTATAGCGAAGCGATTGGTGCGCCGACATTTTTAATCGACGCACCCTACTACTTCGCGCGCAATAGCATTTATGGTTTCCGCGACGACCATGAACGCTTCGCGTTCTTCTGTCGCGCCGCGCTCGCGCTCCTGCGCCGCATAGGCCCGCCGCCCGATGTGGTGCATGGCAACGATTGGCCCTCCGGTTTCGCGCTGGCGGAATTGAACGCGCGGCGCAGTTTCGATAATTACTACGCGCGCACGCGCACGCTTCTCTCCATTCATAATCTCGCGTATCAAGGTGGGTTCGACCCGGCTGCGCTTGGGCCGCTCGGGTTCGCCTACGGCGAAGTGCATAATGCGTTCCTGGCTGACGGTGCGGCGTCGGCGCTGAAGGCCGGCTTGCTGTTGAGCGATATGCTCTCAACCGTCAGTCGGCGTTACGCTTACGAAATACAGACGCCCGCGCAAGGTAACGGGCTGGACTGGCTGCTGCGCATGCGTCGTGACCGTCTTGTGGGCATCACGAACGGTGTGGACTATGACATCTGGAATCCGGCGGCTGATCCGCACATCGCCGCGCACTTCACGGCGGACGACCTCGCGGGCAAACGCGCATGTAAACTCGCGCTGCTGCGCCACTTCCATTTGCCGGAGGAAGTTGATCGCCCTATCGTTGCGATCATTTCGCGGCTTGTGGCGCAAAAGGGTTATGACCTGATCCAGCAGGCCGCAGGGCGTATCCTTGAGACCGGTGCGTTCTTTATCGCGCTCGGCGCAGGCGCGCAAGTGTACGAAGACTTCTTGCAGTCGTTGCGCGATCATGCGCCGCAGCGCGTCGGGATTTTCAAGGGTTACGCGGGCGAGCCACTCGCGCACCAGATCGAGGCGGGTGCAGACATCTTCCTCATGCCGTCGCTCTATGAACCGTGCGGGCTGAACCAGATGTATAGCATGCGCTACGGCACCGTGCCGGTTGTGCGCGCGACCGGTGGCCTGGACGATACGGTGGAGAATTTTGACCGGGCACGCGGTACTGGTAACGGCTTCAAGTTTCAAGCCTACTCGGCGGAGGCGCTCTTGGGCAGCCTCTATGAAGCGCTCTACTGTTACGCTGAGCCGGCAGTCTGGCGCACGATCCAGTTGAACGGCATGCGTGCCGACAATTCCTGGCAAGCCGCAGCCCGCAAGTACGTTGAAGTGTATCGCGCTTTGGCCACTACGTGAGCGGCGCAGTAAGGCTTAATGAGAAGGAGAGAATTAACATGAGCGAATATGTTAGCGAGGTTAGCGACAGCAGTTTCGAGCAGGACGTGCTCAAGTCAGACAAGCCAGTGCTGGTGGATTTCTGGGCGGCGTGGTGCGCGCCGTGCCGCATGCTTGCACCGACGGTTGAAGCCGTGGCCGAGAAGTACACGGGGCAAGCGGCGGTCGTCAAACTGAACGTGGACGACAACCCATCGGTCTCGCAGAAGTACGGCATCAAGGGCATCCCCACGCTCATTCTCTTTAAGAACGGCAAAGAGGAAGAGCGCATTGTCGGCGCAACGAGCAAGGACGCCATTGCGCGCATGCTCGATAAGCACGTCAGCGCCGGCAGTGGCGCGCCCACCAACGCTTAAGGCGGCGAAGCCGGTTCAGAGGCGCGTGTGCAGTTGGCGCGCAACGACCGGCGTTACGTGCAGATGAAACCAACCCACAATCTCCGCACGTTGCAGAGCAAGCGCCGCACGCTGGAAGAACGATTAGCGGCGGCGAAGCGCCTGCGCGCCGTCGAAGAAGGCCGCTTCCGGGCGCGGCAAGCGCACGGCAAACTGCGGCGCTTTCTGCGCACCAACTTGCGCAAGCAGGAAGTGATCGATGCGCTCGCCTTACGGCGGGGCGAGTGCAACCGTTGCGGCGCGTGTTGCGAAATTCTCTACAAGTGCCCCTTCGTCAAAAAGCAGGACGATGGCACCGCCCTCTGCGGCATCTACGAAGACCGGCCCAACGCTTGCCGCTACTTCCCCATCGATCAGCGCGATCTGTTGGAAGTGCGCGGCACGTGCAGCTACTACTTCATCGAAAAACCGATCAAGCTGGACAAGGCTAGTTAACAGTTTTCAGTTTTCAGTTTTCAGCAATATGCTTGCGACTGAAAACTGGAAACTCAAACCTGAAAACTATGGCTCATATCATTGTGGTCATCGGCGCGCAGTGGGGCGACGAAGGCAAGGGCAAGATTGTTGATCTGCTCGCCGAACGCTTCGACGTAGTAGCGCGCTATCAGGGCGGGCACAACGCCGGCCATTCGGTGCAGGTTGGCGACAAATCGTTCGTCCTGCACCTGCTGCCCTCCGGCATCATCCATCCGGGCAAAATGTGTGTGCTCGGCAACGGCATGGTGATCGAGCCGAAAGCATTCTTTGAGGAAGCTGATCGTTTAGCCGAGCAAGGCATCACGGTTACGCCCGAACGTGTGCTCGTCAGTTCGCGCGCGCACTTGATTTTGCCCTACCACCGCGCGCTTGATCACACCAGCGAAGAACGACTTGGCAACGAGCGCGTCGGCACGACGCTGCGCGGCATCGGGCCGGCTTACGAGGACAAAGCCGGGCGGCGCGGCATCCGTGTCGCCGACGCCCTTGCGCCCGACGTGCTGCGCGCACGCATCGAACGCAACCTGACGGAAGCCAACCGCATCATCGAAGCCTACGGCGGCCAGCCGCTCAAGGCCGATGAAGTTTTCGATCAAGTGGCCCCGCTCGCCGAACGCCTCGCGCCCTTCATCGCCGACACGATGCACTACATGAATCGTGCGGCGGCCGCAGGTCGCTCCATCCTCATCGAAGGCGCGCAGGCGACGCTGCTCGACGTTGATCACGGTACGTACCCGTTCGTCACTTCATCGAACACGACGGCCGGCGGCGCATCCATCGGCACAGGTCTCGCGCCGCACCACATTACCGGCGTGCTGGGCATCGTCCGCACCTACACGACGCGCGTCGGCGAGGGGCCGTTCCCCACCGAGATGCTTGCAGGCGAAGCCGAACTGGGACAACTGATCCGCGAGCGCGGGCGCGAGTATGGGGCATCGACGGGTCGGCCCCGGCGTTGCGGCTGGTTCGACGCCTTTGCCACCCGCTACGCCGCCGAACTTAACGGCTTCACCTCCGTCGCGCTCACCAAACTCGACGTACTCGACGCGCTCGACGAGATCAAAGTCTGCGTCGCTTATAAACTCGACGGGCGCACACTCGAAACCTTCCCCGCCGTCGCCAATGACCTGCGCCGCATCGAGCCTGTGTATGAGACGCTGCCCGGCTGGCAGACTTCGACTGTCGGCACGACCGAACTCGCCGACCTGCCCGTGCAGGCCCGCGCCTACGTCGAATTTCTCGCGCGCGCCATCAACGTCGAGATCGGTCTTGTCTCTACCGGCCCCGAACGCGCGCAGACGATCCTCTGTCGCAACACCGCGCTCACCGCATGGCTGGCTGGCTAAAAACCCTCACGCTTGCCCGCACACATGCGCGCGGGTACAATGCCCCTAGCAACGGGCCGATAGCTCAGTCGGTAGAGCAGCTGGCTTTTAACCAGCGGGTCGCAGGTTCGAGTCCTGCTCGGCTCATCAATCGCATACGGGGCTTACAGGTGTGTCTTATTCGCCCGTAAGCCCCGGCGCACATCTCCCGCAAACTGTGTCAACGCAGCCCGCAAACATCAGCCGGAGCGATAGAAGCGATCAGCCGCGCAACGCCTCCGAGTTGCATAAACGTTTTTGCCACGAGGTCGCCGACTGGTATGAACGTGCATTGCCACAACTGAAACTGCCCCACCAATCCGCGGCTGCAACTGATACCGACCGCTCGCTGGGCCTGATCAATTTCATCACGCGCCAGCTCTGCGCCCGCTTCCGTAAAGAACAGCGGCGCACCGACGCCGACCGGTACGGGTTGGGCAAATTGCTCGACCGTTATCAGTTCACGCGCAGCGAGCAGACACTAAGCGCAGTTGGAGGGGCACTTGATCCGACGGTGCCGGGCATGGTGTTCGAGCAGTTGTTGGCCCGCGGTCACGCACAAAGCGGCGCGACCGTGCGCAGGCAAACCGGCTCGTACTACACGCCCAGTGTGGTCGTCAACTACATGGTGGATGAGGCGCTTATCGCTTACCTTGCGGGGCAACTGCACAGCGCTGGACAGGGACACGTAAGCCCGCACGCGCGTCTGCGTGACCTGTTCGCCGACAAGCAACGCGCGCACGGCCCGCGCCGGCATCAGTTCTCCGCGCCAGAAGCAGCCCAACTTGTCGCCGCGCTCGCGCGTGTGCGGATACTCGATCCGGCGTGCGGGTCGGGCGCGTTCCTAGTCGGCATGTTGCAGAAGTTGACCTTCGTACTCGCCAGGCTCGATCCGCGCAATGTGCAGTGGAAGCGGTGGCAACTAGGGCGCGTGCGGCCGGCGTTGCGCGCGGCTGAGCCAAGGGCCGATAGCGCCGCCCGCGCCCACGCGCTTAACGATCTACGCACGCAGTTCAACAACATCGAAGTGATCTTCGCGCACAACGACCCGGAGTACGCGCGCAAGTTCTTTTTGCTGCAACACTGTCTCCACGGTTTAGACATTCAACCTGAAGCTGTGCGCCTCGCCCGTTGGCGTTGCCGCCTCGCGTTAGAAACAGACCCACGCACATGTTCCCCATTAGCGCGGGCCCACGCCCAGCCGTCGCCCAAATTTGCGCCGAACATTGTCGCGGCCGATGCGTTGCGCGGCCGCAGGCAGCAGTTCGACATAGTGATCGGCAATCCGCCCTACCTCGGCGAGAAGGGCCACAAAGAGATTTTTCGCGCCGTCGCGGCCACGCCGTTGGGCCAGAAGTTCTATGCGGGCAAGATGGACTTGTTCTACTTCTTCTTCCATCTGGGGTTGGACTTGCTCAAGCCTGGCGGGCTGCTCGCCTTTATCACCACGAACTATTTCGTGACCGCGACGGCCGCCAAAGTCCTGCGCACTGACATGAAAGCTCGGGCCTCCGTGTTGCGCCTGATCAATTTTAACGAAGCGCAGGTATTCGAGTCCGCGCACGGCCAACACAGCATGCTCACGCTCCTGCGTAAAGGAGCCGACCCGAAACCGGTGGCCCAGACAGGCATCACCGCGCGCAAAGGTGTTGTGCCGCCGCGCGTGCTGGCAGCGATTATGCTAGGCGACGATCCGGCCACGGAGTATTTTGCCGTGCCGCAGAACAAACTCTATGAGGGCGCGGCCAACCACATCACCTTACGCGGTTCGTCGGCGCGGGCACACACAGACCTGTTGGCCGAGGTACTCGACAAGATGACAGCCAAGGGTACGCCACTGGGTCAACTCTTTAACGTCAATCAAGGCATCGTGAGCGGCGCGGACAAAGTCAGTCCGAAGCACGCGCGCACGCACGAAATAGCAGCACAGCCGGGCACGGGCATCTTCGTCGTGCCGGCCGACTATGCGCCGCAGCTTAACTTAACCCCGGCCGAAGCCCGCGTGCTGCGCCCGTGGTTTAAGAACTCCGACATACAACGTTGGACGACGGCGGCGGAGCCGACGCAGCGCGTACTCTACCTTGATCGCACGGCCAAGGGCGGGCGAAAAATCATTCGCCGCTTAGAACAGTTCCGGCCAATTCTGGAAAGGAGAAGAGAGGTGGCGCGCGGGGTGATTCAGTGGTGGCAGTTGCAGTGGCCGCGAACGGAGAGGATATTCACCGCGCCCAAGATCGTCGCGCCGCAACGCGCCGGCAGTAACATTTTTGGCTATAACGAAAGCCCTTGGTTTGCCAGTGCGGATGTGTATTTCATCACCGAGGCGCAGGCGAATAAGTCGCGCCTGAAGACGCTGCTCGCGCTGCTCAACTCAAAATTATTTTTCCAGTGGCTGTATCACAAGGGCAAACGCAAAGGTGAGTTGCTTGAGTTGTATCAGCAACCGTTGGCGGCGGTGCCACTTCCGCACATCTCGCCGTCACTGACACACTCGCTGGTTAGACGAGTTGATTGCATCATCGCTGCTTTGCACCGCGACCCGACGACGGACGTGCGCGCCCTGGAGCGAGAGATCGATACACTCGTCTATCAACTTTACGATCTCACGCCACAGGAGATTCGCGGCGTCGAAGCAGCGCGCACGCAGTCCCCTTCGCGCGTGGCCAGTGCGACGACGTGCGCCGCGCAGATTCAACCTGCTTGAGATCATCGCGTGCGGTCGTAAGTCAATACGTACTCCGGCGGTGCGATGTCGGCAGGCAAACGCGGATCGGCGATTGGCGGGCCGGCTGTCAGTTGCAACGGTAATTCACCGGCCCAGACTGCGAGCGCATAATCCGCTTCATCGTCCACCGGCGGCCCCGTCCGCACCTTCGCCACTGCTTCCGCGAGCGCAATGGCCAACACGGTCGTCGCATTCAACTCTTGTCGGCTCGGCACACGCACCTCAGCCCAACGACCGGGCACAACCTGCTCGGTGAACGCGCGCAACGCCGCCAACTTCTCCGCTTCATCCTCAACCACGCGCGCCCGGCCGAACACGACGACCGAGCGATAGTTGATCGAATGATGAAACGCAGAGCGCGCCAACACGAGACCGTCCACCAGCGTCACCGTCACACACAATTCGCCCCCGGCCCGCAGCGCCTGCAACATCCGACTCGCACGTGAGCCATGCAGATACAGCGTGTCGCCTGCGCGTGCGTAGCCGGTCGGGATGACGAACGGCTGCCCGTCCGCCACGAAGCCCACGTGACAGACGAAGCCTTCATCGAGAATCGCATTGACCGTCGCGCGCTCATAATGCCCGCGTTGCGGTAGCCGCCGCACTGTGTTGCGTTCGGTCTGTGTGAATGTGTCCATCTCTGCTTTGCGCTCCTGTCCGGTTGCAACTCACCATCAAGGACTTGACTCTAGCAGGGATTGGCCTGAAAACAAGTACCAAATAGTGGCAGCAAGTGGAGCCAATTATTTCATTGCGCAGGTGGAGGAGCTAGACATGGCCAAACGCTCGACCGCTATACCTTATACGTTTGTCAATCTCAATGCCGCGGCGGGCGTGCCGCTCTACCGGCAACTCTATGACGAACTGCGCAACGCGATCCTAACAGGTCAACTGCGCGCGGGCACGCGCCTGCCGTCCACGCGCGAACTGGCGGCCGATCTCTCGCTCTCGCGCAACACGGTGCTGAATGCGTTTGATCAGTTGCTAGCCGAAGGCTACGTTGAAGGCCAGGTCGGTTCGGGCACGTACGTCTCACGCGCGCTGCCCGACGAGTTGCTGCACGCCCGCGCGCAAAGGCAACGCACGACCCGGCCGGCGCGCAAAGGGCGCACACTCGCGCACCGCGCCGAACCTTACAGACAGGCGCAAGTCAACGTCTCGCGCGATCCGACGCAGACGCGGCCCTTTAGGCCGGGCACGCCCGCGCTCGACGCCTTCCCGCATGCGCTCTGGTCGCGCCTGCTCGCACGCCGCTGGCGCAAGCCCGCGCGCGATCTGCTCGGCTACACGGAGGCAGGCGGTTATCTGCCTTTGCGCGAAGCGATTGCGGCGTATCTCGGCGCGGCGCGGGCGGTGCGCTGCGAGGCGGCGCAAGTGATCGTCGTCGCCGGTTCACAACAGGCGCTCGATCTGATCGCGCGTCTGTTGGTTGACGTAGGCGATACGCTGTGGCTGGAAGAGCCGGGCTACCTCGGCGCGCGGGCCGCGTTCACGAGCGCGGGTGCGCAAGTCGTGCCCGTCAACGTCGATGCTGAAGGCTTGGACGTGCGCGCGGGTGCGCAACTTGCGCCGGCCGCGCGGCTGGTTTATGTCACGCCGTCGCATCAGTATCCGCTCGGCGTAACGATGAGTTTGGCGCGCCGGCTCGCGCTCCTGGAATGGGCGAACCGCGCGGGCGCGTGGGTGTTGGAAGACGACTACGACAGCGAGTATCGCTACGCGGGCCGGCCGCTCGCGGCGTTGCAGGGCTTGGATGCCGAAGGGCGCGTGATCTATCTCGGCACGTTCAGCAAGGTCTTGTTCCCCGCGCTGCGGCTGGGCTACATGGTCGTGCCGCCCGACCTGATCGACGTGTTCACGAATGCGCGCGGCCTGGCGAGTCGGTTCTCGCCGACCATCGAACAGGCCGTGCTGGCGGACTTCATCAACGAAGGTCACTTTGCCCGCCACATCCGCCGCATGCGGGCGCTCTATGCCGAACGCCAAGCCGTGTTGCTCGACGCCGCCGCGCGCGAATTGTCCGGGCTGCTCGACATTCGCCCCGACCCGGCCGGCATACACCTCGTCGGCTGGTTACCCCCAGGCGTTGACGATATAGCAGCCGCGCAAGCGGCCGCGGCGCACGGCATCGACGCGCAACCACTCTCTGCCTTCCGCCACACACGCGGCGGGCGCGGCGCGCTGATCCTCGGCTACGCCGCCTACGATGAACGCCAGATTCGCCACGGCGTCCGCCAACTTGCCGCCGCACTCAAGACCATACCGCGAGTTAACAAGTAGGCGTAGCGTTACACCCCTCTTTGCGCCTTTGCGCCTTTGCGCCTTTGCGCCTTTGCAGCTTTGCAGCTTTGCGTGCGACTCGGACGCACAAAGGAATAACCACCCGCCAAGACGCAAAGGCAGTTTTATTCAGGTCGCCACAAGTTTTGTGAGGGGACGCGGAGGGCGCGGTTGAATTTACTTGATGAGTTTTCCCACGCAATGATGGCGGTCAGTTCTATGATCTCGTCGTCGCGGTAAAACTCGCGCAGGCGCGCGAACTGCTCGTCGCTCACCTCGCGGCCCGTGACCGTCATCGCGTCGGCGTAAGCCAGCGCAACGCGCTCCGCTGCTGTATAGAGCGGGCTGGTCGCATAGTCGGCCAGCGCGCCGATCTTTTCCTGCGTGACGCCAAGTGAACTGCCCACGGCAGCGTTGATGTCCTGTCAAAACTCGCAGCCGTTCCATGCGGCCACACGCCGGTTGATGAGCGCCTGCAAGTGCGCATCGATCAAGCCGGATTCGTCCAACCCCTGCCACATCGCACGCGCGCCGCGAAAGATCGTCGGTCGGCGCGCGTACAATAGATGATTCAACAACGGCGCGCCCCAACGTTTCGCCTGGGCCGCGAAAACCCGCTTGACGTAACCATCAGTTTGCTCAGGCCCGACGCCTGCGATACGCGCCATTTCCTTCAACCTCGCACGCCCGCTGCGCCGGCCGCTTCGACCGTCGCCGCACACGCCGGCCCGCACTGCGCCTCGACGCCCGCGACCGATGCGCGCGGCCGCAGCACCAACTCGCCGCCGCAATTCGGACACGCCGCGCTCATCGCCGCCGTACACTCAGGGCAGAACGTGCATTCATAAATGCAAATGTTCGCCGCCGCGTCGCGCATCAGCGCGCGGCCACATTTCTCACAACTGTTTTTCATCAATAACGCCATGACAATCATCCTCCACCGCACAAGCTTATAACAGACCCGCGCCCCAGCCAGACGGCTTGGGCCGGTCGCCATCGTAGCGCAACTCCGCCCGTTGACAAGCACCATTTTAACCCGCGCCGATGAGGCCACTCGGCCGCGCCCGCGTGCCTGCGCAAGGGTAGGCGACGGACATTAGTTTAGGCTGAACTCAAGCTCTTCCCGCAGTTGACCCGCCTGCTGGCTGCGCTTGATCTCGATGGCGCGCACGCGCGCGGCTACGTCGAGCAGGCTGGCGACGTTGCCGGAGAAGAATTCCTGCGACGGATCGGGCGGCGCGCTCTCGGCCTCTGCACCCTTGCGCTCTTGCCAGTAGGCTTTGACACGCTGTGCGTCGAGGCGCGCGAAGACTTCGTCGAAAGCTTGCTTGCGCCCGTCGAGCCGGATAACGGTTAGCTCATCAAGCGCAACGACGGCGGCAGGCCCGCGCGTGTCGCCGCCGACAGGTATTTGCGCGGGCGTGTCGAGCATCGCTCGCAGCAGTTCCATGTTGTTCGCTATGAGCAACTCGCGCCCGTTGAGGACGTAACAAAGTTGCCGGCCGAGCATCGGCAGCGCGAGCGTGCGCGTGTGCCGGTCGCCGTCCGTCCATTGCAGCGCGGCCGTCGCGCCCGCGATGGTCAGCCGACTCTGCGCGACATTAGCCAGCGCGTGCTCAAATGCGGCGCGCTCAAGCGCGGCGGGTGCGGCCAACGTCAGCGCGGCGGCGCGGCGAAACGCGACGAAGAGCGGCCCCGCATTCGTTCGTGGACTGGCGGCCGTCGCGGCGTAGAGCGGACGCGCGGGCGCGAGCGAGCGTTGCAACTCCGCGACGAAACGCCTCTCCGTCGCGGCGCGCAACTCGCCGTCATAGCGCGTGTCGTTCGCACGCAGGCGCGCGTCCACCGGATCGTCAATCAAACGGTCGTAGCTTTGATCGAGATAAGCGTAACCGTTGCCATAATCCGCTTCGCCTTCCTCCCCGGCGGCGAAGTCCGATGCGTCGTAAGAGCGCCAACTCCAATTCCGCCGCGTACCACCACTATCATTCTCCGGGGCACGGTCGAGCAGCGTGTCGCGCAACAGCGCGCCCGCCCCGTCGCCCGCGAGCGCACGCACTTTATAATAAGGCGCGTCGGCCGGCATCAGCGCGGCGAGACGTTGCGCGTCCGGCGCGGGCAGCGACGCGGCCGGGTGCGGCGGCGGCCCATTCAATAGAAAACGTCGCCGCTCGATCCACTTGCCTGGTTGTATTTCCAGATCGAACAGACCGGCCCGTAGCGACTGCAACCCGGCGACGTTGCGCTGCACCCAGTAGCTTTTGAAATACCAATCACGGTTGAGCGCAGTTTGATCAACCCAGACGGTCGCATGGTGCGGCGCAAGCTCACGGCTGAGCGTCTGAAACGAAGACTCATCGGCGAGGCGATCTTTTTGCGCGCGACCGTTTATGTTAGCCAGCGTGCGCAACAACAACCGCTCGTCTGTCGCCAATACGAACCGCCCGCGCGCCCACGCGAACGCGAGCGTCTGCCGGGCGCGCCCACGATCCACTTCCGCCTCGCGCCGGTAATAGCTCGTGCCGTCCGGCAACTCCGTCTCCTCGAAGCCGTCCTTGTGCGCGAAGAATGAAGCCGCCGCCGCTTGCTCTGCGCCGATAGGCGCAACGAGGACGAGATCGAGCCGGCCGATGTCATAGATTGCGATGGCGGCTTTGCCTTGCGTTGCATCAGCGAGCGTGTTTGCGTCGAGCGTGAAGCCAAGCACGTCGTTGTACTCCGTCCACCGTTCGGCCAGTTTGAGCGCAAGATGGCGCTGCGCGAACTGTTGAAAACTTGTGCTGCGCAAGAGTTGTTGTTTGCCGGTTGACTCATCCCAAAGTTTGACGAGCGCGGGCAAATCCGCGCACTGCGCATAGACGAGCGCCCCGCGCGGCAGGTCGGCGGCCAGCGCGTAGGGCCCGCGCGCCTCCCGCGTCGCCCGCGCATAGACAAGCAAACTCACGCACCCGATCAACGTGAGCACGGCGCTGCCGATGAGCCGCGCCCGCAATTTTTTCCGCCGCGCATTTTTCTCGCTCACGATCTTGCCCTTCCCGCCCGTGCTTATCGTTCGGCCGCGCTGAAGCGTCGTTGCGTTTCATGCCAGATCAAATAATTCGTGTGCATACCGAGTAGTTTCAAACGCTCCGTTGGGCGCATGCGCCAATGCCCGGCGAGTGCGTGCCATGCGCCGTCAGTTTCGAGCCAGTACGTCTGGCCGGGCGCGCCGCCGCCGTACTTGATCACTTCATCGGTTGTATCAAGGCGCAGTCGCGGCGCACCGCCGGCCGTGGCGGGCATGACCGTATAACGTGTCGTCGTGCGCTGCTTAACCGCGCTCCAATCCGCGCCGCGATAGCCCGCGACCGGTTTGATCTCTTCTTCGGTAAACTCCGCAAGCTGTTGGAGCGCACCGTCAATCAATGTCAGCGCGCGCGCCTTGCGTATGTATGTGGTCGCGTCGCCGGTGCTTTCGTGCAGCCACAACTCGTGTGTGCCGGGCTTGCGCAAGGCCGATAATTCAAGCCAGTTCTGATACGGGTAAGTCTCCGCGCGCAGCCACGCCGAGAGCGCCGCGCGCAACTGCCAGCCGCATTCGTCGCGTTGCAAGACGAGCGCGACCGGCTGCTCGAAGCGGACGAAGGTGAGCAACGCTTCCGCCCGGCCATCGTCATCCAGATCGGCGTAGCGCACCTGCGCCTCTACCACGCGCTCCGGATATTCCCGGTCGCGCTCGTAATCGTAATAGACGTGCGCCACGCCAGGACGCACATAAAGTCGGCGGAATGTTTCGCGGCGCACGCCTACGTCCTCGCTCTTGAGCGCCGCGAGGATCAACTCGGGGCTGGCGAAATATGTCTCCGCCAGACACCGCGCCGGCCCGTTCGTGCTGGCCGCCGGACGCGGCGCGAACGTGAACAGCCCGACGATGAAACCGTAAACGCAGACCGCGAGCAAGCTAAGTACGAACCCGACCGCAAACGCGCTCATGCGCGAACTCCAACGCCACATGTCGAGACCTCCCTCCGACTCATAGCCGCGCGACGAGTTGCGCGTCCACCGTCAACGCCTGTTTATGCGGTCGCTCCGGTCGCACCGCCAGCAAACGTGCGCTACGTGCCCTGCTCGCCCGCCGTTCCGCATCACCTGTGAGCAAGGCAAACCGCGCGCGCTCAAACGCTGCCGCCCGGCCCAAATCATGCATCTCTTCCGCCGCCGCCGACAACGCGCCGAACAATTCAATGCGCGCTTGCGTACTCCGCCCTTCGGCCCGCGCCGCCAAAGTCTGGAATGAATCCGTGCTCGTGGCGGTAACTGCTTTGTCACGCGCGCTGTCATCGTTCTGCGTAGCACCATCGACAGTTTGCGCCTCGTCCGCCGCTTCGTCTGCCCCCGTCTCTGTGTTCGCCCCTGCTTCATCGTGTTTGCCCGGCTGCGTGGCTTGCAGACTCGCGTCCCGCTCAGCCAGCCGTAACGCCGCCTGCGGTTGGCCCGCTGCGAGATACACACGCAGCAACTGCCGCAATGCCTCGCCTGCGGGCAGACCAAACGCGGGCCACGGCTCAAGTGTCTGACCGGCCACGAGCGCACCGCTCAAACTTGTGCGCGCGGACTCTAGCTGTCCGGCCTGCTGTTCGAGCAAGGCGCGGAACGCATACAGGTAAGGATTCGGGGCGACGACAATCAGCGGGCTGACGAGCGCGCGGGCCTCCGCGTTACGGCCCGTCCTAACGAGCGCTAACGCCTCAAGCGCCATCGTCATCTCAGCATCTTTACTTTGCGCTGCCACGCTTGCGCGCAGTGTCGCCCACGCTTCAGGGCTGTCACCCACAAGCTCAGGCGCAAGCCAGACGGCTTGCCAACGTGCGCGGCGCGTCGTAGTGCGATCAGCGATGATCGCGGCGAGAGTTGCGAGCGCGTCTGCCTCTTGCCCGTTCGCGCCGAGCAGATGCACAAGTTCGAGCCGATTGGTTTCATCTGCGGGCGCAAGTGCGCGCAAGCGTTGGCGATAATCGACGGCCACGTCGAACTGCCCGGCGGCGGCGGCCGTATCCGCGGCCAGCGCGAGCGCGGTGTCGAGATTGATGCGATACGAAGCTTCCGGCAACTCGACGCTGGTGTCTGCGACCGCGTAAGGCTTGAGCCACACGACGGCGGCGAGCGCCGCTTCAGCCGTCGGCCGCGTCTCGTCTTGTCCCAGTTCGATCAACGTCTGCAATAATTCACGCCCGCGCATCACGTCGTGCGCTTTGAAGGCGAGTCGGGCGAGACCGGCGAAGTAAGTCGCGTCGTACTGCGCGAGCGCGAGCGCGCGTGTGTAGGCGGCGGCGAGCAATTGTTCCGCCGCCGCCTCGTGCCTTTCAGCGCGCAGCAACGCAACCGCCTCGTTCAAGCGCGCAGTGTCCGGCGGCTTGACCGCCGTGAACTGCGCGCCGGTCTCAATACCGACTAGACGCTTGAGCGCGCCGATAGCTTGCACATCGTGACCCGCCCGCAAGTCCAACCGCGCCGCCGCGAGCCGCAGCCAGAGCGGGCGCGCATAACGGCCCTTTAATTCCTGTTCGATCAGATCGATCAGCGTGTGCGCCTTCGTAGCCTCGCGGGTGTCGAGCAGATAGGTTAGATATTTGCGCTGCCACGTCAGCCGCGCGCTCGTCGGGTCGGAGATTTTGAAATCGTTCTCATGGTCGAGTGCCGTTTCCGCTTCGCTCGCGTTCCAATATTTTTGTAGCTGCTCGGTGTAATCGTAGTCGCGGTCATAGCTGCTCAGCCCCGTGCTGCGCGCGATCAGCAGTTCGTAATACGCACCCAACTCGCGGCGCGCGACGAGCGACCCGGTCACGATCAACTCCGGCAGCGCGATGTTGTTCGGCACAGCCGCGCACAACTCGCGGAAGAACGCCGCTTGGGCCACCTCGCGCTGCCTGGCCGGCAATGCCTCGAACGAACTGCTTAACGTGCGCAGCAACAACTCGTAGTCCGCAAATTGCTCGCGCTCGTCGCCCGCATACGTGTTTTGCTCCTCCTCATTCGCTTCCTTAAGCCGCGCGGCCAATAGCGGCAACAACTGCGCGCGTGCTTCCGCCGCCAGCCCGAGCGCGGCGAGCGTGCGCAGGTAGAGCGCGTACGACTCGCGCGCCAGCTTGTCGCCCGCGATGATCTGTCGCCATTCGGCGCGGGCGCGGGCGCGATCATCGCGCAGGAAATAGGCCGCGCCAATATCGGCGTGTAGTTGTTGGTCATTAGGCTGCGCCGCGAGCGCGAGTTGCAAGTGTTCAAGCGCATGTTCAGCGTCGCGTTGCGCGAGATACCAACGCCCAAGCCGCGCCTGCTCAGCGGCGTCGTGCGGCCGGTTCTCGATCAGCGCGGGCAACAAGGCGCGGCTCTTGCGGCGCTGTGCCGGCCCGTCGGCTTGATAGAGCCATTGCCCGTATTGCGCGGCGAGTTGGAACCAGTCGTCGCCGACGAGTTGCCGCTGCGTGTCCGGGTGTTGCGCGACAAGCGCGCCAATAGGTTGGAACTGCAAGGCCGCGACGAACCTGTTCTCGCCATCCATTGCGGTCTCGCCGAGCGCGAGACTCGCTTCGGCGTTGCGCGCGAGTTGCCACGCGAGCGGCAACGGCGCGTGCGCAATCGCGTCGTGCGCCAGCGTGCCTTCATCGGCCGCCAGCAGGAAATTGATCAGTTGCATTTGATGTACGGACGAACGTTCGGCTCTTTGCTGCAATTCCATGTGCCCATCATTGCCTGCGGCCAACAGCACGGTGAAATAACGTGCGACGAGCGCGTCGTCCGGCGCAAACGGCTGTGCGTTGAGTGCGCCCGTCTGTTCGTAGTAGGCGCGTAGGGCCGTCAGTTCGCGTGCGCGATCACCGACGAGGCGCGCGTATTCCGCGCCGAGCTGCGCGTAGGGGAAACTGCTGCGCGCGGCGTCGCGCTCTTGCTCCGCGTCCAACAACTCGACAATGCGCGGGAACGCACCGGCCGCGTTATAGAAATCTACGAGCGCATGTAGCCGCGCGTGATACTGATTCGCGTCGCCGGCCGCACGGGCCGCATCCTTCTGCGCAAGCAAAATGTGCTCTTCGAGCGCGCCGAGATTTGCGCGCCGACTCAGGTTTTGTAACAGCGCAAGCGTGCCGTGCGGCTCGGACAGATTTTTGAGCGCGTCGTTCGCCCGCCCTTGCCAGTCGCGGAAGAGGGCCGCCAACTCGTCGCCCGTCGCGCGCTCTGCCGCCAGCGCGCCTAATGCTTCGGGCAGTGCGCCGTCCAATACTTGCAACCGCTCGCGCGCCTTGCTTGCGCGCGCTTCATCGCGCCCGTCGGCATCGGCGAGCAGACGCCCGCGCAGTTGCCATAAGCGCGCCGCGATCTGATCGAGCGACTCTTCCGCGCGCATCGTCTGCACGTAGCCGGTGATGTCGGCGGCGCGCAGGTCGCTCTGGTACGGCGCGGCGCTGAGCGCGGTGAACGCCTGCCGGTAGGCGGCGACGGCTTGCGCCCGTTCGGCCGCGTGTAGCTGCGCCGCTGCGGCAAATTGCTCGCGCGCGGTTTGCGGCGGCGTGGGCTGCGGCGCGGACGGCAACTTCTGGCGCGCCACTTCGGCCTCACGTTTGCGCCCCAACTCTGTGAGTAAGGCGACTGTCTGTTTGACGTACTGCGGATCGTCGTTCGACAGTTCCGCAGCCTTCGCGAGCGCGGCGAGCGCGCCATCGTAATCCTTGCCGCGCTTGCAAGTGTCCGCGAGCGCAACATAGAGATCGAGCATCTCAGGTTGACTAACGAGCGCGGTGCGATAGTTCATGGCCGCCGCTTTGAAATCACCGTTCGCCTCAGAGATGCGCGCGAGCACCACGTTCCAGCGGTAGTTCTTATAAGCTTGCTGGGCCGTCTGTTTGTAGTAAGCGAGCAGCGCGTCCCCACCGCCGTAGCGTTTGACGTAGGCGAGTGCGGCGCTAAGCGTCGCTTCATCGTCAGGGTCGCGGTTGATGATCTCGATGTGCTGCGCGATGGCGGCGCGATAATCTTTCAACCGCGTGAACGCATCGATCATCTGCGTACGCAACCCGGCCACCTGCGCCTGCGTCTCCCTGATGTCGCCGTCCTGCGCCTTGGTGGCCGCCAGCGTCGCGCTGAAGACATGGGTCAACGACTCACGCTGGCCCGTGCGAATGTAGAGGCGCGTAAGCTCGTGAAAGACATCGGTGTTCAGCGCGTCCTCCGCATGCAGGGCGCGTAGCACACGCTCGGCCACGGTCGGGTGGTTCAACTCCAATTCGCGCGCCGCCAAACGCCGCGCAAAGACGTAGTGGAAACGGCCGCGCCCGCGCGTCATGCCTGCGCGCAACACATCGAGCGTGGCGACGCGCTGCCCCAAGCGCCAGTAAAAGTTCGCGGCTTCACTCAACACGCCGTAGTTCGTTGGATACCGGGCAAGCAATTCGCTCAGCACGGACATGGCTGCCGTCGCCTCGCCTGTACCGGCGTAACTCTCCGCGAGTTGCAAGCGCGCAGAGATGCGCGAGTGCGGCCCCGGCGCGATCTCTGTCAGCCGCTTGAGGGTGGCGCGCTCGCCCGGTTTGTCTTCGGCGTCAGCAAAGACAGCGCGGGCGCGTTCAAGAAATTGCGAATCATGGCTGGCTGCGATCTCTTGCCGCAGCAGGGCCGAGGCTTCAGCTTGCTGTCCAGCCGCTTGCAGCAGCGCGGCATAACCGAGCACGAGCGGCGCGTCATCGCGCACGTTGCGCCGGGCCTGTGCCACCGCCGTGCCCAACTGCGCGGGCACGCCCGGCCGTTGATAGAGTGCGAGCAATCGCCGTTGCGCGCGCGCGTACTCGTCTCCGTTCTCGTCGAGCGCATGCGCGTATTCGACCAGCGCGGCCGACTGTTGATGTTGGGCTTCGAGAATCGCGCCAACTTGAAAAGCGTACCGCGTCTGATCATTTGTCTGTGCGCGCAGTTGTTTGATGACGCGCAAGGCGTCCGCATATTGGAAGTAGTCCCAATACACGGTCGCGGTCGCCAGATAAGTCTCCGGCTCGCCGCGTCCCAAGGCGATGAGTTGTTCCCATTCGCCGCGGGCGCGGTCGTAATTGCCAAGTTCGGCCTGTAGCTCACCGGCGCGCGTGCGATAGTCAACCGCAGCGGGCGCGGCGTCGGCGAGCGCGTGACTTGTAGCCGCAGCCTCTTCCAAAAATCTACGATTGTGCTGGCCCAACGAGCGGGTAAAGGCGATAAGTCGTTCGGCATACTCAGGCGTATTCGGATACAGTCGGTTCAACTCGCGATAGGCGTCAATCGCATCTTCGTAGTCCGAGAGCCACGCGGCCGCGTCGGCGCGAAAGAGTTTGTATGGCAACACGGCCAACGCGCCCGGATCGCTGGCCGCCTGCGCGCGGCCACGCTCGCGCGCCTGTGCAAGCAAGCCGCGCAATTCATTTTGTTTGGCGAGATAAACGAGAAACTGCTCGCGCGTCTCACGCGAGGCGAAATAGTATTCGGCCATTAACGCGCGCCACTCGCGCCAACGTTCGTGTGCGCTGTAAAACTGCAACAACCCCGCGACGAAACTCATGTTGTGCGGGAAACGCTCGTGCGCGAGATTGTAGAGACCGAGATAAAGCCCTGCCTCAAAGCTCCTCGGATCG
Source organism: Pyrinomonadales bacterium (assembly GCA_038322995.1). GTDB lineage: Bacteria > Acidobacteriota > Blastocatellia > Pyrinomonadales > Pyrinomonadaceae > QHXQ01. The sequence goes on from JBBQGM010000031.1 coordinate 39,898, forward strand.
GCGTTGGCGTTCGCCGCAACAAACTCGCTGAGATAAGCTGTCGCTTCCTCGTCGTTCATCTGCGCCAGTACCTCGCGCGAGAACTGCGCAAACTCCTGCCTGCGCTCGCGGCGCAGAAACCAGCGCGCCATGCGGTCGCGCCAGACGGTAGTTGGAAACTGTTTGAGCGCCGCTTGATAGACACGCAACTGTTCGTCGGCCAGTTTCGTCTGTCCGAGCCATTGCAGCATCTGTTCGTACAAGCCCGGCTCGTGCGGATACTTTTTGATCTCGGCGCTGTAGAGCGCGAGGATGTCGGCGCTACGCTCGTCGCGCGCCAGCGCAGCGACATAACGCTCAAGCACGCCCGCGTAGGTGACGCTGCTGGCGCGCTCGTCCGTGCGTGTGTGCCAGCGCGCGGTTGGCACGGCTAGATGATCTTGATACTGCGGGCGGTCGTAGTAGTAATAATTTTCCGTCGTCGGCTCGCCGTGGCCGGGGATGTCTATGCCGCGATTTGAGTCCGGCGGATAAGCGCCGGGCGCGGGTTTGGTTTCGGTCGGCTCGGCATTGACGTCAAGCGTCTGCGTTTGATTAACTTCATCGGATGTAATCTGCGCCTGGCGCGCGTCGGGCACGAGCAGCGGGCCGGGCTGATGATGTTGGCCGAGGTGATTGAGGAGGCGTTGATAGAGCGCATGTTCTTTGTCGGGTTGTTCGAGCGCGACATAGCAGTCAGCGAGTTTCAACGCGACTTCGGGAAACTGCGGTGCGTCCGCGTAACGCCCCTCAAACTCGGTGAGCGTGGCGGCGGCAATTTCCGTCTCGCCCGTCGCCGTGTAAAGGCGCACGATGTCGAGATACATCTGCGCCAACTCCGGCGCGGTCGGATATTCCTGTGTATACGCGCTGAAGATGCGATAAGCGGCGGCGCGGTTGAAATATTTAACGGCGTCGCCCTCGGCCTGTTGGAATTCGCTTCGCGGATTCGTGTCGGAAAAAAGCAGCGAGAGAATGCCCCCCGTGATACCCGGATGCGGGTCGGCGGTGGCGATGTCCTGATAGAATTTCAAATCACCTTGCGTTAAGGCCAGCCGCTGGCTGCCCGCATCTGAGAGCAACGCGAACAGTTGATAGAGCACCTTGGCGCGCAACTCGCCGCCCGGCTGCAGGCCGCCCTGCAAGTAGAGTGTGTAGAGAAAACGTGAAGCGGCATCGGCATAGCCTTCGGCCAGGAGCAGGCGCGCCACGGTGGCCAACTCGGCCGGTTGCCATTTGATGCCGCGTGCGGCCCGCGCTTTCTCTAATTGGACGAAGATGTCGGGGTCTGCCTCGTAGGCATGCTGCGCGAAGTGTGCGAGCCGTACGGCCGTGTCGTAGTTCGTCGGGTCGTGGTGGAAAGCCGCGCGCAACTCGCGACCGTAGGCGCGGAAGCGATCATGGTCTTTCAGAAACTCGTAGAAGGAATCGGCCAGTTCGTCCGGCCAGAACGGATCGAACGCGGCTGCGTAAGTTTGTTCGGCCGCGCGCGCCTGGCCAAGCGTGTTGAGTAGGCCGGCCTCTTTGACAATGAGTTGCGCCGTGCGCTCAGGAAAACGCGCCTTGTGTGCGCGCAAAACTTTGAGCGCCGCCTCGTCGTTCCGCTCCGCGATCAGCTTATCGATGTACTGCTCGATAATGTCGAACGCCGCCGGGTCTTGCGCGATCACATTCTCATAGAACGCGGGCGCAAGATACTTTGGCAATTCATGCACGCGCGCAAGCGCTACCAATCGTTGCATGCGGCGCATGCGGTCAGCGGCGGGCGCGCGGGCAAGCAAGCGCTCAAGCGTCGCTGCCTCTTGTGCGAACTCGGCGCGGCGGTCGTAGAAGGCGGCGAGCGTTTCGAGCGCGTCGTCGCCGTCATGTTGCAGCGTGACGTAATGCTCCAACTCACGCGCGGCCTCGTCGGCGCGGCCAAGTTTTTCGTCAAGCCGTGCGAGTTGCAGATAATACGCTGGCTCATCAGGATGTTGCGCTCCCACATCAGCGAGCCGGTTGCGCGCCTCGGCCGTCGGGTACGGCACGAGCGCCTGCGCGCCGAAGAACTCCGTGCGCGTGAACAGGGCCGCCTCGATGAGCGTTGCTGTCTCGTTCCGCATCGCAGACTCACGCGCGGCGACGACGTGGCGCGGTTGCACGATGGCAAGCGCGGCGTAAACGGCGAGGCAGGCGAGCAGGAGCAGACGCGGCACAGAGACAAGCCTCACGCAAAGACGCAAAGACGCAAAGGAGCGCGCAAAGCAGCCCCGCACTGTTTTGCGTTCTTGTCTTTGCGCCTTTGCGTCTTTGCGTGAGCGTTGCTGTTTCATCATCGTGCTAACACTGCGATCCGCACCTCCGCGCTCGATTGATTGTGCGCGAAGTCTTCAGCCGTGACGGTTAAGACGTATTGCCCGGCAGCGAGCGTCGGCGGCACGCGCAGGATACCCACGTTCGTTTGCTCTTGCGCCGACCAGAAAAGCTGCGCGGGTTGCGCACCATAAAGTTTTGCGAGCAAACGCACGGTGTCGCTGTCCGCCCCGACGCGAACGAGCAACTCGTCGCCCGCGCGTACGGTTTGCGCCGGCACGCTCACGCGCAACTTCGGTGCGTGACTGTCAACGACGAAACTCTTCTCCTCTTGATAGCCGCGCCCGTCCTTGTCCGTGAGCAACAGGCGGCACCGGTATGCGCCGTCGGGCAACCACGCGGGTGCGAGGAAGCGCACTTCCCAGACGCCTGCGGCGGGCAGATATTGCAACGGCAGCGTTTCGCCAAACGGCAACACGGCGAAGACCGAGGTGATCGACTCGTCGGTCTTGACGCGCAGCACCGGATCGCCCGGTTGAATCAGGCGCGGGCGCAGCAGTGCGCGCGGCGCGGCGAGGAACGCGGTGTAAGGTGTGACGAACTTGTATTTTTCGGCGAGGCGGATAATCTCCGCGATGTAGTCTTCGCGCTCGCCCTGCAAATCCATCGCGCGCAACAGCGCGTCCACGCGGGCGCGGGCCCACAGACGCGGTACGTGCTCGTGCGTGTCGTCGAACTCAGGCAGCGCAACTGTGCGCGTCAGGTTGATCGTCTGCGCGCCGGATTGACCTTGCACCGCGATGTCGGTTTGCGGTGTGGGTTGTTTGTAGCGGCCGACGAAGGCCACGCTTGAGCCGTCGAAGCTGTGCGCTTCGGGCGTGGCGTAGATTTGATAAAAATTCTGCGCGGCGGTGGCGTTGAAGCGCAAGTCTGTGATGTCCGGCGTGCCGACTTTAGCGAAGAAGAGGCGCAGTTGCGTCGTGATGTCTTCGGTCTCGCGGACGTTGGCGAAATAGCCGTGCGTCTGTTGGGCGAGCGTTTCGAGCAGCGTGCGGTTGGCGTCGCCGCCGAGCGCAAAGGCGAAGACACGCGCGGGCGCGTTAGCCGCCGCATTTGCGCGCGGCCCATTTGGTTTTGGTTCGGCGAAGAGCCGGACGATCTGGTTCAGATCGGTTGTGCCGAGCGTTGGATTGGCGTCGGAGATAAGGACGAGGCTGCGCTCGCCCACGGGCAGCGCGGATGCAAGCTCAAGCCCCCGGACGAACGCCTTGTGCAAATCCGTGCCGCCGCCGAGCATAGAATCTTTGACGAACGCCATTGCTTGTTCAACGTGATCGGGTGTGGCGGCGAGCGGCGCGGGCGCAAGCACGTTTGTGTCTTCGTTGAAGAGCACGAGATTGAAATTGTCTTGCGGCATCAGCCCATGCAGGAAATAGTCGAGCGCCTCAACCGCGCGGCCGAGTTTGTCGCCGTACATCGAGAGCGACGTGTCGAAGAGCAGGACAAGATTGCGCGGCGGCTGAACTTGCGGTTGCGCGTCGTTGCCCTTGCCGTCGGCTTGCGCGTGCTGTTCGTTGAAAAGCGCGCGGGCGGCGAAGTAGCCGTCGGGGTTGCGGGCGGCGAGCGCCGGGTCGCGTAGATCGTAGGCCGTGATCTGTTCGGGCGCGCGATAGGCGATGAAGGAGAGCGTGCTGGCGGGCGTGTCGATGCGGTAGTCAAATGAGAAGTCGTCTTTAAGCTCGATGTCGCGCGCTTGAAAGTCGGCCGCGAATTCGTTGGCGTTGCTTGTGGTCACGCCGAGCCGATAGGCGGGCAGTTGCGGCGCGAGCGGCGTGAAGGGGTAATCGCTTAGCACATGCAGGTGCAAGTTGAATTCGCCGACGTGTTGCGGATCGCCAAACGAAGGTTTCAGCGGGAAGGTGAAGTGCGAGACAAGACCTTCGACCGGCAGCGTCTCTGTGTACTCAAGCTCGACGCGCTTCGTGCCATACGCGGGGATGGGCCAGACCTTGGCGTTGAAGGCGGCGTGGCCTTCGTGCTCGTCGTCTTGCTGCAAGAGACCGGGGTCGAGTTGCGGTTGCTTGAATTGTGTGTAGATAGCATTGGCGCGGCGCTTCTCCAGCATCACGCCGGGGATGCGCGTGTCGCCGTCCCAGACGGCGAAGTCGGAGACGGAGGCCGGTGGTGGCAATGCGAACAGGTATTTGCCTTCGAGCGCCTGCGCGGTGTGATTGTCGAAGATTTGCCGGACGCGGACGCGCGCGTGCTGGTTATCGATCAGCACGTCCACGTTCATCACTTGCAACGAGAGCAGATGCTCGTCCGGCTTATCTTTGAGCGACGAAGGCACAAGCACACCCGATTGCGCTGCGCTGCGTCTGAGCGGGCAGAAGCACGCGCAAAGCAACAGCAGGATAAAAAACGAAACCACGATGCCAGATGAACCGATCCGAAGCTGTGCTCGCTTAGCTTCAGCTTTGTGCGGCGAGTTGATTCGGGTGCGTTCGTGGTTCATGTCTTGGCTTTCTCAGTGCGCCCCGCCTGTGGGCAAGCTTATGTCGCGTCGTTTTATTGCTGCTCGAAGTAGCCGGTGGCGATACGCGCGATGCCGTTCGTCGTGCCGAAGTAGACGTGCTGCGCGTCGCCGGTAATGCTGAGCACGACGGGCGCGGGCAGTTCCGCTTGCAGGTGCGTCCACTTTTGCGTGCGTAAATCTAAGACCCATACGCCGTCGAGCGTGCCGGCATAGAGGCGCGCGCCGTCGCTCCAAAGCGCGTTCGGGTTGACGACGAACGGGCCGGTCTCGGCCGCGAACGGATGCAACTCGCCCGATGGCGTTAGCTCAAACACGCCGCCGCCATAAGTGCCGACGAACAGGCGCGGCCCTGCGGCGCTGAGCGCCGTCACCCAGTTGTGCGTCAACTTCGAGTTTGCATCTGTGAAGAGCCGCACGACACGCCCCGCCGCAACTTCGGCGAGGCCGCCCAGCGTGCCGACGAAGAGCGCGCGCCCCTGTGGCAGCACCGCATAGAGACTGTTACTCGGCAAGCCCTGGACGGTCGTCAGGCTGCGCCAGTGGCCCTGCGTACCGAAGATAAGACCGCGACTCGTGGCACAGACCAACTCCGCCCTCTGTGCAGGCCGCGCTGCGCCCGCGGATGTTGGCTCCTCGCTGTATGGCGCTTGCTGCGCTGGCAACATAGCGACACCGGTGAGGGCGTTGCTCAACAAGCCATCGGTCGCCGTTGTGCGCGTCGCATGCATTGCACTATCGAAGCGCACGAGACCGTGCGCGGTGGCGGCATACATCGTGTTCGTGGCGGGAGCAAATGCGAGCGCGTTAATCTCGCGCGCCGTTTCAGTGTCGAGGTGCGTGCGCCGACGGCCGTCGGGCGCGAGCAGGTCTATGCCGTTACGGAAGCTGCCAGCCCAGAGCCGGCCCGCGCCGTCGAGCGCGAGCGCGGCGACTATGTTGCTCGCGGCCGCACGTTGCGACTCGCGCTGCATGAACGGCGTGAGCGCGAAGGCGGCGTGGGCGGTGCGCGCTGAAGCAGAACTGGTTGCGTTAGACGGGTTGCCGTTCGTGCGCTGGATGCCGTCGCTCGTGAGTAGCCAGAGTTCATCATCAAGCGTCAGCAGCCGGCAGTCGGTCAAACTCTCATTTGCCTCCTCAGCGCCGTGCGCTGCGACAGCTTGAAGTTGCGGCCCATGCGCCTCATGCTCTGCCAGGACGAACATTTTGCCGTCGTCTTGACAGAGCAACACGCGCCCGCCGAACTGTTGCAGGCTGGCGAGCGCGGGCAGCGTCGCGCTGAGATGAAACAGATTGGTCTGCGCCTGCTCTGGCGCTAACAGGGCATTAGCTTGCGCGGCCACGAGACCAAAGTCGGTGGCGATAAGCACGCGCGCATCATCCGCGCCGACGCCGACGACGCGATTCGAGGGCAACCCCGTTGCGGTCGTGAAGTGCTGCCAACGCCCCGCATCTTTGAGCCACAACCCGTCGGCATAAGTGCCGACGTAGAGCCGCCCGCCCGCCCGCGCGAGACAGTTAACGGCGGTCAACCGCTGTTCGTCCGCACCGGCTTTCAATTCCGTGAACTGCCGCCCGTCAAATTCTATGAGGCCGCCCGCGAACGTGCCGATGAGCAACGGGCCGGCTTCTGCCAGCAGTACGGTGATCGCTTGCGGCTGGCGGTCGGGCCAGCGATAACTCTCGAAGCGCGCGCCGTCGAAAGCGACAAGACCTTGCGTGCGCGTGCCAATGAACAGCTTGCCGTGCCATGTGGCGAGGCTCGTCAAATCGCTTTCGGGCAGGCCGTCCAACACGGTGTAGTGCTGAACGGCCGCGCCCGCCAGCGACAGTTGCAGCAGCCCGCCATCGGTCGCGGCGAAGTACGAATTGTTGAAGCGCGCGACGGCCCGAACACGTTGCGTGCTCTGCCAGATTTGCAATTCCGGTCGGCGCAAGGTTGGGCGCATCGTTGTCGCAAACGGAATGGTATGTTGGCGCTCAAGCCGCCCGCGGGCCGCATCAAGTCGCGCCCGCGCATCGTGCTGCACGCGCCACGCGCCGAACAGGCAGACGAGCGGCAACAGAATTGACAGACCGACTAACAGCTTGCGCTGTCTGGCCCACACGGCGCACGCGCACACGGCGATCTGGCGCAGCAGGTGCGGGCAAACAGGCAAGCGCAGCCGTCTCCTTCGTTCCCCTAACTGTCGCTCGTCAGCGCGCGCGGCAAGGTCGGGGTTGTTTGTTATCAGTTTGCGGCCGGTCAATCGCATCGGGCAGATTATCAGGGCGGAGGCAGCTTGCTGGGCACGTGCAGCCGGACAGTGTGCGGGCGCGTTAGCACGGGCGCGCGGGCCGGCCCGTTGAACATACGCGCGCATGGGTTGGCCCCTGCGGCCGTCTGTGGCTAGACACAGTGGGCGGCAGTGCGCGGGCACACTTCATTCTATTGCGCCTCTGCCCGCTATTGCGCTACCGTGTGTTGCTGGAATAACCACCCTATGACCGCGCGCCTTCGGTTCGCGCACATCGACGCATGACGGCTCCGCCCTCACTGCTAATCGCGCCGTTCGCGCAGACGCAGCAAGCTAACGGCAAGGCTTTGGAGTATGCCTGTGCCGTCGCGCTGCTCGACTGGCTGCACGCGCAGGGCGCGCAAAGCGGGCTCGCTGATTCCGACGCGGCACAGACTGCCCGCCGGCGCTACGATGCGCTCACGCCTGCAACGCGCGTTAAATACGATCTCGGCGCGGCGGCCGGCGTGCGGCTGCTCGCGCGCCTTGAGCCTGCGTTGCAGACGCCCGCCGCGCATGGCGGCTTCACGTTACACATTCAAGCTGACGCGCAAGGCGTGGTGGGCGATGTGCGCGATGTAGTCGTCGCGGACGAGCGCGGCTGGTCGCTCGGCGTCTCCGTCAAACACAACAACGACGTAGCGAAGAATCCGCGTCTCGCGCGCACGCTCGACTTCTGCCGCCATTGGACAGACCATCCATGCGCGGCTGCCTACTTCGACGCCGTCAAGCCGATCTTCGCGGAATTAGAACAACTCGCCGCTGTCGGCGCGCATTGGAGTTCGCTGCATCTGTCTGAACAGGAAAAGGCCGCGCGCTTCTACCGGCCCGTGCTAACGGCGCTCGCGGCCCAACTCGAACGACTCACGCAGCAGCACGCGGCCGCGCCGGCCGCGCTTACCACTTACTTCCTCGGCCGGCAAGATTTCTACAAACTGATCGTCTCCGTGCCCGGCCGCACAACGACCGTGCAAGCTTTCTCCTTCGCGGGCACGCTCGGTCGCAACCCAGGTGCAAGCAGTGAACCGGCCAGCACGTTCAAACAAGCTCCCGGACCAAACAACCCGACCGCCAGCATCCCGCGCTTACCGTTACCGGGCAAGCTGAACGTCGTCGCCTTCAAGCCGCGTTCCGACAACACGCTTCTGCTCACCTTTGATCAAGGCTGGGCCTTCTCGCTCCGCCTGCACAACGCCTCAGTGTATGTTGAGCCAAGCCTCAAACTCGACGTGCGGCTTACGTCTGCGCCACCCGCGCTCGTTAAAGTGCAAGCGAGTTGGTAGCAGCTTGTCCGTCTATGTGGTGGGAGAGATGAAGCTTGGCTGATGGGCGACAGGCGGTGTACCCCAGAGGGCACAGAGTTTATTGATCTCAAATCTGAGCGCACGTTTCTCTGTGTTGAATCTGGCTGCGCCTTAGGTCGAATTCACGTTAAGGTAGGACGGGTAAATTGGCCCGCCCGGCCCTGTGCGCCGGGCGTTTTCTGCGCCAGACAACACGGCCTGGTTGCAAATTTTCTTGCAGTCTCCTCTAAACCCTTTAGACGTGTATGAAGATTGCAAAATTGATCGCAGAAATCTATTGCCTTCTTTGTAACAGCAGGTTGACCTGCACACTCTACGAGTGTTCCTTGCCGGCATTCTGGCTTACGACGCTCTCATCAGAGTTAGACACACGAATCCTGGAGCCGCCGATCACCCCGACTCGCGGCTGCTTGAA
>JBBQGM010000032.1:0-48581 GCA_038322995.1 Pyrinomonadales bacterium
GCGTCGTCAAACGACAGGTAAATGACCGCTCGCATTGTCTCCACGCGCGTGGAGGTGAACCGGCGAAAGGCGGTGTGAAATAATGGCCACACCCATTGTCTCCACGCGCGTGGAGGTGAACCGGCGCAAACTACAACACGCTCGTGGGCGGCGGCATTGTCTCCACGCGCGTGGAGGTGAACCGGTCGCACTGTTGAAATTCAATGACGAGCCACCATTGTCTCCACGCGCGTGGAGGTGAACCGAGGGCGTCAATCGCGCCATCAACGCCGCTACATTGTCTCCACGCGCGTGGAGGTGAACCGTGGGATCAAACCAAGCGGCGCGCAACGAAAGAATTGTCTCCACGCGCGTGGAGGTGAACCGGATGAATACGGCAATCCCTTAGAAGAGTGGCCATTGTCTCCACGCGCGTGGAGGTGAACCGAACGATGCGGCGCGGGATTTACTAGTGGCGCAATTGTCTCCACGCGCGTGGAGGTGAACCGATAGTGATGCCGAGCGCAGCCTCGCCGGGTGTATTGTCTCCACGCGCGTGGAGGTGAACCGTGTTAGCCACGCATGCAGACGGGCAGCATGATATTGTCTCCACGCGCGTGGAGGTGAACCGCTCTTGGATGCGGGCCGGGCGGACGGTAAGAGATTGTCTCCACGCGCGTGGAGGTGAACCGCAGAATTATGCGACGCCGCCGGAGTTTACCGCATTGTCTCCACGCGCGTGGAGGTGAACCGGGCAAGGCCGGCTTTCCCCGTTTCAGAGCGGCATTGTCTCCACGCGCGTGGAGGTGAACCGCCTAGCGATTGCAACTCCGCCACGAAACGATCATTGTCTCCACGCGCGTGGAGGTGAACCGCACAAAGCCGACAACATCACACGCATACTCGCATTGTCTCCACGCGCGTGGAGGTGAACCGAGGCCGACGTCGCGCAGGTGGCGGCGCACAAGATTGTCTCCACGCGCGTGGAGGTGAACCGCTCACAACTTGCGGCAATTGTCGGCTGTGGGCATTGTCTCCACGCGCGTGGAGGTGAACCGCAATGAGCGCAATCATAGAGGCCCACATACCCATTGTCTCCACGCGCGTGGAGGTGAACCGCACTGGGAGACGGCCGCTGGTGGTGGGTTGTGATTGTCTCCACGCGCGTGGAGGTGAACCGGTAGCTGTTTCGGCACGGGCGGTCTAACAACCATTGTCTCCACGCGCGTGGAGGTGAACCGTTGACAGTCGATGAAGTCGCGGCGCTCGTCTCATTGTCTCCACGCGCGTGGAGGTGAACCGCCACCGAAGATGCGCTGACACGAGGCGGCGGGATTGTCTCCACGCGCGTGGAGGTGAACCGGTATGGGGCAACTCAATCGCGCGGCGCATCGCATTGTCTCCACGCGCGTGGAGGTGAACCGGCGCGGCGCTACATCATGGCAACGCAGGACAGATTGTCTCCACGCGCGTGGAGGTGAACCGCCGCTCGTTAAATTCTTAGGCTACGACTTAGAATTGTCTCCACGCGCGTGGAGGTGAACCGCACGGGCTTGAGACTGAAACAGTCCGCGCCTAATTGTCTCCACGCGCGTGGAGGTGAACCGCCGCTGCCGCTCGGGCCGCCGACTTGCACAACATTGTCTCCACGCGCGTGGAGGTGAACCGTTTGTACCCCCCTAAATTCTAGACCTGAAGGGATTGTCTCCACGCGCGTGGAGGTGAACCGCCTAACAACGCCATGCACGCGAGGCGTACCAGATTGTCTCCACGCGCGTGGAGGTGAACCGCCTAAGGGTTTCCGAGCACTCTAACATGGGGCATTGTCTCCACGCGCGTGGAGGTGAACCGCGTCGTCAAACGACAGGTAAATGACCGCTCGCATTGTCTCCACGCGCGTGGAGGTGAACCGGCGAATGGTCGTGCCGTCGTTCGTGGCAATCCATTGTCTCCACGCGCGTGGAGGTGAACCGTTTAAGCGGGGCGGCCCTAGACCGTGATGCCATTGTCTCCACGCGCGTGGAGGTGAACCGGGGCGTTAGGTGCGCCGCAAGCGGCCGATGGCATTGTCTCCACGCGCGTGGAGGTGAACCGAGTTCGTCCGGTACACGACGAACGCCGCCAGCATTGTCTCCACGCGCGTGGAGGTGAACCGGTGAGCGCGCCCGCGAAAGGCGGAACACAGTGATTGTCTCCACGCGCGTGGAGGTGAACCGTTCGGCGGACTCTATGTGGCGACGCTTCTGGCATTGTCTCCACGCGCGTGGAGGTGAACCGCGAGTGACTGTGACCAACCTGTTCGGCTTAATATTGTCTCCACGCGCGTGGAGGTGAACCGCGAACATGTGTCCCCACGTCAGACCAGAACTCATTGTCTCCACGCGCGTGGAGGTGAACCGTCCTCGACGGCGACTATTTTCTTAATTCGGACATTGTCTCCACGCGCGTGGAGGTGAACCGTCCGTGTGCGCCAGCGCGTGCCGGTAAGTTGAATTGTCTCCACGCGCGTGGAGGTGAACCGTAATGGCAGGGTACAGGACAGTCAAACAATGTATTGTCTCCACGCGCGTGGAGGTGAACCGTTTGACGCCAGCGGCAACCTTGTGAGCGCGGGATTGTCTCCACGCGCGTGGAGGTGAACCGTACAACAAGACCGACACCGTGTACGACCTTACATTGTCTCCACGCGCGTGGAGGTGAACCGAGTTGAAACTTCGTGCCCGTGCCGTTGACGTTATTGTCTCCACGCGCGTGGAGGTGAACCGCAATTTCTATCAGGCGGGATCGGTACGTTGCTATTGTCTCCACGCGCGTGGAGGTGAACCGGATGCCTCTGTAAGCGCCGCTACGCCCGTGACATTGTCTCCACGCGCGTGGAGGTGAACCGGGTTAGGCGGTCGCTAACTCGCGCAGCTTGCGATTGTCTCCACGCGCGTGGAGGTGAACCGAATTAACGCCTGTTCCTACCGGCCGCTACCAAATTGTCTCCACGCGCGTGGAGGTGAACCGCCGACGGGTTTGCCGTGGCGGAGTATGTGCGGATTGTCTCCACGCGCGTGGAAGTGAACTGCGGCACGCGCTCTCCGTCGAAGCCCTGATCACATTGTCTCCACACGCGGGCCATTGCTCAGTAACAGGGAATTTAAAAACCTATTGACACATTTTCCATTCTACCCATAAGTGTCTTGCTGTAAATTATTTATAGGGATTTATGCTCTGCAAGTGTTTGATAGTATTAGAATTACTATACATGTTAAAGCTCAACTGTGATAAGATATGAGTATTACGTCGGGCATGATTCGGGCTGTTTGTTAAAGCGAACATATCAGTCTGGCGGAGTAGATAGCTAGTTATTATTGTGTAAGGATTTAGGCTCCGGTCTAGATCACTGAGAGACGAGACGAATTGTCACTGGGATCGCGGCGATCCCGAGCGGTGATACGTTTCAAAGTTCTTGCTCAGTGATCTAGACCGGAGTTTTTTTTTGGAGGTGGGAATGAGGCAAAACGGGGAGACTGTAAACGCAAATCTTAATCTCAAAGAGGCTGCCATGATCATTGGCGTGTCGGAACCAACGATGCGGCGAATAATCAGGCGCGGCGAAATCACCTATTACAGGCCCTCGCCCAGAAAGATCAGATTCGACGTGGGTGACGTCTTGGACTACCTCAACAGACGCAAAGTAACGGCCGTCGCGTAGGCAAACACCGATTCCTAAGGGGGCACGATGACGGGAGCGCAAGTAACAGATGACAAAGGCGACGGGGAGACGGTAGAGCCGCTTCTGCTCAGGCACGTCAACTGGGAGCCGCCGCTGGCGGCTCCCCTCCCGCGCACCAATATCGCCCTAACAAGCGAGCACAAGAATGTCCTACGCCGCGCGTTGGACTATGAACGCAAGGATGAGCGAATGATTTCCCGGCTCCAATCTCTCGGCGGGGCCTACGACTCTGCCCTCATCAGCAGGTGCATCGCCAAACTCTGGCACTGCTCCGACAGGGAGAACGTCTTTCTTGCGGTCAACTTTTACGACCGGGCGACGGGGGAACTTTTCAACGCGGTGGGTAGGTACGCGCCGTGCTCCCTGCGGCTCTGCGCGTACTGCAATGCTAAAAGGTGGCGGCGCGCCTATCGGTCGGCTTTCTCACGGATCATTGATTACCGGCCGTCGGCAGGCGAACACTGGCAGCTTATTACCTTGACCATGCCGTTAGTCTCATGGCCGACCCTGCGCTACGCTGAAGAAGCCGTCAAGAGGACGTGGACTCGACTTCTAAAAAAGACTTACTTTACCGGCCGCATCGGCGGCGGCGTCAGGCGTATAGAGTTTAGTTGGGGCGCAAACGATCCGCACCTCCATCTTCATGCGCTTGTCTGCGGGCGCGCGCTTAATAAAGAGCGCCTACGTACGGACTGGAGTGACTGCATTGAGAAGGCATGGCGCTGCGTCGGCCGCACCTCAGACTTCTGCACCAGCGCCAACTCAGCCAACATTGACGTTAAAGTCTTACGCCTCAATAGGGATGAGTTAGAAATAGCTCTGCGGAAATGCTGCCGTTATCTCACTAAGCCCGAACCGTGGGATGACCTGCCCAACAAGTACCTGCTCGAAATCCTAGAAGCGCGCCGGCTGCCACGCCAGTTCGACTCCTTTGGGGTATTGCGTTGCCTTGCTCGCTCTTCTGTTCGTAATGGTGTCGTAAAGCGCGAAACTCGTCGGCAGCAACAGCAGCCGCACCGCAAGCGGCGGCCTGCAACGTCGGCCGCCACCGACCACGCGAGTCGTGATGATAAAGGCTTGATGGCGGCCCAGTTCAAGCGCAGACGCTTGGCGTGCAAGGCTGCAATGGCGAAGGCACAGCCTTACGCTGATATTAACTCACTAGCTGCGGCACTGGGAGAAAGGCGCCGGACGGTACTCAGCGCAAATCCAGAAGAATTTAAGGCAGCCACGAGGATAGTACGCAGCCCCTTACCGGCGGATGTCCGTCACATCGTCACGGCGTCCGCGGTAACTGCTGCTTCAGCCAGCAGGGATGACATGGTGCCGCCCACGGGGTCATTGTCGGTGCATCTCTGTCGCTCCGCGTCGGAGAGTTAGCCGACGGCCCGCGCTTTCTGCGTTAGTCACCACGCTACTATCTGGTTGCAGTGCGAAGGCGACATGGCGCAGGCTCGAGTCCGTACGTTAAACGCTGCGCGAGCGCTGGATCACGGTCACAACTACCATGCGTGTGACTGGCATACATACGGAAAGAACGTGTCACCGTTCGCCTGTAGCGGATTCGCGAACGGACTCTCACCTCCTGCGGCTCATAAACAGTTAGTTGCCGGATTAGCGACAAGTGCATGAAGTTGGTCGCCACGCATACCACTGCGCAACCGGGACAGGGCCGGAGAGATGTACCCGTTAGGAAATAGTTAGGAGAAGGCTATGAACTCGAATCTCGCAGCGCGCGCCGAGATGGAAAGACTCTGGACTGTTAAAGAGACCGCCGAATTCCTTGGCGTGAAGCCCCGAACCATTTACGCGTGGGTTGCTGAGGGGCGCATCCCGTGCCGCCGGGCGGGCACGGCCCTGCGCTTTCTGCGCTCGGAACTGATGGCGTGGACTGCCCCACAAGTTAAGTGAGCAGACGTGGCCAGCGGGTGGTAAAATACGTCCCGCTCCTGAGTGGCTGCAACCGGGAAGGAGCAACATTAGTGACAGTCAGAAAACGCAAGTCCACAGGCAATTGGGTCTGTGACTTCTACCACGAAGGGCGGCGGATCGTGCAGACCATTAAGCATGCGCGCTCGAAGGAGCAGGCCAAGCGGGCCGAGGCGATCATCCGCGTGGGCTACTTCAACAAAGCCTATGGCCTCGAAGAGAAACCCAAGACGCCTTTTCATCGCTTCGTACAGGACGTGTTTCTCCCTTACTCGAAGTTGAATAAGGCGAGTTACTACGACGACACCATCATCACGCGCGCCATGTGCGAGTTCTACGGGGCTACACCGTTGCAAGACATCACGCCCGCGCGGGTCGAGAAGTATAAGGAATGGCGTAGCGAGACGCCGACGAAATACAGCACGCTCGTCAAGCCGCGCACGCGCAACCCTGCGACCGTCAACCGCGAGTTGGCGGTACTCTCAAAAATCTTCTCGCTCGCCGTGCGCGACGAGTTGATTGAAACTAACCCTTGCCTGCGCGTGGCCAAGCTGCGCGGCGAGACTAAACGGGAAAGGTACTTATCGCCTGCCGAAGAGGATCGGCTAATGGCTGCGCTTGATGAGCTAGACGCTGCTTGGGTCAAGCACATCCTGATCGTTGCGCTGAACACAGGAATGCGCAAGGGCGAGATTCTGCGCTTGAAGTGGTTCGACGTGCAGATAGATCGCGGCTTGCTGCATGTGCCTAAAACGAAGAACGACAAGCCCCGCCTCGTGCCAATCAACAGCAACGTGCGCGCATTGCTGGATAGTCTGCCCAAAACAAGCGGCTACGTCTTTCCGAGTCCGCGCACGGGCGGGCTCATTAACGACATCAAGCGCACTTTCGCACTGGCGCGCACGAAGGCAAAGCTGCAAGACTTCCGCTTTCACGACACGCGCCATACGGCGGCCACACGCATGGGCGCGGCGGGCGTTGATGCCTTTACGCTCTGTTCAATCTTTGGTTGGTCAGATGTGCGACTCGCGCTCCGCTACACCCACGCGACCGACAAGCTGCGGCATGAGGCAGTCGAAAAGCTGGCTGTTTCCGGCCCTTCTAGTGACCAATTGGCGACTGACGCAAAACAGCCGACCACGCGGCCGGCTGTAAGTGCTTGACTCTAAAAGTGGAGCAGAGGAGGGTCGAACTCCTGACCTCCGCATTGCGAACGCGGCGCTCTGCCAAACTGAGCTACTGCCCCATCGACGTGTGCGATATTAAAGACCCATGCGCGCGAGTGTCAAGCGCGTATGCTTAGAGACTTTGGTCTCGCTTGGGCAGTCCGTGCGGTTAGCTCGCGTCGCCCGATCTCAGACTGCGCAGGGCCGCTGCTAGCACTGCGGCGAGTTGCGCCACATTGCGCCCGCCGCCCTGCGCCATGTCCGCCCGCCCGCCGCCGCGCCCGTCGAGAGTTTGACAGGCAGTGCGCATGAGCGCGTTCATGTCGCCGCCTGCATGGGCCGCGCGCGCGAAGACGAGGCGTGCGTCTGCGTCGTCAGCCGCGCCCAGCAGCGCGACGGTGTGGTCGTGCGCGATGAGCGCTAGTGCGAGCCGTTTCAGGGCGTTGGCGTCGCGCCCGGCGAAAGCGCGCGCGACGATGCGCGTGCCTTGTGGGTCGGGCGCGGTGGCGGCTAATAGTTCATCGGCTTCGACGCGCGCCGCGATCTCTTCGAGCGTGCGTGTGCGGCGCGTGAGTTCTTTGTGCTCGGTCAACAGCCGCACGACTGCGGCGGGCGTGTCGGCGCGCGCGACGCTGAGGAGGGTGGCGACCTCGCGGGCGGTGTCGTTGGCGTGGCGATAGTCGGCGAGCGCGCGTGTGCCCGCGACGAATTCAAGACGAGTTAGACCCTTCGCGCGTTCCCACGCGCGCACGGCGATCAGGCCGACTTCGCCTGTGCGGTGCGCGTGCGTCCCGCCGCATGGACTGAGATCGAAGTCCACGATCTCGATCACGCGCAGGCTGCCTGTGCGCGCGGAGTCTTTGCGCAAGGGCAGGCGCGCCGCCGCCTCCGGCGTGACATTATGAATTTGCACGGCGCGGTCGGCCCAGATGATGCTGTTAGCGAGATCGACCGCCTGCTCGATACGCGCGCGTGAGGGAGCCGGTAACTCGACATCTATCTCAGAGGCTTGCGCCAACATGCGGAAGGCGCGCGTCGGCGCATTAAAAAGCGCGACGAGCGCTTGCGAGAGGATATGCTGCCCCGTGTGCTGTTGGATGTGATCGAGCCGGCGCGGCCAGTCGATGCAGCCTGCGACCTCCGCGCCGACCGCAGGCGGCTCGCCTGCGACGACGTGCAACACGCCCGCCTCTTCCTTATCAATGCACTCGACGACGCGCGCCGCGCCGAGTTGCCCTGTGTCCGTCGGCTGCCCGCCGCCCGTCGGGTAGAAGGCCGTGCGGTCGAGCATGATGCCGAAGTTGCCGCCGGCAAGTTCGGCGACGTGTGTGACGCGCGCGGTGAACTCGAGCAAATGCGAATCGTGATAATAGAGTCGTTCGGTCGTGCCCATGCTTGAAAGTGTAGTCGGTCAGAGGAAAAGCGCAAGCCGCAGGCGGGCGCGAGGTGCCGGTGCGCGTTCGTGGTGCAAGCTTATCCATCCCGGCGCTTTTGACAGGCGTTCGCCCGCGCGCCAATAATTCGCCCGGCCATAACGCAACCAGCATTTTCATCATCCTTCAGTCCGGAGATATTCATGCGCAACCTTTTCGCCGTTTGGGCGCTGCGGCGCGGCGCGGCCTTAATCGGCTGGTCTCTATTGGCCTGCGCCGGCGCGTTCGCGCAGCAACCGGGCGAGCCGTATCACATCAGCTATGAATTGAAACTATCGCGGCCGGCGACGCACCTGTTCGAGGTGCGCGTCACAGTCGAGACGCCGACGCCGCAGGAGACGCTTGAGTTGCAACTGCCGAGGTGGTCGCCGGGGCGCTACGCCGTCTTCGATTTTGCGCAGAACGTGCGTGAGATGAGCTATGAAGCGCCGCCGGCCGCGCGCTGCGGCGCAACGCATGAGCGCCAACTGACGCGAGGCGACACGCAGACGTGGCGCTTCGCGCCGTGCGGTGCGAGCCGCATGAGCATCAGTTACAAAGTCTTTGCCAACGATCTGTCGGGCACGTTCTCGCAACTTGACGCGCGGCACGCAAACTTCAACGGCGGCGCGCTCTTCATGTACGTCGTCGGGCATAAGGCTGACCCCGTAACCCTGAGCATCGCGCCGCCCGTGGGTTGGCGCATCGTCAACGGGCGCATGGCAAGCAGTGAGCAGCGCGCGTGGCAGTTTGCCAACTACGATCTCATGATCGATACGCCGACCGAGATCGGGCCCGATTGGACAGAGGACAATTTCGTCGTGGACGGCCGGACTTATCACATTGTCCTACACGCCGTCGGCGGCGATGGCGGCCGGCGCAAACTGCTCGCGCGTGATCTGGAAAAGATTGTGCGGGCAGAGACGGCGATGTGGGGCGCGCCGGAGTTTAGCGACTATACCTTTCTCATTCACACCGGCGCGGGTGAGCGCGGCGACGGCATGGAACATCTGACCTCCACGCAGATCATGCAACGCCGCCCACTCGGCGAAGCGGACGCATACGCGGACGTGCTGGACACGGCCGCACACGAATTTTTTCACGTCTGGAACGTGAAGCGGTTGCGCCCCGCCGAATTGGGGCCGTGGGATTTTACGAAACCGCTGGCCACGCGCGGATTATGGATCGCCGAAGGCTTCACGAACTATTATGGCCACCTGATGCAACGGCGCGCAGGCCTGTGGACGGACGAAAAACTCTGGGCCACGCTCGCCGACGAGATCGGCACGGTGGAGAACGCGCCGGGCAGCCAGTTGATGAGTGCGGAAGAGTCGTCGCTCATCGCGCCGTTCCTCGATGCCGCCTGTCACGTCCAACACACCAGCCTCGATCAGACTTCGATCAGCTACTACGATAAAGGCGAGACCATCGCCATCGTTCTTGATCTCTTAATCCGCGGCCGGTCGGCGGGGCGCACATCGCTGGACGACGTGATGCGCCGGGCCTATCAACGCTTCTACCTGGAGAGTCCGCCGGCCACCTACTACCTGCGCGGGCGCGGCTACACAGGCGAAGAGTTTCAACAGGTGGCCACGGAAGTCGCGGGCTTCGATCTCGCCGACTTCTTCACGCGCTACGTGCGCGGCACGGAACAACTACCTTACGCCGAATCGTTCGCCTACGTCGGGCTGCGCCTCATGCCGGGGAGCAGTTATCGCCTCGCAGAATTACCGAATGCTTCAGCTCAGGCAAAAGAATTGCGCCAGCGTTGGTTGAGCAGCTCTGCGGCGGCGGCGGCTCAGTGACGGGTTGGTTCAACTTGCCGTTGGCGCGAACACTTCAATCGGGACACGCACGATCTCGAAGGTCATCGGCAGTTGGCCGATCAGTTCGCCGTCAACCTGCACGAGCGCGTCGCCGGTGGCGCGTGCGTGTGTAGTACGGATGAAACGTACCCCTTCGATCTCGCCTGTCACGCCGCTAGCGCGCATGGTTTGTGCGAGCAGGGCGAGAAAGCGCAGGCGGCTGTGCGAGGAGACGAGGCAGAGTTCAAACTCGGGCCGGTCGAGGCGAGCGCGCGGGGTGACGGCCAAGTCGCCGCCGTAATGCGCGGTCTTGCCGATAGCGGCAAAAGTGCAGGTGTGTGTCTCGCCGTTGACTTCAACGTTAAAAGGCGCGGGCTGCCAGCGCACCAGATGGCTGAGACCTGAGAGCCAGAACGCGCCCTTGCCGATGCGCCGCTTCAGTCGCGGGCGCACACCCGCCACGACCGAAGCGTCCAACCCGATGCCCGCCATTAGACAAAAATAACGCCGCGTGTGCGTCCCTTCCGCTGTCGCGCAACCCAGATAGATGCGTCGCGTCGTGCCGCGTGCGATCACGTCGCAGACGCCCGGCAGAGCGAACGGCAAGTTCAATTCGCGCGCCAGCACGTTCGCTGTACCAGCCGGCCAGACGCCCAGCCGCGCGTCCGTCCCGACCAGACCTTGCAGCGCCTCGTTGATCGTGCCGTCGCCGCCGGAGACGACGATGTCACACGCGCCGGCCTGCGCCGCCGCGGCCACCAGGCGCGTCGCCTCATGCGGTGCGGTCGTCGTCAGCACTTCGACATTGATGCCGCGCGCCTTGAGCAGGGAGCAAAAGCGCGCGACCTCCGCGGCGCGTTGCCGCCCGCCGCGCCCCGCGTTCGGGTTGGTGATAAGTCGAACTGTGCGAGTCGTGGTCGTCATTCGTCTTACACGTTGCGCGGCTGCAAGCCGGATGCCGGGCATTGAGCCAGCTTACACGAGTATGACTTGCGCAGGTCAAGTCTCACGCAAAGACGCTAAGCCGCCAAGCAGGGCGCAAAGAGGGTGCCTGATTTTCTTTGCGTCTTGCCCTTTGCGGTTTTGCGTGAAGCCAACTCCGCATTTTTCGCCGGACACCTGTCGGGCGTTCTCTGCACGGGCGAATTGACGGGCAGGAGTGGAAAGGTTACTGTGCGCTCGCATTCGTCCAAGCTGTTATTCAATCGTGGAGGCACATCATTCATGCGGCGGAAACTGTTCATGCTAGCCCCTTTGCTCATCGGCCTGCTGGCCGGCGGCGCGCGGGCGCAGCAGGATTTCTCGAAAGTTGAGATCAAGGCCACGAAGGTCGCGGGCAACGTCTATATGCTTGAAGGCGCGGGTGGCAACATCGGCGTCTCGGTCGGCGCGGACGGCCTCCTCATCGTGGACGATCAGTTCGCGCCGCTCGCCGACAAGATTCGCGCCGCGTTGAAATCGCTCGGCGACGGCAAGTTGAAGTTCGTCTTGAACACGCACTATCACGGCGACCACACGGGCAGCAACGTCGTGTTCGGCCCCGAAGCGCCCATCATCGCGCAGACGAACGTGCGTAAAAGATTAGAGACGGAGCAGAACGTGCTCGGCGAGAAAGTGCCACCGTCGCCGACCGTGGCGTTGCCCGTCATCACGTTCGATCAGGCGGTCTCGATCCATTTCAACGGCGAAGAGATTCGCGCCGTCCATTTCCCGCACGGGCACACGGACGGCGACTCGGTCATCTTCTTCACCGGCTCGAACGTCGTCCACATGGGCGACGACTTCTTCGCCGGCCGCTTTCCCTTCGTCGATCTCGATGGCGGCGGCGACGTGGTCAGTTTAACGAACAACGTCAGCCAGATCATCGCCACCCTGCCCGCCGACGTGAAGATCATTCCCGGCCACGGCCCGCTCTCGAACCTCGACGATCTCAAACTCTTCCGCCGCATGTTGTTTGAAACAACCGCCATCATCCGCAAGCAGGTTGACGCGCAACGCACACTCGATCAGATCAAAGCGGCCGGGCTGCCCGACGAATGGAAAACCTGGGGCACAGGGTTCATCAAAACGGATCGCTGGATCGAAACTGTCTACCGCAGTCTCACGAAAGAAAAAGGCGGGCCGAATAAAACTCATCACTGAAGCAGAGCAAATAGAATAAAAGAAACAGCGCGCAGGCATTGTCACCTGCGCGCCGCTTTTTATATTTGCCTCGTGTCAGAGTTGCCCCTACTCCAAGCGATAGTTCGGCGCTTCCTTCGTGATGATCACGTCGTGAACGTGCGACTCGCGTAGGCCGGCGGCGCTGATGCGGATGAAGCGTGTGTTGTGTTGAAACTCGCTGATCGTGCGGCAGCCGGTGTAGCCCATGCCGGCGCGCAGACCGCCGATAAGTTGGGTGACCATATCGGCGAGTGTGCCTTTGTAGGGGACGCGCCCTTCGATGCCTTCGGGCACGAGTTTCGATTCCACGTCGGTCGTCTCCTGCGCGTAGCGGTCGCGCGAGCCTTCGCGCATCGCGCCGATAGAACCCATGCCGCGATAGGCTTTGAACGAGCGGCCTTGAAACAGAATCAACTCGCCCGGCGACTCTTCCGTGCCCGCGAAGAGCGAGCCGATCATGACCACGTCCGCACCCGCCGCAATCGCTTTGGCCACGTCGCCGGAGAACTTCACGCCGCCGTCGGCGATGACGGGCACGCCCGTGCCGCGCGCGGCCGTGACGCAGTTCGTGATGGCCGTGATCTGCGGCACGCCCGCGCCGGTGACGACACGTGTGGTGCAGATTGAGCCGGGCCCGATGCCGCACTTGACGGCGTCTACACCCGCGTCGATCAGTTCGCGCGTGCCGTCGCCCGTGGCCACGTTGCCGGCGATGAGTTGCGTGTCGCCGTGCCGCCGTTTGATCTCGCGCACGGCTTCGATGACGCGCGACGAGTGGCCGTGCGCGGTGTCGATGATGAGACAGTCCACGCGCGCTTTGACGAGCTCGGCGGCACGCTCGCGGAAGTCGCCGGTCGCGCCGATGGCGGCGGCAACGCGCAGGCGGCCGAGATCGTCTTTCGCCGCGCTCGGATACTTGATCGCCTTCTGTATGTCTTTGACCGTGATGAGACCTTTGAGCCGTTTGTCGCCGTCAATCACCAAGAGCTTTTCGATGCGGTGCTTTTGCAGCACAGCCTTCGCCTGTTCGAGCGTTGTGCCGACGGGCACGGTGACGAGCGGTTGCTTCGTCATCACTTCGGCGACGGGCACGCCGAAGCGCGTCTCAAAGCGCAAATCGCGGTTGGTGATGATGCCGACGAGATGGCCGTCTTCGTCCACGACGGGCACGCCGCTGATCTTGTAGCGCTCCATTACGTTGAGCGCCTCGCTCACGGGCCGGTCGGGCCGAATCGTCACGGGATCAACGATCATGCCGGACTCGGAACGCTTCACCTTATCGACTTCTTCCGCCTGTCGTTCGATTGACATGTTTTTATGCACGACGCCGATGCCGCCCTGCTGCGCGATGGCGATGGCGAGCGCGGCTTCGGTCACGGTGTCCATCGCGGCCGAGCAGAGCGGGATGCGTAAGGTGATGTTGCGGGTGAACTGGGTGGCGGTGTCGGTCTCGTTGGGCAGCACGTCGGAGCGGCCGGGCACGAGCAGTACGTCGTCGAAGGTTAAGCCTTCAAGTAAATCGTTATTTAGCATGATAAATTATTACTACCTCCTGACAATGAAAAAGGAGCGCGGCGCGCGATGTGCGCAGGGATGAAGACGGGGTGAACTGTGCGTGGCTTGGAAGCAAGCTGGAGCGTAACAAAGCGCGGGGCCGGGGGCAAGTTGCCGGACACGGCGCGCGGGCTGGCGGGACGGACGCGGGCGCGCAAACTGCGTAGGGGATCAAGGTTGTTGCAAGAGCCGCGCGTAATCGTCCTTCGTGATCAGCATCTCGACGAGTGGCTTGCCCTTAGCATCGGTCGGCACGACGGCGGCGTGGCCGTTAATCACCACTTCGAGCGCGCTTGCTTTGCTCTTCGAGTATTGCAAGCTCAATGTGTCGGTTGCGCTCAGGTCTCTGCTTTGCTCGGCGGCAAGGATGCCATCGTTGGAATTTTCCGTGTCAACCTTTGTGCGCAACCAAACCGGTTCGCCTTTGGCTTTGATCTGTACCTTGAGTCCCTGCGCGACGATGGGCGCAGGCGCAACTGTTGCCGGCATGTTCTGCTGCTGCGCAACTGGCTGCGGGTTTGTGTTGGCGATGGGCGCAGATGTGTTCGTCGGTGGTTGCGCGCGGCTCTCATTGCGCCGTTGATACCAGTGGAGCGCGGCATAGACGCCGAGCGAGATGACGGCGAGGATCGCGACGCTTAGCAGTGCCGTGACGAACGGCGAGCGCGTCGATTCGCCTTCCATGTAGATGCGCGAGGCCTGCCGCGACGTGGCCACTTCCTCCGGTTCGCCTTGGGCGCGGGCCGTGCGGTCGTAGGCCCGGACGGCCTCGGCCTCGTTCAGGCCGACGAGCTTGGCAAAGGCTTTGACGAAACTGCGGTTGAAGATACCGCCGGGCAGATGCTTGTAGTCGTCCAGTTCGATGGCTTCGAGATAGCGGCGCGAGATGCGCGTCTGATCGGAAATGTCGCGCAGCGAGAGGTTGCGCGCTTCGCGGGCACGGCGCAGTTGCCCGCCCAGCGACGACTCTGCCCCCGTGCTCTGTGCGCGCTCGTCGGGCGTTGAGTCAGAGGTTTTGCCGTTCACGTCTCGCGTTGTGGTAGAAGACTAATGGCGGCCCGGCAGTCGCGCGCAAAGTTTACTCATGCTTGTTTGTGCAAGACCAGCAGGACTTTGCGCGCACTATAGCGTGCGGCGCGCGCGACTGTCAAACTTTAGGCCGGTCAGGCGGATAGCGCGTCGCTTGATTCTTCGCGCGCACGGTGCTAGGTTGAGGCGTTCCAGACAGGCGAACCGGTACTGTTTTCTTATTCCACAATCAAGAAGCGAGGACTCCGCTAATGGCTCTCGAAGCACTGGGCATGATCGAGACGAAAGGATTCGTCGGCGCGGTCGAGGCCGCGGACGCGATGGTCAAGGCCGCGAACGTGCAACTGCTCGGCAAAGAGTATATCGGCGCGGGCTACGTGACGATCTTCGTGCGCGGCGACGTGGGTGCGGTCAAAGCCGCGACGGACGCGGGCGCGGCCGCCGCGCGTCGGGTCGGCGAGTTGATCAGCGTTCACGTCATCCCGCGCCCGCACACGGAGGTCGAGCGCGTGCTGCCGCACAACGGGCGCACCGGCTACAGCCCCGATGAGCGCGCTTTGCAAGGTGGCAGCGGCTCCGCCGGCCAACTCGGCGAAGGCGATCAAGGCCGCGCCCTCCCCGCCGGCGCACGCGAGAACAATAAAGAACGGGCGAAGTAGAGGTGAGCGGCTAGGGGTCAGCAAACCTGCCGGCACTAACCTCTGACCTCTAACCTCTGACCTCTGTTTGCGGAGGTGTGTCATGTCAGTCGATAAAGACCTCGTGTCGGTGCAGCAGGCGCGCGATCTGGTTGAGGCCGCGCATGGGGCGCAGAAGGCGTTGGCGCGCTTTGATCAGGCACAGATTGATCGCATCTGCGAGGCCATGTCGCAGGCGGCGTTGCGCGCGGCGGAACGACTCGGTCAGATGGCCGTCGAGGAGACGGGCTACGGCGTCGCGGCGGATAAGAAAGAGAAGAACCGCTTCGCCGCCGAAGATGTGTGGCATGCCTTTCGCGGCTTGCGCACCGTTGGCATCATCGCCGAATCGAAGGACGTGATCGAGATCGCCAGCCCGCGCGGCGTCGTCGCCGGCATTATTCCTTCAACCAATCCCACCTCCACCGCGATCTTCAAAATTCTGATCGCCGTTAAGTCGCGCAATGCAATCGTGCTATCGCCGCACCCGGCGGCCGCGAAGTGTATCAACGAGACGGCGCGCGTGATGCGCGAGGTCGCGGTCAAAGAAGGACTGCCGGCCGAAGCCATCGGCTGCATGTCGAACGCGACCATCGAAGGCACGGAAGTCCTGATGAAGCACAAGCGCACGGCCGTTATCTTAGCGACCGGCGGGATCGGCCTTGTGCGTGCGGCTTACTCGTCGGGCAAGCCCGCGTTTGGCGTCGGCCCCGGCAACGTGCCCGTCTTCGTCGAGCGCACGGCGGACGTGCCGCTCGCGGTGCAGAATATTCTCACCGGCAAATGTTTCGACAACGGCACGATCTGCGCTTCGGAGCAAGCCATCATCGTGGACACGCCGGTCGCCAAACAGGTGCGCGAAGAATTGATCGCACAGGGCGCGCACTTCCTGAGCGCGGGCGATGCGGACAAACTCGGCAAGCTCGTCGTCACGCCGCAACGCAGTTTGAATGCGCAGATCGTCGGCCGCTCAGTTGACGTGATCGCCGGGCTGGCGGGCATCAGTGTGCCGCCGGGCACGCGCTGTCTCGTCGCGGAAGTCGGCGGCGTCGGGCGCGAGTATCCGCTCTCGATGGAAAAGCTGTCGCCGATTCTCGCGTTCTACGTCGAGGACGGCGTCGAGCGCGGCGCGGCGCGTTGTTTTGAAGTGCTGTCTTACGGTGGCATGGGCCACACCGCCGGCATCCATACGCGCTCGCGCGAGACGGCGAAGGCTTACGGCATAGAGATGCCCGCCTCGCGCGTCGTCGTCAATACGCCAACGACGCACGGCGCGATTGGTTTCTCGACCGCGCTGCCGCCTTCGATGACCTTGGGCTGCGGCTCTTGGGGCGGCAACGTCACCTCCGACAACATCTCGCCGTTGCACTTAATGGACATCAAGCGCGTCGCTTTTGAGACGCGCCCTGTGCCGAGCGCGCGGCCGGCCCGCACAACCACAGCACGCCCGGCGGTGATGATGCCTGCACCGACGCAGCCACAGCCGGCCGCCGTCGCCCCCGCGCAGACCGGCGCGCGGGTCAGCCGGGAAGATGTCGCCGCCATCGTGGATCGCTTCCTCTCCACACGCGGCGTCGGCCAAACCGTGCCGGCAGCGAACACGCCGGCGCTCGCCACCGCGCCGACCGACAGCAACGGCGGCACGACACCGCCCGCGCCGCAGCCAATAGCACCCATCGCCCAAGCGGCCGGCACCGGCGGCGCAAAGACGGCCGCGACGAACGGCCACAAGGCGCTCGATTTCGTCTCCGAAGACGATGTGCGGCGCGCGCTCCAGCAGGGCGAAAAAATTTACGTCAACGCGCGCACGATCATTACGCCCTCGGCACATGATCTCGGTGACCCGGCAGAAGTGTTTGCGAAAATCTGAAAAGTAGAGGCCAGGGGTTAGAGATCAGAAAATTTGCTCTCACCAACCTCTGACCTCTAATCTCCGTCCTTATGTTTCTCGGCAAAGTCGTCGGTACAGTCTGGGCTACGAAGAAGTCGCCTGATCTGGAGGGCGTGCGCTTCCTCGTGGTGCATCCGATTGAGTTGGATAAGGAGCCGACGCGCAATATCGTCGTCGTGGCGGATCGTATGGGCGCGGGTGTGGGCGAGATGGTAATGTGCGCCTACGGTAAGGCGGCGCGCACGGCCATCGGTGATCAAGAGATGGCGATTGAAGCGGCCGTCGTCGCCATCGTGGATCGGGTAGATGTGCAAGACACACCGTCCGCCGAGTTACGCGCGGCGGCCGATGAGTTAAGCACGGGCGATAACGGCAGACCCTAAATGCAGAGATTAGAGGCTAGCGGTCAGAGGTTAGTAAAAGCCTATCTCTGACCGCTAGCCTCTAACCTCTGACCTCTGACCGCTAGTTTATGGCTAACGAAGAATTGATCTATCGCATCACGCGGGCGGTTTATGACCGGCTGGGCGCGGCTGCGGACGAGCGGATGGTCGAGGGCTTGGTGACGGACATCTACCGCGTAGTTACGCCGTCTGGGCCGGCGAACGGCAGCGCGGGCGATGCAATGGTGTTGCGCACGGGCGCGGCGGCCGGGTCGGCAGATCGGCTGATCGTCTCGGTGTTTGGCGTGGATCATCCGGGCATCGTGGCGGGTGTGGCGCAAATTCTGGCCGAGTTCGATTGCAGCATTGAGGACATCAATCAGACAGTCGTACAGGGCAAGTTTGCGATGGTCATCATCGCCGATATGTCACGCGCGGGACGCACGATCACGGAGTTGAAAGAGCATTTTCGCGCCGCTGGCGACCACCTCGGCGTTCGCATCTATGCCCAACGCGAAGACCTTTTCAACGCGATGCATAGAGTATAAAGAAAGGATGAGCGCGGAACGATAAGCGATGAATTAAAGACCAGGGCTTTTAGTTCATCGTGCATCGTTCCGCGTTTATCATTTGGCTTGCATGTCTGAACCGGTGATTGCACGGCGATGTGTGAATTGTGGCATGGCGTTGCGCGGGCAGGCGAAATTCTGTCCGCAATGCGGGGCCGTGATGGACGGGTCGCCGGCCGCCGCCAAAACCGCGCCCGGCACGGCGGCCGAACCGGCCGCACCAACCACGGCGGACGAGAGTCCCGCGCCGGATGCATACAAGCACACGCGCGTTTTCTCGGGCGAGGAGCGGTTGTCGCTGTCGGACGAGTTGGCGCGGCAGCGGGCGCGCGTCAAAGAGGCGGACGAACACTACGCCGCGACTGCTCTCCCGCCCAATCAGCAGCAGAAGGTCGATCTCCGGGCGGTCGCGGCGCAGGTGTGGGCCGAGATGCAGGCGAAGGAGCGCGCCCGCGCCGAGCAGGAACGTGCGCAAGCCGGGCAAGTTCAGACACAAAGCGAACCGGCACGCGTGCCAGGTACGCCGGTGCGCGTGCGCAGCCAGCGGCCGCACGAAGCGTCAGTCGGGTGGCTCGATAAGGCGCAGGATGATCCGGCGTTGCGTTTCGTGCTGCTCGCCCTCGTGCTGTTCGTGCTGTTCCTGCTCATCCTGCTCTTCAGTTACATTCTCGGTTAGGCGCGCACTAAACACATGCCATACACGCAGGCCGAAATCTTGCAGACCATCAGGATGACCGAGATGGAGCACCTCGATGTGCGCACCGTCACGCTCGGTCTGTCTTTGCGCGATTGCGCGAGCGAATCAATCGCGCGCACGTGTGAACTTGTGCGCGCGAAGATCGAGCGCACGGCGGTGCGGCTTGTCGGCACCGTTGACGAGATCGCGGACGAGTTCGGCATCCGCGTGGCCAACAAGCGCATCTCGATCACGCCCGCTTCACTCGTCGCGGGCGCGGCGCGCTCGGCGGCCGACTGTGTGCAACTTGCCCGCGCGATTGACGAGGCGGCGGGGCGCGTCGGCGTGGACTTCATCGGCGGCTATTCCGCGCTCGTCCACAAAGGCTGGACAGACACCGAAAATATTTTCCTCGATTCGATCCCCGAAGCGTTGGCCACGACTAAACGGCTCTGCTCGTCGGTGAACGTGGCGACGACGCGCGCAGGCATCAACATGGATGCGGTGCGGCGCGTCGGTGAATTGATCAAAGAGGCGGCGGAGTTAACGCGCGCGCAAGGCGGCTTGGCGTGCGCGAAGTTCGTCTGCTTCGCCAACGCGGTCGAGGACAATCCGTTCATGGCGGGCGCGTTCCACGGCGTCGGCGAACCCGAAGCGGTCATCAACGTCGGTGTCTCCGGCCCCGGCGTCGTCAATCATGCGGTGCATCATGCGCCGCGCGATCTGCCGTTGGACGAACTGGCCGAGTTGATCAAAAAACTCTCTTTCAAACTCGCGCGCGCCGGTGAACTGGTCGGGCGTGAAGCGGCCAGACGGATGGGCTTGCAGTTCGGCATCATCGATCTATCTCTCGCGCCGACGCCCGCGCCCGGCGATTCCGTCGCCGAGATCATCGAAGGCTTCGGCTTCGAGCGTGCGGGTGCGCCGGGCACGACCGCCGCGCTGGCGCTACTGACCGACGCGGTGAAGAAAGGCGGTGCGATGGCCTCGAGCGCGGTCGGCGGCATGAGCGGTGCGTTTATCCCCGTCTCGGAAGATGGCGGCATGATCGAAGCGGCGCGCGTCGGCGCGTTGACGTTGGAAAAACTTGAAGCGTGGACGAGCGTCTGTTCAGTCGGGCTCGACATGGTCGCCGTGCCCGGCTCAACTTCCGCCGAGACCATTGCCGCGATCATCGCCGACGAGATGGCCATCGGCGTGATGAACAACAAGACGACGGCCGTGCGCATCATCCCCGTGCCGGGCAAAGACGTAGGCGACTCGGTCGAGTTTGGCGGCCTGCTCGGCACCGCCCCCATCATGCCGGTGAACAAGTTTGGCTGCGCCGACTTCATTCGCCGTGGCGGGCGTATCCCCGCGCCGATCCATTCGCTGCGGAATTAGAGCGCGAGCAGTCATTAATTACGGGCGGACAAACTCATGACACGAATGTACGACTATAAAGTTTGTAACGTGCAAGCGGGCCACGTGACATTCGTTAACGGCGATTGGCAGGGCCACGTGCCGCTCGCCGCCGCCGCCGGGGCCAGCGATCCGTTCGCGTCGTGCCCGGACGTGTGGGCCTATCTGCAACGTGTCGGGCCAGATGGCTGGGAACTCGTCGCCACCGTCGTGCATACGACGCCGGAGAGCAGTTACGATGTCCTCTATCTAAAACGCGAACTGTAGGCAGTCGATTAGAGCGCAACAGCAAAGGCAAAAGTGAGGGAGCAAGTATGGAAGCACTGGGCATGGTGGAATGTATGGGCCTCGTGGCGATGATCGAGGCGGCGGATGCAATGGTGAAGGCGGCAAACGTGACGCTCGTGGGCTACGAGCGAATTGATGCGGGGCTGGTGACGGCCATAGTGCGCGGCGAGGTGGGCGCGGTCAAAGCGGCCGTTGATGCGGGCGCGGCGGCCGGTGCGCGCGTCGGCAAGGTTGTCGCCACGCACATCATCCCGCGCCCGCATGCTGAAGTTGAGCAAGGGCTGCCCGTGTTGCAAACCGGTGAGACGACGCGCAAGAAGATCAGTGGCTCGGTGCGCGGGCGCGACTGAGTCCGCCGGCGGTTCAGCCGGGGCAGGCTGCCGCAGTTGTCCGCCCACCTTTGGTTATCATCGCGGGCGGAGCGCGCAAGTGTTGCGCGCTCGCAAAGCGCAAGGTACGGCCACGAACTCGTGTTCTGGCCGCACGAAGCAATAGCGGGTGAGAAAAGCTGAACTGTTATCGTCCAACGATACGCAGGCGAAGTATTGATTAAATGCAAGCTGGCAGATTGATGTCGAAGGTTTGAGCAGGATAGTGGATACTGGCTCAATAATAAGCGCCCGAATGTCGGCTAAAAGTTGACACTCGTCTGAAGCACCGGTTGGTAATGAGTGAGTGGTACGCACGTTGCTTTGATCTCTTGCGTAACGAACAAGGGGTACTTGAAAAAGAACAAGGGGGTCGCTCGGCGACGACAGCGAGTGAAGGCTTTGGGGGAGGCATTTTCTCGCTTCGGTTCAAACGATTCTTTCGGGGGAACGGAATCGTTCAGCCGCAGTCGTTAATGAGCACGTATAAATAGGCTGCCG
The DNA here is from genome assembly GCA_038322995.1 of Pyrinomonadales bacterium. GTDB lineage: Bacteria > Acidobacteriota > Blastocatellia > Pyrinomonadales > Pyrinomonadaceae > QHXQ01. The sequence continues at coordinate 21,513 of JBBQGM010000032.1, forward strand.
GTCAGTGTTCTGTGCAGGTTTGGGGGAGCTTGCACGGGATCAATCGGCAGCCCATTTATTTTGCCCGCGCGCAGTTTTGAGTCAGTCCCCCACACTGCTTGGTCTCACCAGAAACGCAAAAATTCCAGCCAAAATCTCTATAAACCGAGACTTCGTGTTTTCATGGACAGGCAACGGGCATACTCGCTGTGCATCTTATTCAACGCATAGATGGAAGACTTCAAACTTCATTCCGAGGAGCTAACAGGCATCATGAAAACGTTCAAAGGCAAACTCGTAGTGCTCGCTGCGGCGCTCGCGTTGACTGCCGGTGCGGCCTTCGCCGCGCCGAGCGAATCTAACGCACTAACCTCAAGTCGGCAGCAACTCAGCAAGAGCATACGGAAAGAGTTGGTGACGCTGCCGTACTACGGCGTGTTCGATAATCTGGCTTACGACATCAATGGCGGCATAGTGACGCTCTACGGTCAGGTCGTACGCCCGACGACACGCTCGGACGCCGCGCGCCGGATCGCGCATCTGGGTGGTGTGACACAGGTCGTCAATAAGATCGAAGTGTTACCCCTCTCTTCGTTCGACGATTCGCTCCGCCGGGCGACTTATCGTTCGATCTTCAACACAGCGGGCCTGTATCGTTACGCACAGGGCGCGAATCCATCGCTGCACATCGTCGTCAACCACGGCAATGTGACGCTCGAGGGTGTGGTTGCAAACAAGATGGACAAGCAATTGGCCTATCTGGCCGCGAGCCAAGTGCCGGGCGTCTTCTCGGTCACGGATAATCTGCGCACTGAGCACGACGCTAAAGTACGTTAAGCACACACCCACTAACGCAGACGGGTACAAAGACCGGCTCGGAGTGATTTCCGAGCCGGTCTTTTGTTTTACCGGGCTGCGTTTCTTGGTACGGGCAGGACGTTTGCTTGTGTAAGCGGCTTGGTTGGCCTGCGTGAGAGTGATAAAGTATGCGACACGCGCACAGCATCAAAATGTCGGGCCGGCTCGGCAAGTAAACTGACCGGGGAGGAAGGCGTATGAGTGCAGCCGAAGTCGAGATACAACCACCGAGCGATCTGGAGTTGGCGCAAGCGTCAGCGGCTGGCGACACGGGTGCATTCGAGCAACTTTACCGGCGGCACTTCCGGCGTGTCTATGCGCTCTGCTTCCGCATGACCTCGAACCCCACCGAGGCGGAAGACTTAACGCAGGACGTGTTCACGCACCTCTTCAGAAAAATCGGCTCGTTTCGCGGCGAGTCGGCCTTCACCACCTGGCTGCATCGGCTGACGGTCAATCAAGTGCTCATGCACTTCCGGCGGCGGAGCGCGCGGCCCGAGTTCACGACGCCAGAAGGCGAGACACCCGTGCAGATCGTCACCGGCACGGCGAATCCTGATCGAATGCCGATTGTGGATCGCATCGCGTTAGAGCGCGCGATCACGCAGTTGCCGCCCGGTTATCGCACCGTCTTCGTGTTGCATGATGTGGAGGGCAACGATCACGCCGAGATCGCCGGCATCCTCGGCGTATCCGAGGGCACGTCGAAATCGCAGTTGCACAAGGCCCGGCTGAAACTAAGGCAAATCCTCAGACAACAGACCGCCTGATCGGGGAGTCTAAGAATGTTCGGAGCCGCTTCCGAACCATTCCCCGGTTTTCCTGAAGGAGATGTAGATGGATTGCATGAAGTATCTCGAACTGTTGAGCGACTACCGCGACGGCGCGCTTGATCAAGATATGCGTGCGCTCGTGCAGACGCATTTGCTGGATTGTTTGCCCTGCGACGGCATCTTTCAAGACCTCGACTCAATCGTCAACATCGCTGTCATTATGCGCAGCGAAATCCACGACATCTCATATCCTGACGAGAACATCATCTGGCAGCGCCTGAAACTCACCAAACAGATCATCCACTAAGGGAGACAGGAGAACGGCGATTAGCAAAAGTGCTAATCGCCGTCCCCGTGCCGCCGCAGCTACACTGACAAATTATCTTCACGCGCCGACCTGTGGCAGCGCCTTTTCCAGGCGGGCGAAGCGTTCGAGCATCGCTTCGTGAATCGCGTCGGTCTTCTCGTGCAGGTGTGCGACCTCTAACTCTGCCTTGATGTTGACTTCGTATTCGATGTCGGCCCGCACCTTGTCTTTTTCCGCCTGCCGGTTTGCGCTAATCAGTACGAAGCACGACAAGAAGATTGCTTCCAGCGAGACGATCATCGTCAACAATCCAAAGGGGAACGGATCGAAGCCTCTGGTACCGTCTGGATTGCGTGGCAGGAGCAGCGTGTTGAGCACAATCCACGCCATAAACCAGAGCGTGTGGAGCAGCAGGAACGGCATGCTGCCGCTAAACCAGGCGAGGAAATCGGCGAAACGCACGATGGGCGATAATCGTTGGACTTCGACCTCGTCGTTGACGTTGCGCGAGACGCGCGTTTGCAGCAGATGCCCGGTCTTGCGCGTCATGCTGCCCAAGGCGGCGAGCATCGCCAGCGCGGCCTCTGGATGTTGTTTGAAGAGCAGCAGCAAGTCGTCGCGGTCGAGCAGGAGCAGGGAGGTGGGTTCGAGCGCGGTGGCGGTGGCAGGGCGCGGTTCGTTATCAACCAGTCCGAGTGCGCCGAATAGCTCACCCGTGCCCGCCTCGTGCAGCACGATCTTCTGCCCGGTGATGTCTTTGACGGAGAGTTCGACCGTGCCTTTGCGGACGATGTAGAGATCATCGCCTGGTTCGCCCTGCCGGTAGAGCGACTGCCCCTCGGCAATGGTCACGTGGTCGAGTACATCGGCGAGCGCGCAACGTTCGTCCTCGTCGAGTAGCTCGAAGAAAGTAATCCCGGCCAGTAGTTCAACATCACAGGGCATCGATTGTCTCCTGACCGGGCAGATTAAGGGCAGCGAGTGCGAGCCGTCAAGGTTTGCGGGTGGGCGGCGTTAGTTTGTTTGTCGGCGCGGGGGCGTTGATGTTGCCCGGGGTGGCCGTCCGACCCGTGCGCGTGATGGCGATCCGTTTGTCGCGCTTATCGCTCGTGGCGACCTGGACGCGGATCGCATGAAACTGGCCGTCGCGCACTTTGTTGGTCGGGTAGTAGGCGATGACGTATTGTGTCCGCAGGTCGCGCGTGATGTCCTGCGCGATTTGCGGCAACTCGGAGATCGAGTTTGGGAAGAACGCCCGCCCACCCGTCTCGGTCGCCAACTTGTTGATGAGATCGACCGCTTTGCCTTTCGAGCTTTTGCGGATAAGACTGCCATTCGCGTCCAATTCGTTGACGAAGCCGATGACGTAAATCTGCACGTCCATCTCGCGCAGGCGCGCGAATAATTCCGGCTCCTTGTAGAAACTGCCGCGCTCCTCGCCGTCGGTCACGAGGATGAGCGCGCGGCGGCGGCGGTCGTTGACGTCGTTGTTCTTTTTATAATTGGCGACGCGCTCGGCCGACAAGAGTACGGCGTCAACAATCGCCGTCTGCCCGCCTTCGACGTAGAGATTATCGAGCGCGTCCATGAGCGCGTTCGCGTCCGCCGTGAAGTCCTGCAAAACTTCGATCTTGTCGCTGCTGATGAAGCGCACAAGAAATGTCTCGTCGCCGGGCTTGTTGCTATTGATGATCGTCTTGTTCGCTTCGATGACTTGATTGAGTTGGGAGCGGAGCGAGCCGGAATTGTCGATCACCAGTCCGTAGCTGATTGGCACTTCCTCGCGCGTGAAGTATTCGATCTGCTGCGGCACGTTATCCTCTAAGACGCGAAACTCGGCCTGCTTCACGTCGTTGATAGGCCGGTTGTTGCGATCAATGACGCGCACGTTCAAGTTCACCAACTCGGTATCAACGCGGACTATCTCTTCCGGATCAATCTCCTGGCCGGCGGGCGTCGGGGTCGGCGATGGCGCGGTCTGCGAAGACGGGCTGACCTGTATGGCCGGCTGGCGCGTGCCCGGCGCGGGCGTCGGCGTGGGTTGTTGCGCCTGTCCAGTCGGGGCCGTTGCCGGGCGCGGCGACTGGTTGGTATTGCCATTGATCGTAGTGCGGCGTGGGCGCTGGCGCGCACTGGTTGTGGGCAGCAGCACGCCGACGCAGACCAGCGCGCCGACGAACACGAGCGCGCAACTTGGCCCGGCGCGCCGGATAGTGCGAATAGGGTGCAAACGAAGCATGATGAATAACTCCCTGGCTCTATTGACCGTCACAAGCAGAAGCGCCCGGCCCGCCCGCCCTGCTGGCGACGGGTGGGCCCGGGCGCTTCCTCTAGCAAGCCAGCGTTCTGGCTGCACGCGCGGCCGGGGCAAAGAGCCTTTGAATCTAGCAAGTGTGCACGCTCAATCTGTTAGAGCGAAGCGCCAAACACTTTTTAGAAGAACTTAAGGCCGCGTGCGTTGCCAATCATTCCGCGCTTCAACGCGGATTCATCGTGGCGAAGTAGCCTTCTTTGCTGCGCACGAACAGGTGCGGCAACCCGCGCGGCGGTGTCACCTTAACCTTCAGCCGGTGCCAGCGGCCGTTGTTCGTAAAGTTCGTGGGCTTATAGCCGATGGAATACTGATGACGTAGCTCGATGGCGATACGCTCGAAGATTTCGTTCATCTCCGCGGCCGAGTTTGGAAAGAACGCCTTGCCGCCGGAGACGGACGCCAACTCATCCAGCATCGCCTGCCCACCTACGTCCAACTCGCTCGGACTGCCCTTGTCGAGAATGCCGATGGCGTAGATCAGCACGTCCGACTCTTTCAGCATCTTGCGCAACTCGCTGAACGTATAACGCGAGCTATTGTCCTGCCCATCGCTGATGACGAGGATGGCGCGCTTCGGATGCGAACCGTGCGCGACGCGCTCGACGCCGAGATAGCAGGCATCATAAAGCGCCGTCTGGCCTTTGGTCTGCACAAAGGTCAGTTTGTCGAGCAGCGCATCGCTGTTGCGCGTCTTATCCATCAATAGTTGCGCGCGCGAGTTGAAGCCGATCAAAAAGTATTCGTCGCTGTCGTGGCTCGTGTCGATAAAATGGCGCAGGGCCTCGCGCGCCTTGCTGATCTTCTCGCCGCTCATCGAGCCGGACACGTCGAAGATGACGCCGAGACTGACGGGCACGTCCTCGTCCGTGAAGAAACTGATCTTTTGCGGTTCTTTATCGTCGAGCACGGTGAAGGCGTCTTTGTTGATGCCGGTCACGTACCGGCCGTAGGTGTCCGTCAGCGTGACATTCAAGACGACGAGGTCGGCGTTGACGGTCACTTGCTCGTCGCTGCCGACGGACATGCCTGCGGCTGTTGTGGTATTCGCCGCAGCCGCGACCGGCATAGCGATGGGCGTAGTCGGCGCGGCGCTGTTGGGACTCGCGTTGGTCGTCGTGGCGGGCATGGTCGCCGCAGGCGGTGCGCCGGTAGTGGCTGCGCCCTGACTGGCGGCCGGTTCTTGTTTCGGCTGAGCGTTGACGGCCGCGAACGCGCAGGCGATGAGTAGCGCGGCGAGCGCAAAGCGAGAGACAGGGGCGACGGGCAGTGCAAAGGGTCGCGGGCGTCTCATAAAATTCTCCTGACTGCTGGGAGTTCTGGCAAGAACTCCGGCAAGGCGAACACGGAAGCGCGCCGGAAAGTCGCGGCCAATGCTTGTGGATAGCGCGGCAAGCAAGAGCCATTCAAGTTGTGCTGACTAAACAGGCACGATGGGTTGGGGAGACTTCCGAGAACAGCCGCATTGTACGACTCGCGCCCGACGCGCGCAAGACGCAACTCGCGCGCACATCTTGTTTTAGTTTGTCGAATAGCAAAAGCGCACCGCCCGCAAGTCACATACGGCTTGCGGACGGGTGCGGCGTTAAGCAAAAGTTGACAGCGCGGTTGGCGACGGTTCACAGCGCGGCGATGAGGAACACGTCCCAAGCCCAGCGCCCGACCTGCGCGCCGTGCGTGTCCTTGACCTTATCGCAATAGCGGAGGCGATTGCCGTATTAGTCAACTCGCCTCAATTCTCTGTAATCAAGATCGGAAGCATCCGCCGACGGTGGCTTATGCGTCATTTATCGTCGGTCGCGTCTTCCCACGCCAGCCACTCGGTCACGTCGTGGTGATTAGCGCCCCGCATGCGCCTGTGTTCCAAGGTGTCATAAGGCGGGTTGTACAATTCGCCGCGCCCCGCGCCCTCTTCGATGACGAAGTTGAACGTCAGCCGGAAAAAACAAAATCCGTCCGCGGGCAGTCTGTTGACGAACGGACGGAACTCCCACTGCTTGACGGCGGCCACGGCCGCCGTGCGGAGCGATGGGTCAAGACCGGGCGGCACTCTGACCTTGATGACGCGCCCTTCACTCGTGATGCCGATGCCCACTTCGACTACGCCTTGCACGTTGCGCGTTAGACTGTCGGCCGGGTATGCAGGTAACACGCGCTTAGTCGCCCAGTGGCGACCGTTGGACTCAGTCGTGAAACCAACCAGGCGTGGCTCGATCCGCGTGCGCTCGTTCGACCCGTCGCTTTGGGCGTAGACTGCGGGCGCGAGCGTAGTGACTAATAAAAAGAGAAGTAGGCGCGCGAAGAGTCTGACTATTGGCGGGTGCCTGTGAGTGGGAACGCTCCTTTCATGTCCATGAGGGTATGGAGCCGAGGGCCGGTCGCCCGGTGGAACATTGGCGACGCGCGCATGATATACCCATTAAACAGCAAGTCAACTTTTTTTACGGGCATGACGTTGCAACTTTTCTATCAAACCGGCGTGTAAACACACGCTCGCAAGCAGAGGCGCGGGCGCGGGGCGCATGTTATACTTTGGTCTCCGCATCTACCGTTGCGGCCCGACGATAGCAACGGGGCAATGAAGCAAACGAACTAATAATGGCTGAGTTTACTTGTCGTCTAGGTACGCCGGCAGGCGAGGTGGTGACGCGGACGGTTGAGGCCGTGGGCGTGTCAGAGGCGCGTGTGCGCTTGGAGAGCGAAGGCTTTCGCGTCTTCTCGGTCGCGCCGCCGAAGACGCGCGGGGTCGCGGCCATCACGCGCGGCGGCAAGGCGGGCACGACCGCGCGCGTTAAAGCCGGTGACTTCCTCCTCTTCAATCAACAACTCGCCGCGCTCGTGCGCGCGGGTATTCCGATCCTGCAATCGATCACAATGCTGCGGCGGCGGGCGGCGAGTTCGCGTCTGCGCTCACTGCTCGGCGACGTGGAGGATAAGATTCGCGGCGGCATGGCTTTGTCGGCCGCGTTCGCCGCGCAGGGGCCGGTCTTTCCGCGCATCTATACCGCATCGATCCTCGCGGGCGAACGCTCCGGCGCGCTCGACGACGTGCTGCGGCGGTACAACGATTACATGCGGCGCGGCGTCGAGGTGCGGCGCAAGATTCGCGGCGCGCTCGCCTACCCGATCTTTCTGTTGTTCGCCTCCGGCGGCATGGTCACGTTCCTGACGCTCTACGTCGTGCCGCGCATGCAGCGCCTGTTTCAAGGGTTCAATCAGACCTTGCCGTTCATCACGACGGTGGTGGTCGGCGTCTCCGGTTGGGTGGCGGCGAACGTCTATTGGTTCGGGCCGCTGGTCTTTGGTCTGGCCGCCGCGTTCGGCTTTTGGGCGCGCACACCGGCGGGGCGCGCCTTTGTGGATCGTGTGCTGTTGAAGATACCGATTGCCGGGCAACTGATCCGTCAACTCGCCATCGCGCAGGTGACGCGCTCGCTCTCGACGCTCCTGGCGGGCGGCATCACGCTCGTCGAATCGTGGGAGATCGCGGCCGAGTCGATCACGAACCGCGAGTTGCGGGCGCGCAGTTCGTCCATTATGCCGCTCATTCGCGAGGGGCAGTCGTTTACCGAGAGTCTGGAAACGGCCGGCTGGATTCCGGCGCTGGCGCTCGACATGGTCGGCGTGGGCGAGCGTTCCGGCTCTTTGCGCGAGATGTTGGAAGAGGTTGCGACCTTCTACGACGCCGAGTCGGAGGTGCGTCTGGAACAGTTGACGACCGTGCTTGAACCTGCAATCCTGCTCGTGATGGGTGGCGTGGTCATCACGATCCTGCTGGCGATCTACCTGCCGATTGTCCAGTCCATCTCAAACGTCTCGACAATGCACTAAGAGCGGGGCAGTCATCCGGCTCGTTGGCGCATCTGACACACTTTGGACGTGTGTCGCAAACCCCGACGAAAGTAAACCGCAAACATGACTAGCTCTTACGAAGAAACGCTCCCCTCAACCGGCGAAGAGACGCTAATCTCAACGCCGGGCGAGCAGACGCTCATGGCGGGCACGCGCGCCGGGCATGAAGCACATCTGCCGCCGGAGGTGCGCGCCGCGCAAGAGCTTGCACGCCGCTACCGTCTGCCCTACATAGACCTGCTGCCGCCCGACGGCCCCTCGCCGATGGATTATGCGCTGTTGGGCGAAATTCCCGTCGATCTGATGCTGCGCCATCAATTCGTGCCGCTCCGGCGCGAAGGGCGGCGCATGCACGTGGCGATGGCCGACCCGACCGACCTCGAAGTCTTAGACGAGTTGGCCGGCGCACGACACGCGCGCATCGTCCCGCACGTGGCGACGGCCGGCGCGATTGATGTGGTGCTGCGCAAGGGCGACGCGACGCAACGCGTGCTGCAAGAAGCCACGTCCGGCTTCCGCATCTCGCTCGTCAAGGAGACCGAGACCGGCGAGGAAGTCTTAGACCTTGATCGGCTGGCGACCGACAGCGAGATGTCGCCGATCATCAAGCTCGTTGACACGATCATTTTCAACGCGATGGAGTCGCGCGCTTCCGACATACACATCGAGACGCGCGACGCCGAGGTGCAGGTCAAGTATCGGATTGACGGCGCGCTCTACGCGAAGGTTGACCCGATTGATCTCTCGTATCATCAGACTTTGATCTCGCGCATCAAGGTCATGTCGGAACTCGACATCGCCGAGCGGCGCGTGCCGCAAGACGGCCGCTTTCGCGTGCGTTACAAGGGGCGCAACGTGGACTTCCGCGTCTCGATCATGCCGACCGTGCATGGCGAGGACGCGGTGATTCGTATTCTCGACAAAGAGCAGATTAACGACTCGTTCAAGAATCTCGACCTCAACGTCGTCGGCTTCGACCCCGAAGACGTGCGCAAGTTCCGCCGCTACATCGCCGAACCGTACGGCATGGTGCTAGTGACCGGCCCGACGGGGTCGGGCAAGACGACGACGCTCTATGCCGCCTTGAACGAGATCAGGAACGAAGAAGACAAGATCATTACCATCGAAGACCCGGTCGAGTATCAGTTGCACGGCATCACGCAGATTCCGGTCAACGAGAAGAAGGGCTTGACGTTCGCGCGCGGGCTTCGTTCGATCTTGCGGCACGATCCCGATAAGATCATGGTCGGCGAAATCCGCGACAACGAGACGGCGCAGATCGCCATCCAGTCGGCGCTAACCGGGCATTTGGTCTTTACCACCGTCCACGCCAACAACGTGATCGATGTGATCGGGCGCTTCCTGAACATGGGCGTCGAGCCGTATAATTTCGTCTCGTCGTTGAACTGCGTGCTGGCGCAACGGCTGGTTCGGATGCTCTGCGAGGTCTGCAAGCGGCCTTACCGGCCGGCGGACGACGAGTTGCTGGAATCGGGTTTCAGACCGGAGTCGCACCGCGACAGCGTCTTCTACATGAGCGTCGGCTGCGATGCTTGCAATCACACAGGCTATCGCGGCCGCACCGCCATCCACGAGTTGCTCGATCTTTCGGACAACGTCCGCGAGATGATCATCGAGCGTCGCCCCGGCTCCGAAGTGCGGCGCGCGGCCGAGGCCGAAGGGCTGGCCAGTTTGCGCGAGTCGGCCGTGAAGAAAGTCTTCGCCGGCGTCTCGACACTCCACGAGATCAACCGCGTCACGTTCGTCGAAGAGATCAAGGCGAACGGGCATAAGTAACCGATTTTTAGGGCGCGCCGTTCAGTTGTAGTGGGCCGGGCAGGCTTTCTGGAACGGCCGCCGCGCCGGAACGTGTAAGGCATGTGGCCAAGCCACGCCGGCCTCGAACGCAACTGCTCACTGACAAGCGCAGGCTGAAAACTGAAAACTGTTTTGAGGATTGAGATGAAGTCTAACAACTCTTACAAGCGGGCATGCGTTGCGCTGCTCGTCGTCTTTTGCTTGCTGTGCGCGCCGCTGACGGCGTGGGCGAAGAAGGGCGAGAAGAATTACAACCGCGGCGTCGAGTTCGAGAAGATGCAGCAGTGGGAGCGCGCCGCGCAAGAGTTTGCGCTGGCCGTCGCGGCGAATCCTTCGGAATCCGAATATCAGTTGCACTATCGCCGCTCCGTCTTCAACGCTTCGCAGCGGTTCATGGAGCAGGGCCGCGCGCTCGCCGATCAGGGCGACTACGCGGGTGCATACAACGCCTTCCGGCAGGCTTACGGCTACGATCCGATCAACGAACTGGCCGCCTCCGAGATGCAGCGCATGCTCCGCTTGCAGCACGATAAAGAGGGGCGCAACCGCGAAGGCAACCCGAACACGAACGGCAATACGAACGGTGGGCCGAATAGCGCGGTTGGCGGCGTCAGCCAGGCCACGCCCGCCGCCGATGCCGTGCCGACCGTGCCGGTATCGTATCGCCCGACCGCCACGCAGCGGGCCGCGCCCACGGGCCGGGCCGAACAGTTGCGCGTCGTCAAATATACCGGCGACCTCGAAACCTTCGTCCGCCAACTGGCGAACGATCTCAACCTCAACGTCATCTTCGACCGCGACTTTCCGAAGCGCACGCTCAACATTGACCTGCGTGACGTGACGACCGCCCGCGCGCTCGATCACATTTTCCTCGCGCAAGGCCTGTTCTTCCAGAAACTCGACAGGCGCACGATCCTCGTCGCCGATGCGTCGAAGCGGCCGCAGTATCAGCAGTTGGTGTTGCGCACGTTCTATCTGTCGAACATGGCTCCGAACGATGCGCGCTCGATTATTCAATCGGCGCTGCCGGCCAACGCCGGCCGCCAGCCGCAGGTTGTGCCGAACGTGCAGACGAACAGCGTCACCGTGCGCGACACGCCGGAGAATATCCTCATCATCAGCCAACTGCTCAGCAGTCTGGATAAGGATCGCGCCGAAGTCGTGATGGACGTGAACATCTACGAAGTGTCGCGGAACAATCTGTTGCAGATCGGCAATCAACTCGGCGATGCGACCTCGCTCACCAACGGCCTCGGCGGCTTGCTCACCAGCACCTTCCCATTCGGCGCGGGCCAGAATCGCGTCACCGGCGCGGGCACAGGCACGGGTAAAGGGACAACGGGCGGGACGGCGACCCTCGTGCCGAACATCGTCGGCGGCGCGCTCCTGCTGCCGTCTTCAACGCTCAGCCTGTTTCAATCCAAAGACAACACGCGCTTGCTCGCCGCCACGCAGGTACACGCCTTCGACGGCGAACAGTCCACCACCCGCATCGGGCAAAAGGTGCCCGTGCAGACCGCCTCCGTCACCGGCTTTAACGGCATCAACAACGGGACTAACAACGGGGCGAACACCGGCGCGGGGGCGACGAACGGCATTTTCAACGGCGGCTATCCGGTGATTCAATATCAGGACACGGGTCTCATCCTGAAGTTCACGCCGCAGGTCTTCCCCGATCAAGACGTGCAGGTGAAGATGGAGATCGAGTCGAACGACGTGATCGGCGGCGCATCGAATCTGACGCCGACCTTCAGCCAGCGCAGCATCAGCGGCACGGCGCGCATCCCGAACAACCGCACACTGATGATCGCTTCGGTCATGCAGGACAAACAATCGGACGGGCGGCGCGGCGTGCCCGTGCTCGGTCTCATTCCCGTCTTGGGTCGCCTGTTCGCGACGCCGACTAAGAGCAGCAACAACTCGGACATCGTCGTGACCGTCACGCCGCGCGTGCTGCGTGCGCCGACCGTCACGCCGGCCGATCTGGAGACGCACGACAGCGGCTCGCTGCAAGCGCCGATCAGCCAGACCATCGCCTCGCTGCTCGACGATGCCGAGCGCGAAGACCAGATCGCCGCCGCGCGCCAGTTGCCGAGCAGCATCAACCTGCAACTGCCGGCCCCGCCGATGACGACCGCTAACGCCGCCCCTGTGGCCGCACCATTGACGACGAACGAAGGCGAGCTGCCGCCGGCTTACGTGCCCGCGCCCGCTGCGCTCAACGCCGGCGCGAGCAGTACAAAGACAGCGAACCCGACGACTAACACGGCGACGACTGCTGCGTTCACCAACGCAACCAACACGACGAGCGTGCCGCCAGCCGACGACACGCAGCCGAGCGACATCCGACCCATCAACACCGTAGCACCCAGCGTGCCGGCCGCGTTGACGAGCGACATGTTCAAACAAGCGCTCGTCATACCCACGGCGAACACGAGTGCGGCGGTGAGACCTGTGCCGGCGATGGACAATCACGTGGCAGCGCCGCCCGCGCTTACCAGGGCGAACCGCGTTGCGCCGGGCGGGCCGCCGGTCGTTGCGGGCGCACCAGGCGCAGCCGCGCTGATGCTCATCTCGAACCACCCGGAGATGCGCGTCGGCGAACGGCAACAGTTATTGGTGTTGATTAAGACCGGCGCGCCTCTGAACCTTGCGGCCACGACGTTGCGCTTCGATCCGCGCCTCTTCGCCGTGCGCTCGGTAACGAAGGGCAACCTGTTCGACGGCCCGACCGGCGGGGCCACGCTGACGCAGGCCATCGATCCGATTGGTTCACTGTTCACCGTCCTCGCGCCTACCGGCGGCACGCCGATCAATGGCATGGGCGTGTTGCTGGTTGTAGAAATTGAAGCACTCGCGGCCGGTGTGAGCGACGTGACGTTCGAGCAGTCGGGCGTGCATTTCATGACGACGGACGGCCGCAGTCTCGTGCCGCAACTGGCGCTGGCGCACCTCGTAGTGAAGCAGTAAATGAGCGCGCGCGCGAAACATAGGGTGGGCGGCTGGACGCTGATCGAGTTGGTTATCACGATGACCATCATGGCGATCTTGTCCGTCGGCATCATCCCCTTGGTCAAGACGGCGGTGAAGCGGCAACGCGAGTTTCAACTGCGCGATAATTTGCGCACGATGCGCGAGGCGATCAAAGAGTTCCACCGCGATACGGTCGGCATCCAATGCACGGGGCTTGGTGGCGCAGGGATCAGTGCCGGCCCGCCGCCGCCGGTGCAGCAAGGTCAGCCAGGCGGGCAAAACTTCGACCCGCGCAGCCGCGTCGTTATTGCCGACTGCACGATCTTCGGCGTCGATAACCTTGAGCGTTACCCGCCGGATTTAGACACGTTGGTGTCAGGCGTCGGCGTCGTCCCGCGCGGGCCGCAGGTTGGCGGCGGCTTGGGGACGGGCGGCGATCTGCTGAGTAAAGAGTCGGACTTGACCAAGGGCGGGGTGCTGGGGAACAAGAAGAAGATTTATCTGCGCGAGATTCCGAAAGACCCGATCACCGGCAAGTCCGATTGGTGTTTCCGCTCACCCTTCGATGATCCCGGCCAGTGTTCCGACAAGACTGACGCCGGCATCTTCGATGTCACTTCCAGAGCAGACGGCACGGCGCTCGACGGGACAAGATACAGTGATTGGTAAGAATATGAAGATGACGCAGGGCGCAGGGCGGAGGGCAAATGCAACAGCGCAGCGCAGGCGCTTGCTGCCTTCCAGTTCGCGCGCCGCGCGCCGCAAACCGCGCGCGCGCGGCTTCACGTTGTTGGAGTTGATGATCGTGATCTCGATCATCATCGTGCTGGCGGTGATCGTGTTGCCGCAGTACCTACGTACGGTGCAGACTGCGCGCGAGTCCGTCCTCCGGGACGACCTGTTCCAGATGCGCAAGATGATCGATCAGTATGCCGCCGACAAAGGCAAGCTGCCCGGTTCGCTCGACGAACTGGCACAAGCCGGCTATCTGCGCGAGTTGCCCGTTGATCCCATGACCGGGCAGCGTGATTGGGTGCCGCAGTCCGGGCAGGATGCAACCTCCGCCGACGGCGGCTCCGGCATCATTGATGTGCATAGCGCCTCATCTGATCAGTCGTTGGATGGCGGCACTTATAGCGAATGGTGAAAGGGTGCGTGATGAGCGGTGGGTGACGGGCTAAGCCATGTTTTATAACTTGGTAGCCGGCACTTAACCACTCGTCACAGCTTTTTATGGCGAATCCTCTGGCGACATTGATCCGGCCGCGTTGGCCGGCGGCGGCGGCCGGGCTGACGCATGAGGGCGCGGCCGTGGTCGCGCTCGACCGGCGGCGGGATGCGTTCGCCGTGCGGCGCGCGGGCTACGTGGCGTTGCCGGACGGGTTGCTGCGACCGAGCTTTGAAGAGAGCAACATCGCGGACGTGAACGAACTGGCGGATGTGTTGGGCGACTTGGTGCGCAGCACGGGCTTGTTGAAGCGGCGGCGTTGGTCAATCGCGCTGCCCGAAGCGGCCACGCGCACCGCGATCATCACGCTTGAAACGCCGTCGGGTTCGCGCACCGAATTGGACGAGATGGTGCGCTGGAAAACCGAGCGCGCCTTCGGGCACACGCTCGACGAACTGCGCGTCGCCCGTGAGCGGCTAGGCACGGACACCCAAGGGCGGGCGCGTTATCTCACCACGGTCGTGCGCCTCGCGGTGCTGGCCGAGTATGAAGCGACGTTCGCCGCGCTCGGCTGGCACGCCGGGCTGATCCTGCCGCGCCATATGGGCGAGGCCAGTTGGTTGCGCCGGGCGCGCACGCCGGCCGACGCGCTCTTAGTCAGCGCACACGCCGAAGGCTTCACGGCCGTGCTGCTGCGCGCGGGCCAACCGCTGCTCGTGCGCAGCATCATCTGCGAAGCGGAAGATCGCGCCGACGAACTCTACCGCTTCCTTCTCTTCTACCGCGACCGCAGAGCCGCACAGACGGCCGAAGGCATCACGCCCGATACCATCGACCAACTGCTCGTCGCTGGTGACGGCCTCGACCCCCAAGCGGCGCGCACGCTGATCGCCGATACACTCAACGCCGCCCCGCGCCTCGTTACCGCCGCCGACGTGCAACTCGCGCTACCCGCGCCCGATCTCGACTTCAATCAACTCGCCGCACCCGCCGGTCTCGCCGCGCTCGCGTGGACATAAAGAGAGAGATCAGAGATCAGAAGTTAGAGATCAGTAAAGACTTGTTCTTACTGATCTCTAACCTCTAACCTCTATTCTGCCTTTTGAAACTTCCCTCATTATGTTAGCGTAACACCACTGTTCAGAGGCTTATGAGCGTACTATTCCCCACGTTCGAGAGCATGGCAGCGTTGCCGGACGGCGAACTGATCACGCGCGCCTTGGCCGGTGCGGATGCCGGGTTCGAGGAACTCGTGCGCCGCTATCAGCGCCCCATCGTCTCCTACGTCTATCGCATGACCGGCGACTACGAAGCCGCGCTTGATCTGACGCAGGAAGTGTTCATCAAAGTCTACGGCTCGCTCGCCCGTTATCGCCCCGAATACAAATTCTCCACCTGGATTTATCGCATCGCGCACAACGCCGCGATTGATCATCTGCGCCGCCTGGGCCCGCGCACGCAGGAGTTGGAGACGGCGGACGGCTACGAGCGCCCCCTGCGCAGCGGCCTGCTTACGCCCGAACAACAGAGCGAGCAACACGAGCGGCGCGCCGAAATCGACGACGTGATCCGTGCGCTCCCGCCCGCCTATCGCGAGTTGATCATTCTGCGCCACGGGCACGATCTCAGTTACGACGAGATCGCGGAAGTGACGGGCCTGCCTCTCGGCACGGTCAAGAATCGCATCTTCCGCGCCCGCGAGGCCATGCGCTCGCCGCTCGTCGCGCGCGGCATCACTACGGGTTAAACGACCAAGGGGACACAAGCAATACGATGGACGCCGCCACCACCGCCACACCACCAGTTTGCGCCGACTGCCGCCCGGCGGACACGTCGGCCTATCTCGACAGCGAGTTGAGCGTGGAGGCCGCCGCGCGCTTTGAGCAACACGCAGGCGGGTGCGCGGCCTGCGCGGCGGTACTCAACGAGCAGCGGCGTCTGCTGTGCCTGCTCGACGCGGCGTTCGGCGATATGACGCGCCAGCCGGGGCTGCCGCGCGATTTCAGTCGCGTGGTGCAGGCGCGGGCGCAGTCGGACATGGGCCGCTTGCGGCAGCACGGCGAGCGCAAGCGCGCGTTGCTGCTCTGCGTCGGCCTGACCGCGCTGGCATTCGCGTTGCTAGGCGCGCATGCGTTTGGCGAGGCGTTCGCGCCCGTGCGTGTGGCGGCCCGCGCGCTAGGCGCGGCGCTCGACATGCTCTGGCACGCACTCGTTGAAACGGGCCAGGGCGCGGCGCTCATCCTGCGTGCGCTCAGTGCACAACTGACGCGTGAATCCGGCGCACCCCGCTTCTTACTCTTCATTGGTCTAACCGGCGTCATCGTGCTACTCCTCCGTCTCATCAACAGCTATCACCGCACGCGCATCCCCGACTGACAACGGACGCCAACAGGCGCGCTTTCGTTGCCCCTCGCCCCGCAAGCGACGACCATGCACGTAGTTAACTTTTAACTGATTCGTAGACCGACGTGGACGCAAACACTTACGAGCACATTTTTGCCGCCGACATGTTCCGGGCACTGAGCCGGGCCATGACGCTCGTGTGTTTGTTACTCTGCGGCGCGGGCCTCGCCGTTTACGCGCAAGCCGTTACGAATGCCCCGCGCGCCATCCGCGACGAGCGGCCGCCGCTCATCGTCGAAGGCGATGCGTGCAAAGACGTGTTCGGGCTGGGCCAGTCGGTCGTCGTGCGCGGCAACGTCCAGCACGGGGTCATGTCGTTTGGCGGCGATGTGATCGTCGAAGGTCACGTGCAGGGCGACGTGGCGGCCGTGGGCGGCTCGGTCATGCAGCGCGACGGCTCGTACATCGGTGGCGACGTGTTGGTCATCGGCGGCACGTATCATCACGGCCAGAGCGCGCCGGGGCGCGGGCAAACAAGCACGACCATGATGTTCGCGGGTTATGAAGCCGAATTGCGCGAACTGGCGCGCAACCCCGCGATGTTGCTGACGCCGCGTTGGACGCTCGCTGCTATCGGTGTGCGCGTGCTGGCCGTGCTGTTCTGGTTCGTCGTCTCGCTCGCGCTGACGGCGGCCACACCGGGCGCGATCAGTCGCGCCGCCACGCGTCTGCATCTGACGAGTCTGCGCGTAGCTCTCATCGGTTTCTTGGGCGCGGTCGTCATCGTCTTCGGCGCGGGCGCGGCGCTTATCTTGCCGCCGGTCGTGAGCGCGTTGGTCGGCGCACTTGCGTTGTTGTTGCTCCTAGTCGCCTACCTGTTCGGGCGCGTCGCCATCCACGCGGCGACGGGGCGTTGGTTACAGCGCGTGCTGTTGGCGGAACGCAGCCGGTCGGAATCAATCGCGCTCTTGCTCGGCACCGTCTTCTGGGTCGTCGTGCTGTCGCTACCTTATGTCTGGGTGTTCGGCGTCGCGGGGCTAGTTGTGACCAGCTTGGGACTGGCGTTGACAGCGCGCCACCCGCTCGGCTGGCGACTGTCCGCGAGAGGCTGAAGGCGAGCAGAGACGTGCGCGCTCATCTCCTGGCCGCTCGGCACACTGCCCATTAACAACTCGTGCATCCGTCTGACGAACCGACCGACGACGCGCTCGTCTCTGCCACGTGCGCGGGCGATGAGACTGCGTTCGCGCAACTCTTCGAGCGCCACCGCCGCCGCGTCGCGCGCACGGCCGCGCGCTTCTTCGCCCGCCCGGAACAGATCGAAGAGATCGTGCAAGAGAGCTTCACGAAAGCTTACTTCGCGTTGCCGAAGTTTGCCGGCGCGCACGCGGCCTCGTTTGCCGCGTGGCTCGCGCAGATCACGGTCAACACCTGCTACGACGAACTGCGGCGCGCACAGCGGCGACCCGAACAACAACTCGACGATCTCAGCGCCACCGAGACGCACGCGCTGACCGCGCAACTACGCGCCGCCGCCGCGCGGCCCGATGTCGAAACCGCGCTCGTCGCGCGCGACCTTGCTGGCAAGCTGCTCGCGCGGCTCTCCGCCGAAGATCGGCTCGTCCTCACCCTGCTCGACGCCGAAGGGCTGTCCGTCGCCGAGATCGCTAAACTCGTCGGCTGGTCGATACCCAAAGTCAAAGTTCGCGCCCATCGTGCGCGGGCGCACCTGCGGCGCGTGCTGCGGAAATATGTCTAGCCGTGAAATTTAGCTGTAACCGGCGACCGGCGCGCGTCGTCTTTTTACTGTGAGCCGCGAAAGTTTAGGGCTGCCGTGAGGTTCTTGATGAGCAGTAAACGTAAGCAACAAGCCGAGCAACTCGACCACGTCGGGCAACTGCTCGTGCGCGCGGCGGCAGACAACGAGGAAGCGTTCGAGTCGGCGGCCACCTCGCCGTTTCTCTACACGCGCCTGCGGGCGCGCATCGCGGCGATAGAGCAGACGCAACAGCCGGTTGCGGATGAAGGCTGGCTCGCGCTGTTAGCGGTGGCGCGTCGGGCCGTGCCGGCCATGACGGCGATTGCGGCGGTCGTCTTAACCCTGGTGTTGTGGTTGGCGAGTGGCCGTACACCGGTGGCGACCGGGTTCGGCGACGAGGCCTACTATGGCAGCGAGGCGGGCGTCGAGCAGGCGGTGTTGGCGGATGCGCAGAATCTTTCGCGCGACGACGTGTTGACCATTGTCGTTGAACGGGCAGAGCAGGGAGGCGGTAAATAATTTTGACCGGGCGGACTCGACTTAAAATCTGGCTCGTGCTGCTGGTCGTATTCAGCTTGGGCTGCGCGACGGGTGCGGCGCTTGATGTGCTCTATCACTCGCGCGCCGCTAATCGCCGCGACGGCCGCGAGCGCGACATGCAAGCGCGCTTCGACGCCATGCGGCGCGATCTTAGTCTGACGGATGCGCAAGCGACCGCGATCCGCGCCATCCTCGACGAGACGCGCGGCGAGTATCAAACGTTGCGCAAGGATTTGCGCCCACGCTTCGAGGAGCCGAGATTGAAGGCCCGCGCACGCATCCGCGCGTTGTTAACGCCGGCGCAGCAACAGCAGTTCGACACTATAGTCGCACAGCAAGACAGCCGACGCGATGAAGAACGCGGACGACAGGAGCGCTGACGGGCGCACCGCATCTCAAATTTCCCGTAGCTGGCGGCTAGTTTTTGGATTAACAAAAGAGGACGCATGAAAAAGTTTCTGACCAGTTTGCCGCTCGTTGCCTGTCTGCTCGCAGTGGGCGCGCACGCGCAACAGCCCGGCACAACAACTGCCACAACGCCCGCCGCGCCACAGCAGCCGGGCGCGGGCATTTCGCCCAACGGCGTCATCGGAGAAGTGACTACTATCGACGGGGCGGCAAAGCAGCTAACTGTCAAGACAGGTACCGGTTCGGTGGTCGTTGTAATGCTCGACGACAAGACTAGTTACAAGCGTGTACCACCGGGCGAGACCAGCTTGAAGAATGCAACCGATATTGCCATGACGGATGTCGCCGTAGGTGATCGTGTCTTCGCACGCGGTCGAGTTGCCGACGATCAAAAGTCTGTGCCGGCACGACAAGTAATCGTGATGACTAAAGCCGACCTTGCGCAAAAGCATGAGCGTGACCGCGAGGAGTGGCGGCGGCGCGGTGTGCTGGGCGTCGTCGCCGCGCTCAATCCGGCGACGAAAGAGATCACGGTCAACGTGCGCGGGCGCGAGGGCAATCAGCCGGTCGTGATTGCCGCGAGCGACACGACGCAGTTCCGGCGTTACGCGCCCGACTCGGTCAAGTTCGACGATGCTAAAGCCAGCACGCTCGCTGAATTGAAGGTCGGCGATCAGTTGCGCGCGCTTGGCGACCGGAGCGCGGACGGCACACATTTCACGCCGCAGGAGGTGGTGTCGGGCACGTTCCGCACGCTGCTCGGCACGGTCACGGCCGTTGACGCAGCGCACAATCAGATCACGATCAAGAATGGACAGACGAAGCAAACGCTGACCGTCGTCGTCGGGCAGGATTCGTCGCTGCGGCGCATGCCGGAAATGATGGCGCAGATGATGGCGACGCGCGGACAGGGCGGTGGTAATGGCGGCGGCGGTGGACGGCCCGACGGGCAGGGCAGACCGGCCGGACAATCAGCAGCCGGTGGTTCGCCACAACAGAGCGGTGAACAAGGCGGCCCCGGCCCCGGCCAGCGGCGCATGGGTGGCGGCGGCGCGGGCGGCTTCGACATCCAGAACATGCTTGAGCGGCTGCCCGCGACGACGCTGGCCGAATTGAAACCGGGCGATGTTCTGATCGTCTCCAGCACGGTGGGCGCAGACCCAACGCGGCTGACTGCGATCAACGTGATCGCGGGCGCGGACGCGCTGCTCGCCATGATGGGTCCGCGCACGCAACAGCAAGGGCCGGCCGGGCAGAGTCTCGGCACGGGCATGCCGGCCGGGCTCGATTTCGGCATCGGCTTGCCGTAACAGATAGCGGGGCGCGAGCGCGCATAAAGAAGAAATTTGAAGTTTCAGCTTTAGATTTCAAATCTCAAATTTAGCCGCTCGCGCCTCTTGCATTTTATTCGCGCGGTGCAGCGCAAGGCGAGACAAATCAGTTCAGCTAGTTCAACGCGAGAAGGAAGTTATTCAAAAGATCATGCATACATTTTCAGTTATCAGCAGCCGCACGCTGAGCCTTGCGCTCGCGCTCCTGTTGAGCGTCGGTACGACCGCTTTCGCGCAGCAGGCGCCGACCGGTGCGTTGCGCGGGCAGGTGGCGGACGAATTTGGCGGGCTGCTCGTCGGCACAACTGTCACGCTCGTGGACGCGAAAGGCGGGCAACAGACGGCGCAGACGGGCGACGACGGCTCATATAGCTTCAACGCCGTCGCGCCGGGCAAGTATCTCCTGACGGCGGCGGCGGCCGGGTTCGCCGTCTACAATAATCCGAACGTGGAGATCACGGCGGGCAAGCGCGAGACGCTCGACATCAAGTTGAGCATCACGCTGGATAGGGAAGAGGTGACGGTCGCGGCCGAGACGCCCGTGAGTACGGAGGCGGAGAACAACGGCAGCGCGCTCGTCATCAAGGGCACAGACCTTGATTCGTTGCCCGATGATCCGGATGACCTGGCAGCCGCGTTGCAAGCCCTGGCCGGCCCGGCGGCCGGCCCCAACGGCGGGCAGATTTTTATCGACGGCTTCACCGGCGGGCGCATTCCGCCGAAAGAGTCGATCCGCGAAATTCGCATCAACCAGAACCCGTTCTCGGCGGAGTTCGACCGCCTCGGCTTCGGGCGCATCGAGATTCTCACCCGGCCGGGCACAGACAAAACGCGCGGGCAAGTCGGCTTCACCTTCTCGGACGAGAGCTTCAACTCGCGCAATCCTTACGCGCCCCGACGTGCGCCCTATCAGGCGCGCAACATGGAAGGCAATCTTTCCGGCCCGATCATCAAGAAGAAGGCGTCCTACTTTCTCGACTTCGATAAGCGCGACTCGGACGACAACTCGATTATTAACGCGCGCTTCATCACGCCGGTGACGTTCACCGACACGCGCATCAATCGCTCGCTCGTCGTGCCGCGCCGCACGTTCACCTTTAGCCCGCGCGTTGACTATCAGTTGAACGCGAAGAACACCATCGTGGGCCGCTACAGCTTCGCGCGCAACCGGCAGAGCAACCTCGGCACGAGCGACTCTTCGCTCGACGTTGATCCGTTCTTCGGCATCAATCGCACATTCAATTCGACGAGCACGAATCAGACATTTCAAGTAACCGAGACGGCGGTACTGTCGCCGACCGTCATCAACGAAACGCGCTTCCTATTCCAGCACAATCGCAACCAGTCGGGCGGCGACATCTCGTTGCCCGTGGTCAGTGTGCTGGGCGCATTCACGGGTGGTGGCTCGAACGCCGGCCCCGCGCGCAACACGACGAATCGCTTCGAGTTGCAAAACTACACGTCGTTCACACGCGGCAAGCATTCAATGAAGGCCGGCGTGCGCGTGCGCGGCGCGCACATCACAGACTTCACGCAGCAGAATTTCAACGGCACGGTCATCTTCTCCGGGCGCGGCCCGCTTTCGTCGTTAGATCAGTTCCGCGCCTTCGCGCAAGGCGTGGCCGGTGTTTTGCCCACGCAGTTCAACATCTCCGGCGGCAATCCCACGGCGGGTGTCAGCCAGACTGACTTGGGTTTGTTCTTGCAAGACGACTGGCGCGTGCGCCCGAACTTTACGCTGAGCGCGGGCTTGCGTTACGAGAATCAGACGAACATCCACAGTCCGATTAACTTCGCGCCGCGCCTCTCGTTCGCCTGGTCGCCGGGCACAGGCGGCCGGCAGCCCAAGACCGTTCTGCGTGGCGGCTTCGGCATCTTTTATGACCGCGCCGGCGAGAACCTGACCTTGCAGGCCAATCGCTTCAACGGCACGAACCAACAGCAGTTCGTCATCACGGAGAGGCCGCTGCCCTTCTTGTGCGGCGCGAGCGGCGCACCCGCCGATGGCTGCGCGACCGTCGAGCAGGTCAACGCCGTCGCCACGCAGAACGCCATCGCGCGCGGCATTCTGACGCAAGCGCGCGGCGTCCTCTTTGCCGGGCAGGCGCTGCCCACGATTGATGCCCTCACGCCGTTTCGCAGCGCCTTGGTCATCCGCCAACTCGATCCCGATCTATCCGCGCCCTATACGATCCAATCGACCTTCAGCGTCGAACGGCTCTTGCCCGGTAGGGTCACGGCGACCGCCAACTACATCCACACGCGCTCGCTGCATCTGCTGCGGGTGCGCAACGTCAACGCCCCGTTGAACGGCGTGCGCCCGCTCACGACGCAGGGCAATCTCTACGAGTACGAATCGAACGGCGTGCTCAATCAAGATCAGTTGGTTATTAGCGCGAACACGCGCTTCAACGCTAATTTCACGATCTTCTCCAACTACACGTTGAGCCGGACGAACAGCGACACGGACGGCGTCGGCTCGTTCCCGGCCGACAACTACAATCTGCGTCAAGAGTATGGCCGCTCCTCGATTGACGTGCGCCATCGTTTCTTCTTCGGCGGTTCGTACACGTTGCCTTGGGCTGTACGCTTAAACCCGCTCATCATCGCCACGTCGGGCCGGCCCTTCAACATCACGACGGGCTTAGACAACAACGGCGACACGCAGTTCTTTGATCGCCCGGCGCTCGCGACCGTCGCCACCGATCCGAACAATTTGAAGGTGACGCCCTTCGGCAACTTCGATTTGCGCCCGGCCGCCGGCACGCCGCTTATCCCGCGCAACTTCGGCCATTACGGTGGCATCTTCACCGTCAACCTACGCCTGAGCAAGACGTTCAGCTTCGGCAACGTCAAGGGTCGACAGGCGGCGAGCAACCAGCCGGGCGGCGCAACTACGCCGGCGGCCGGTAGCGACAGCAACGCCGCCGGTGGGCGCGGCGGCCGGGGCGCGCAGGGCGGTGCTGGTGGTAGTGGTGGCGCACGTGGCGGCGGCGGCGGCGGTGGCCCGTTCGGTGCGGGCGGCGTCTTTGGCGGCGGTGGTGGTGGCGGCCAGCGTGGCGGCGGTGGTGGCGGTTTTGGTGGCGCTGGTGGCCGCAACGACAAACGCTACAACATGACGTTCAGTTTGAACTTCAACAACATACTCAACCATACGAATCCGGGTCAGATCGTCAGCAATCTCAGTTCGCCTGACTTTGGGCGCGTGGTCTCGTCGGGCGGGTTATTCGGCTTCGGCCCCGGAGGCGGTGGCGGCGGTGGGCGGTGCCCCAACAACCGTTGCGTTGAGGCACAGGTGCGCTTCAGTTTCTAACGTTGCGGCCCGGGCGAAACTCGCGCCCCGGTTTCATCGTTAACACTACCTACCGGTGTTGCGTCTGTGTGTGAGACAACAACTCGCGCACAGGCGCAAAATCGTTGGTAGTTTGGCCGGCCACAAAATATAAGGAGTTAAGGCATGAAGCACGCCGCCCCCGCCACCACTCTCCGTGCGTTGTTAACCATCCTGCTGCTCGCCGCCAGCGGCCATGCGCAGGAAAAGACTGCGGCCATTAACCCTGCGCCGCCCGCCGCTACCACTACATCAGCGGCCGCTATCACGGCGACGACCGCGCCGCTCGATCTCGCCCGCGCCGCTTTCAACGCGCAGGGCGGCGAGAAGTTTCGCGCGCTAAAAAGTATGATGCTCATCGGCGCGGTGGACATGTACTCGCCCGGCTCGACGCAATCGCTCTCTGGCAACTTCGGCCTCCTGCTGGCCGGCGACCGCATGCGCATGAACATTCAGACGCCGCTCTTTCAATTGGAGAGCATCTTCGACGGCGAGCGCAGCTATACCTCCCTGCCGCGCGTCGAGTTGCCACCGATGAATAAACTCGGGCTCGTCGCACTCACCAAATTCGATCAGCCCGGCTTCGTGGTCAGCGCGCTGCCCGACAAGAAGAAAGAGCGCGCCTTCCGTATCGCCGACGCGGACGGCAACGCGACCGACTTTTACGTTGACGCGAAGACCGGGCAGATCATCCGCTACGAAGTGCCGTACAAAGGCTTTGTCTTCAGCGTCGAGCACACGAAGGTGCAAACTTTTGAAGGCGTGCTCGTGCCGGTCAATTCCACCTGGAAGATGGATTTGCCCGGCGGCGCGGCCTACGCCGAGTTCAAGGCCAAAGAAATAAAACTCAATCAAACGTTGCCGGCTACCGCATTCGCCATTCCCGGTGGCCAGTGATTTAAGCGAGAAAAGAAACAGCGCAAGCGAACCGGCGCGAAGGAGCAGCAACTCCTTCGCGCCGGTTCGCCTTGCGCCGCTAAATTTCCTGCCCGCTCAGACGGTCAGCAGTTCTTGCTCTTTATTCTTCGCCAACTCGTCGATCTTGCTGATGAAATTGTTGGTCAGCTTTTGTATCTCGTCCAGCGCATCGCGCTCGGCGTCTTCGGAGATCGTCTTGTCCTTGAGCAGTTTCTTCAAACGGTCGTTGGCGTCGCGGCGCATATTGCGCACGGCCGTGCGATGCTCCTCCGCAAACTCATGCACCTGCTTCGCCAACTGGCGGCGGCGCTCCTCCGTCAACGGCGGAATCGGCACGCGCACAAGCTTGCCGTCGTTCGACGGGTTCAAGCCCAGATCGGCCGCGCGGATCGCTTTCTCAATCACGCCCAACTGCGTCTGATCCCACGGTTGCACAGTAATCATTTGCGGTTCCGGCACGTGGACGGAGGCCAACTGATTGAGCGGCGTCGGTGTGCCGTAATAATCGACCATGACAGGATCGAGCAGACTCACCACCGCGCGCCCCGTGCGCACCGTCGCCAGCCTGCGGCGCAAATCCTCGACCGCGCTATCCATACGCGGGCGCGTATCTTTGATTACGTCTTTCTCGCTCATAAGCTCTCTCCCACTCTTTAAGCGGCGGCGGGCGCAAGCCGGCGCATTAACCTAACTTCGCTAAGCCATCCGTGGTTTCGCTGCGCTCCTGCTCCATGCAGACCGTTGTGCCGATGCCGGGCGTGCCGGTGACGACGCGCATGATGTTGCCGGGCGTGCGCATGTTGAAGACGATGATGGGCAGATTGTTATCCATGCAGAGCGAAATGGCGGCGGCGTCCATCACTTGGAGCCGTCGTTCCAACACCTCTTGATACGTGATGCAATCATAACGCTCGGCCGTCGGGTCTTTCACCGGGTCGGCCGCGTAGACGCCATCGACCTTCGTGGCTTTCAAGATCACTTCCGCTTTGATCTCCAGTGCCCGCAAAGCGGCGGCCGAGTCGGTCGTGAAATAAGGATTGCCCGTCCCGGCGGCCAAGATAGCGATGCGCCCTTTTTCCAGATGCCGGATCGCGCGGCGACGGATGAACGGCTCCGCCACTTCCGGGATGTTCAAAGCCGACAGCACGCGTGTGTGTGCGCCCGCCTTCTCCAACGCATCCTGCAAGACGACCGCGTTCATCACCGTCGCCAACATGCCGATGTAATCGGCCGACGAGCGATCCATCCCGCCCGCGCTCTTTGACACGCCGCGAAAAATGTTGCCGCCGCCGACGACGATGGCCACCTCGACGCCGAGCGCAAGTACCGCTTTGACCTCTTCGGCCACTGCCCGCGCGACATCCACGTCCACGCCATAGTTCTGCGCGCCCATCAACGCCTCGCCCGACAGTTTCAACAGAATTCGGCGGTATGCGGGCGGACGTTGGCTCGTGGCTTGTGCTTCGGCTGTAGTCATTGCTCGACTCTACTGATTGCCGCCCGTGAGCGCCGCGACTTCGCCGCCGAAATCATCGTTGCGCTTCTCGATGCCTTCACCCATCTTATAGCGCGCAAAGCGGCGCACGGTGATGTTCTCTTTGATCGCGGCGATCTTCTCCGTCAGCAGATCGCTGATCGTCTTGGCTGGGTCTTTGACGAACGGTTGGTCGAGCAACACCGCCTCCTCGTAATACTTGTTCAGCCGCCCTTCGATGATCTTATCGATCACTTGCTCCGGCTTGTTCGCGTTCTTCGGATCGTTTTGGGCCTGCGCCCGCGCGATCTCGCGCTCTTTATCAAGCGCCTCGGCCGGCACGTCGGCGCGTTGGACGTAGCGCGGTTCGGCCGCCGCGACGTGCATGGCGATGTCTTTGACGAGTTGCTGAAACTCTTCCGTGCGCGCGACGAAATCCGTCTCGCAATTGATCTCGACCAACACACCGACCTTGCCGCCCATGTGAATGTACGAGCCGACTGCGCCCTCGGCCGCGATGCGCCCTTCCTTCTTCTTCGCCGACGCGAGGCCGCGCTTGCGCAAGATGTCCACTGCCTGCTCTTCGTTGCCCGCCGCCTCGGTGAGCGCCGTCTTGCACTCCATCATGCCCGCGCCCGTCTTTTCCCGCAGCGCCTTGACCGCGCCCGCCGTAATCTCCGCCATGATACAAACTCTCCTTCAATAAATAATCGTCAATCACCACCATGCCAACCATCGAACTCACGGACACCGACGGCTGAAGGCTGCCTGACTAAAGTGAAGCGCAGCCCGGCGGGTTCACCGCTACAAGCTGCGCTCGCCGAGAACGAAATTTTGCTCCCGTGTGAAAGTTACAAAATTTACTTGGCCGCGCCGACCGATTCCGCACCCTTCTCTTGGTGCGCATCCGCCGTGCCCGTCTGTTC
>JBBQGM010000033.1:0-48568 GCA_038322995.1 Pyrinomonadales bacterium
AGGCGATGAACATCGTATCCGGGTTAGTCAACTTGAGAGCTTACGAGAGAATCTTTCAAAGAACCGGGTTGCAAATGTAACGCAAGTGAACTGAGCGGCAGCTTGCTCTTCTTCAAGTTGCCTTATCACGCAACAGGTTTAATAGAGTCGGAACTCCGCGCGCTTACTAATGTGTGACTGTTTTGGATGCGATTGTGATTTACTACGCAAGTGTTAAAGTTCTTGACAATGGATGAGTGAAGAGTCTACATTCTGCCGCGCCTAAATTGGTATATCCCCTCGGCGGGGATAAAGCAAATCAGAACCTTGTCGCCAAGGTAGTCCTTACTGATCTTCGGGCCGCTCCTTAATTATAACCACGCCGCCTAAATTTTAGACACGACCGCTCTGTTCTTTTGTCATTAGTAAGCTCCCTTATGGGTCTCCCGGCCGCAACCGGAGACATTTGCTAGAGGCTAACGCATCCTCGCAATCATTCGATGATTAGGGGATGGCTCGGCTTCATGGAGGATAGCTCAATGCAACGCAACCCCCGGTTTACCTCGCGTTCGGTTCTTTCTATCTTTTTGTCGCTACTCCTCTGTCTGCTGGTAATCCCGCTTGCGCCCGCTCAGAGCAATACGACCGGCGCGGTGGAAGGCCAAATTCTCGACGATCAGGGCCAGCCTGTAGCCGGGGTGGTGGTGCAGTTCATTAACGAAGCAACTCAATTCCAGACCGCGATTAAGACCAACTCGAATGGAAGTTTCGTCAAATATCAGCTACAGCCCGGTGCTTACACGGTGCGCGTGAAAGTGCCGGGGTTCAAGGAAGTCACGAAGACGCAAGGCGTTTTCATCACGAGAAAACGAGAGGTGCTGCCGCCGATCAGACTTGAGCGGGAGTCGGCGGGCGCGGTCACGATGCCCACGCCCACAAACTCGCCTGAGAACGCGGCTAGCCCAGGCCATGTCATTGCCGGCACGTCCACACCACTGGCGTCTCCGGCGCTGGCTGCTAAGCCGAATAACGCGATACCGGGCCAAGACGCGGAGCCTGAAGAGGGCATCCGCGGCGATATCAACACGACGGACGGGCGACGTGAAGGTGCCTATACACAAAAAGAGGTTTCGACCTTACCCCTCGGTGCGGTCACCCTTGTGCGCACGTTCGACGAGTTCGCGCTCTTGCTCCCCGGCGTCGCGCCGCCGCCGCAGACGCAGGGCGACGTAGCCGGCCCTGGCGTCGGCGCGGGCGTCGGCAGCGCGGGTCAGTTCGCGGTTAACGGTTTGCGCTCGCGCGCGAACAATTTCACGGTGGACGGGTCGGACAATAACGACGAGGATATCGGCGTCCGGCGGCAAGGCTTCCTCGCGCTCGTGCCGCAACCGGTCGAGTCGATTAAGGAATACCACGTCACCACCCTGCTCGCGCCCGCGCAGTACGGGCGGAACATCGGCGCGCAGGTTGACGCCGTCTCGCGCTCAGGCGGCAACAGCACGCATGGCACGATCTTCGGTTTCCTCAATACCAGTCAGTTAAATTCGCGCGACTTCTTTGATACCAGCAACGGTAACGCCGTGACGGCGCTCCGGGCCGGGAATAATCAACCTGTGCTGCTCAATAATGCGCCGCTCACCGTGCGCAATGAGAGTGGCGGTAAAGATTCATTCACGCTCGGGCAAGGTGGCTTCGTGCTTGGCGGCCCGCTGGTGGCGGGCGATCCTAACAAGCCGAAGAGCCGCAGCCTGTTCTATTTCGTCTCCGCCGAAGGGCACATCCTCAACGCCACCAAAGAAGCCAACTTCGCCGTACCCACCGTCGAACAGCGCGGTGCGTTCGGCACCGGCGCGAGCGGACTTTTCTTTAATCCGCTTACCTGTCAAAACTTTTCTAATCTAGGCACCTGCACCGGTGGGGCCTTGGATTTTTATTTCCCGACCGCGCTTCAGGGCGACGCGGTCTTTAGCCTCTTCCCGTTCCCGAATAACCCGACCGGCGTCTACGGCCGTAACACGCTGACGCAAACTTTACCGGCGGGTGGCCAAAGCAAAATTGCTTCCGGCAAGTTCGACGCTAACTTCGGCGCATTCGGCGCGCAGCATCAACTCGCCGGGCGCTATAACTTCACAGACGACTTCCGCGACATCCCGGTGACGGGCGGCGCGATCTTCTCTTCGCTGCGCCCGAACGTGCGGACACAGAACTTCTCGACTATTCTCAATAGCCAGATTACAAACACGGTCTCGAATGAGTTTCGGGCCTCCTACGGGCGGACGCGCCTCGATTTCGAGCAATTGCGCCGCCCCGAACAATTGCGGAGTAGCAAACTGCCGAACGAGCCGTTCTTGCTCAACGCGCCTTACCTGGTAAACAACACGCTGCCCCAGTGCTCCATTGGCGGGGGGCTGAATACCTGTTTTAGTCGGGGCGGGCGCATCGTGGCTAACACAGGCTCGGTCGTTTATAACAACCAAGGGACAACTGAACGTGGCGTTGCGGGCAGCAATGGGTTTATCCAGGACGGCGCGCTAGGGCCCGTCGGCCAAGTTGTGATTGCCGGCTTTAGTTCGGTCGGCGTGGATGTCTTTAACTTTCCGCAGCGGCGCGTCAACAACACATATCAAGTCGCCGATAGTCTGTTCTTACCCGTTGGTAGTCGGCACCGGCTAGCCTTCGGGACAGACATCCGGCGGGCCGAGCTAAATAGTGATCTGCCGCGGAACGCACGCTCGTTGATAACTTTCAATGGCGCGCCGCGGCTGCGCTTTGACACAAACCCGACTACTGGCGCGGCTTCAAATTTCAGGTTTAATGGCTTCTTCAACCCGGTTGACTTAGCCGCGGCGCAGGCGGCCAGCGGCACCTTCCAAACGCTGATCGCCCCCGGCAGTTCCAGCACAATCGGGTTGCGCTATTATGAGTTATACTTCTTTGGCCAAGATGAGTGGCGGGTGCGACCTAATCTGTCGCTCTCTTATGGCCTGCGCTACGAATACACCACGCCAGCCCGCGAAGTGCATCGGAGCATTGAAAGCACCTTCAATAGTCCCGCCGTGGCGCAACTGCTGCCGAATCTACAGCGGTTCATCGCCGGGCGGACGAGCATCTTTGATCCCGACCACAACAACTTCGCGCCGCGCCTCGGCATCGCCTACTCCCCTCGGCCTTCCACCACGATCAGGGCCGGCTATGGTTGGTTCTATGATCAAATTATCGGGGCCGTGATTAGTCAGTCGCGCAGCACCTTCCCGAACTTTCTTACGCTCAACACCGGCGGCGGGATTAATCTGACTAACGTCAGAAGTGATACATACCCGAATGGAATCGGGTTCAACATCTTCAACACTGCCTCCCCGACCAACGGTATCTCCGCGCCCAATGCTAGTCTGGGTGCGGGCTGCTTCCGGGCGGCGGACGGCAGAATATTCTGTCCGTACACGATTCCCAATACGCTTAACTCGCTTAACTCGGGGCTTCCGCCGGGAGTCGTGGTCGATGTTAACCGCAGAGAAAACCCTGCTTTCGGCTTTGGTGTAACGCTGCCAGCGAAAGATCTTTCGACGCCGATGGCGCAACACTACTCGGTCACGGTTGAGCAGCAACTAGGCGCGAAGACCGTTGTTTCTGCTGCTTATGTCGGCACACAGGGCCGCCACCTGCTGCGCTTCACCACCCCGAACTTAGGCTCGAATGTAATCCTATTGCCGGTTTTCTTTGACCAAACGTCCTCAGTGCCGGATTTCTCCGGGGTCACGCTCGCGCCCGGAGCCAGGGTTGATCAAAATGGCAATATCGTAGGTGGCCGGCCGACGGGCGGGGGGGTCGGCGCGGTCAACATCTTCGAGACGACAGCCAACTCGCGTTACGATGCGCTGCAAGTGCAAGTGCGTGGTCGGTTCGTGCGTCGATTCCAATATCAGGCGAACTATACTTTCTCAAAAGTGGAGGATGATGTGTCGGATGTGTTCGAGTTGGCGGGCGCGTCGGCGCTGCCGCAGAACAGTCTGACACGCGCAGGTGAGCGCGCCGACGCCAACTTTGACGTGCGGCACCGGGCTGCTTATAACCTGATCTACACGCTCCCGAACTTCAGCCACGAGAGCCACGCTGTCAGCGCGATCTTTGGCGGGCTTGAGTTGGCGAGCACCGGGCAATTCCAGACGGGCCAACCCTTCACCGTTAACTCGATTTTCGACGTGAACCTCGACGGCAACCTGACGGATCGCTTGAACTCAACTAGCAGTATCACCCGCACAGGTAACCGCCAACAGCCTTTGGTGTTGCAGTCCGGCATCGACCCGACCTCGCTGTTGGCCGCCATCGGGCAAGATGGCAGCGTGCCGCGCAACTCGTTCCGTGCGAGCAACCTGTTGCTCTTCAACCTGGCCGTCGCCAAGCACATTCGGATTAAAGAAAGTAAGGAATTGCTGTTCCGCACGGAGTTCTTTAACCTGACAAATCGGGCCAATTTCGGCATCCCGATCCGCTTCCTCGAAGCGCCCGGCTTCGGGCAGGCGACCGACACAGTGACGCCGGGGCGGCGCATCCAGTTCGTCTTGAAGCTTTCGTTCTGACGCCAGGGCCTTACTTATCCGGGCGCGAGATGTGCTAAGCTTGAGGTCAAACGAAGCGCATCTCGCGCCCCACGTATTTCCCGGCGTTAGTTCAGAAATTTAAGCCCATGAGATTTACACGCGGTTCAAGTCTCAAATCTGCTCTTACGATCTTAGTCCTTGTCTTAATCTTGCCAAGTGTCCTTAGTGCGCAGAAACCCGTCGATCCAAGGGGCAATAAAGGCTCGAATGGTAATCCGTCGCCGCCCGGACGGAAAGGCAATCCGGGCAGGAGTAATCCGTCCACCGTCACACGCACCAGAATTATCCGTATCCCGTCGAAAACGACCGCGCTGACTGTCGTGGCTGTGCCGAATGCAAATGTCATCGTGACAAACTTGCAGAGCGGCGAGGTAGTGGCGAATGAAACCCTCGCGGCGAGCCAGAAGTCAATCGGGCTTGACGCCCTGAAGCCGGGGCTTTACCGGATCAATGGCTCGCTTGATGGTTACACGTCTGATGAGAAGACTTTCAACGTTGTGCCGGGCAAGCCGGGCATGGTGGATCTGAACCTCGTGCGGAAGCGTTACGATCTGACGATCAATCTCAATGCCGATTCCGGGCAAGTAATGTTCCGGCAAGGCAACGACGGGCCCCAGATGATGATGAAGTTTCAAAATAAACGTGCTGTGCTCTCCGGTCTGTATGCCGGTAAGTACAATCTGGACATCGAACCTGACGATCCGTCCTTTGAGCAGCAACGCGGTATAAGTGTCAATGTCCCCGTCGAAAATAACAAGCTTGTCACACTCAATTACAACCTTTCAACGAAAGAGTTCTCTTCGGCGGAAACCAGTACTGGCGATTGGGAACTCCCGACTGGTTGGCGCTTCGGGCCTTCAGGGGCTATCACGGCGGGCGAGCGCGGTGTGGCGCTGCCGAGAGCCAGCGATGTCAGGCATTATAAAGATTTTCAACTGGTCACTGATGTCAGAATGCTCAACGGCGTTGCGGTTTCATTCGCTCTCCGCGCAGTCGATGCGCAAAATTACTATCTGATCCAACTGACCGGCGCTAAAGCCGATGAGCCATATGTCCTACGCGGCTTCATCGTTCAGGGTGGGCAAGCGCGGCCTTTCCCAAGCAAGCACCCCATCTCCCAACTCGCCTCCACGCTGAAGTCGGGGAAAGATTTCAACCTGCGGTTGACGGTGAAGGGTGGGCGCATTGACGTGACTGTCACCGACAGCGAAACGGCCGAGAGTTTGCCCCTTGGATCATTGGAAGACCCGGACCGGACGTTCAGTAAAGGCGCGGTCGGAGTTGCCGTCCACGCCTCCGAGAAGTTCGTCGTAGGCTCTTTCAACATCTGCGTCACCTGTCCTGGCTCATAGCTTTAGAACAGTCGTAACCTGAAGCAAGTAGCAACGCTCCAGCAAACACGGAGAGGTTTTGTCTGCCTCGTGTCCGTTGGAGCGGCTGTGTCTGGCCAGTTGAAGAAAGGCCGGGGGGCCATGCTGACGGCCGAAGCGTGGTCGATAGGCGCTGCTTCACCTTAGCCTGCTAGTTGGCCGGTGACGCCACGCCGCTCCTGTGGCTTCTGCCAGATGACCTCGAAGACTTCGACGGGCTGCGTCCGATTCTTGACGCGTAGGGGCGGGCGCGGGCGCAACGGATAAGAGTTTTGCTGGGCCGCCTGCGCGGCCGCCTCGCTGATGAGGATTTGCCCGCCGGCCGCATTCTGCTCTAACCGGGCCGCTAGGTTTACCGTGTCGCCGATGGCCGTGTACTCTGTCCGCCGCTCCGAGCCGATGTAGCCCACCGTCGCCACGCCCGTGTGCAAGCCGATGCCCACGCTGATCTCTTTCTGCCCTTCGCTGCGCAGTTCGTCGTTGAGCCGTTGCACCTGCTGCTGCATGGCCACGGCCGTCACCACTGCGTTGTTAGCGTCCTCAGGCATCGCCGCCGGGGCCCCGAACAGCGCCATCAGGCCATCGCCGATATACTTGTCGAGCGTGCCGCCGTGCGCGAAGATGATCTCAGTCATCGCCGAGAAGTAGCGGTTCAGTAACTGCACGACCTGCTCGGGCGGCGCATGCTCGGCCATCCGCGTGAACCCGCGCACATCGGCGAACAAAACCGTTACGGTCTGGTTGACCCCACCGAGCTTAAAAGTTTCGGGATGTTCCAGCATCTGCCGCACGACGTAATCGGGCATGAACCGGCTGTAGTTGGCCCGCGCCACTTCCTCGCGCGCCAAGCGCCGGTGCGCCCGCACGCTCTCAACTGCCACGGCCGCCACGGCCGCAATAGCGCTGACGAGTTCCAGGTCGTCGCGCGTGAATTGGGCGAACGGGTCGAGGCGGTCGGCATACAGCGCGCCATGCACGCCCGACTCTCCGACCAGCGGCGCGCAGATCGTCGAGCGCACTCCCTGCGCTATGATCGATTTGACTTGCGCCAGTTGTGAATCAGCCGCCGCGTCTTGCGAGAGTAGGGCCACGCGCTCGCGCATCACCCGGCGCGTGATGGTGCGCCCGATGGTCGCGCCCTGCGCGTCAACCATTTGCTGTTCGTCGCGGGCGCGGAGGGCAATCGGCCGCAAGCCGACCTCCGCTGTGATCGCGCCATCCCCTGGATCATCGCGGAGCAGCGCAACCACCCGATCCGCCGGCGTGACACGGAACACAATGTCGGTCGCTTTGTCGAAAATGGTTTCCAGATCGAACACCGAGCCGAGCGTCTGGCTCATCTCATAAAGCAATGCGAGGATGTCGGCCTTACGTTGCAGCGCCGCGAGTTGTTGACTGGTGGCGGGCGCGCCCGCACTTGAGATCAAGGCCTTGCGGATGACCTCTTGTGCGCCGATGGCAACTTGCGTGCGGCCCATGCGTTCGTCGTCATAATTAAGACTGACGACTAACTTTTCCTTGGGCTGCTCGAACCGCAGCACGCTCTTGCCGATAGTCACCAGGTCGCCATCTGTCAGGGCGCATTCCGTCTGCGGCTGACCATTGACGAAGACCTTGTTGATGCTGGGCTTGAGTTCGCCATTGGCAATTACACCGTCAACAATGACGAAGCGGTTGTCTCTGAACGTGATGTGCGCGTGATAGCGCGAGACCATCGGCTCGTTCAGCGTCACGCTGTTATCAGGTGCGCGCCCAATTATACAAATGTTTTCCGGCTGAAGCAGGTACTGCCACTGCTGACCGTCAGCGTCTGTGATGTGCAGCAAGGCCATGAATGTTTTTACAACAAATAATGTCTAACTGGTAGGTTTGTGTCGCGCCAATGGCTGACGCCTAAACCTACAACGAACCGCGCCAGCAAGCAAGGGCTACTATGAGGCCGAGTCTCTTCCTGCTCAGCAGCAGTGGCCGGAACTACGAAGGCATACGCAATCCTACACGCAGGCAAGCGGTGCCGGCCCGCCGGTTCGTGCGGGGGCGTGGGTTCCTTACGGTGCCGCATTGGCTCAGTGCGGGGGCGTGCTCCCTGTAATTCGCGCACATTATTCGTAAACCTTGCCGGCCAATCCGACGTATAGAGTGGCGTCCGCGCAGCACGCCCACAGGCCAACTTGCGTCATGAAACAATTTTACTCGTTCTACGTCGAATCTTTCCGCATCGCGCTGCAATCAATTCTAGCGCACAAACTACGCGCGTTCTTGACCCTGATCGGCATCATCATCGGCGTGGCATCGGTGGTCATTGTCGGCGCGGCCATCTCCGGGCTAAACACCTATGTGATCGAAAAGGTTGGGAAGATGCTCGGCACGAATCACTTCATGATCGCGCGCATGGTCAGCGCGGGTGAGATGTCGGAGGAAGAATTAGAGAAGCGCAATCGGCGCAACCCGAAATTGCAGTTCACCGATCTGGAATGGTTGCAAGCGCAGTGTCGTTCTTGCAGTGCGGTCGGCGCGGAGGTCGGGCACGGCACGAAGTTCGAGCAGGCTGGGGAGACGTTTTACGGCGGCATTATCTTCGGCGTGACCGCGAACATGGCCGAGATCGAGGATAAGACGATCACCGATGGGCGCTTTATTGAGCCGGTTGAGGTGGAGCGCGGGGAACTCGTGACCGTACTCGGCGCGGACATTAAAGATAAATTTTTTCCTGGCGTGGACGCCATCGGTAAGACGATGAAGGTCGGCGGGCTGCCGATGCGGGTCATCGGCGTTGAAGAGCGGCGCGGCCCCATCTTCGGCGATCTCGTGGACAAGCACGTTTATATCCCGCTCAGCACGTTCGCGCGGCTCTACGGCCGCCCGCAGGATATGCAGATTCACGGCAAGGGCGCGACGCCGGGCACGTTCCAACTGACGATTGAAGATGCGCGCACCACCTTGCGCAACTATCACAAGTTGGTCGGCAGTGAAGAGGACGATTTCGGTCTGGTCAACACGGAAGAGTTGCACGGCCAGATCGATCAGTTCACCGGCGCAATCGCGGTCGTGGTCGTACCGATCACCTGTATCTCAATGTTGGTCGGCGCAATCGTGGTTATGAATATCATGCTGGTGAGCGTCACGGAGCGCACGTTCGAGATCGGTTTGCGCAAGGCCTTAGGCGCGCGGCGCAAGCAGATTCTCTTGCAGTTCTTGATCGAGTCGGCATTGTTGTGCGCGTTCGGCGGCATCATCGGATTGTTACTGGCGACCGGTATCTCGTGGCTCGTCAGCGCGCTGACGCCGATCACCATGACGATCACGATTCTCTACGTGCTGCTGGCCATCGGCATGTCGAGCGGCGTCGGCATCATCGCCGGCATCTACCCGGCCTTCAAAGCGTCGCGGCTCGATCCGATCATCGCGCTGACCAGAAACTAGAGAGTGAGTGTTATGCGACTGCGGCTGCCCGGCTTAATCACCAAAGACATTCTCGGCATGGCGTTCGATAGCATTCGGGCGCACAAGTTCCGCAGCACGCTGACCGTGCTGGGGATCGTCATCGGGGTCGGCACCGTCATCGTCGTCGCGGCGTTGTTGATGGGCTTGCGCGGCAGCCTCGTCAAGATCGTCGAAGAGTACGGCGCGAACAATATCTATGCTTTTCACCTGACGACCGGCATCACGGTCGGCGAGCGCGATCAAGGCGAGCGGGTGCGCAAACCGCTGACGGTCGAGGATGGCGAAGCAGTTAGAGAACGCGCCAGCGCGGTCGAAGAAGTGGCGTTTGAAGCGCCGAACATCGGCGGCTGGGGCAGTGGGTTCGATGACACGATCATCACCGACACGGGCAAGACCTACCGGCGCGGCAACACGCGCGGCGTCTCGCCCAACTATGCGCAGATCGTCAACGTGCGGCTGAAAGAGGGTCGCTTCTTCAACGAGCAGGATGATAACTACCGGCGCAACGCGATTGTCATGGGCGTGAACGCCGCCGAGGCGCTCTTCCCAGACCAGGCGGATAATATCGTCGGCACGCATGTGAAAATGGGGGGCTACGTCTGGGAGGTGGTCGGCATCCTGGAGAAACGCAAGAGCACCTTTCTCGGCGAGAACGACGAGGACAACGCGGTCTTCGTGCCATTCCGCACGGCGCAACAGGTCGCGCCCGGCCGCAAATTCCTCCTGCTCGTCGTGCAGGCCAAAACGGGTCTCAGGCAAGAAGCTTATGATCAAACGGAGGAGATACTGCGCACCCGGCGCGGCGTAAAATTTAACGAGCCGGACAACTTCGATCTCAAGACGGCTGATTCGTTCATCGGCCAATTCGACAGCATCTTCGGCATGGTCGGCCTGGTGGCCATCGCCTTCTCCGGCGTGGGCCTGCTTGTCGGCGGCATCGGTGTGATGAACATTATGCTCGTGTCCGTCACCGAGCGGACGCAGGAGATCGGGGTGCGCAAGGCCATCGGCGCGCGGCGGCGTGACATCGTCAGCCAGTTCCTTTACGAAGCAATGACGCTAACGCTCTTCGGCGGTGTGATCGGCGTGATGCTCTCTTACGGCGTGAGCCAACTGGTGATGCTGATCTGGCCGTCGTTGCCGGCCACAGTGCCGATGTGGGCGGTGGTCACGGGCCTCGTCGTCTCCATCGGGATCGGTCTTGTCTTTGGGGTCTGGCCGGCCATGAAGGCGTCGCGGCTCGATCCGATTGAGTGTCTGCGGTA
This sequence comes from Pyrinomonadales bacterium, assembly GCA_038322995.1. Taxonomy (GTDB): domain Bacteria; phylum Acidobacteriota; class Blastocatellia; order Pyrinomonadales; family Pyrinomonadaceae; genus QHXQ01. Next base: position 10,657 of record JBBQGM010000033.1, read on the forward strand.
CGAATAAGCGAAGCGTGTGAAAGCAAACGGCGGGCGGTTGCGGGCTTGAAACCCGAACCGCCCGCCGTTTGCTTTTGCGTGCTAACAGATGCCGCGCCGGTTAGCGGTTGAAGCGCAACCGAGATATGCGCCGGCCGTTGCTGATCCGTCGGCCGGGCGCATTGTAATAACCGCGTCTGTAGTGGTGGCCGCGGTTGCGTTGATATTGTTGCCGGAATGCAAGGCGCTCCGAACGTTGGTGCTGTTGTAAGCCTGTGCGCCGGGCGCGTTCACGCGCACGCAGATCGCGACTGTTACCGTAAAGCCGGCGATCTGTGCGCCGCTGCTCTTTGAATTCGCGCTTCTCGAATTGCTGGTGCTCCTTCAACTCGCGCTTCTCCATCTTGCGCGCCTCGTGCCCGTGCTGCCCGTTGGCGACCGCGCCCGAACCGCAGAACAACGCTACGCCGCAAGCGAGCGCGCCTACGAAACGGCGCAGACCGTGTGTGCTAAATCTCATCTCGTGTCTCCTTCCGTATTTTGCCTGTGCTGACGAGCGGTTGTAACGTGTCCGAGACCCGTTACAGCCATCAACAAGTCGAACGGGGAGAGCGGCTGCAAACTATACAGTTAGCCGCAAATCGGTTCGGCGGAAGAATAAGGTCGCAAGCACTATGCCAGTTAGCAATCTTAGGAGTAGAACTGCAAATAGTCGGTTGGCTTGACGGAAAGGGCTGTGCTACATTTATTGACCGGAGTACATCGCTACCGTCTCCCCGATGACACAACCGGACGTGTTCTTATGACCATGCCGCGCCCTACGCTTACCTTCGTTTAACGCATAACAGGGGTCTTGTTTTATGTTTCGTCGCCGTCCGCGCACACTGCTGGCAACTTTTCTTGTCCTCCTGCTTTTGACGCCTGCGCTCGGCGTGCCCGGCGGTGTCGTACCAGCCACACCACCGCAGGCGCTGGCCGCACTCAGGCAGGGACAAGCATTGTTGCGCAGCAACCACGCCGATCAAGCCTTGCCGCTCTTCGAGTCCGCCTTGAAACTTTTCACTGATGCTGGCGATCAGACGGGCGCAGCCGCAGCCCGTGACGCGCTCGGCGACGTGTACATCAGGCAAGGACAATACGAACTCGCGTTGCCGAACTACCAGATGGCCGCCGACTCGTATCGGGCGGGGAACGAGCCGGCTAATGCTAACTTGATGTACGCCAAACTTGGCGAAGCCTATTATCTCGCCGGCCGCGCGGACGATGCGCGGGCCGCCTTCATGCAGATCAGTCAGTCGGGCAACAGTAGTAACAACATGTCCGGCGCGGGCAGCGGGGGGCGCAACGGCGATGGCCGGCGGACAAACGGCGCAGGCGGTGTGGCGACGTTCGCCGCCATCAGCGCCACGCTCCTGCCGGGGCTAACTTGCAATACATTCAATGGTAATAAGGGTAACAATCAGTCGTCACAATCGTCGCAGGAACCGCAGTCGCCGCTTAATGATGCGCCGACAAACCCGAGCGAGCCGCCGAACATGGGGCACGCGCCGAAAGGTCTCGACGGCATCGGGCGCATGGACTTGCGCGTGACCGACGACGCGGGCAATCCCGTGCAGAACGTAAAAGCGCAACTGGCGACGGATCGGCCGAACGGGTTTCACTGCGACTGCGATAACGTGACCGACCTGACGGGCCGCGCGCTGATGAACCCGATTCACGTTGGCAAACAACTCAAGCTCAAAGTGAAAGCAAACGGCTACGACGCGCAAGAGATCACCGTCGATCCGCAAGCGATGGCGCAGCCCTACCGAGTCACACTGCACAAAAAGGGCAGCCTGCCGTCGAACGCGGCGGCCCCGCGCTCTGCGCCCGCAGCGCCCGGTAGTCCCAACCCCGTCGGTGCGCTGCGCGCCTGCTTTGATCTCTATGCACTTTACGCGGGCTACATGACTGGCGAACTTGGGCTTGGGCGCTTGGATTTCGAGCGCGGGCAACTTGATGCCGCGCAAGTCCACTTCCAGAACATGCTGGCCGCGAGCGACGGCAATGCGCCGACCGCCGGCCTGTTGGCTGCGCAACTTTACCGGGCCGTCGCCCGCACGAGCCTTGGCGACATCGCGCTCAAACAGAGCCGCTACGCCGACGCCGCCAAACTCTACACGCAAGCGGCCGAAAGCGCGCGGGCAGACAATCGGCTGGAACTGGCCTGGGCCGCCAATCGTGGACTCGGGCGTAGTCGTTGGCTGCAAGCGGCTGACGTGCGTGAGCCGCAAACTGCCGCCCGGCTGCGCGACGATGCGCGCACAGCGTATCGCACCGCGCTTGATGAGATCGAGACGCTCTTCGCCGGTAGCCTACGCGCCGACGACGCGCGCAGCAGTTTCCTCGCGCATACGAAAGATGTCTTCGACGAAGCTGCCTCGGTGTCGGCCGAGATGGCCTTGACGACCACTACGCAAGGAACGCCTGACGCGGGCCGGCGGGCACTGGCGCACGCGGCGGCCGCACCAGCCGCCGTGCCGTTAACAGGCCCGGCGCTCGCTTATGCGGTTGAAGCGTTCAGAATTACGGAAGAGGGCCGCGCCCGTTCACTGCTCGATCTGTTGCGCGAGGCGCACGCAGAGATCAACGCGGGCGTGCCGGCCGAACTTTTGCAACGACGCGCCGCCAATCTCGCGCGTCAACAGGAGATCGCCGATCAACTCACGGGCGTGAGCATGAATCAGAGCGGGCCCGATCAGTCGCTTACCAAACTTGAAGCGGAGTTGGCGCGCTTGTCGGTTGAAGCAGAGAGTCTGAACAACGGGATCAGAGTGGCCAGCCCGCGCTACAACGCACTCCAGCGCACGCAGCCGCTTACGCTCGCCGAAGTTCAGAGGCAGGTGCTCGACAACGACACGGCGTTGCTTGAATACAGTCTCGGTACAGAGCGCTCTTATCTCTGGGCGGTGACGAAGAACGATGGGCTAACGCTTTATCGGCTACCCGCGCGGCAGAGCATCGAGGAACAAGCGGGTGCGCTCCGCGAGCAGTTGATTCCGACGGGGCAGAAGCGCTCGATTGTCGAGCTAACTGATGATAGTCAGCGCGGGATCAAACTCGGCGGGCCGCAGAGCGCGCCGCAGAACGTGCAAGCTTACGCCGCCGCGGCGCACGCGCTTTATCAAAGCGTGGTCGCGCCGGCCGCCGCGGTCATCACGGGCAAGCGGTTGCTAGTCGTCGCCGATGGTGCGCTCAACTACGTGCCGTTTCAAGCACTCATCACGCAGCCGACGGGCGCGGACTTCGCCAGTCTGTCGTATCTAGTCCTCACGAACGAGATCGTCTATGCGCCGTCCGCCTCGGTTGTCGCCGTGATACGGCAACAAGCGCGGGCGCAAAGCGGGCAAGGAGTTTTGATCGTCGCCGATCCGGTCTTCGATGCGAGCGACCCGCGCGCGAAGTCCGCCGCCGGCGCGATGCGCGGCGCGGCCGGGCGCTTGGCCCTGACGAGCGCCATCGGCGACGTAGCGAGTTTGAAGATCGCGACGCTGAAACTCGTGCGCCTCACGGGCACGCGCACGGAGGCGGAGGAGATCGCCGGGTTGGCGCGCAAATCCGGCTCGGCGGCCGATGTGTGGCTCGATCTGGACGCGAGTGAGGGCAACATGGAGGCCCGCGACCTGAGTCATTACCGCATGCTGCACATCGCCACGCACGGACTGCTCGACGCCGAGCGCCCGCAATTCACCGGCCTCGCGCTCGCGCCCACAGGCGCAGATGACGCGGACGGCTTCTTGCGCGTGGGCGAAGTTTTTAATTTGCGTCTGGGTAGCCCGCTCGTGATATTGTCTGCGTGCGAGACGGGCTTAGGCAAAGAGAAGCGCGGCGAGGGCGTGATTGGGCTAACCCGCGCCTTCATGTACGCGGGCGCGCCCACCGTCGGCGTCAGCCTCTGGTCGGTGGCCGACAAATCAACCGCCGAGTTGATGCCGGACTTTTACCAGCGCATGCTCACGGGCCAAGCACCGGGCGGCGCACCGGCCGCGGCCTTGCGTGCCGCACAGCAGCAGATGATCGCGGGTAAACGCTACAGCGCGCCTTTCTATTGGGCTCCCTTCGTTCTTGTCGGTGATTGGAAATAAAGGAGCAAGAACGGTCGCGCGCTTCAAGGCGTATGCGCCTTTTCGCGGACGTGCGGCATCCGCCTTGCGCCGGCGCTGCGTACCTTAGCTGTGTCGCGTTTAGTTAGTACGGGTTAAAAAGCGGGCAGCCAGTTGGCGCGATTTTTCATCAGACGCATTGACCGGATACCTATTCGGTAAACTCAAGGGAAGTTAAAGAGCGAATTGTTTGATAAGGGTCGAGACGACCTTACCCCGCGCGCGTAATGCTAGCGGCGCGCATGAAAGAGGTTGGCGGCCCGGTTGCTGGAGAGGACATTGATCATGGCAAAACTGTTCACCCTATCGAATCGTGTAATCACGGGCGCATGCTGCGCGTTGCTGCTGCTAAGCGGCGTACAAGCATTGAGCGCACCTGTCACCACCGCGCGCGCGCAGACCCCCGGGGCCGCCCAAGCGCAGCCGAAGAAGAAGAAGCTACCGCCGGGCGCGAAGGGCTTCGAGCAGTATGCGGGCCGCGACGCTTCGGACAAACTCATCACGGGCGGCGCGACGCGCGGTTTCGGCGACATGTCGGGCGTGAAGCCCGACCCGGCCACCGAAGCGATTGATCGTGGCACGTCTGCCTATATCATCGCGGGCGACAAGGAAGCGAACGGACAAAAACTAGAAGCGGCGGCCCAGTACAAGCAGGCGATTGATGCTTTCAAGCAGGCGACGGTCGCTAATCCAAACAGCTTCAAAGCATGGGCCAGCCTCGGCTGGGTTTACGAGTCGCAGAAGATGTACAAGGAAGCCGCCGTCGCCTACCAGCGGGCGGTTAAGCTGACGCCCGCGCCGCCGGGCGAGGGTGAAGACCCGGCCGAGACGCGGCTGTTGTTTACCTATTTCAACCTTGGCAATTCTTTGGCCGGCGCGGGGCAGCAGCAAGAGTCCATCGCCACGTTCCAGCAGATCGCCAGCAAGGCCCCGAAAGCGCCGCAGCCGCATTACAACATCGGGCTGTCCTACGCAGCGTTGGGCAATCAGGCGCAGGCGATCAAAGCTTTTCAGCAAGCGCTCGATCTGTTCAAAGAGCGGGTGGCGGCTGAGCCGGGATATCAGAACCCGACGTTCGAGTTGACCTATTACAATCTCGGCGTGGCCTACAGCAAATCCGAACAGTATGCGCAGGCGGCCGAAGCTTTCAAGCAGGCGCTCGCGCTGGCACCCGAGCATGCCGAAGCGCATTACAATCTGGGCTTGGTCTATTACATGATGGACAACCGCGCGGGGCTCATCGAAGAGCAGCAGGCCTTGCAGGGCATGAAGCCAGAATTGGCGAAAGAACTGGCCGGACTAGCCAAGCAGATAAATTAGAGCGACTGCCGCAGGCATGGCCGCCGCGGCCGGAGTTTAATTGTTCCGATAAGTGGCGCACGTCCGCCGCGCAAGCGCGAATGTGCGCCACAATACTTTTTATGAAACGGAGAACCCGCCAATGAGAGGCAGCCGCCGGTCGTCCAACTATCTAATGATATGTGCCTGTCTTGCGCTCGTGGCTATGCCGGTCAGCGTGCGCCCCGGTGGTGTGCCCGTCGGGCAGGCGGCGCAGTACCCGGCGCAAGAGCAGCCGAAGCCGCAGCCGAAGGTGGCGGCGGCCGAGTTGAAGGCAGCGCAAAAGGTAGAAAACGCCACGGACGAGCAAGCGCGGCTCGCGTTGGCCGGCGAGTTCCTCAAGAAGTATCCCAAGAGTACGCTGCGCATGCAGGTGGCGCAGCTCGTCGCCGACAAACTCGGCGCGACGGCCGACCCCACGCAGTTGATCACACTCGCGGAAAACTTCCGCACCCTCTTCCCGGAGCCGGGCGAGGCTAATCTGATCGACGCGAGCCTGGTGCATGCCTATCTCAGCGCCAACCGCGCGGCGGATGCCTTTCAGTTTGCGGCGAAGACGCTCGCGGTGATGCCCAATCCGGTGCCGTCGCTGATCGAATTGGCGAACGCCGGCTACGTGCAGGTGCAACAACAGAACGTGCAGTTCGTGCCCCAGTCCATTCAGTACGCCGGGCGCGCAATAGAATTGATCGAGGCGGACAAGAAACCCGCGACCGTGGACGATGCGACCTGGCGCGAGTACAAGATCACGTATCTGCCGCAGCTTTATCAAGTGCAGGGAGTTCTCTTAGTGGCGGGCGGCGACCCGGCCACGGCCCAGAGCAAACTAACCAAAGCCATCACGCTCAACCCGGCCGATGCGCAGAACTATGGGCTGCTGGGCAATCTGAGAAACGAGCAATATCAGGACTTGGTCGCGAAGTACAAGACTGCGCCCGCCGAGCAGCAACCCGAACTGTTCAAGCAGGCGCAGACCTTGCTCGATCAGATCATAGACGACTACGCCCACGCGGTTGCGCTCGCCGAGGGCAAGCCGCAACTTCAGCCTTTGCATGATCAGCTATGGCAGGACGTACAGGGGTATTACAAGTACCGGCACAACGGCTCAGCCGACGGCCTCAAGGAATTGATCGAGAAGTACAAACAGCCGGCCGCGCCAAAGCCGTAAGCGTGCGGCTGTAGTAGATAATCAGCGCTGAAAAAAAAAGACGGCCCGGTGCTTTGTGAAGCACCGGGCCGTCATTGCTTTGTTACGCCAGACACTCGCGCTGCGCTTATTCGTCGTCGCCCGCGCCGCTCTCCTGCTGACCGCCGCCGCTTGGCTCAATGCCCGCCTGCTTTTCAAGTGGCGGCAACACCGTCGCCGTTACGCCGCTCACCAACCCTGCGGCTGCCCCGGCCAATACTCTGCGCACGATACTCTTCCGCGCGCCGCCTTTACCTTTAGCCCCGCCCTGCTTCGCGGCCTGCTTACCACCTTTCTTGGCGGCCTGTTTGCCGCCGCGCTTTTTAGCCGCGCCCTGCTTCACGCTCGTGCCCAGCTTTTTACTGCCGCCCTGCTTCGCCGCGCCTTTACTGCGCGCGGCTTTCCCCGCACCGCGCTGCTTGCCGACGGCCTGTTTGCTGGTCGGCTGCTTACTCGCCTTCTTCGCTGGCATGGTCTACTGTCCTCCCTGAAGTTTGCTGTGCTTGGCTATCGTGTATTGCTAATAAACTAATCGCGTCCGGCACGCAAGAGAAATATGCGTCCGCCCGCACGACACGAGCCGACGCGGGCCTGGAAAAACAATGTAGCCACCCAAGCGTCCGGCCTGATAAAATCGCGCGCGCAATGCAACGCCAAACTATGCGCGGCCCTGTCCACGCATTTCACGACCCCCGCCGTCTATGCGGCGACTAGGAGCAATCATGCAACGCAGACAGATCACGATGCCCGATGGTCGTTACCTGATCTTCTACACGTTCGCCGATGTCGCGCCGGCCGCGCCGCCGGCCGATGACGCGCCCATCGTGCGGGCCGTCGAACCCGCGCCCGTAACGCAGACGCAGGTGGAGGCTGAGCCGCATGTCTGAACTGCGCTGGCATCCGCTGCTCGGCGAATGGGTCGCGACGGCGACGCATCGGCAGGAGCGCACCTTCCTGCCGCCCGCCGACTTCTGCCCCTTATGCCCGACGAAGCCCGGCGGCTTCCCGACCGAAATCCCTGAATCAACCTACGACATTGTCGTCTTCGAGAATCGTTTTCCGAGTCTGCGCCCTGAGCCGCCCGCGCCGGCCGTCGCGGGCACGGAGCTTTATCCTGTGCGCCCCGGTCAAGGCGAGTGCGAAGTGATCGTCTATACACCAAAGCACACGGCGACGCTGGCGACCGAGCCGGTCGAACAGATCGACAAACTCGTGCAGGTTTGGACGGATCGCTTCGCGGCCTTGGGTGCCCGCGAATACATCGACTACGTGTTCATCTTCGAGAACAAGGGCGAAGCCATCGGCGTCACGCTGTTGCACCCGCACGGGCAAATTTACGGCTACCCGTTCATCCCGCCGCGTGTCTTGCGCGAACTTGAACAATCGCAAGCACATCAGGCGCAGACGGGCCGCTGTCTCTTATGCGACATCATCGATGAGGAACAGCGCGACGGGCGGCGCATCGTCGCCGCGAACGATGCGTTCGTCGCTTACATCCCGTTCTTCGCGCGCTACCCCTACGAAGTCCACATCACGGCGACGCGCCACTTGCAAGCGCTGATCGACCTGAGCAGAGACGAACAACGCGCGCTCGCCGCGATCATCAAGCAGGTCATCGCCGCTTATGACAAGTTGTTCGACATCGCGTTTCCCTACATGATGGTCTTGCATCAACGCCCGACCGACGGGCGCGCTTACGACTATTATCATTTTCACATCGAGTTCTATCCGCCGCTCCGTACCAAGACCAAGCTCAAGTATCTCGCGGGCAGCGAGACCGGCGCAGGCTTGTTCATCAACGACACGCTCGCCGAAGAGAAAGCGGCCGAACTGCGCGGGCACGTGCAGCCTGTTGTGTGGCAAACGGAAACGACCGGCAGCGCAACGGGGCCAGCGGCTGCGGAAGGCGGGCAACAGTGATTGATCGGGCCGAACTGCGCCGTGCCTTTCAGTCGCTTTACGAGCGGGAACCGCGCCTGTTTCGCGCGCCCGGCCGCGTCAACCTGATCGGCGAGCACACGGATTATAACGACGGCTTCGTGCTGCCGATGGCTTTGGAGCGCGAGACCGTGGTCGCGGCCGCGCCGCGCACTGACCGCCGTGTGCGCGTCCATGCGCTCGACCTGAACGAGCAAGCGGAGTTTGATCTCGACCGACCGGGGCCGCAGCGGCGCGGCACGTGGCTTGATTACATTGAAGGCGTGGCGCAGGCGCTCGTGCGGCGCGGCGTGCGGCTCGTGGGCTGCGATCTCGCGCTCAGGTCGGACGTGCCGGCCGGCGCGGGCCTGTCTTCTTCAGCCGCACTCGAAGTCTCAATCGGGCTGGCGCTCGTGGCGCTCGCGGGCGCGGCCGTTGATCGGGTGCAACTCGCGCTCGCGGGGCAAGAGGCGGAGCATACTTACGTCGGCGCAAACGTCGGCATCATGGATCAGTTCATCGCCGCGCTGGGCGAGCGAGGGCACGCACTCTTGATCGACTGTCGCGCGCTCACCACCACGCCGATCCCTGTGGACACCACGCACACGCTCGTCGTCATCTGCGACACGCGCGTCAAGCATGATCTGGCCACATCCGCCTACAACGAGCGCCGCGCCGAGTGTGAACAAGGCGTCGAAATTTTGCGGCGTGCGGCGTTACCGGACATGCACGCGCTCCGCGACGTGTCGGTCGCGGAGTTCGAGCGTTACCAGGATTTGCTGCCAGAGGTTGTGCGCCGCCGCTGTCGGCACGTCGTCACGGAGAACGCGCGCACGCTTGCCGCGGCCGAGGCCCTCAAGGCGGACGAACTGGAAACGATGGGGCAGTTAATGTACGCGAGCCACGAATCGTTGCGCGGCGATTATGAAGTTAGTTGTGCGGAGTTGGATGCGCTCGTCGAGATCGCAGCAGTGTTGCCGGAAGCCACGCTTGGGGCACGCATGACGGGCGGCGGCTTCGGCGGTTGCACCGTCAATCTCGTGCGCCGCGCCGCGCTCGCCGAGTTCAGCGCAGCCATCACCCGCGAGTATGCACGCCGCTTCGGGCACGACCCCGTTATCTACATCTCCGAAGCGGGTGCGGGCGCGGCTGAGGTGGACGATAGAGCATAAGACGCGGCGGCGACAGTCCGGCGCAACGGAGATGTCTAGAGCATGATGGTGAACAAAACTTTTCTCCCTGGTTACGGGCGCGAGCGGGTGCGCCGGACGTGCGGTTTAATGTGTGGCTTGTTGCTGCTGGTATCGCTCTGCCCAAGTTTGTTTGTTGCGTCGGGCCGCGTGCGCGCGCAACAGACAAAGACGAGTGTTAAGAGCGGGCAGCGGTATCCGCGCCTCGTCATCCGCAATGCCAGCGTGATCGACGGCAACGGCACGCCCGCGGCCGGGCCGAAAGACATTGTCATCGAGGGCAACAAGATCGTGGCCGTGGTCGCGCTTGACCCGGTCGCGGTGCAGTCGGGCACGGCGCAGCGGCCGGCGGGCGACGTGGAGATCGATGGGACGGGCAAATACGTGCTGCCCGGTCTCATCAACGCGCACGCGCATGTGCAGAACGAGCGCGCGGGTGTGCCGCAACCACTCGACTATGAGTTGAAACTCTGGCTCGCTTGCGGCATCACGACCGTGCGCGATTTGGCCAGCGATACGAAGCTCACTTTGAAACTGCGCGCCGAGAGCGACGCGGGCACAGTGGCTGCCCCACGCATCCTCATCTACCCGAACTTTAATCAGAACCCGACGCCGCACAATCGCGCAGAGGCCATCGCGCGCGTGCAAGCTATCAAGGCGATGGGTGCGGACGGCATCAAGTTCTTCGACGTGGACAGGGACGTGATGCAGGCGATGGAACTACAAGCGCACATCGAGCGTTTGCCGACCGCGCATCACGCAGCTATCGCTGAGACGAACGCCTGGGACGATGCGCGCTTCGGCACGACCTCAATCGAGCATTGGTACGGCATCCCCGACGCCGCGCTGCCCGACGGCGTACAGAATTTTCCGGCGAACTATAACGTCAGCAACGAAGTGGATCGGTTCCGCTATGCCGGGCGGCTGTGGCGCGAGGCAAATTGGGACAAGCTGATGAAAGTGCTTGATGCGCTGGTCGAGGCGCATGTCGCGTGGGACCCGACGCTCGACATCTACGAGGCGAGCCGCGATCTGCAACGCGCGCAGACGCAGCCCTGGTTCGCCGACTATCTGCACCCGACGCTCGAAGCCTACTTCCGGCCCAACCCCGCCAATCATGGCTCGTACTTCATCGGTTGGACTTCGACCGATGAAGCGTTCTGGAAAGAGAACTATCGTATTTGGATGGCGGCTTTGCGCGAGTTTGACCGGCGCGGCGGGCTGATCGGTTGCGGCGAGGACGCGGGCTTTATCTATCAGATGTACGGCTTCGGCCTGATCCGCGAACTTGAGTTGCATCAAGAGGCGGGCTTTCATCCGCTCAAGGTCATACAACAATGCACCGGCAACAACGCGCGGATACTCGGCATGGAAGACCGCTTGGGCCGCGTGCGGCCCGGCCATCTGGCCGATCTGATCATCGTCAACGGCAACCCGTTGGAGAATCTGAAGGTGCTGTATCCGACGGGCGTGGATGTCGTCAGAGACGGGCAGAGCGTCCACACCGGCGGCGTCGAATGGACGATCAAGGACGGCATTCCCTATCATGCGCCGACGCTCTTTGCTGAAGTCAAAGAGCTGGTCGCCCGCGCGCGCGCCGAGCGTAAGGCGGGCAGCGGCGCGGCGCGCTCGCCCCGTTAGACATGCGCGGCGGTAAGTTCTATATTCGTAGCGTGATGGATGAACGAGACGACATATACGACGAGATCATCGGCGCGGAGACGGACGAGTTCGCGGGCGAGCCGGACGAAGACGACGATGATGATGACGACGACAATGAAACGCTGCACGTGCGTACGGCCGTGCTGGCGAAAAACGAGTTGCTGGCGCTCTTGAGTTTGAAGGTAACGACGCGCGGGAGTTTGATCGTGCGCGTCGATCCGCGCCAGGCTTTACCGGCCGCACAGACATACGAAGATGCGGGCGCGGCCACGCAGTGGTTTCGCCGCAGCCTCGCCACCAGCCGGCGCAACGGCTGGCAGATCATCTACGACGGCACACCGCTCGTCGGCTAAGCTCGCACAGCGCAGAAAATAAAAAGCGGGGCGCGACACAAGCTTGTGTCGCGCCCCGCTTTGCTTCGGGCGCATCGTGTGCGGTTGGCGCGCTGTTACGGCAAGGCTTCTATATTGACGAGGAAGCGGAACGCGCCACCCACCTGTACGCCGAGGGTGAAATGCACGTCAAGCGGCGCGTTCACGCCAAGCGTGCCGCCGGGCAGTGCGATGGTGACGCTGGAGTTTAGCCCGCCGCCACTCGCGGGCGTGAGCGGTAGTTCGATGGTCGTGCCGCGCACGGTCAGCGCGCCGCGACTGGTCGTGATGGGCAAGTTCGCGCCATCTATAACGCGCAGATCGGCGTTCGCGCCCGCCGGGAGCGTCGTGATGTCCACGACGCGGAAGCGCAAGCGCGAGACTATGCCGCCCGTGTTGTTGACGAAGCGGCGGCGGATGTCGAGCGTGCCGAGCGTACAGTTGCTCGGCGCAGTGCCGCCGTTGCAGATGTTGGCCGTGGTGTCGCGCACACGATTGGGCGCGGCCGTCGAAGCTGTGTTCGGCTCGATCAGTAAAGTCTTGAGCGTGGCATTGCGTTGGATGAGGCTGCTGGAGTCCTCCGGCCCCGGCGCGCCGAGCGTGGATTGCACGCCGCCGTAGTTGCCGCCGTTGATTGAAACGAACGCGAAGTCCTGCGCATTGTCGCCCGTATCCTGCGGCGTGCCAGTCGTCAGCTTACGGACGAAGGCGTACTGCCCGTCGTTTGCGCCGGGCGATGCGAGCGCCGTGCCTTCACGGTAGAGCGCGGGCAGTGCGCCGGCCGCGTTGTTGAAACTGACCGCATCAAGCTCACTGGCGGCGGCGAAATTGCCTGCGGTGTCGGTGCGGAACAACGCGACGCCGCCCGCGTCGGTGATGTCAGTCGGGAAGAAAGTATCGCCAGCAGCGTAAGCGGCGAGACTGTAGCCGCCGCTCGCGCCGGGTTGGTGCGCGAACAGATAGTGCCCGCGCGCCGGGATAACCGTGCCGGCGGGAATCGTGCCCAACTTGGTGACACTCGTGCCAGCGTCGTCGAGCGCGGCGAGCGCGAAGCCCGCCGAACCGTCGCTTGTGGCCACGGTCAGCGCGTTGTTCGTCGCATTGTAAAGCTCAGCGTACTCGTCGAGCGCGCCGTCGCCCGGCGTATTGAAGGTCGGACCATGGAAGCGGAACTCGCTGATGAGCAATTGCCCGTTCAGCGTTTGCGGTACGACGTTAACGTTCGACGTGGTGGTCGCGGTGTTGTTGTATGCGTCGGTCGCGGTGTGCGTAACCTGCGTTATGCCGATGGGGAAGGTCGAGCCGGACGCGGGCACACTTGTGACGGTGACGCCGGGGCAGTTGTCTGTGGCCGTCGGCGCGGCGAAGTTGACGACTGCGTTAGTGCCGTTCGTCGAAGCGACAAAGACATCGGCCGGGGTGGACGTGAACACCGGGGCTTGCGTGTCGTTGATCGTCACGGTGAAACTGGTGGTCACGTTTGCGCCGCCGCCCGACGGTGTGCCGGTGACGGTGACCGTTGTCGTGCCGACGGGGAAGACCGTGCCCGTCGGCGGGCTGCTTGTGACCGTGCCGCCGCAACTGAGCGTTGGCAGATTGAAGTTGACGATTGCGCCGCACGCGTTGGCGTCGTTGCTTCCGGTGATGTTCGCCGGTTGCGAGGTGAAGCCGCAGACGGCGGCGCATTGCGAAGCGGTCGAGAGCGTGATGCCATCGATGCGCATGCCTGCGACGCCCGCCGCGACGGCGCTGCCGTCCGTGCCCGCACGCCAACGCAACTTGATGCTCTGCCCGTTGACCGCGGCCGGTAGATTAACAGTCGTAGTGATGTAGTCGGGCGCGGCGGTCGTGCCGGCGGAGAGTCCGCTCCAGGCGGCCCGCGCACCGAAGGGCGAACTAGCCGCCATCGTAGTGTTGTAACCGCCGCTGACGAAACTGCCGCCCGCCGCGACAATGTCGGTGAACGCGCCGCCGTTGATGCTGATGTCGAGCGTCAGACCGTCGAACGTGCTCTCCGTATTGAACAAGTTCTTAAAGCTCAATTGCGCCGCGGCCGTATTGATCGCGATGCCGGGCGTCACCAGATCAGACGTGCTGGTGGTGGTGATGTCGGGCGTGAACGCAGCGTTCGGCGCGCTCGCGGGCGTCGTGGTGGCCGTGACCCAGTTAACGCCGCTCGTGCCCGTATGGGCGGTCGTCCAACCGGCCGGCAAGGCGGGCGCGGTCAGGCCGTCGAACGCTTCGCTGAAGCCGATGATGGGCTGACCGATGATGAGCGTGTAGTTGCGCGTGACCTGGCCCAGACTGCTATCGATGACGATGGGCAGGACGAGCCGTGTGCCGCAAGCGGTGTTGGCGGGCACGGTGTAAGAGAGCGGTTGCGTGGCAGTTGTGCCATGCGTGATGGTGCCGTAGTTGCCCGTGCCGCCGCCGTTGATGGCGGCCGTCGTGCTGATCGCGTCCGTGCCGCAGAAGGTGTTGACGAGCGGCACGTTCAAAGTGATCGGCTCGCCCGGCTCGGCCGCACCGTTGTTGTTGCCGGCCGTGTCGGAGATGGTGACTGCGCCGAGCGCGAGGTTCGGCGTGTCGAAGGCTTCGACCACGTCGGTGGCGAGCGTCGTGCCGCCGGTCGCCGTCGAGCTAAAGCCTGCGCCGCGCGTGGCGAAACCGGCCCAGATGTCTTGCTCGTCCGCGCCGCCGAAGCCGGCGCAGTCAGCGGCCAGGATCGAATCGCGCGCTTGCAGGATCGTGGGACTCGCGGGGTCGAGTTTCATGCCGTCGGTCACGATTTGCAATGCGCGTTGATTGCCCGCCGCGAAGCCCATACGCTTGATGATGTGGGCGCGCATCTCCAGGAGCATCATGCACCAGACCTCGCCGATGTTGTGGACTTCGTTCGCCGTCGCGCTGCCGACCGCCGGGTTGCGGTTGTACGCGCCGTCCGCGACGCTGATGAGCGCAGTGTCTATGTCGGCAAAGGTGAGCGGGTTGTGCGGCTGACCGGGGCGCGTCGCCGTGGGGCCGCCGACGTTCGTCTTAACAGCGTAGGGGAAGCGGCGGATGCCGTAGTAGTAGTTGTCCGTGAAGCCCGCGCCGATCAAGTTGGTCACGTAGCCGCCGGCCGCATAGACGGCGTCCACATCCTCGTCAGCGCTGGCGAGCAGCGCGCGGCTGTAGTAGTCCGACCAACCTTCGCCCATGCCGCCCGACTGCGTGGTCGCCAGCCCCGATGCGTTCGCGTGCAAGCGATTCGATGTGCCGTGCGTTAGCTCGTGCAAGAACACGTCGCCATCCAGATCACCGTCGCGATCAGGATTCGGGCCGGTGAAAATGAACATCTGCATGCGGCCGGGCGTGCCATCGGGGGAGGTCGAGAAGTTCGCGTTGTTCGTGCCTGATGAATCCTGCGCTTCGGCCCGCACAAAGTCGTTGCCCGTGCCGCCGCGGCCGAAGTTGTTCGTCTGGAAATTGCGCGCGGCTTCGGTGAAGCCGAGGTTGTAGAGTTGATCGTGATAGCGATTCGACCAGAAGAAAATGTTCGTCACCGCGCCCATGCGGAAGTTCGCGCTTGAGGGCGCATCGATAGCTGGATCGTATGCGAAGTTGAAGACACGATTGGGCGAGCCAGTGGCGCGGCCCGATGCGTCGATGCCGTTCACGCCGTCAACGTCCAGGCCGGCATCAACGTTGTTGCCGGTCGTCACGTTGCCGCCGTCCGTGATCCAACCGAGATTATCGAAGGCGGGCAGTTCGCTGACGAGTGTCAGGTTCGTGCGGGCGATGAAGGGCGGTTGGAAACCGGAGCCGGGGAGCGCGGTCGTGGGCGAGAGCGGCGACGGGCTGTCGTCGTTATAGATGCCATAGGTGACGGACTGCGTCTGCTCCTGCATGATGTCCTTGCGCCAGAGCAGCCGCCCATCGTTGGCGTCCACAAGCACGTAGTACGCATCGTGCGGCAGCCAGAGTGTCAGCGCGTAAGCGAGCGTGGCGACGCCCGGCTCGACGGGGAAGTAAGTCAACTCGGTTTTGATCTCTTCGGTGAACGGCCCTTGCGCGAGTTTCGTCGTGCGCCCACCTTTGGCGATTGAGACGGTGTAGAGACTGAGCGGATCGGCGGCGATGTTGAGCGCCTGTGCGCCCGCGACAGCAGCGGCGGCGGGCGTCAATTCTGCGGTCGTGGGCAGAGTCGCGTAGTCGAGGCCGGCGGCGAGGTTGCCGGTTGTGCGCGCGAGCCGGCCGTCGGCGGTGAGCGCGGCGCGCAGGTAGCCCTGAAAGACCGGGATGTTGTTGATGCGTTGTTCGTACTCGACCCACGAAAGATTACCGGCCGGGTTCGCATAGTCGGCCACGACGCGCAAGTCCGCGACCTGTTCGGCGGTCAGCCCGTAGAGTGCGGCATTGGCCGCGACAAAGCGGCGCACAAACGGTTCGTGTGCGCCCGTCGCGCCTGCGGTCAGCGCGCAATGACAGCCCGACTCGACGCCGACGATCTCCGGCGCAGTGCCGAATTGATTCGCTTCCACATGCAAACCCGGCACGCGCGCCGCCAACTCGCTCCGGCCCGCAGCCAGCAGGCGACTCGCGGCGGCGCGCGTGGCCGCGTTCGCCGCCGTTAACGTCACTTGGCGGTACGAGGCGAGCGCAACGTTGTCGGCTTTTGACTGGATCGCGCGGATGTCGTAGTTCGCCAATGTCGTGGGCGTCCAGTCGCTGCGCGGTTGTGCCTTGCGCGTGGCTTTCGGGCCTTGGCTTGAAGTTTTGGGGGTGAACTGCGAACCGGCGAGTACGAGGGCGGCGATGGTTGCCAGCAGCAACCAAACTCTAAATCTCTTCATGCACGATCCTTTCAACATCTAGATAGCAGGGTCTCAATCTATCGGGTGAGCGGGCCGACAACGGCGGACGAGTCTGCGGGGCATCGAGTCTCTAACCGGCCCGCCTGATAGCGTGGGTTTTGTCGGCCTTGAGCGGCACGCTGCAAGCGCGGCGGCGCTGGTCGCAATGTCTTTGGGTCGCCGCCGCGGGGCTCAACAAGTAAGGCGTGAGCCACGCACGCGGAAACTGGAGGTTACTTGGGTTGCCATGTCGTGTCAAACTAAGCGGACAGGAAATATTGGCAGGCTTGTTGCCGCCCGCGTGTTATAGTCCGGCGCGCGAAAGGAGCAACAGACAATGGCCTTTTCCCCCGCGGATTTCTGGCGCTGGCAGGGTACGGTCGGGCGCGCAAAATATTTTGCGCTCGGTGCGACACTCTTCGCCCTCAAACACACGCTTGATCGCATCGTGGCCTCGGCGGTCTTCGGCCGCAAGTGGTCGCTATTTAACTATTGGGTCTTCGCCGACACGGGCGCGATAGACGAGACGCCGCTCAGTCGGCTGCGCTTCTATGCGACGCTCGTCGGCCTCGCGTTGCCCTTCATCTGGGTGGGCGTGGTGTTAACCGTGCGCCGCCTCAGAGACGCGGGCCTGCCGCTCTGGCTCGTGGCGCTGTTCTTCGTGCCGTTCCTCAACTTGCTCTTCTTCTTGTTGCTCGCGTTGCTGCCCGCGCATGCGGGGCGCACGCGGGCCACGCCCGGCAGCGTCGCCGCGTTCTTCGAGCGTTTGATCCCGCACGGCGCATTTGGCAGCGCCGTCATGGGCATCTTGATCACGGTTGCGCCCATTGTCGGGCTGACTTTGCTGAGCGTTGAAGGCTTGCGTAATTACGGCTGGGGGCTGTTCGTCGGGCTGCCGTTCGGCTTGGGCTTGAGTTCCGTCCTCGTCTATGGCTATCACGAGGCGCGCCCGTTGGGGAAGTGCCTGTTGGTGTCGTTGCTTGCGGCGGGACTGGCGAGCGCGATTTTGATCGCGGTGGCGATTGAGGGCGTCGTCTGCGTTGTGATGGCCGCGCCGCTCGGCGCGATTGTCTCGTTGTTCGGCGGACTGGTCGGCTACATGATCCAGCATCACTGGTCGTTGCAGGCACGACCCGCTGCGACCTTTAACGCCTATGTCGCGCTCATGCTCGCGTTGCCCCTCGCGCTGTTATTGGAAGCTAACGTCAAACTCGCGCCGCCGCTCCGCGCGGTCGAGACGAGCATTGAGGTGAGCGCGCCGCCCGCCGCAGTCTGGCCGCAGCTCGTCGCCTTCAACGAGTTGCCGCCGCCACACGAAAGACTTTTTCAGACCGGCATCGCGTACCCGTTGCGTGCCGAGATCGACGGGCACGGTGTCGGCGCGGTACGGCATTGCGTCTTCACCACCGGCGCGTTCGTCGAGCCGATTGAAGTCTGGGACGAGCCGCGCCTCCTGCGCTTCAGCGTCACGGCGCAGCCACCGGTGATGGACGAGTTATCGCCCTACCCACACCTGCACCCGCCACATCTCGACAATTATCTGCAATCGCGGCGCGGGCAATTCCTCCTCACGGCTTTACCCGACGGGCACACGCGGCTAACCGGCACGACGTGGTATCAGAACAGCTTTTGGCCTGGCCCCTACTGGAACGTCTGGTCAGACTACATCATCCACCGCATACACCTGCGCGTGCTTGAGCACATCAAGCAGCAGACAGAAACGGCGAACGCGCACCATTAAGCGGGGCTATGCCGGGCCTCTTGCACGTCGCCGGCGGGCCGCACCCACGGCTCCTGCTAGGCCGGTGGCGAGTAGTAACATCGTTGCGGGTTCAGGCACGGGCGCAAGTTGACCACGAATTTCGCCGCCCGAAAAAAGATTCGTGTGGATGTTGAGATAGGTCTGCCCGCTCATTAATCCGGCGAGGAAGTCCGCCTGTGCTTGGGCCACCGTCCCGCCGTGGGAGGTGATGAACGCGGGGTTATAAGAGGAGGCGAGTGTCAGGTCGAAAGTTTGCAGATAGGTGCCGGACTGCACGCCGAGGGGAAACCCCGGAAACGTCGGGGTCGTCGTGGCCACCTGGCCATTGACGCCTACGGGCACACAGCAATGAATATGCGAAGCGGTGGTGTTGCCGCTCAAGCCGCTGAAGGTGATATTAACGGTCATGAAATTACCGTTAATGGTGATGATCCCGGTGCCAGTGCCGGGTGAAGCGTTTGGCCCCACTTCGTTCGCGCCACTCAGCGTGGTGGTAAACACGATGGGCGCGGCCTTTGCCTGATGCACGTTACCAATCAGCAAGAGTGTAGCTGCCATGAACAGACAGCAGAGAAGCCGTACCAGCATGTCATTCTCCTTCCGCCACTATAAGTAATACATTGCGCCCGCACCGCAACATACGATGTTGATCGAAAGGCTTGGCCGCGAGCTGCACAGGCGAGGGCAAAACTCCGACGGCTAGCCAATGAAATGTCCTGAGGGGCGGAACAATATGCTAGTAGTCCTGGCTTGTCAATATCTATACGCACGGCTCGAGGGGGCGGCAGCCAGTGCGGCAGAGACTCAGGCGCTGCCGCACTGGCTGCACCTTTGCTACTGACCGAGTTGTCCGGTTAGTCGGCGCTTGCGGCCGCGAGGCCATTGTAAGTTGCGGCCGCGGCCAATCCGCCGAGTGTGTACCACGCGACGGTCATGGCTTGCGTCGCGGGTGTGCGTGCGCTCGCATCGTCGCCTAGGCCGAGCGGCCCCGGCAGCGCGACCGCGCCCGCACCGGCCGCCAACCCTAGCACCGCGCCACGCAGCCACACGCCCTCGCGCCCACCCCAGCCAACCACGCTGTAGTAAAGCGCGTTGCCCGCGATGTCGCCGACGAGCGTGCGGTTGAATAACTCATCGGGCGTCGGTGTCGGCGCACCCACCGCGTTGTACGAGCGGGCCATCGCGCGCATGCCGAGTATGTCCATGCGCGGCGCATCGGGGAGTACGCGCCGCGCGCCTTCGTGGATCAACGTCAGCACACACGCGCCCGCCAAGCCGCTGCCTAATGCTCGTAATAAGCTCATCTCGCTTGTCTCCTCCGTTGTTCGTCATGGGCGCAAACTCAATCGCCGGCCGCTTGTTGTTGTGCCGCTGCTTTGCGCTGCTCAAGGGGCACGTACTGGCGCGTGCGTTGGCCCAAATAGACCTGGCGCGGGCGCGCGATCTTCTGATCGGGATCATTGAGCATCTCGACCCACTGCGCGATCCAGCCGGAAGTGCGTGGGATGGCGAACAAGACGGGGAACATGTCCATCGGCAGATGCATCGCGCGATAGATGATGCCCGAATAGAAGTCCACGTTCGGGTAGAGCCGCCGCTTGACGAAATACTCATCTTCGAGCGCGATCCGTTCCAACTCAAGCGCGACGTTGAGCAACGGATCGCGCCCCGTCACCTCGAACACTTCATCGGCCACCTGCTTGATGATGCGCGCACGCGGATCGTAATTCTTATAGACCCTATGCCCGAAGCCCATTAGCCGGAACTCGCCGTTCTTCACGCGCTTCACGTATTCCGGCACACGCTCGACCGACTTGATCTCGTTGAGCATCTTCAAGACCGCTTCGTTCGCGCCGCCATGCAAGGGGCCGTAGAGCGCGGCGGCCGCGCCCGCAATGGCCGAGAACGGATCGGTCTGCGCGCTGCCGATGGAGCGCATCGTGTTGGTCGAACAGTTCTGCTCATGATCAGCGTGCAGGATGAAGAGGACGCTAAGCGCACGTTCAAGCACGGGGTTGGGTTGATATTTCAACTCGGTCGTCTTGAACATCATGTTCAGGAAATTGCCTTCATACGAGAGATCGTTGTCGGGATAGACGTACTGCATGCCGATGCGGTGGCGATAGGCAAAGGCGGCGATAGTCGGCACTTTGCCGATCAGTCGGTAAATCTGTTTCTGCCGACACTCGACATCAAACACCTCTTTCGCATCCGGGTAGAAGGTGGAGAGCGCGGCCACCATCGCCTCGAACATGCCCATCGGATGCGCGTTGTAGTGGAAGCCGTCCAAGACCTTCTTGATGTTCTCATTGATGAACGTATGGTGCGTGATGTGATGCGTCCACTGTTTCAGTTGCGCTTCGTTCGGCAGTTCACCATAGAGCAAGAGATAGGCGACTTCCAGATAGCTGCTCTGTTCAGCCAATTGCTCAATCGGGTAGCCGCGATATTCGAGGATGCCTGCGTCGCCGTCAATGTATGTGATCTGACTCTTACATGAAGCTGTGTTCATGAAGGCCGGATCATAGGTCATCAGGCCGAAATCGCCCGGCTGCACTTTGATCTGGCGCAAGTCCATCGCGCGAATCGTGTCGTGCTCAATCGGCACTTCGTATTGCTTGCCGGTGCGGTTATCAGTAATCGTCAACGTGTCCTTGTGCGCGCTCATAGCGATCCTTCTCCCTCTCGCGGCCCCCTCTGCGGCTATGGTTCGTTGCTTGGCGTTTGTCGGTAAGCATAAGGCCGATCCGCGCATCCGCTCAAATCGCGGCACAGCAGTTTAAGTTGCCGCAATGTCGGAACTGTTGCTTCGCTCACCGTTCAATTGACGGATAGTACGTTGGGCTGAGTTTTACTTGCCAGGCATGCAGTTGGAAATTGCTCTAATCCGTGAGCAAAGAGAAAGGGCGACTGAAGCTCGCGGTCGCCCCTCCTGCCACCACTCTCTACCTTGCGCGGCGCGCTACAGCGTCAACATTGTCAGACCCGCGCGGCGCAGTTGTGCGTTGAGCGCATCAAGCTCTTTGGTCTTGAGGTCGGCCCAAACGGCCAGCGCTTGAGCGTGCTGCGCTTGCAACTCGTCCGCCGATCTGACGGCCTGTGTGGTGGGCGCGAAGTCGCCCTCTTGTAGCACATCGAGCAACGTGCCCCAGTCGCCGTTAAGCCGTGCAAGCGCGGGCGCAGCGTTGCCCGGTTGCGCCGCCGGGCCCGCACCTTCCAGCGTGAGTAGTTTGGAGTCGAACTGCGCGAGCGGTTCGCTCATCGGCCCTTGGCCGACTTTGGCGCGCAGGTCTTTCACCCCCTCGCGGAGTTTACGCAACTGCGTGAGGGCCGCGAAACTCTGGTTCATGCCTTCGTAGGCGCGCATGGACAGGGTGAATTGTTGGCGCAGACCGACGGGCGGCGTCTGCAAGCGCGGATCGATCCGCACGGCGAGCGGTTGCGTGAAATTGCGCCCGCCGACGGTGAGCCGGACGGTATATTGACCGGGCTGTACCAAAGGCCCTTGCGGCGTGCGCAGCGTGTCACGATAGATGGCCGAGATCGGAAAGTCGTAACGCTCAGCTTGCGGGCGCGGGTAGGTCAAGTCCCAGACGAAGCGTTGCATGCCGGCTTTGGCTAGCAGTATGCGCGGCGGCCGGAACCAGTAAGCGGGCACGGCGTAATCCTGCGCGTCAAGTGGCTCCGGCTGATCGGTGCTGGCGAAACGGCGCACAACTTTGCCGGCCGAATCTAAAATCTCCAACGTGACCGGCCCCGCCGCATCCGTTTTCAGATAGTAATCAATGATCGCGCCATCGGGCGGATTCTGCCCGGCCGGTTCATCGGGCGGAAGCGGCGTGTCCGTGTTGACGTTGCGCCGGACGCGCGTGGCGAGTTGCGGACGGAAGAGGAATGCGTCCGCGCCTGTTACTTGCGCGTCCATCTGCCGGAGTGGTGTGATGTCGTCGAGAATCCAGAACGAGCGGCCGTGTGTGCCGACGACGATGTCGTCGTCGTGGATGACGAGATCGCGGATCGAAGTGGCGGGCATGTTCAAGCGGAGCGGTTGCCAATCGTCGCCGTCGTTGAATGAGACATAGACGGCGCGCTCCGAGCCGGCGAACAATAAGCCTTTGCGTTGCGGGTCTTCGCGTACGACGTTGATGGGATCATTTGGCAAGCCGCGCACGATCTCCTGCCACGTCCGGCCGCCGTCATGCGTGCGGTAGATGTGCGGGCGTTGATCGTCGAGACGGATGCGATTGACGGCCGCGTAAGCCGTCTGCGCATCGAAGTGGCCGGCGTCCATGATGGAGATTTTGCTCCACGCGGTGATGTCGGGCGGCGTCACATTCGTCCAAGTCTTGCCGCCATCGCGTGTGACGTGGAGCAAGCCGTCGTCCGTGCCGGCCCAAATCGTGTTGATGTCTTTCGGCGACGGCGCAAGCGTGTAGATGACGCCGCGCCGCGCCATCTTCGTCATCTCCGGCGCGCGATAGATGCCGATGGACGCGGGCACGTCGGGTTGCTCGCGCGACAGGTCGGGACTGATGATGTCCCAACTCACGCCGCCGTTCATCGTCTTGAATAAAACATTGCCCGCGTAGTAAAGCACGTGCGGATCAACAGGCGAGAAGATGACGGGCGCGGTGCGCAGGAAGCGATACTTGCCGCTGCGGACGGCTTCGGGCGCGACTGTTTGCACCTGGCCGGTCGTCTTGTCGAAGCGCGAGAGCTTGCCGCCGTAAATTAGATTTGGATTCAGCGGATCGGGCGCGGCGTAGCCGTACTCTTCAAGCCCGACGGTGCGCCAGTCGCGGAACGTGATCGCGCCGTTGTCGCCGCGCGAGGCCGTACCGACCGAGCCGCTCTCCTGTTGCCCGCCATAGACCCAGTAAGGATATTGATTGTCGGTGATGACGTGATAGAACTGCGCGGTCGGCTGATTGTACCAACTGCTCCACGACTCGCCGCCGTTGACCGTGACGACCGCGCCTTGATCTGAAGCGAGCAGGATGATGCGCGGATCGTCGGGGTTGATCCAGGTGGTGTGATAGTCGTCGCCGCCGGGCGCGCCACGCCACGCCGTCCACGTCTTGCCGCCGTCGGTCGAGCGATACGTCGCGACATTGGCCGAATAGACAATGTCCTTATCCTTCGGATCGACTTTGATATCGGCGAAATCGCTGCCGCGCGACCACGGGCGGCGGTCGGTGGAGACACGCAGCCACGACTCACCCGCATCTTCGGAGCGATAGACGCCGCCGAGTTGCGGCGCATCAACCAACGCATAGATGCGGTTCGGATCGCTTGGCGCGATGCCGAAGCCGATGCGCCCCAAGCCCTGCTCGAAGGTCGGCAAGCCTTTCGTTAATTGCTTCCACGTCGTGCCGCCGTCGGTTGATTTATAAAGCCCGCTGCCCGGCCCCTGCCACGAACCATTCTCCCAGGGCCCTTGCCGCGCCGCCCATAGGTCAGCGTAGATCGTCTTGGCATCTTTCGGATCGAACGCCAGCGCAATCGCGCCCGTGTTCTCGTCCTTATAGAGAACCTTCTCCCACGTCTGCGCGCCGTCGGTCGAGCGATAGACGCCGCGCTCTTCGTTCGCGCCATAAGGATGCCCAAGCACTGCGACGAGCAAGCGATTCGGGTCTTTCGGATCAACTATGATCGCGCCGATTTGTTGCCCGTCGCGCAGGCCCAGATGCGTCCACGACTTGCCTGCGTCGGTGGATTTATAGATGCCGTCGCCGGTGGAGAGATCGGGTCGTTGCAAGCCCTCGCCGCTGCCGACGTAGATGATGTCGGGGTTGGACGGCGCAACGGCGAGCGCGCCGATTGAGCCGGTCGGCTGCTCGTCGAAGATGGGCGTCCAGATGCGTCCGTAGTCGGTCGTGCGCCACACGCCACCGTTGTTGACGCCTATGTAAAAGATGTTCGGTTGACCGGGCACGCCGGTCGCGCCGACTGTGCGCCCGCCGCGAAACGGCCCGATCATGCGCCAACGCATGTTCTGATAGAGACCGGGGCTGAACTGCTGCGCGCGCACGGCGAACGTGAACGCGAACAGGAGCGAGAGCAGGAGCACGGCCGCCCCGATGCTGCGTGTGGACATCGCTTCTTATCTCCGATTAGGAAGGTGTTAACGAACGCTCGGTGCTGCGTATAGTCTCATCTCCGCGCGCGGTCTGTCTATACACTTGACGGCCGCGTGCCGCACGCGCGTTTGGCGCGCGGATTACAAAGAGACTTTAACGCGCGCTAATCTAAATCGAGACGTGGAAGATTGGCACAAGCGGAAAAACATTACCCACGAATTCACACGAACAAACATGCAGCAAGAGCAGCGAGTTTCGTGGTTTGTTTCGGGTGCTTTCGTGGATCAATTTTCAGGTTGTGGCCCAAGCTCATAAGTTTCGATTTAGGAAGAAATGGAGCGCGCAGAGGCCGCAGCCGATGAGCGCGGCCGCGCGCAAGCCGTGTGCGCCAGCAAGCAGCGTGAAGAAGAGAATGATGCTGAGGCCAACGAGCCGCGCCCAAGCGTTGGCCGTACAACTTTGGCGGAACAAGAGGAAGGCGAGCAGCCCGGTCGCAAACCAACCCGCGAAGTTCGTGGCCGGGATACCATAATAAATTCCGGCGGTGCCCCAGCGCCAGTAGCCGAGTTGTTGCGCGGCCAGCGGGTCAATGATCAGATCGATGGCGGTCAGCCAGAGCGCGGCGAGCAATGCCTCAGTCCATACTGACAGGCGAAAACGCGCGAGCATCTGTTTGACGTAAGCCGCGAGCGTCATCCACGCCGCCGCCATCACGAGCGGCACGCCGAACAAGTTTGGCGCTAAGACAGCGGTGTAACTGTAAGCGCCGAACGGCACGCCGTAGCGCACGCCGATGAGTTCGACAACGAAGCCGAACAGCGCAACGCAGGCGAGCCACCATAGATCGCGTGCGGCGCGCGTGCTAATGAGCACGATAACTCCGGCCAATAGCAGAAAGAGTGCGGCCAGCCAACTCGGTGCGGGCCGCCCGCCGCCCGCGCGCCAGTGTTGTGCGACGCCGCCGAGCCATAGCACCACGTAGCCGGCGGCGATGACATAGAGCGCGGCACGGCGCACGCCGTCCGCACTCCGCCACGTATGATCGGGCGCGCTCGACGGGGCGCTCAGGTCTCGTACCTCCGAATCAGATCGCAGGTGATCTCGGCGGACAGCAACACGGTCGGCGTGCCGCCGCCGGGATGGCTGCTGCCGCCGACGTAGTAGAGTCCACCCACACGCGCGTCCTTGTTGGGCGGCCGCAGGAAGGCGCGTCGCCAACCGTGCGAGTGTGTGCCGTAGATCGCGCCGCCGGGCATCAGATAGGCGCGCGCGATGCGGCGCGGCGTCCAGACATCAGAGACGACAATGTCGGTCGCAATGTCGGGGCAGCCGCCTTGCGCCAGGCGCGCCAAGACGCGCGCCCGCGCCTGTGCGCTCTGTTCAGCCGACCAATCTGTGTCGTTGGCGGGCGCATTTGCCATGATGAACAGGGTCTCACCATCTGCGGGCGCGAGCGTCGGATCATTGCGACTCGGCGCGCTGACGTAGACGGTCGGGTCGGCAGGGAAACAGCGTTCAGCAAAGAGTTGGGCAAACTCGCGTTGATAGTCGGCGGAAAAATAGACGGTGTGCTGCGCGAGTTGCGGTAGCTTGCGCTTGATGCCAAGGAGCAACACGAAGCCAGAGAGTGAGCGCGCGGCCGGTGCTTGCGGTCTGTCATTTGCACCTAACAGTGTGCGCGTCGTCGCGGCGTCGCCATTCATCACTACCACATCGGCCACGAGCTTCGTGCCGTCGGCGAGTTCCACGCCGCACACTTTACCACCGACGTGCTCGATGCGTTCGATGCGTGCGTTAGTAAGTAGTTCAATCGCTTGTTCGCGGGCGAGCGCGACCAGACTTTCGACGAGCCGGTACAGCCCGCCCTTGATGTGCCAGCCACCGTAGGCATATTCGATGTAAGGAATGACGGCGAGCGTCGCCGGGGAGCTATAAGGCGAAGAGCCGACGTAGGTCGGGTAGCGGTCGAAGAGTTGACGCAAGTGCGGACTGCGGAAGTGCGCGGCCACCGTGCGGTGATAGTTGCCCCAGGCATGCCGCAAGGGCAGATGGCGCATGGCCTTGAACGCGCGCAGGTCGGGCGGATCGAGCGGGCGACGACGCAGAAACGTCTCGCGCGAGAGGGCGAAGAGCCGCGCGCCAAGTCCCATGAAACTGAGAAAGCCGTCCACGTCGCGCGGTTCGAGTTGGCGCACGGTGGCGAGCCAATCGGGCAAGCTGGTCGAGTACGTGAAGCGCGTGCCGTCGGCGAAGACGTAATCGGCGAGCGGCTGCACCGGCAAGAGTTCGACGTAGTCTTCAAGCCGACTGCCAGCCGCCGCGAATAGATCGGCGAAGACCCACGGCATCGTGATCAGCGACGGCCCCGTGTCGAAGCGGAAGCCAGCTTCCGTCCACGTATTCATCTTGCCGCCGAACGTGCGGCCCTGCTCGCAGACCGTCACGCGCCAGCCCGTCGCGGCTAAGCGCAAGGCCGTCGCCAGTCCGCCCAAGCCCCCGCCGATAATGATCGCTGTGCGTTGCTTCATGCTTGGCCCGCGCGCCGGCCTGTGGCCGCCAATGAACTGAACGAGCTTTTATAGCTCATCGCGCACCAGCCCCGTCGCTTCGTTATGATAGCGGCGGCCTTTCCACTCCACGCCGCGCCCGCGCTTGCAGCGCCACCATGAGACGAGGCCGAGCGCGAGCAAAATGCACTCGCTGAACGGATGGAGCAGCACAGACCACCACGGATGTTTGAATCTAAGCGCGAGCGTGGCGCGGATGGCGAGCACGCAGCCAGTTGTGACGGCGAACGGCCATGCGCGAGGGTGCGTGAAAACGAAGGGCGCAAAGATGAACGGCAACAGAAAGACTATGACGTGCAGCGCGATGAAGGCCCAGAAACTGCGCTCGCGGCGAAAAGCGGGGAAGAAGTTTTTCTGAAAGCCCTGCCAGATTTCCGCGAACGAGCGGTACATACGCACGCGCACAATGTCTTGCCCGTCGAGACACAGACTTAACTCGCCGCACGCGCGCCACGTTTGCGCGAGGCGCACGTCCTCGAAGAGTTCAGCGCGCACTAAGGCGTGCCCGCCAATGCGTGCGTACACGTCGCGGCGGGCGAGCAGGCATGAGCCGTGCGCGAGACCGAGTGAGGCGTCGCGGCGCTTGAGCGCGAGCGGTGCGGGGTAGAGCGTGAAGACGACGACGTTCAAAAGCGGCATCAGCGCCTGCTCCCAGAAGCTAACGAGTTCGAGCGCGGGCCAGCACGAAAGCAGTGACACGCCACGGGCCTCTGCGTCCGCCAGCATGCGGGCCGCGCCTTCTGTGCGCAGGCGCGCATCGGCGTCGAGAAAGAGCAACCAGGGGCCGTGCGCCGCGTGCGCGAGTTGGGCGCACGCGAATGTTTTGCCGCACCAGCCGGCCGGCAAGGCCACGGGCGCAAGCACCCGCACACGCGCATCGCGCCGCGCATACGCGCCGACGAGCTGCGCCGTGCGATCCGCCGAGTGATCGTCATAGACGAGCACTTCGCGGACGGACGACCCTTGCGCGAGTGCGGCATCGAGACACGCAGCGATGTTCGCTGCCTCATCGCGGGCCGGGATCAGAATCGAGATGCTGTGCGCTGGCGCAGCCGGTTGCGCAGCCGTGATGCGCGGCCAGCAGCGCGCGTTCCAGAGCGTCACGCCGAGCAGCACGAGCGCGAGCAACAGGATAGGTAGGAACAAGAAAATCATGCGGGCGATTGACACGAGCCGATTGCGCGAGCCCAGACGATGCCACTGAGTCTGGGCTGTTTGTGGGCAAAGCTCTTATGGCTCGCACGGGGGCGTGGAGCTTGGCTGTGCGCCCACCACAGGCAGATGCGCGCTCCCCTTCAGCCTGTCAGCCTTCGTCCGGGTGATGACGATGTGGGCGGCATCCGCCAGCAGGCGCACTTCGCTGCGATTGCCGAACCGGGCCCGCAAGCGCGCCGTGCCCCGCTCGACTAATTTTGCAGCCAAGCGATGCGCTGTTTGTGCGCCGAGCGCGGCGACGGCTGTTGCGCGGCCATGCCGCGTGTCCTGGCGTGCAGGTTTGCCCGTCAGTTCGCACGCGCATGCCTCATCTAATAGATCGTCGCAGACCTGATAAGCGCGCCCGAAGCATTCGCCAAACTCCGCGAGCGCGCGTGTGTCTGCCTCATCCGCGCCGCAGGCGAGCGCGCCGGCCGTCATCATCAGGCGCATCAGCGCGACAGTCTTTAGATCGCGCTTGGCGAGGGCGTCGTGGTCTGTGTCACCTGCACGCAATTCAAGATCGATGATCTGCCCGCCGACCATACCGTTTGCGCCGACGCAACGCGCGGCCTCGGCCACGACCAGCGCGACCGCGCCGGGTTGCGCGCATGTGTGCGCGGCTTGCGCCAACAGCGCGTAAGATTGATTGAGCAGCGCGACCGCCGCGAGTACGGCCACGCCTTCACCGAACACCAGATGCAACGCACGCCGGTTGCGCCGCAAGTCAGCATCATCCATCGCCGGCAGGTCGTCGAGGATGAGCGAACTGCTGTGCAGAAATTCGACGGCGCAGGCGACCGTCAAGCCCTGCGCGCGGGGCAGGCCCGCGAGATCGGCCGCGAGCAACGCAAGCACGGGGCGCAGGCGCTTGCCACCGGGAAAGACCGCGTAGTCAAGCGCCTCATTGAGCCGCCGCGCCGCTGGCAGCGAACTGACGGGCAGCGCCGCCCGCAACGCGGCGTCCACCTCACAGTGGCGGCCGTTGATGAAATCTGCTAACCCTTCAGTCAAACCTTAACCTCGCTTTCCTACAGTTGTCATATGTTCCTCCGCTGGTGCTGTCGCGCGCACTGCTGTTGGCTTTAACTCGGCGTCTGCGGCCGGTGCGAAGATGATCCGGCTAAGCTGCTCGGTCGCCTCGGCCAGCGGTACGTGGCCCGCACCCTTGAGTGTTTCAACGTGCGCGTGCTGTAAGACACTCTGCAAGCGCGTGACGGAACGCTTGACCGCGCCGAACGTCCGCTCGCCATAGACGAGCGCGACGGGCGCACGCACATTACTGAACTGTTCGACCGCGTCCATCGCGGCGAAGAGTTTGAGATAATGCCGCGCCGCTTCGTGATCCGTCGCGCCGAACGAAGCCGTGAGATCGGTCTCGTCCGTGCGCCGCCCGCGCAATGCTTGATTCGTCAGCCAGCGGCCGAAGGCGTTGGCAAACGTTGCATCGTAAGCGCGCCGGCCGAAGCCTTCGGAGACGAACAGCTTGAAGTAGCGCGGCAGATATGCGAACGGATCGATCATGATGATGCGTGCGATCAACTGTGGCGCGCGTTGGGCCGCGAACAGCGCGAAGATGCCGCCGCCGCAGTTGCCGACGAGCGTCGTCTGCGTTGCGCCTGTGTTTACAATAGCCGCGATAATCTCTTCGACGATAGCCGCCACACTCCATTCATGCGGCGCGGGCGAATGGCCGCAGCCGGGCAAGTCTGCGCTGTAAAACGTGGCGTGCGCAGGGATGTGCGCGGCGAGCGGCGCGAACGTGCGGCGGTCGCCGCCCCAGCCGTGCAGCCCGAAGTACGTGGCCGGCCCCGTGCCATAGCGCTCAACGTACATGGCGCACGATCCTTTCAGCTACGAGTTGCCCGCTTAGTATGACCATCGGCATACCTGTGCCCGGTGTGGTGCTTGCGCCCGCGTAGTAGAGTCCCGCGATCTCTGGCGAGAAATTCTTGCGGCGGAACGGGCCGATCTGCCGGAGCGTGTGCGCCGCGCCGAAGGCCGAGCCGTCGTAGAGACCAAAGCGTCGCCGCCATTCAACGGGCGTATAAACTTCTTCGACGCAAACCCGCGCCGGTTCGATGACGACGTTGTGCCGCGCGAGCGTAGCCAACACCTGTTGTTTGATCCCTTGCGTCTCCTCGGCCCAATCAACTTCGGGCAGCTCGCTCAAGAGCGGGGTTGGCGCAAGTACGAACAGCGTGGTATCGCCCGGCGGCGCGAGGCTCGCGTCCGTGGCCGATGGCACGCTCACGTAGAAGGGCAGATCGCGCGGCACACGCTTGCGGCTTAGCAAATCATCGAACGCGGCCCGGCTGTCGGCCGGCAGAAAGATCGTGTGATGGCCGAGACCGGCGACCTGGCCGCGCACGCCCCAGTAAAAGGTCACGACGCCGGGCGTCATCTTCGTCTGCCGCGCCTTACGTTGCAACTTGCTAGTAAGTCCATCGTCTGTTTGCAATAACTCCGTATCGGTCGTCGGCACGTCAACATTGGAGACGACAAGCGTCGCTTCGTCAGTGCGGCCGTCGGCGAGCGCGACGCCGGTGACGCGCCCGGCGTGCGTCAAGATTTTTTCCACCCGGCTGTTCGTGCGCAGTTCGATGCCAAGCTCACGCGCGAGGCGGGCGATACCTTCGACCAGCGCATAGACGCCGCCTTGCGGCAACCAAAGCCCGTGCGCGAGTTCGCCATAAGCGAGGATGGTGAACATGCCGGGCAGGTTGTAGGGCGAGCCGCCGAGGTACATGCCATAAGAGCCGAGCGCCTCGCGCAGATAACGGCTCTTGAAATAGCGACTCAACTCACTGTCGAGCGAGCGCCAG
Organism: Pyrinomonadales bacterium; assembly: GCA_038322995.1. Taxonomy (GTDB): domain Bacteria; phylum Acidobacteriota; class Blastocatellia; order Pyrinomonadales; family Pyrinomonadaceae; genus QHXQ01. The sequence goes on from JBBQGM010000033.1 coordinate 41,705, forward strand.
ATGCTTGTGCGCCAGAGTTCCGCAGGCGTGAGCGCGCCGAGCCAACGCGCGGGATTGTCCACGTTGCGGTTGATGAGTTTGTCGAACGCGATGCGATACTTACGCTCCGCATCGCGCAGAAAGGCGAAGACGCGCGGACTTGAGCCGGGTTCGAGCCGCTCGCACTCACGCAAGAATTTCTGCACGTCGCTGGAGAGCGCGAGGCTCGTGCCGTCGGCCCAACGGAAGGTGAGCGATGGATCGACGGGCAGGAGTTGCACATAGTCGCGCAGGTCGCGGCCGGCGGCGGCGAAGAGTGCCGCGAAGACCCAGGGGTAGTTCAAGAGCGACGGGCCGGTGTCGAACCGAAAGCCGGCGCGCTCGATCAAGTTGGCCCGCCCACCCACCCGCTCGTTCGCTTCGTAAACGGTCACGGCAAAGCCGGCTAAGCGCAGGTGGATCGCCGCGCTCAGGCCGCCCAGGCCCCCGCCGACGATCACGATCCGCTTGTGTCCATTATTACTCATGCGCGTAAAACTCGTCTCACCGGCACGCTGCATCAATGCGCCGAACGCCACTCAGCCAGCAAGTGCTTAGCGCAACAGGTAGGCTAGTGGGATGCGCCAGAATTTGCTTGGCGGCAGGCCTTGCAGTTTTTCCCGGAGCGGCACGCTCGCACGCCGTCGCATGTCACTCGTGCCGGCGATGCGTTCGTTCAAACGGCCATAGACTTTGATACAGGCTTGAATGGCCGGGCGACAATCGGGCGCGAACGCATCCACACGGCGTTGCGCGCTGGCATAATAACCGGCCGCGACGACCGCAAGTTGCTGGCGTGCGCGGGCGAGTGCGTCGTGTTGGCCTTCATCGTTCACGTCCAATTCGGTAATCCCTTCGGCGCGCAACGTGTCCAGCGGTAGATAGACGCGCCCGCGCTTTTGATCCTCACCCACATCGCGCGAAAAGTTGGTCAGTTGCAGCGCGATGCCGAGGTCGTGCGCGCTCATGAGGGCGCGCCCGAAATGGGCCGGCGTCTGCGCGCCATAGACGTGCGTCAGAAAGTAGCCGACGACGACGGCGCTGCCGTAGACGTAATCATCGATCAACTCATTCAGCGTCGCGAACGGGCGCGGGTACACGTCGCGGCGCATGGCGGCGAGGAACGAACGATAGTGCTCTTCGGGGATGCCACGCTCGCGCACGACGCGCGTGAAGCCGGCGAGGAAAGGCGGCACGCCGACGCGCAACGCTTCGCTGAGCGACTCGACGCCAAGCCCCACCTCGTAGCATTTTTCCCACTCGTCCAACTGGCGCAGACGTTCCGATGGGGCCAGCGGGAACGTATCCACGATCTCGTCCGGATACCGCACGGCGGCGTAGATCATCTCGACCTCGGCGCGCTTAACGGCGGGCAAGAAACGGCTGACGATGAAGAAACTCGTCGTGTAGGCGCGCATCACTACCCGCGCCTGGCGGGCGATGACGCGCCACGCGGCCGGTTCGGAACGCGCCTGCAACGCGCGCTCGCGTGTCCGTCGTTCGAGCGTCGCCCAGTGCGCGCTGTCCCAAACTTCTTCGGTGCCTGTTGTGTCCATTGCCACTCTCGTCTCTCGTCTGATCAAACAGCCATGCTGCTGGCAGCCCCGGGCGCGAATCATGTCTCCCGCTAGCGCGCACTATGCCGCCTGGGTGGCGGCGAATGATTCAAGCTGGCGAAAATTGTCTGCGTAAAACTCGGCGGGGAAGCGCCGCCGCACGTCGCCGGGCGCGAAGCCCGCGCCGCCCAATACGACCACCGCGCCCGCGCGTTGCGCCACTTTGCGTAAGCCGCCATACTCGCGCGCCGCGCGGTCGAGGCCGCTCAGAATAGTCGAGGCGACGCACACGAGGCGCGGGCTAAAACGACTGACCGCTTCAGCCAATGCGAAGAATGGCGTGGCCGCGCCCAAGTTGATGACCTCCCACCCGCCTGCTTCGAGCGTCAGCGCGGCCATCTGCACCGGCAACTCGTGGAAGTCGTCTTCGCTGCCGCAACAGAGTGCTACCAACCCGTGTTCTGTCGCCGGTGTGGCCAACGCACCGCGCAACGTTTGCAGCGCCATGATGGCCGTGCGCGCGGCAATGTGCTCCTCCGCCACCGATAGCTTACCCTGCTGCCATAGTGCGCCCACCTTGCTTAGCGGCGGGCTGAGCAGCTTATCCACAAGCGTGGCCACGCTGCGCCCACGCAGATAGAGGTTGACCAGTAAAGCGGCCGCCTCCTCGGCCCGGCCAGCTATAAGGGCCTCGTACATTGCGGCCGCCAGCGCCCGCTCGCTGCCTGCGCCGCGCGTGGCCGCGCCGGCCGGTGGTGTTGGTTGGCGCGCCTGCGGCTGCACCGGCGGTTGTTGCTGTTGCTTGGCCCGGCGAAAGACTGCCACGTCCTCAGGTCGAAAGCGACGATGCCCGCCAGCCGTCTTTTGCTGTGGTAGCAACCCACTGTCCGCCCAACGCTTGACGGACGCTTCGCTTACGCCCAGCAGCCGACCCGTCTCTTTACTCGTAAGCAGTTTGCCGCGCACCGTGTTGAACTCATCTCGCTGCCAGAATCGGAACTCCAAAGTAGCGCGGAGTCTAACAGATGAGGTTGAATATGACAAGAGGAATTCGTTCAAATCGTGCAGCCGGTGAATGGTTGAAGCGAAAGTAAAGCTATTGCGTAATTTGACAAATAGACTGTTATCGGATAAATCGTTCAAAGCTGTATGGCCTTAAAGAGCCGCGGCAAGCTTAATAAGATGGCGGTCGAGGGTTGCGCCGTGATGTCGGAACAAGTGATTTTGGTTGATGAGTTTGACCGCGAACTGGGCAGTGGCGAGAAACTGCAAACGCACCGCGCGGGCGCGTTGCACCGCGCCTTTTCGATCTTCGTCTTCGACGCCGCCAAACGCTTGCTGCTTCAACAGCGGGCGCGGACGAAATATCATTCGGCCGGTCTCTGGTCAAACACCTGTTGCGGACATCCGCGGCCCGGCGAGGACACGACGGCGGCGGCGCACCGCCGGCTGCGCGAGGAGATGAACTTCGATTGTGCGCTGCGCCCGGCCTTCGGGTTTCTCTACCGGGCGGAGTTGGCCGGTCAACTTGTCGAGCATGAGTACGATCACGTATTTGTCGGCGAGTTCAACGGCGTGCCCACGCCGGATGTGGCGGAAGTCGAAGCTTGGCGTTGGGTCAGCATGGCGGAGTTGCGCCGCGAGTTGCACCGGCATCCGGCGGAGTATAGTTACTGGCTGCGGATCGCATTGGCTAAACCAGAATGGCAACAACTCGACGCTAGCATGCGCGGCGCATAGCTGCGTCGGCACAGCGCCGGCGCGTACAAGGCGCGCGTGATTTAAGCCAGCCTCCTCTGCCTACCGCTGCTTACCAACTTATGATGAAGACTGACAGCGTAGCAAGCCCAGCGCCGCGCAGGTTGAGTACGGCCTCGTTAGCGCGCGGTGTGGCGTATCTGTCGGCGCGTGATGCCGATCTCGCGCGTGTGGTGACAGAATATGGCCCGCCGCCTTTGTGGGCGCGCGAGCCGGGGTTCGCCACACTTGTGTATATCATCCTCGAACAGCAGGTCTCACTCGCATCGGCCAAAGCAGTTTATGATCGGTTGGTCGCGTTCACCGCGCCGTTAACGCCCGCACACTTGCTCGCGCTCGACGGGGCCACGCTCCGGCACATCGGCTTCAGCCGGCAGAAGACCGCTTACGTGCGCAACTTGGCCGAGGTTGTCGTTACGGGTGAGCTAAACTTGGCTGCGCTTGCGACGATGAGCGCGGACGAAGCCCGCGCCGAGTTGATGAAACTCAAAGGCATCGGCGCATGGACGGCGGAGATTTACCTGTTGATGGCCTTGCGCGTACCGGATGCTTGGCCGGTGGGCGATCTCGGCTTGATTCTCGCGGTGCAAGCGGTAAAACGGCTGCCTGCGCGACCAACGACGGGTGAGTTGCTGGAGATCGGCGAGCAATGGCGGCCGTGGCGGGCGGTGGCCACGCGCGTGCTGTGGCGCTACTATCTCAGTCGGCAAGCAGCGCGGGCAGCAAACGCAAAGAGCGGCTGAGTGCGCGATAGCAAAGTTAGGTTAACCCGCTTGCGCTCCTCAGCCGTCTACGATATCGGTTTAATGCACGCTGACTTTAGCGCTCAGACGCGCGCATGGATGAGCCGGCGCAAGCGATCTGCGAAGAGTACGTCGATCTTGCGCGGCTCGATGAGTGCGGTGACTTCGCCCATGCCGAACGAGGGGTGCAGCATCGTCTGCCCGGCCCGATACGTCCGCGCCGGATCGTAGGGCGCGCCGGTTTGGGCCGTTGCGCGCGCACCCGAAGAGCGCACGCCGCTCTTGAACGAACTGCGTGTCCCGCAGACGGGGCAACTCACGCGCGAGACTTGCCCGCGCTTGGTGACGGACGCCACCACATGCCCACGTTCCACGCCGCAAACCACGCAGAGTTTCTCCACCCGGTCGCCTACTGCATAAGTCGGTTTCTCCACCATACTATCTCCTCAAGGGCCAAAAGTCCGTGCGGCTTGCGTCCGGCGCGGAAGGCAGAAGCACCGGCTTCGCCCTTTAGCCGTTAGCACGCCAACGGCTTTTACTTGTATCTGTAAGTGATCCGCCCTCTGGTCAGATCATAAGGCGACAGCTCGACGCTGACGCGGTCGCCGGTCAGGATACGGATAAAATTCTTCCGCATCTTACCCGAAATCTGAGCCAGCACCACGTGCTCGCTACCCTCAAGGCGTACTTTGAACAAGGCATTGGGCAGTTTATCTACCACCACGCCTTCAGCCGGGATCAAATCCTCTTTAGCCAAGCTTGTCTCCTATCTTGTCAGAATGTATATCGAGACGGGGCCCGCAAGGACGCACCCCGCGCAATTTAGCGCTCAGCGTTTAGCGCCCGCGCCGCGGCCGGAATGAACGCCGGCCGGCGCTGCTGCTATTGCGGCCGCGGGCGGCCGTCGCAAAAGACTTCGGCGCGACTGTTTTGACGCCGCCGAAGGCCGGCAGCACGATGCGTTCAATCGGCTGCCCGGTCATACGTTCGATGGCGCGCAGCGATAATTCATCGACCGGCGTGACGAGCGTGATGGCGCGGCCGGTCAGCCCGGCCCGGCCCGTGCGGCCGATGCGATGCACGTAGTCTTCCGGCGCGGCGGGCACGTCGAAGTTGATGACGTGCGAGATCGCGTCCACGTCGATGCCGCGCGCGGCGATATCCGTGGCCACGAGCACGCGCGTCTGCCCGTGTTTGAACCCGCGCAAGGCGGCTTCGCGTTGCGGCTGCGTGCGGTCGGCGTGAATCCGGTTCACTTGATGCTCACGCGCTTCGAGGATGTGCGAGAGGCGTTCGGCCCCGCGCCGTGTGCGCGTGAAGACGAGCACGCGCTCGAAGCGTTCGCGTTCGAGCAAGTCGAGCAAGAGCGCGGTCTTCGATTCCGTCGCCACCGGATACGCGGTCTGTTCGACGTTCATGGCCGCCTGTCCACGCACATTGACTTCAACCAATTGCGGTTGCTGCATCGTGGTGCGCGCGAGTTGTTCGATCTCCGGCGACATGGTGGCGGAGAAGAGCAGCGTCTGCCGCTTCTTCGGCAGCAACGCGAGCACGCGCCGGATCGCGGGCCAGAAGCCCATGTCGAGCATGCGGTCGGCTTCGTCCAAGACAAGCGTCTCCAGATAACTAAAATCCAACGCGCCGCGCTCGACGTGATCGAGCATGCGGCCCGGTGTAGCGATGACGATGCCGACGCCGCGCCGGAGCGCAGCCGTCTGTTGGGCCATGCCCGCGCCACCAATCAGGGTGACGGCGCGCGGACTCTTCGGCGGCGCGAGCGAGCGATAGCTGGCTTCGATTTGCGTCGCCAGTTCGCGCGTCGGCGCGAGCACGAGGGCGCGGATACCGGGCCGCGTCGTCTGCATCATGCTATGCAGCATGGGCAATAGGAACGCGGCCGTCTTACCCGTGCCGGTCTCGGCGCAGCCGATCAGGTCGTGCCCCCCGAGCACGATGGGAATAGCCTGTAGTTGGATGGGGGTTGGGTCTGTGTAGCCGAGAGACTTGCACGCGCTCGCGAGCGCCGGGTGCAGTCCCAGTTCAGAAAAATTCATGTAGAGCCTTTTGCGTGCTGCTGCGGTGTTCCTCACCGCGCGCACAGCGATCTGAAAAAAGTTAAGCGCCTCCGGTTTTGTTCGTAATCGTCGGAGGCGCTTAACATTGAAGTGTCACCGTCGATGCGAGACGGAAGTTACCAGCGCGGCTCGCGGTCACCGCCGCCACCGCCACCGCCGTAGCCGCCACCGCCGCCGCGATTACCGCCGCCGCCACCGTAGCCACCACGACCACCACCACCGCCGCCGCCAAAGCCGCCACGACCACCGCCGCCACCGCCACCGCGACCACCGCGATCTTCGCGCGGGCGCGCTTCGTTGACGTTGAGGTTCCGGCCGTTGAAGTCCTTGCCGTTAAACTGCTCGATGGCCTTCTGGCCTTCTTCGGCCGACGCCATTTCGACGAAGCCGAAGCCGCGCGAGCGACCCGTCTCCCGATCTTCCACCACCGCCGCCGATTCAACCGTGCCCGCCTGCGCGAACAAACGCTGCAAATCATCGCTCGAAGTCTGGAACGACAAGTTCCCGACGTAAAGTTTCATAGACATAACTGTACTTATACCTCTCCTCCGTAGGAGGAAAAAGAAGCTTTCGAATCGAAGTGAGCTTCGGCGTAACGGTAGACAGCGAAGGTTCGCGTTCGGATGCTCTAACGAGCGGCTTCTATTGTTGACATCTGCCTGCTCTCGAACCATCCAAAACGCCGCCGCCAATCTTCGAGGCGCGGGGCGCATC
>JBBQGM010000034.1:0-48320 GCA_038322995.1 Pyrinomonadales bacterium
TGTTTGGCGCCGGCTTCAATTTTTCGGGGCCGCGCGGGGCCTAAACCGCCGGCCCGCGCTCCCTCACATTTAAGGTTGCGCCTTGTCGTGTGCGCCTAACGGTTCGTGGTTTTAATCGTCTTGACCGGCGCGGGCGGGCGCGGCGGCAGTTGCGTCGGATGGTCTTTGAGCTTGGCCATGATCTCGGCGACGGCGCGCTCAAGTTGCTGATCGCGGCCGGCGACGACGGCCTTCGGCTCGTTGTCCACCACGATGTCCGGATCGACGCCGTGCCCTTCGATGATCCATTCGCCGCGCGTGTTGGTGAAGCCGGTCTCCGGGACGCTGATATTGCCGCCGTCAATGAGCGGCCCCTTGTTGCCAATGCCAACCACACCGCCCCATGAACGTTTGCCGATGAGTGGGCCTAGACCCGCCTCGCGGAACATGGCGGGGAAGATGTCGCCATCGGACGCGGAGTTCTCGTCCAAGAGCGCGGCCATCGGGCCGGCAAAGACGCCGTCCGGGTAGGTCTGTGCGTCGTCGTTCGTGCGCGAATAGTTAAGCGCGAGCACCTTGCGGCGCAAACGCTCGATGAGCATACGCGAGACGTTGCCGCCGCCGTTGGCGCGCACGTCAACGACCAAGCCTTCCTTGTTGAGTTGCCCGTAATACCACTTGATGAACTCGCGGATGCCGTTCGCGCCCATATCGGGGACGTGCAGATAACCGACGCGGCCGCCGGACATCTCGGCCACCTTGCGCCGGTTGCCGTCCACCCAATCGAGATAGATCAAATTGCCTTCGTCGGTCACGGGCTTGTAATAGATTGTGCGTGCGCCGTCGAAGGTCGGGCGCGTGTTGACGGTCAACTGCACGGGGCTGTCGGCCTTGTTGCGCAGCAACCGATAGGGATCATCGTTCGGCTTCAACTCTTCGCCATCAATCGCCAGCACGTAATCGCCGACATTGACGTTGACGCCGACCTCACGCAGCGGCGAGCGGTAGATGTCCTCTTCGTTCTCGCCGGCGAAGATTTTGCCGATGCGGAAGCGGCCCGCGTCCTTGTCGAGATCAAAGCGTGCGCCGGGCAGACCGGAGCGCGGGCGCGGCGGCAGTTGGAAATCGCCGCCTTCGATGTAGGCGTGTTGAATAGTCAACTCCGAGACCATCTCGCTGATCACGTAGTTCAGATCGGAGCGATGCGCGACGTACTGCAAGAGCGGGCGATACTGTTCGCGCAACGCGACCCAATCGAAGCCGTGCATGTTCGCCACGTAGAACCAGTCACGATAACGCCGCCACGATTCGTTAAAGATTTCGTTCCACTCTTCCGCCGGCACGCGCTCAACGTACAGCCCGGCGGTCGGCACGGCTTTGCGCGATTTGTCGCCGCCCGGCGCGGCGTCGTAGAGCGCGAAGCCGGGGCCTTGACTGACCAGCACCTTCGCGCCGTCGTCCGACATAACATAGCCGCGGATGTCTTCGGCGAGCGTCGTGTCTTTGCGCTCCTTGAGTGAGTAGAGATGGAGCGTGGTGGGCCGGTCGCCTGGCCGGCCGTAGAAGAAGGCCGAGCCGGTGGCGTAGAGCAGGAAGCCGGGCTTGGCCGACAAGCCGCCTATGTTGTCCGCCGGCACGGGCACGCGCGCTACGCGTTGCGCGAGACCGTCGAAGTCAATCGTCATTGTGGCCGGAGTTTTAGCCGGATCGGGTTTGGCCTCGGGTTTCGCTTCCGGCGTCGGCGTCGCGGCGGGCGCGGGCTGTTGGGCCGGCCCCGGCGCGTTCGGGTCTTTCTTGAGTTCGCGGGTGATGTCTTGCACCGGCTCTTTGGGAATCTGGGCCTCGCCCGTGTCCTTGGGCTTCGGCTGCACGTCGGCTTCGGGTTTGTTCGGCGTCACCTCGTCGCTCTCCGGCGGAAACGGGTGCTTCACGTCTTTGCGCAACGCCATCGCATAAATATAAGTCTCGCGGTTGGTCGCGTAGTTGAACTCGAAGGTGGAGATTTGTGGTGCGAACTCGCGGTCGCTGAGGTAATAGAGATAATCGCCTTTTGGATCCCACGCGGGACTGTAGGCGTTGAACTGTTCATCGGTGATGTGATGCACCTGCCCGTCCTGCGCGCTCCAGATATTGATGGACTGGAAACCGTTCGCGCTCGGCATACTGAAGGCGAGGAAGTTGCCGCGCGGCGACCAGACGTAATCGCGTATCTGCCCGCGATGCGAGCGGGCCATTTCCGCCAACTTGCGATCCGCGAACGTATAGACGAACACTTTGCCGTCCTTGTCGCTGAACGCGATCCGTTTGCCGTCGGGCGACCACGCGGGCTGATAGCGCATCGCCTGCCCGCCGTTCGTCAACTGCTCGGCCGGGCGCGAACCATCTTGCGGGGTAACATATAATTCTTCTTCACCGCTCTTGTCCGAGATGAAAGCGATGCGCGTGCCATCGGGCGACCACGCGGGCCATTTGTCGTGCGCGCCCGACGAGTGCGTCAGGTTGCGCGTCGGGCCTTTCTCAAGCGGTGAACTGAAGATGTCGCCGCGGGCTGCGAACAACGCGCGCTCGCCCTTTGGACTAAGCCCGATGGACTCGATATAGTTCGTCACCTGTACGCGGCTCGGCCGGCGCGCGACGCCATCATCGGGCACGTAGATCGAGACGGGCACGCTCTTACCGGACTTCGCATCCAGCAGTTGCAACTCGCCATTCAACTCATAGACGATGCGCCCCTCACGATCAGAACTGGGCCAACGCACGTCGTAAGTTTTATTCGTCGTGACCTGCGTCGTCTTCGCGGTCGGCACGTCGTAGGCGTAGAGATTGAAATGCCCGTCGCGGTCGGAGTTGTAATAGATCGTGTTGCCGAGCCACATCGGATCGCGGCTGGCGCGCTCGCCTTCGCTGATCCGTTTGGCGTCGTAGGTCTTGAGGTTGAAGATATAGAGGGTGTTGGCCTGTCCGCCGCTGTAACGCTTTTCGGGACGGAAGTCGCGCGAGCGCGGCGAGTAAACGACCTGTGTGCCGTCGGGCGCATATTCGCCCGCGCCTGATTCCGGCATCGGCAACGCTGCGGCCGGGCCGCCCGTCACGGGCACGGTATAAAGGCGCGTGATCGGCAGCGTCCATGAATCGCGGTGCGAGCGGAAGAGGATAGATTTGCCGTCGTTCGTCCAACCATAGACCTGATTGTCCCAACCCCAGCGCGGCGTGAACGGCCCCTTCGCCGGGTAGAACGTCAGTTGTTTCGGCTCGCCGCCACCGGATGGAATGACATAGACCTGTTCGTCGCCATCGTACTGGCCGGTGAACGCGATCCACTTGCCGTCAGGTGAGAACTTGGCGAAGACCTCGACGCCGGGATGCGCCGTCAGTCTGATGGCCGTGCCGCCGCTCGCGGGCGCGACCCACAGGTCGCCGCCATAAGTGAAGACGACGCGGTCGCCGTAGATATCAGGGAAGCGCAAGAGTTTCGTCTGCGCGGCAGCGGCAGCGGCAACCGCACACAAAAGTAGGGCGATGATAGCCGGGTAGAACATACGGCTGATGAACTTCTGTCTAAACAAAGGGCAAACCTCCTGTAACCGTCGAACGGCCACGGCAAAGATGTCTGAACAGTTAAACAATGCACCGGGAACGAGAGGCACACGATGCTGGTGCAGTTTCTACGCGGAACTAGGGGCGCAGGTTGCAAACTGCGCGGGAAATTTCGCTGCCTGGTGGGCGGCCGGAGCCATCTGGCGTACAGACCCGAACTCATCTACAATGCGCGGGCAAATCCTACCTGTCTGGTTGTCGCCGACAGGCGCAGCCGGGCGCAGCAAACTGAATTTGAGCGCGCCGCAACCGGCACAGCGTTAGCCGCGCACAAACCGACTCGCTGACCAACCATGAAAAAAATCTATTCGCTCGCGCTGGCCACAATCGTTCTGACCGTCGCCGTCTGCGCCCAACAACAGCCCATGAGTTCCGCCCTGAACGGGCCGCCCCGCGCGGCCGTGACGCGCGAACTGATCGTCAGCCGTTTGCGCCCGCTACCGCCCGAACAGCGAGCGCAGAGCATCCAGACGCTCAGCGCGGCGATCCGGGAGAGCGGCGTTGATTTCGAGTTGACGGCGCAAATTGAGCAGGAGTTGACCGAGGCGGGCGCGCCGCCGGAACTGCTCGCCATCGTGCGCGCGAACTACCGGCCAAGCGGCCCGGCGATGCAAAGTGCGCTGAGACCTGCGCTACCGGCCGAACGAGACGCGGCCATGCTGGACATGCCGCCCGCCGTTACCCATCACGCGCTCAACGTGAACGGGCGCACGCTCCGCTACACCGTCACGACCGGCATGATGCCGCTCAAGAGCGCGACCGGCGACACAGAGGCGCGCATCTTCTATATGGCCTACACGGCCGATGGCGTGGGCAACAAACAGACGCGCCCGCTCATGTTCTCGTTCAACGGCGGCCCCGGCTCGTCGTCGGTCTGGCTGCATCTCGGCGCACTGGGGCCGCGCCGCGTCGAGATGCTGGCGGACGGCACGATGCCCGCGCCGCCCTTCCGCCTCGTGGATAACGAACAGACGTGGCTCGACACAACCGATCTCGTTTTTATCGATCCGGTGGGCACAGGCTACAGCCGCGCCGCGCGCCCCGAACTCGCGCAAAAATTCTTCGGCCTGCAAGGCGACATTCAATCGGTCGGCGAATTCATCCGCCTGTATCTGACAAAGAACGAGCGTTGGACTTCGCCGCTTTTTCTCGTCGGCGAAAGTTATGGCACAACGCGCGCCGCCGGTCTCTCCGGTTATCTGATTGATCGCGGCATCGCCTTCAACGGCATCCTCTTGATCTCCACGATCATGAATTTTCAAACCGCGCTCTTCGCCCGTGGCAACGATCTGCCTTATGTCCTCTTCCTGCCAACCTATACGGCGACCGCCTGGTATCACAAACGCCTCCCGCCCGAATTGCAACAGGACTTACGCCGCACGCTCGACGAGGTCGAACGCTGGGCCGCGACCGACTACACGACCGCACTGGCCAAAGGCAACCGGCTCACCCCGGCCGAGCGGCAAGCGGTGATCGACAAACTCGCGCGTTACACGGGTCTCGGCAAAGACTACATAGACCAGAGCAATCTGCGCATTGAGATTCAACGCTTCGACAAAGAGTTGTTGCGCGGCGAGCGGCGCACGGTGGGCCGGCTCGACAGCCGCTTCAAGGGCTTGGACTCTGACGGCGTTGCCAACACCCCCGACTTCGATCCCTCGCTGGCCGCGATCCGCCCGCCCTACACCGCGACCTTTAACGACTACGTGCGCGGCGAGTTGAATTTCAAATCCGACCTCGAATACTTCATCCTTGGCGGCGGCGTTGGCCGCTGGGACTTCGGCGCGGACAACGCTTATGCCGACACGAGCCTGGCGCTCAGTAGCGCCTTCGCCAAGAACCCGTACATGAAACTCTTCGTCGCCTGCGGCTACTACGATCTAGCCACGCCCTACTTCGCCGCCCAGTACACGCTCGATCACATGGCGCTCGATCCTAGTTTGCGCGGCAACGTGCAACTCCACTACTACGAAGCCGGGCACATGATGTACATCGAACGCACCGCCCTCGCGCAACTCAAACGCGACGCCGCCGCCTTCGTCCAGCGCGCCAGCACGAGCAACGGGAAATAAACACGGTCGCAAAAGCAAAGCGCCAAACACAAACGGCGAGCGAGACGCCTATTGGTCTCGCCCGCCGTTTGCGTTGGCGCTTGCCGTGCGCTTGGTTGTTACTTGCGATTCTTGAACTGCTCGTTGAGTTCCGTGTGCCGGCTGACGAGCGGGACTTGGCGGCCGTTGATGAAAAGGTGGCGAATGTTGGTGCGCGCTTCAAGCAGGTCGCCGTCGGTGACGACGAGGTTGGCGATCTTGCCCACTTCAATCGAACCGAGGCGTTCGCCGAGACCCATGATCTGCGCCGGGTAGAGCGTGACCGCCTTCAACGCTTCGGCTTTCGACAAACCGAAAGCGGCGGCCATGCCTGCTTGATAGGGCAAGCTGCGCACATCGGCGGCCGTGTCGCCGGTCGAGATGCAGAAGCGCACGCCGGCCGCTTGTAGTTTGCCCGCGCTCTCAAACTGCACGTCGTAGTAATCGTCTTCGCGGCGCGGCAGGTTGAGCACGCCGGTTAAAACGACGGGCACGTTATGCTCTTTTAGGAACGGCGCGAGCTTCCAGGCGTCGTCGCCGCCGAGGATGATCGGTTTCAGTTTCATCTCTTCAGCGAACTGCACCACGCCGCGTATCTCGTGGTCGCGGTCGGCGCGAAAGATGACGGGGCGCATGCCGCGCACGTAAGGCACGAGCGAGGCGAGCATCACGTCAAGGTCGGGGCGCGGCAAATTTTTATCCTGCGCCGCCGCGTCCTGCGCGCGGCCGTAGGCTTCGGCGTCGCGCAGCAGTTTGCGTAGTTGATCGAGTTGGCGATTGCGCGCCGTGATCGCTTCGGTGATGTTGCCTTGCTGTTGCGCGAAGAAGCCGAACGGGCCGCCACCGCCACCACCACCGAGTCCGGGAAAGTTGACGACAAGCGCGGCCTGCGGCACGAGCGCCATCGCATCTGGCGTCGAGCCGAGCAGGTTGATGAACGCGGCTTGGCCGGAGATGAGGCCGCCCTGCGGCGCGCTCAAGGCGCTCGTCACGCCGTTGACGCGCGTCGTGCCGATGTGCGCGCTGTGCGGGTTGAGCGAGACGAACGCCAGCGCGTGCGGATTAAGCTCGCCGACCTCCTGCGTGTCCACCCAACCGGTCGCGCCGTTCTCCGTGATCTCGATGAGACCGAGCGAGGTGCCCAGATCGATCATGCCCGGATAGACCGTCAGCCCGCGCCCATCAATCGACTGCGCGCCGGCCGGCACGCTCGCGTTTGCGCCGACCGCTTGAATGCGCCCGTCGCGGATGACGATAGTGCCGTTATCTATGTCCGCGCCGGAGACGGTCACGATGTGCGCGTTGCGAATCGCGTAAGTGCCTGCCCGCCCGTCCATAAACTCCGGCCCCATGTTGCTCGACGCCTGCTGCGCGCGGACTGAAGAGACGACGAGCAGTAAGCAGAAGAAGCCAGTCAGCAGTAGCCAGTTTGCGCGCTTGCTCATCGGTTGTCGTTACCTCCGTCGGTATCTTCGTCGTCGGCGTGCTGCGCGGCGGGGCGACGCCCGCGCGGTGTGCCCGGCGGCGGGCCGTCCCCAGCCGGCCGATTCGCTTCCGCCTTCTCCAATTGCTCGCGTTCGCGTTCCATGTCGGCGCGACGCGCGAGGTCTTGGGCGCGGTCAAAATAGAGTGTGCCATCAATGTACGTCTGCTCGACGCGCGCATAGACGCTGAACGGATGACTCGTCCAGATGACGAGGTCGGCGTCTTTGCCCACGTCAATCGAGCCGACCCACTTGTCTATGCCGAGTTGGAAGGCCGGGTTCAAAGTGATCGTGCGCAGAGCTTCTTCCTCAGACAGTCCGCCGTACTTCATCAGCTTCGCGGCATCTATGTTCAGCCGGCGGGCACGCTCGTCCGAGTCCGAATTGATCGAGACGTTGACGCCGGCCCGCGTCATGATCGCCGCGTTATAGGGAATGGCGTCGTAGGCTTCGAGTTTGTAGCCCCAACTGTCGGCGAAGGCGGACGCGCCCGCGCCATGCGCCGCGATCTCTTTGGCCACCTTGTAGCCTTCGAGCACGTGCTGGAAGGTGCGGACTTTGAAACCGAACTCGTTGGCGATGCGGATGAGCATCAAAATCTCGTCGGTGCGATAGCAGTGCGAATGGACATAGCGTGTGCCTTCCAGGACTTCGACGAGCGGTTCGAGTTGGATGTCGCGGCGCGGCAGGACGGCGGTTTTGTCGCCGCGTGTTTGCGCCGCGCGATAATCATCCCACCCGCGTTTGTAATTGCGGGCACGAATGAAAGCGTCGCGGATTGTCTCTTCGACGCCCATGCGCGTGGCCGGATAACGGCGTGGCACGCCGGGAATCTGGAAGCCGTTCGAGCGTTTCGGATTTTCGCCGAGTGCGAACTTGATGCCCGGCGGCGCGCCTTGAAAAATAAAGTCGGCGGCCGGGTGGCCGTAACGGAGTTTCAGCACCGCGTTTTGGCCGCCGATAGAGTTGGCCGAGCCGTGCAAGGCGTTGATCGTCGTCACGCCGCCGGCCAGTTCGCGATAGATGTTCGGCGCAGTCGGGTTGAGCACGTCGCGGATGCGCGCCATCGAGGTCACGGAGAGCGAACCTTCGTTGATCGCGTCGAGCATCGTGTGTGAGTGACAGTCAACGATGCCAGGCGTGACGAACTTGCCGGTCGCATCGATCACGCGCGCGTTGGCCGGGGCTTTCAGGTTTGGCCCGACGGCCACGATCTTGCCGTTGCGGATCAGTATGTCAGTGTTTTGTAGTGTGCCGTGTGAGGCCGTCAGGATCGTCGCGTTGCGGATCACGGTCTCACCCGCCGCGCGTTCCGCCCCCACCCCGCCCGCGCGCCGCTCTTGCGCCTGTGCCCCTACAGTCAACACCGGCGCAAGCACCGTGAACGTCAGCAAGATGGCGAATAATTTTCTCATCATCAAACTCCTAAAAGCAGTGACGTGTGACCAATGACGAGTGACAAGCAAGAGCGACTTTTTAGCTCGACACTTGTCACTCAGCACTTCTCACTGTCCTTGTGGTCTCGTGCCAGTGAAGGGGAGCGAGCCGCGCGCCGTCTGCGCTGTGCCGGTCATCTGGTTGCCGCTGACCGTGCCCGTGTAAGTGACTTCGATTGATTGCCCGCTGAACGATAACGTCGTGGTGAAGCGGAAACCGTCCGCGCCGACCGAGCCGTTGCTGATCTCGGATGAGCCTTGCGGCCCTTGCAGCGTGCCGGTTAGCCGCTCGCCCTGTTGTTGCAGCACGAGCGTCGCCTCTTGCGCGCGTGCGCCGAACTGCACGCTGAGCGTCCAAGTGCCGGACAGATCATTTGCGGTGGCTGCGCCCGTTGCGGCCGGCGGCGTTGCGCCTGTGCTTGGTGCGGTTGCTGAAGGCGCAGCGGTGGGCGTCGCCGTCGTTGCCGGTGGATTGCCTGTGCGCGTCGCGATGAACGAACTGGGCTGACCGCCGGTGACGGTAACTGTGCCGCTCATCTCGTTGCCGTTGATCGTGCCCTCGCAGGTGGCTTCGATAGTCTGCGACGGCAGGGTGATGGGCACGGTGAACTTGATGTCACCCGTGCGTCCGATTGAGGCGTTGGCGATCTGCGCCGCGCCGAGATCGCCCTGGATCGCGCCGGTCAAACGCTCGCCCTCTTGCTGCAAGTTAAGCGTCAGACTGCGGTCGGGCTGTCCTTGAAATGAGACGCGCATATTCCATGTGCCGGAAGCAACGCTGCCGCCGCTACCACTCCCCGCGCCGCCACCTGCGCCGGGCGCGGGCGGGGCAGGTTTGAGATCGACGGGGCGGCCATCTATGAAGACATAAGCGATACGGCGTGTGCGGTCGAAGAGATCGCCGCGCGTGATCGTCAGGTTGGCGATCTTGCCCGGCTCAATCGTGCCGAGTTGATTGTCCACATTGAGGATTTCGGCCGCGCGTAAGGTTAGAGCGCGGATCGCTTCGTCGCGCGCAAGACCCTGCTCAACTGACTTGCCGACGTTGCCGACGAAATCCGTCATGTTCGCCAGCCCGCCCGACTCGAAGGCAAAGCGGACACCGGCGGCGGCGAGCCGGCCGGCGGTCTTCGGCGCATCCACGCGCTCGCGCAGAACGCGCAGCGGATCGGGATCGGCTTCGGGCGCTTGTGCCGTCGTGCGGTGCGGGAAGTTGAGCGACAACAGCACCGGCACTTTTGCCGCCGCTAATCTATCCGTTAATTTCCACGAGTCTGCGCCGCCCGCGATAATCGCTTTCAAGTTGAACTCTTGCGCCAGATCAAGTGCGCGTTCGATCTCGCGCTCGCGGTCGGCGTACATGATGACGGGCAGTTCGCGCGCCAGCGCAGGCATGAGCGCTTGCAGTGACTTGTCCTGTTCGGGCCGGCGCACGCCGCGCGGGTTGCGCGCGTAGGTCGTCTGCCATTCGCGCAGCCGTTGCGCGTCGAGAAACAACTGCCGGATGGCGGCGAAGACGCCCATCAGCGAGTTCGGATAACCACCTGTGCGTAGCGGCGTGAACTGTAAATGCAGCGCGACGGGCGCACGCACGATCATCTCTTGCGGCGTCTCGCCCGCGAGATTGATGAACGCGGACTGCCCGGCGAAAATGCCTTCGCGCGGCGCGGTCAGCGCGGCCGTCAAACCGGCGTTGCGCGCGGCATCAAGCTGATCGCCGCCGGGGCGGAGCGTGTCGGCCGCTTGAATTTCAGGTTGCAAGCCGGGCGGCTGCGTTGAGTTCGGCGCGGAGGTCGAAGGCGTGGCCTGCGTCTGCGCGAGCAATAAGGCGAGTCCGCCGCCACCGCCGCCACCGCGTTGCGGCGTCTGGGGCGCAGGCAGGCCGAGATTGGTACTGGTGTCGATCAAACCGGGATAGACGGTCAGCCCGGTGCCATCAATCATACGTGCGTCGGCCGGTGCGTTGACGTTCGCGCCGACAGCCGCGATCAGGCCGTTGCGGATGACGACTGTGCCGCGCGCGATCTCCGGCCCGGCCACGGGCACGATGCGCGCGTTCGTGATGGCATAGGTGTCGATCCCCGTGTTGCGCTGCGTCTGTGCGTGCGCGCGACGTTGCAGGTGCGGTGCAAACATGCTGCCGAGCGCGGCGACCGTGAGCGCCGCGTAGAGGAGACGCCAGAGACGTGTTCGCATGGTGGTTTCGTAATCCCTCAAGAGCTGCCTGACCTTTGCGCGCGGCCGCACCAGCCAGGGCGACCGACGGCGCAAACGAAATTTTTAGTCTGCAAAGATTAATGCGGGAAGCGGCACGAGCGGCACGAGCGAGAGCAGCGGTCTCTGAACCGGAAAGGAAAACTAGACGCAAGCGCCCGCGCCTGCTTAGGACTCTACCGTTATGCCGGTTTGGTGTTACGCGGGGCGCGGACGAAAGTTTCGCCCGCGCCCCGCCGTCTTCAGTTAGCGCCGCTTTACTTATTGTGATTGGCGGCGTTGTGGTTCATGTTCGCGTTGCCGGTGTTGGAGTTCATGATCACGCCGGCATTCGGGTCGATCTTGAGCGCGTCCTTGACACTCTTCTTGCCGTCGATGCTATTGGCAGTTTTAATGGCTGCGGCCCTTTGCTGTGCGTTCGCCACTGTGCCCCGCAGCGTGATAACGCCGTCGCTCACGTCCACATTGATCGTCGAATCGCGCAGGTCATCCACGCCCGCGAGCGCGCCCTTCGTCTTGACCCACAGCCAGCCGTCTTTCAGGCCCTGCCCGACGGTCTCGCCGCCCTCTTTCGCTTCGCGCCCGTAACGATCCTTGTCCGTGTTGTAGTCGGCTTCGGAGAGATTGGCGTTGTAGGTGCGCCTGGTCGTGGTGGTCGCGGTGGTGGTCGTGTTCGCGTTGGTGTTCGCGTTGAGATTGGTGTTGTCGGTTGTGCTGGTGGTCGTCACCGTCCGGTTCTCGCTGACGGCATTTGTGTTAGTTGTGGTGGTGTCGGTCGTGCAAGCGGCGAAGGCGGTCAGCGCCGCGCCGGCGACGATAGCTGCAAGTTTCTTCATGTGCTTAACCTCTCTGGTGGACAAAATGTTTGCCGAACAAAACGCAGGGGCGCAGGGCCGGCACTGTAAGGCCGACGCGCGGGCCGCGAGTCACACTGCGACCAGCGGCGACGCGCATCAGACGATCCTAAATTAGAGGGAACGGGAATTATTGCTGCCGCCATCTTACGCACACGCGGGGTGTGGGTGCAAGTTGTATCGCGGCGCGGCGTGCTTGTGTTACAGTCCCGGCGCTCATGTGCCCGACTTTATGATGCGTTGCAGGAGGAGTCGTGTCGTCGTTTGCTATCGCTTTGATTCAACACGCAGAGGCGGGGCGGTTGCTTGTCAGTCCACAGGACGGCGTGGTGGAGACGAGCATCATCAACGCCGTCCAATGGCTCCGGCTGGCGGTCGAGTTGACGGGCGCACTCGTCATCGGGCTAGGCATCGTCAGTGCCGCCTATCAGTTCGTGCGCACATTCAGGCAGGCGCGCGGGGAGAACTACAACGATGTCCGGCTGACGCTCGCGCGCTTCCTCGCCCTCGCGCTCGAATTCCAACTCGGCGCGGACATCCTCTCCACCGCCATCGCGCCCGACTGGGGCCAGATCGGCAAACTCGGCGCTATCGCTGTCATCCGCACGGGGCTAAACTATTTTCTCATGCGCGAGATGAGCGAAGCGCGGGAACTGCCGGCAAGGGAAAATGGTGAACGTGGAATGATGAATGATGAATTAAAACCGCTAACCTGAAATGGCTTTATTCATCGTGCCACTTGCATCATTCATCATTACCACTTGACCGAGCCTTCCTTCGTTGTGTCGATCTGCGCGGTGGGCAAGGCTTCGTCGAAGAGGTGGCCCTTCAGATTGTCGAAGAGGAAGTTCTGCGCGTCGGGGCTGGCGAGATCAAGCCCATAGTGGTTGATGATCATGCTCTGTTTCTTGAGCCATTCCTGCCAGCAGGGGTTGCAGATTTCCGCGCCGACGCGCTGGCCCAACTCGGTCGGGAAGGGCGCGTAGCCGAGCGCCGGCCGTTGCGCGCCGCAGTGCTTGCATTTGATGTTGTCCGCCATCTCTAAGAGTCTCCTTACAATTGAATGAGTGCCGCTTGGTTACGCGGGCAAAACGGCTCAGCGCGCTGCTTGCGCCTGCCGGATCGCGTTGATGATGTCTGTGTCGCGCGGGCGCGTTAAGCCGATGGGCCGGACATCGCGATAGCGTATGATGCCGGCGGCGTCGATGACGAAGACCGAGCGTGCCGTGCGCCCCGGCAAGAGCGAGCGCGCCCCGTAAAGCTCACGCACACGACCGTCCGCATCGGCCAGCAACCGCAGCGGCAGTTGATGCTTATCAGCGAACTTGCGATGCGACGCGACCGAGTCGGTTGAGAGCCCGACAACCTCCGCGCCCGTCGCTGCGTACTCCGGCCAGTTATCGCGCACCGCGCATAACTGCCGCGTGCAGACCGGTGTCTCGTCGCCCGGATAAAACAACAGCACGACAACTTGGCCGCGTTGCTCGGCCAACCGCCACGAGTGCCCGTCGCCAGCTTGCAAAGTGAAGTCGGGCGCAGGCGTGCCGACCGCGCCGGCTTTTGTTTTGTCAGTCGTCAAATAATCACCCGTTGAGTTTGAAAATCGCGCACGTCCTTGAACGGCGTCGCGCGGTCGCTGAAGTTGGGGCGGTAGTAGTGCGCCGCGCCGTCGTACTCTTGCAGCCAGCCTTCTTCCATCCCTAACTCGTCGAGCAGCGCGACGGCGCGCAGCCATTCGGATTCGGTGATGCGGCGCGAGAGCAACGTGTAACGCTCATCATCCGCCGCACGGTTCGTCGCGTAATACTGCGCCATGAGCGAGACGGCGACGCGCGGGCTGAGCGTGTCTCTAATCCATGTGAGCGATTCGCGCACGCCTGCGAGGTCGTTGGGCAGTACGAGCAGGCGGACGACAAGACCGCGTTGCAGCAGCCCGTTCTCAGCGCAGACCAACTCGTTGCCCGTCTGCCGGTACATCTCGGCGAGGGCGCGGCGCGCGTGTGCGGTATAATCGGGAACTTTCGAGTAGGTGTAGCCGTCGGCCGAGTCGGCATATTTTAGATCGGGCAGATAAACTTGCACGATGCCGGCGAGCAAACGCAGCACTTCGACCGAGTCGTAAGCGTTGGTGTTATAGACAATCGGCAGGTGCAAACCCTGCGCAGCGGCGAGCATGATGGCGCGGGCCATCTGCGGCGCGAAGTGGGTGGGCGAGACGAAGTTGATGTTGTGACAGCCGCGCGCTTGCAGGTCGAGCATCATCGCGGCGAGTTGTTCGTGCGTCACTTCGTTTTGGCGCTGCGCTTTATGCGTCTGCGAGATTTGATAGTTCTGGCAATAGACGCAGCGCAGGTTGCAATTGCCGAAAAAGATGTTGCCCGCGCCGTGGGTGCCGACGAGGGCCGGTTCTTCGCCGAAGTGCGGCGTGTATGAACTGACTATCGGCAGCCGACCCGAATAGCATCTGGCTAGCTCGTTCGCCAGCCTGTTGTTGCCGCAATCGAGCGGGCAGACCGTACAGCTAAACAGTAACTTTTCAAGCGCTTGCACTCGCTCCGCCAGTTCGCCCGATGCGTATAAAGCTAAGTATGTTGGTTGGTACTCTGCTGCCATATTTAACCCCCGGCGCTTGTCTATAACGACCTTCACGGCTGGCGCTAATGGGCGTTTCCTGCCGCTGGTCGGGGTCGCCGACTGCGCTACCCCGGTTACCCCAGATATCTCATTCCCCTCGTCTCCCGTCAAGTTCCCGGCCCGCCGTTTGATCACGTCGCGGGCTTTCTCCATCGTCGCCTCGTCCGTGTGTAAGTAAACTTGGCAGCTCTCATAATTAGTGTGCCCGGATAGACCCAGCACGGTTTTGGCAGCGCCATGCAACGCACGGAGCATAGCAGTGACGAATGTGTGCCGGAAACTGTGGCGCGTGAAGCCATGTAACTCGTCCGCCCGCTTCGGGTTGTACTCCACGTCCCTGAGCCGCGCCTTCGCCGTGCTCTTGCTGCCGGTTGTGCGGGGCTTGCTCCGCCCGTAATTCAGTCCAGCGATTAGCGCCGCGTTTCTGCTGTGCTTTTCCAGCATGTTGATGTAGCCCGGCTGCCGCACGCGCGCGGGAAGTACATGGTGTCGTCCGTTAGTCCTAGAGCGCGGCGCGTTTTCGAGCGGGGCGAACAGCTTAACTCTTTCTTCCGGCTTCCGCACTGGGAATATCAGATAGATGGTGTAAACGGTAATAAGCAACGGAGCCTGCTTCCAGAAAGGAATGATGCTGCCGATTACACCCGAACTCTTAGACGAACTTCTGAAAGACTACCAGGCACCCGAAGATATGTTGGGCGACCAAACTCCGCATCAGGTATTCTACAAACAATCACCTGTTGCCATTACAAGTTGAATCCCAGCGTCTTAATCGACGTACCCGCCTTTGTGAATTGTCATTTTCAGGGTCGCCGGTTACGGACACCGGCCGCAATGAGTGTAATGAGTGTCCGGCTAGACACTCATAAAGCGGTTCAAGTATAATCCCGCCCGTCAATGACAAGTAGTGGTTGACTTTGTCGGTGCGGCGCATTGGTGTAGTTGGTTAACACGCTGCCCTCTCAAGGCAGAGATCACGGGTTCGAGTCCCGTATGCGCTATAGAGAAGAAAGTATAAGCCCAAAAGCCGACGGCCACGCTTACGCATGGCCGTCGGCTTTTGGGCTTGTGCCAGAAATCAAATATTGTGGGTGCGCCTCAAACACCCCGCGCTTACTACTGCTTGCGCGCTTCGTTGGCGACCGCTTGCGCCTCTTTGCGGAGTACGGCGTTGAGGCTGGCGCATTGCGGTAGGTCAAAGCCCGGCCAAGCAGCCCTGAGTTGCAGGTAAAACACTTGCCGGCGCGGCGGAGGCCCCTCCACGCCGGCAAGTCTCTATGCGACGGGCGCGCTTCTATTAGAAGCGCGCGAGTGCTTTCTGCGCGAGCGTCTTGGCCTTGCGCTGTCTGGCGGCATTGTCGTCCGTGCCGCCGAGACTAAAGCGGATGAAACGGTCGCCTTTGAGGACATAGAGTGCGCCGCTCATGCGACTGTTGATCCAGAACGCTTCGTCGCCGATGCCTGCGACGCGCATGGGCGGCGCGCCTTCTGCCTCTTCCTCCGCGTTGTGCTGCTTGTCTTTATCCTGGCCTTTATCATGCTCGTGCTTGCGCTCGCGTTCGCTGCCGCCCGCAGCGGCGGCGGCACGGGTGAAATTCTCTTGCCAGAAGGCGCGGGGGCTGGTCTTGCTGCCGGGACTCGGTTGCGTAACTTCGAGGCTGATCGATTTGCTGAAGGTTGCGGTCGTGTAGAAGCACTGCCCGATGGCGAACGAGGTATCGCTGCGCTGGCTCGCCTTCGTCTCTTTGACCTCTTCGCCCTGTACGGCCTTGATCTCGTCCGAGGTGAGCAGCCGGCAAGGGTCGGGCGCAGCGGCCGTCGTGTGCGTGTCCGCGCCGGATTGCGCACCTGCGGGTGCAGCGGGTGATGCGGCGGGTGGCGTGGCGGCGGCGGCTGGCACCGCTGTGGGTGCGGGCTGATTCGTGGTCGTGGTCGTCGAAGTGCAAGCGGCGAGCGCGAGCGCGCCGACGAGCAAAAGTAAGGGCAGCTTAACGCGCATACGCATGATTCCTCCGGGCGACGACTTTATGAGCGCGCTGCGCGCGCGAAGCGCTGCCACCGGCGTTAGAAACTCCGGCCCGCGAGCGCGGCGGCGAGCGCCGTGCGCAGGTCGGCGGGCGTCTGGAGTTTGCTGGCGGGCAACTCGCGCCCGTTTAAGAAAAACGTCGGCGTGGATGTGATGCCGACGGATTTCGCGCGCTCGTGATCGGCGACGATGCGTGCGTCCACTTCGGCACTGTTCATGTCGCGTGTGAAGCGCGCCACATCAAGCCCGGCGGCCCGCGCATAATTCTCGAAGACGGACTGCGGTGCGGCGGCCTTGGCCCAGTCGCGCTGGTTGCGAAAAAGCTGCTCGTGCATTTCCCAGAAACGATTTTGCAGCCCGGCCGCTTCGGCCGCGTGCGCGGCCGTGAGCGCGTGCTGGTGTGCTTGTGTCAACGGATACTGGCGAAAGATGAAATGCAACTTGTCGCCATGCTCCGTCCTGAGCTTTTCCACTTCCGAATAGAAGCTGCCGCACGACGGGCATTGATAGTCGCCAAACTCTTCGAGCGTAAGCGGCGCACCCTCAGGCCCGCTCGCATGCGCCGGTTGCGCGCCCGGCGTGCCGTTGGCCAACGTGCCCACCGGCGACGCCGCGCCGCGCGCCGCATACAATAGCCACGCGCCCCCCGCCGCTGCCGCCAGCAGCACAAACGCGATGATGACGAACGGCACACGGTTCTGCGGCGTTGCTGGCATCGGGCGGGCGGGTTGGCGTTGTTTGCGCATGTCATGACGAAAGCGCGCAGCCAGCAGACACCGGGGCGCGGCAATGAACGAGTCAAGTTTGCGTACGCAGGCGCGTAGTTTATTGTGTGGCGTGCGTTGCTGGCAACCGGTGCAGGGCCAATGGCCCACATCGCCGGCTCGCAGGCGCAACCTGCGCCGGTGCGCTCAGTAGTGCGCATTCGACTTCTTCGCCGGCGGCTGTTTCTTGCGTCGCTTCCGCTCATCCGCGCCCTTGAGCGACGCGAGCGGCCAAAGTTGGTGTTCGATCTCGGCGAGCCCCGCTTCGACGACCGCGCGCACAACCTCCGCGGCCGGCTTATAACACGGTGCGGCTTCATCAAGCGGCACGCGCCCGTTCGTGTTAACGACGACCCCGGCCGCTTTGTACTCATCATCCATCGTGCGTTGCGAGAGCGTGCGTAGGGCCGCCGAGCGCGACATGCGCCGGCCCGCGCCGTGGTTGACCGAATAGCCGCTGCGCTCCGCGCCCGCCAACGGTCGCAAGATGTAGCTCCAATCCTTATTGCTGCCGGGAATCAAAACCGGATGCCCGGTCTGCGCCCAAGCTGTGCCTGCGAGCGCGGGATGCCCGGCCGGAAAAGCGCGCGTCGCGCCTTTGCGATGCACCCATACGTCGCCCCACTGCGGGTGCTGCTCGTGCTGCACGAGGTTGTGGCTGATCTCATAGAGCAATTCCAACTCCGCGCCAAACGTCGCGCGAAACGCTTCGGCCACCTGCTCGAAGATGATCAAGCGATTTAAGATCGCATAGTTGCCGCCCGCCGCGACCGCGTTCAAGTAAGCCTGGTAGTGCTTAGACTCAGGCATGAAGTAACCGAGATCAATATCCGTGATCTGGTCGGGCCGTTCGCTGCGCGCCAACTCGAAGTAGTTAGTCGCCAGGCCATGCCCGAAGCCGCGACTGCCCGTATGCACCTGCACGAACAACGTGCCCGTCTGCTCCGAGCGTTGCAACTCGATAAAGTGGTTGCCCGAGCCGAGGCTGCCAAGTTGCTCTAAGCCGCGCTCCGGTTTCCCTTTGCCACCCCAAGGAATTTGCCAACTATCAGCGACCGGAATGCGATACGCCGTTCGGCGCGACTGCGGTCAAATGACGCGCCGTATTTTTCGACGTAATCCTCGGCCCCGCCCCGCACTAAGCTCTGAAATTCCTGCTCCGACAGCTTGCCGAACCGATAGCTCTTGCCGCCAGCACCAAAAGCTACGCGCTCCATGACGGCTTGATTGAACCGCAAGCGGCGCTCCGGCGTCGCCTGCTCCGCCGCCACGTCCGAGCGCGCCGACATCATCCCGCAGTTATGCACGAACACGCCTGCTTCAAGCGCGAAGTTGCCATACTCTGGCACAGTTAAGCAGTACACATCCTCGCGCCGTTCTATCTGTTCGACGGAAACAACCTTGTGGTTATAGCCATGACGCCAGCGCCGATGGTTGTGAATACCGAAACCGCCGGTCACCACCGCACCACACGTTTCGCACGTGTGGTGC
This sequence comes from Pyrinomonadales bacterium, assembly GCA_038322995.1. Classification (GTDB taxonomy): domain Bacteria; phylum Acidobacteriota; class Blastocatellia; order Pyrinomonadales; family Pyrinomonadaceae; genus QHXQ01. Next base: position 18,570 of record JBBQGM010000034.1, read on the forward strand.
AGGTGCGCAACCTCAGACGATTTACGCCGGCCCTGCTCGCTCACGTTGTAAGCCTGTAAGTATTGCTTGCCCCGTTCCCCATTGTCGGCAACCGATTCTTTGAAGTGTTCCTGCTTGTTCGCCATGTAAGGGAGAATGTTGTTTGTGCCACGCGCGGCGAAGTAGGCGTGCCCTTCCGCCGTCTTTGTCTTATCACTTATTGCTTGCTTACGTTTCAACTCAAATTCTGTCGAATGGAAGTGCGTGTTTCGTTCCACAATTGATTTGTGGTAACGCATGTGATCCCTATCGCCCATAAAGACGAGGTTCTCAGGTCGATTGTCGGCGGGGCTAAAGTTCTTGTGATGTATGATTATCTGTTGCCCCGCCACCGCGTTATCCCAACAGTTACCCTTGCGACTCATGCTCTGCGCGCAGCCCCACGCCGAAAGCCGCTCCCGAAAGGCCGCGCTCGCGTACTGGCTCCCGCGATCACTATGCACCAGCGGCGAGACGGCCCCACCGCGCCGCGTCTGCCCTTGGAGAAACGCCCGCTCGACGAACTCCGTCTCAAGCCGCTCAGAGACCGCCCACCCGACGACGAGCCGCGAGTACAGATCAAGAAACACGACCAAGTAAACCCACCCTTCCGCCGTCCAGACGTAGGTGATGTCCGAAGTCCAGACCGCATCCGGGCGCATTACCTTGAAGTTGCGCGCCAAGATGTTTTCGGCGACCGGCAAGCTGTGGCGCGAGTCCGCTCGTTCTATTTCTCTCTCGCCGACGGCTTACGAGCGCGCCAAGCGTAGTAGCCCGTCGCGCTCACCTCAAGCGCACGGCACATCGCCGAAAAGCGGAACTCCTGCCGGTGATCGCGCATGAAGGCGTACTTTACCGGATGTCTCTGGCAAAGTACGCCGCGGCCTTTTTTAGGATCGCACGCGCCTCCTCAAGCTGCCTGACGCGCTGACGCAGTTCGTACAACTCCTGCTGCTCGATGGTGCGCTGCCCCTGTCCCCGGAGGGCTTCAGACCCCTCGTTCTTCGCCGCTTTAACCCACGGCGACATCGTCCACGGCGAGATACCCAGACTCTGCGCTGCATCCCCAATCGTCCGCCCCTAATCGGTGACCAGACGCACCGCGCCTTCCTTAAACTCTTTCGGAAACTGTTTTCGCTCTTTCATCGTGCCTCCATTATATCGGTTAAAGTGGAGGCTCTGAAGAGTCTTATCTCACTGTCTACTTTTTCGGGTAAGGTTCAGTTGGGGCTGCCGACACTTCACCTGAGCATAAGTCATGCTAGAGCAAGCTTTACAAAGGGTGGAGTGAGTGACTTAAATGAGCGGCTTTAGCAGCACTGAGGAATAGTCAGTCGTGGCCGCGCGGGTCTCGTTCGCGGGGCGTGGCCGGAGCGCACAGCCCTGACATCAAACTCGGGTTAACCCTGCGCACACTGATTGTAGCTGTCAAGCAGTAACAAGGCTGACGGGCCGGCCCCGTGGCGCGCAGTCCAGGCGGCGCGTTGGCACGGCTTAAAATGCTCGCTGAGATGCACCGTCCGCCTCATGATGGGCACTTGCCGGCGCGAAAGTTTCTGGTAGTCGTGCATGCGCCCACGGACGGTCATGAAGTAGTCGCGGAAATGAACGGGCAAGACGGTCGCGCCTCTGAGCCAGTAATAGACCCGGCCGTAGTAGGTGGTGTGCAGCCAACGCTCCCACGGGCGCGGGCTGTACAACTCGCGCTCTAGCTTGGCGTGATAGACCGGCAGCCACAGCACATAGATGCCTTTCCGGCGATACTCGGCGGTGCGATAGCTGATCCGATCCAACGACAGCGTGCTCAGTTGCACTTCGATGGCGATGGGCACGCCGTTGAGGTAGGCGCTCACATCGGGCCGCACCGTGCCGAGGTTGCGCTCAAGTTCGCATTTGGTGACGCGCGGGTCGGCGGCGAGACTGTCGTAGATGGCCAGCTTGCATTGCCGGTGCGCTGCGGATTCGCCCGTGCCGTACTCACACACGACGGGCGGCAGGTGCGCGAAGTGCGGCGCGATGACGCTGCCCTGCCGGAGCGTCACCACGCGCTGGCAACAAAAACAGATGAACGGCCGATCACGCTTGTCCGCCTCCCACGCACCGAGCTTTTGCCCGTCCCGTTCTCGGATCGCAGTTAACATCTCTGAGCTAACGCCGCAGACTGCCACGCATCTGTCCGGCGCAAACGAACGTGCATTAAGCTGGCTGATTAATCGCCGCCACGATCTCGGCCGGCTTGAGCGTTGTTTTGAAGATGACGGTATGCGCCGGCACACGCGGCAACGGCTCGCGGCTGCCACGCAACTCGTCTGAAGCGGCCAGGAGGAAGTTTTCGCAGCGCGCGTGCGCGAACTCACGCAGGCGCTCAGCCAGATACTGCGGCGTCCAGAAACCGAGTAGTTCCAGATAGACGCGCGCCCCGTCCGGGTGCGTCAGCACGTAATCGGGGATGAAGGCGCTTGCACCGAGATCGAGCACTTCGCTGTTCGCGGCCAGCGTCCACGGGCTATCGAAGCGCGCCCAGCGCACGGCTAACTCGTCCGTATCCGGCTGCGTGTTGAGCGTCATGCGCAGATAGTGTGAACGCAACTGTCGTTGCCCGCTGTCCAACTCGAAGAAGGCGCTGCCGGTGGCGGGCGCTTTCAACACGATCTCGGCGCGCATCCGCCAGTTGGCGCACAAGAGCAACGCTGGCAGGAAGACCGCCATCTGCACGCCGTACTTTTGCGAGCGGTGGAACAGAGACACGGGGCCGTCAAGCCGCACCTCGTAGCCCGTCGCGGCGCTGCCCTTGATCGTATGCAGCAGCCGGTAGGCTTTGATCGCGCCGAATAGCTCGCGGTACGCGGCCGGCGCTTGCGGCTCAACCCATATCTGCATACGGACGCAACGATAAAGCAACGCCTGCGCCTGCGCGAGATTGTAGAGGTCAAGCAACGCTTGCGGCGCGATGGGGTCGAACGCGAGCAGCCGCTGTCGCTCCGGTAAGTCAGCGTACAGACCGGCGAGCAAATCATCGGGTGGACAGGCAATCGCGCGCGCGACTTCATGCACAAGCGCAACGCCCGCCGCGCTCGCGCGGAGCAATGGATAATGTGCGCGCGCCCGGCGAAACAAGGCGCGGCGAAGTTCGACCGGGTCTTGCGCGGCGACCGTCTCAAACGTGCAACGATCCAGCAGCAGTTTGATCAACCCGCGTTGGATGCGATAGTCCGTGCCCACGCCGACATACTCGGCCAACGCCTCGTCAAGCTCCGCGTGCGTCCGCCCCTCGTAGCTTTGAAATAGTTGCAGGAGTTGTTCGCCGTCGCTCAAATGATCGGCGGCCGTCGCATCAATGTAGCGGGGTCCCGTGCGTTCCCCGCGCTGCCAACTCTGTGCCAGATCGGCCGTCAACATCGCCTTGCTTACCTCACGAGCCGTGGCTGCGGTTGCTGCTCCTGCACGTCGCTGAACTGCTCGCCCGCGCTGCGCCGCTGGCTGATATATTCTTCCGTCGTATCGCCCGCGATGACTTCGTAGAGGATGGCCTCCTTGCCGGGCTGTTTACGCAGAATGCGGCCGAGCCGCTGGATATGTTCACGCTCTGAGCCGGAGCCGGAGAGGACGACCGCGATTGCGGCTTGCGGGATATTGATGCCTTCATTCAAAACCTTTGAAGTCGCCAGCGCCAGCACCTCACCTGCGTTGAATGCTTCCAGCCATTCGCGTCTCTCTTTGATGCCGGTCTGATGCGTGATCGCCGGGATGAAGAACTGTTCCGAGATGCGATAAACCATCTCGTTCTCGGCCGTGAAAATAAGCGTCCGTTCGTGCCGATGGCGTTGCAGCAGTTCAGTTAGCACACGCAGTTTGCTGTCTGTGCCGAGCGCGATGCGCTTCGACTCGCGATAGGCGAACATCGCGCGCCGACCCTCTTCGCTGCGCGCGCTGGCGGCGACGAACGTCTGCCAACCGTAGATCGTGCTGAGTTCAATCGCTTGCGCTCGCAGGAACCGGCGGAAGATGGCACGCTCGCTTTCGTAAGCCACGCGCTCTTCAGGACTGAGCCGGACGTTGATGCGGACGACGCTGTAGTCCGCCAGATACTCGCCGGCCATCTCATGCGCCCCGCGCCGGTAAACGCACGGCCCGATGAGGCGCGTCAATTCGTGCTCTGCGCCGTCGGCGCGCTCCGGCGTCGCGGTCAGGCCGAGCCGGAAGGGCGCAAGCGATAGTTCCGCCGCATAGCGATAGATGCTCGATGGCAGATGATGGCATTCGTCGAAGATGAGCAGCCCGAACTGGTTGCCCAGTCGTTCCATGAAGCGAAAGGCGGAGGCGTAAGTGGTGATCGTCAACGCGCCCACTTCATAATAACCGCCGCCGATGAGACCGACTTCGGCGCTGAAGCCGGCGAGCAGCAAGTCGTACCATTGATTCATCAGATCAATGGTAGGCACGACGATGAGCGTCGAACGCTGGCACAACGCAATTGCCATCTGCGCGACCAGACTCTTGCCCGCGCCGGTCGGCAACACAACCACCCCGCACCGCTCAGCGCGCCGCCATTCAGTGATCGCTTCTTGCTGGTAAGGTCGCGGTTCAACCAGGAGTTGCGGCGGCAAATCGAACTGCTGGTATGCCCGCGCTTGATCTAGAAACTGGATTTTGCGGCGGATGAAGTCTTTGACGATATGTCGATAGGCCAAGGCCGGCGCACGCCAACGCCGCACGCGCTCGTCCCAGCGAAAAGCGGCGGGCACGGCAAACTCGCGGCCGGCTTCGTCGAGTACGAGCGTGCCCGTCTCAAACCTGATAACAATTGCTGACTCATTCATGACTGCCCCGCGCAACGCACAAACTAACGCCCCCGGCCAGAGACCGCCAGGCCAAAGATAGTTAACTGAAACTTGATATGTCCGGTTTCGGCAGTGCTACCGCGACCCGCCTTCTGCTGCCCGATCCTTGCTTGCAGCGATGGTACAGTGTAGCACTCACGACAGCACTTGACACCCGTAGGCGTAGCCTACTACGCGCAAGCGGCGCGCGGTCGGGGTCGTGAGTTAGTTGGGAAATTCGGGCTTGGAGCGGTTGCCATTGAGTGTGCCAAGCAATCGGGGCAACGCCACCGCCGATGCTCAGGCTTGCCGGTCGATGATTGGCTTGCGCGCGGTGTGCAGGAGACGCATGAGTCCGCCGCGCCCGCGCTTACCCTATCATGAAGAGCGGGAAGGCTCTGGTTCGGCTCGTTAACGTGCGGCGCACGGCCGGCGCATGAAGTCTTTTTCAACCAATGGCCGGTTTGCCCCGCAAACTTGGGCGCACGGCTTGACCACTATCCTGCATCGAGCAAACTCACGCGCCAGCTTGCTGTGCGGTTAGGAGTTCCCAAAACTGTTCCGCCATATGCCCGATAAAGAGCGTGCGCTCAGGGTTCCCCACGAACATGATTTCAACTTGGGCGGTACTAGCGGCTGTCGGTGGATGATAGCGCACATGCTCGATCTGCTCCGCGTTGATGGCCAGACAAACGCCATCGTCCCCCTCGAATTTGATCAGCTTCATTAGCCTCCTTGTTAACGTGTGCGCGCCCGGTCGTAGCGCACGGCTTCCAGCCCGGGCAGGTCAAGGCTCAACCGGCGGTACGATGCGCAACCGGGCGCGCAGGCGCGCGGCAACTTCATCGCTCAATTGCACAGCCGACGCTTGCGTTACCGCCGTGTGCAGCATGGCGCGTAAGTTCCAGCGCTCGGCGACCTCGTGCAGGCAATCGTCGCAAACTTCAAGATGGGCGAGCGCCTCGTGATTGCCTGTCAGTATCGAGTCGTCACTTAAACATGTGTCTGCGATCTCGCGCAAGTCGCTGCATTGCATTTGTGGCACCCTTTGCCTTCGCCGGCAGGTGAGACGGACGAAGGCCACGCGCCCGAACTGCCGGGCTTGTCTTAGTCAATGAGCGAAGCTTTGGGCGGGCGCTTGCGTTCGACGCTATACATAATCGCCACGAGCCAGGCGCAACAGTTCGTGCCCGGGTCAAACTGATGAAACGATTGTAGCGCCTGCGTGAGGGTCTCTTGCACTAACTCCTCGGCCTTGCCCCGGTCGCGTTCCAGATACATCGCCACGCGAAATAGCGCCTTCAGGTGCGGCATTGCTGCGGCCTCGAACGCGTCTAAAAGCTCCGCGCGCGCATTATCTGGCCCCACCTTATCCATTGCGCTTGACAGTCCTCCCGCAGGCAGCGCCGCCCGGCCGTTTACTGCACAACTTAAACATAAGGCCGGAAACCGCGCGCTTTATTCCCGCGAGGCTGTTTGCTCCCCAGCGGCTTAGCCCGGCCGGGCCGGGGCTGAGCGGCGGAAGTGTTTCCGCTATTTAGCTTCAGTCTACCGCCAGTTACCGACCTTGTTGCACGGAGCGGGAATAAAAGCTGCGCCGCCGGGAATAAAATGAACAGCCAAGCCCCTTAATTATTCGCCCGTGGTTACAGCAGCTAACTGCGTTTCACAAGGCTCACGTAAGCGAGCCTTTAGCCTCCGCCGAGTTGTGACACGAATCGTGCAGCGCTCCGGTCAGGACAAAAAAAGGGAGAACATAAAGTATGACGCGCTCAAGAAATAAAAAAGTTTTGCTCGCCGCCCTCTCGCTAACGGTGGCAGTGGCGCTACAGTTGATGCCGACGCGGCTCAACGCCTCCGACCACATTGACTCGCCCTCGATCACGCATGATCGCAGTTCGGACATCGCCGATACCTATGCGTTCGTCGACCCGAACGACAACTCGAAGGTCGTCCTGATCATGAGCACGCAAGGGTTCGTCGTGTCGGGCGAGCATTTCGGGATGTCAATCTTCGACCACAACATCCGCTATCGCTTTGAAATTGAAAACACCGGCGATGCAAAGCCTGATACGTTCGTCGATGTTACCTATTCGCCAGGCGTCGGCCGCCTGACGGCACAAACTGCCTCTATCGAACTGCCCGACGGCAAGAAATTAAGTGCGCCCACGACCGCCGCGACGCAGGACTACGCGACGGTTGAACCTGTGGTGACGAACGATGCCGCGACCGGCGTCAGTTTCTATGCCGGCGTATCGGATGATCCGTTCTTCCTCGATGACACGGGCGCGAATCGCTTCGTGGCATCCTCGCTGGCCAATCCGGGCCATCCCGACAAGTCGCTCTTAGGCTCGCGCGGGCGCGACACCTACGCGGGCTTCAACACGATGATCACGGCGGTCAGTGTCCCGGCGGATATGTTGCGCGGGAAAAGCGGCAACGTCATCGGCATTAACGCCGTGACGCAGCGCAGGCGCACCCAAAAGGTTGAAGATAACGGCGAAGTGAAAGGTAGCGGGGATTGGGTCACGATTGACCGCGACGGGAATCCGCTTGTCAATAACGGCTTGATTCCAGCGCCCCGCAAGAACGAATACAATACCGCCTCGACCGAAGACGACGCGAAGGGTGTATTCCAGGCCGACATCGTCAAATCGTTAAAAGGTCTCGGCACCGATGACGCGCACATCGCCATGTTGGCGAAAGTTGCCGTCGAAAAGGGCGACATCCTACGCCTCGATTTGTCGGTGCCCAACAAAGGGCCACAGGGCGGCAACAATCCCAATGGCGGTTTTGGGAAGATGGGCGGCCGGCGCTTGCAGGACGACGTGGTTGATGGGACATTTACGATCATCAACAACGGCGTGTCCATGAGTGATAAGGTCAATGGCAATCAAGTGCCATTCCGCAACACGTTCCCGTTCGTCGCTAATGCGATTCAGCCGTTCCGGCCCGGTTCCGGTGCGGAGGATCAAACGCGCCAGTAACTCAACGCTAACAAGCCCGCGCCGGTGGCTTAAAAGCCGCCGGCGCGGGCGCGTTTCTAAACAATTCAGCCAGGTGCATACCGGCCGCATACCGCTGCCTGCCCGCATAGTTTATGCCCATCGAATATCCAACTTTGCTTCCACTTATGCTGCGACCGGGCCGCTTCGTTTTGCTCGCTTGTATCGCGTTATCGGCGAGCGGTTGTGGTGCTGTCTGGTCTTCGCGGGCCACCCCTCGCCCTGCGCCAGAGTTACCTGCCGCCGCGCCGCTGGCCGGCAGTGATAAAGAGAGCGAGAGCATGGTTCGCTTTCTCGAAGCGCGGGTCAAAAGCGATCCTGATGATTTTGTCGCCAACAACAAACTGGCCGCCTTTTATCTACAGCGCGCACGCGAGACAGGGGCGTTCAATTATCTTGAACTGGCTACGCGGGCTGCCAAAACCTCGCTTGCCTCCGTGCCGGTGCTGCGTAATGCCGGCGGTCTCAGTGCGTTGACGCAAACCGAGCTTTCACTACACGACTTTGCGGCCGCGCGCGACCACGCGCGGCAATTGACAGAGATTGATCCAAGCGAGGGCTACCCCTATGCTTTGCTGGGCGACGCGCTGCTTGAGTTGGGCGATTACGACGGAGCCGCAGTTGCTTTTCAACAGCTACAACGAAAAGGCGGTGGCATCAGCGACAGCAGTGAAACACGGCAGGCGCGGCTGGCTTTCCTGCGCGGCGATAGCGCGAACGCCACGCACCACTTCACAACTGCGCTGGTCCTCGCGCTCAATTACACCGTGCCGCCGCGTGAAACCGTCGCCTGGTGTCGTTGGCAACTCGGTGAGACGGCTTTTGCCGAGGGGGATTATGCAACCGCCGAACGGCACTATCGCGAGGCGCTCGTCACCTTTCCTGATTATTATCGCGCGCTTGCCTCACTTGGGCGTGTACGCGCCGCCATCGGTGATCTGCCGGGCGCGATTGTGCAGTATGAACACGTCGTCCGGATTCTGCCCGACCCTTCGTTTGTCGCCGCGCTCGGTGATCTTTATCAACTCGCCGGGCGCGAGCGGGACGCCGCAACGCAGTATGCGCTCGTCGAGCAAATCGGCCACCTCAGCGCGGTGAGCGGCGCACTCTATAACCGGCAGCTTGCGCTCTTTTATGCCGATCACGATCTGAAAGCGGAGGAAGCTTACGCAGCTACGGCGCGGGAGTATGAAACGCGCCATGATATTTACGGCGCGGACGCGCTCGCCTGGACAGCACTCAAAGCAGGCCGGATCAGTGAAGCGCAAGCGGCCATCAAAGACGCCCTCAAGCTTGGTACGCAGGACGCAAAGTTGTTTTATCACGCTGGCATGATCGCCCGCACTGCCGGGCACAAAGATGCCGCTCGCGACTACCTCAACCATGCCCGCACGCTTAATCCACAGTTTGATCCCTTGCAAGCTATGATTGCCAGCCGCGCGCTGGAAAATTAGCTTCGAGCGTTGCTAGCCTTCGGTTTCGCCTATTCGTCCGCCAATCTCAAAAGATCAAGCGCTCGCAAGTAACCAACTCCCAACGTAAGCCACCCGGTATGGGTAAGTATCGGGCGCTTGCCTGCGCACAAAAATCAGCGTGCGTAAATCGCGACCTATACTTCAGAGCTACGCATTGAACTGCCTGGGCGTGAAACGGCTGACATGTTTTTGTTTGCCTTAGCACACAATTTGTGTGTCCTTGCACACATACAAGAGCGTGTACGGTAAGGCATTCTCCCCCTTGTCCTCGCAGTTTCACGAAATGTATCGCTCGGTTGCTATCTGGTAAATCCCCCTCTGATCTTGAGCTAGACTGACTGCCGTTTCTCTAAACATCGCGCAATAAAATTGAGCTTGTTGCGCCGAGCGGAAGTCCTTTACCGCATTTGAGAATGGACTGCTTCTCGCATTTTATTTAAGCAAGCACACGCATGTGCCCGCACAACCTGGTTTCGTGGCTTGACTAATGCTTATAGCTGGTTTGAGAAGTTTGCGCGCCAGGGAAACGATGCTGACTGAATATCGCGGTCGCCTGAAATTGGATCGAGCGGGCCGAGTTTTATCAAGGGGAGCCTGTAGCTTGTTGTCTATCCAAAGCAGAAATCTTTGATGGGAGGGGATTTTTATGCAAGTCCAAGACTTGGTTACTGCTGGGAATTTTGAATTGGCCGCCTTGCCACACCGCCACAATCTTTTTAAAGCAGCCGTGCGGGTCATCGGCAACCAGGCCGAGAGCGAAGACCTCGTGCAAGAGGTTTATCTGCAAGCCTGGAAGTCTTTTTATCGCTTTGAAATGGGCACCAATTGCCATGCCTGGCTATTCAAAATTCTGTCCAATAAGATCAAGCATTATTACCGCAAGAATTTTAGATTCGTCCTGGTCAACGATAGTGAGAAGGTGTTGGCGGTTTTGGCTTATGAGGCTCCCGCCTCACAGCAACTATGTAACGAAACGATCTTGGCGGGCCTTGAGCAGCTACCGGCTATTTACCGCGACGCTATTCTGCTGGCCGATGTCGAAGAGTTCTCTTACAAAGAGATCAGTTTCATCTTGAAAGTGCCTGTCGGTACGGTTATGTCCCGCTTGAGCCGCGGCAGAAAACTGCTCAGAATTGAATTAAATAAATGCCGCGCTCTTCGTCCGACAGAAAAAACGGCTGCGAGAAACATAAGTAGAACCAGCGTGTCGCACTAAATCGAAGCACATCAGAATGGCACGCAGAGCAAAATCATTTATCCACGAAATGACACGAACATGCGGCTGTGTTGCTTCGTGTTGGTTCGTGTGAGTTCGTGAATAGCTTTTCCATCTTGTCCCAAGCTTTCGTGGTTTGATTTAGAAACTGCGCGCTCCAAATTCAGCCCGTGTGGCTAGGTATATCGTTCAGCGCAAGATAGCTCACCAGGTAAAATAATCGCCTCAACAGCCAGTATGCGCGGTAGCGAGTTTGACCTCATCCCCGGTTGCTGGATGTTTCGCTTTACGAGCGCTAAAACCCTTATTCGTTCGTATCTGTTCGTGAAGCGTTTCCGGTAAGCTGAGCAACCTTAGCGCAAGCAATGGCCTGACGACAGTTGCCGTTGCGCGTAAAAAAGATTCTAATATCTACCTTGCTACACTCTGCTTTGTAGATAAATGGTGCGCCGTTCAGTCAATCAGCGACGTGCGCAAAAGATCGTTAGCTGCAATGATGGTTTCTCCGCGGCGTCATTGTCTTTAGTATTCGAGCCATCCCGACGCTTCAACGCACAAGCGGTTACTCTTTCACTAAAGTCGGTATCTGCCCGGCAGGAAAAAGCATGTTGGAAGAGGAGTGCAAAATATGAAAAGTGATAGCTCATGAGCACAGAAAAACATACCATGCCGATGATCCTGATCGTTGAGTCCGTTCAAGCACTCTGCGCCGGCATGAGCGATTTGCTGACGGCGGACGGCTACCGTATTACGACGGCTAAAGATGCGCAAGGAGCGGCAGAAACGGCCCGCCGCCAGAGTCCCGATCTGATTCTAGCTTGTCTGGGCGAGGCACCCCCCGAACTCATTTCTACCCTCGTCCGCATCCGTGAACAAGCGGAACTGAGCAATGAGGTGCCGATAGTTGTCTTTTGTATTACGGCCGTGGCCGAAGGGGCAGAAGTAGCCTACGAGAATCACGTATATTTCATCAGTCCTGACAATTTCAACCACTTGAGGCGCTTTCTCAAGCGCCTTTTAACCGCCCTGCCAGGCACGCCTCTAAGTTAAGTTGCCATAATCATCTGGTTTGTCTGTTAAGTGCTTGCAAAATTCCTTGCAGCGCTTGCAAACTGCTTGCTATGTGTGTTAACACGCCCTATCTAATTGGTGTTTAGCCTCGACGCAAGTAGAAGGAAACAACGTATGACCGCCCTCTCACTGCCTCAGAATACTTGTGGCAACCGACTTCTCGCCGGGCTGCCTGCGGAAGAATACACGCGCCTACTGCCACATCTGGAGCCGATCTCCTTTGAACTGGGGGAAGTTCTCTATCAATCCAGCGGACAAATCAATTACATATATTTTCTCACCGACAGCATCGTCTCTTTGCTTTATACGATGGAGAACGGCATGAGCGCCGAGATCGGGATCGTGGGTAATGAAGGAGTCGTCGGCATCGCCCTCTTCATGGGCGGCGAGACTGTGCCCAATCGCGCCCTGGTGCAGAGTGCCGGAACTACACTCAGGATGAAAGCGTGCTTGCTTCAGGATGAATTCAAACGCGGTGGCAAGTTTCAACAACGGTTACTGCGTTATACACAGGCGTTTGTGACGCAGATTTCACAGACAGCCGTCTGCAATCGTCTTCATCCAGTCGAGCGGCAACTCGCGCGCTGGCTGCTGTTAAGCCATGACAGATTGCAAACGGACGAGTTGGTTATGACGCACGAGATGATCGCCAACATGTTGGGCACCCGGCGCGAAGGCGTTACCATCGCGGCCGGAAAACTGCAAGACGCAGGGTTGATCACCTACTACCGTGGGCGCATCAGCATTATCAACCGCATGGGACTGGAAGCGACCGTCTGTGAGTGTTACAGGGTGGTTAAAGATGAGTTTGATCGTCTACTCGCCTAACGCTTGCGCGGCCATCTTTCAAGTCGCAAGCTTCTTGTGCAAAACGACTTGGAATCTTCCGCTGCTGCTGCACCTCCTTGCATACTAATGTGGCTCAGCATTCTACCAACAAAATTCCGTATATCCCGTTTGCGCATGAGAGACAGCGGCGGCCAGACGCTATTAAGGCGGCACGCGGGCCTTGCTGACACAAAAAAAGAAGCAAATATCACATGGGGAATTTTTTGCACGAGGTAGGGACTTTGTACATACAAGCGATATGTTCGGAATAGGGAGAAAGAGCAAATGCCCCAGCACGCTACTCTCCTAGGAGAGACCCCGCTAGCGATTGATTCTCAAGATGTTTCGGTTGAGGTCGGGCAGTCAGTAATCTGTCGGATCGGCAAACCGATTTATGCTGCCAGTCAGATAAATGACGCACCGCGTGTCAGTAACTACAGCAACGAACGCGCCCGCGCCGCCGGCCTGCTTGCTACCGACACAAATTCGTTCACCGCCGCGCTGATCGGTCGGTCGCCGCAGATGCTGCATCTCCATTCGCTCATCAAGCGGATTGCGCCGACCGATAGCTCGACACTCATTATGGGCGCGACCGGAACCGGCAAAGAATTGGTCGCGCGTGCTATCCATCAGCAGAGTGCGCGATGTCATGCGCCGTTTATTGACATCAATTGTTCGGCTATCCCCGACACACTATTCGAAGCGGAATTCTTCGGTCATCAACGCGGCTCGTTTACGGGCGCACACGAAACGCGGCGCGGCTTGTTGGAAGCGGCGGCGGGCGGCACGCTCTTTTTGGACGAGGTGGACGCGCTCAGCCTCTCCGCGCAGGCAAAGCTTTTGCGCGTCTTGCAGGAGCGGCAAGTGCGGCGCGTGGGCGGGCGCGAAAATATCTCCTTGAACGTGCGTATCATCTCGGCCTCGAACCATAATTTGCAAAATGCGGTCGCCAGCGGGGCCTTTCGCGCCGATCTGCTGTTTCGTTTGCGCGTGGTGCCGCTGCACCTACCGGAACTGCATGAGCGCGGTGAAGAAGATCTGCGCCTTCTGATTCAACATTTTTTACATAAGCATGCGGAGCGCAACGGCGTGCGGCAGCGCCACTTCGCGCCCGGCGTCCGCCAGGTGCTAATGGCGCACCGCTGGCCCGGCAACGTGCGCGAGTTAGAAAACGTCATCGAATACGCGCTCGCCATCGGCACCGGCGAAGAATTGACCGTTAATGATTTGCCATCGGAGTTGTTGGAAAAGGCCACTAAAGGCCCGGACTTGCTCGAAGATATCTTCGCACGCAAAGCGTCGCTCGCGGAGATAGAGCGTTGCTATATCCTCTTCATGCTTGAAAGCTTTGGTGGCAATCAGCTCAAGGCGGCGGAAGCACTGGGCATCGACCGGCGCACGCTCTACCGCAAGCTGAAAGCCTATCACCCTAGCATACATTAAACCATAGAGCCTTTCCGGGCGGCAGGACGCCTGGAAAGGTTGTTCCCGCTTGAGCCGGGCGCACTTAATTTGAGGAGACAAAGATGAGAAGACGAATAGTTTATCTGCTGGCCATCGCGTTTGCTGCGAGCGCATGCGGGTTAGGAGGCGGTTCATCTCCGACCGCAACCCTCGAAGCATTCAACAAGGCCATGCGGCAGAAGGATGCGGCGGCCATGAAGAAAACGCTCTCGAAAGCCTCACTGGACATCATTGAAGTAGAGGCCCGGCTCGGCGATCAATCGCTTGATGAGGCGATCCAGGCGGGTTTGGACAAAGTTCCTGCGGACTTCAAGACGCCCGAAATGCGCAACGAAAAGATAAAGGGCAATACCGCGACGGTCGAAGTCAAAGACGAAGAAAAGCGCCTTTGGTTTCCCGTTTCATTTGTCAAAGAGGGCGAGCAGTGGAAGATCGCGTATGATAGAGCCATGCGCGACCCGTCGCACACCATGCATGGCCGGCCTTTCGCGGACGCGATGCCGAGCCAATAGGCACGGAAGGTTTTTCAGAGACGACTGATAGCCTGCCGCGCCAGGGCGATCAGTTTGTCCCTCGTCGCCTGCGGCAGTTCAGTTGCACCTGCGGGCTGTTGCACGCCTTCCTGCTTAGGCAGTGCAAGCGGAGAATCATCTTTCAGCTTGATGGCGAAGTAAGCATCGCCGACGAGCACATGAATCGCCCGAGTCTTACTGATAAAAGCGGCATCGCCCAGATTATCCACGGTCATGTCATGCGCGACGAGATCTTGCGCCGTGGTGAACTCTTTCTTCGCGCCCTTGCCGTTGAGACTCGTGATGGAGACGCTGTGCGCGTTGGCGCTATTCGTGTAGGAGCATAGCAGGTCAGGGTTGTTATCTTCACGTTTGACAATACCGAGCGGCTCGCCAAGGGCCGCCGCCGCTTCATCTTGCGTCAACAGCTTGCAGGGGTCAATGGGCGCAACGTTGTGGGCGCTCATAGAGTCTTTGGGCGAGCCACTACAGGAAAGCGCGAAGACCAGTAGCGCGATCACGAAAAGTATTCGGTTCATATTCTCAACTCTTCATTAGCAGGTTAAACGAAAGTCTGAAGTCTGTTTCCCGCATGCTTTTTCCATGCCGGAGAGGTCCTTGCGGGCCAGCAAGCACGTGGGAGACCGCAGAGAAGGTTAGTGATCCGGCTGAAACAACAGACATTAGAACGCCCACAGCAGTATCGCCGGATATTGAGCAGAGGACAATGTGGGCGCGGCTAAATAGCCACTGCCTGTTCGCAATCCTGTCTCAATCCACGGCAAAAATGTCCCAGCGATTGCCGCCAATGCCGGGCCGCACATTGCCTCAGAGAAGCAGCGATATGTGCATAAAAGTTGGGCAGCGCTTCGGTTCACAGCCCGCGTTGGGAGTCAACAGCGTGGCGCGCACAGTTGGCATAACAGTTGCTGCCTGGGGCAGGTGGAACATAACCCTAGCTTTGATGTCTCTAAAATTCAAGTTCTACAAGCGTCGGTGCGGACTGTTCGTATCCGAGCAAAAGAAGTTCGAGTCAGTGACCGCAACATACGAGGCCACGAGCGCGGTTCCGGGTTTCCCGCAGCCTTGAAAATTTGCCAGGCGAGCATTCCTGCCCGGACAGGGGTTAGCGCGCAGCGAAGAATGCAATCGTTTTGAGAAGGGAGTAGGCAAGCTGTCCTTCTTTTGTTTTACAAGAAAATTGCCTAGCCTTGCTTGCAAAGAATGACCGGGAGGGAAATTATGATTGGACTAGAAACGCGAAAGCTTTACCAGCGCCTACTCACGCTCGCGCTGCTCCTAGCTGCGGTGGGCTTTGTTGGCACACCATCACAAGCCTCCATGACCGCCGCGTGTGGTGATTGTGGCACGGATTACAAGACCTGTTCGCAAAGCGACAGCACCGCAAGCGGGGTGGCGGCGTGTCGGGATGCCCTGGCTACCTGTGCCTCTTCCTGCACCCCGACCGGCGATGACGCCAGCAGCAAATGCGCCAACAAGGCGCAAGCTTGCCACAGCCTGGCTGAAGCCGATTACGATGTGGCCCGGGAAAGTTGCAATGGCGACACGGATTGCATTAGTGATGCCAATAGCAGCAGAGCCACGAGCCACACGGCTTGTCGAACAACCGAGGACACTTGTTCCGCTGCGATTGCTGATTAGGCACGCAACGGTTCAAGCAACGGGGCAGGCCCAGGCAGTCATAACCGTTCGGGTTAAGGCTCGCTTGAATGCGGCAAGAATATTGATCTAAGGGGAGCGCACTCGTTTGCGTTCAGGCGCACGGCCATAGGAAGTTATGGCCGTGCGTTGCCGTAAATGCTCTACACGGGCAGGCGACCTGTGCCTTGTCTGACCTGTCATGTGGCTTTGGCTATATCTTTCAACGGGCGAAACGTGGCCCTCTGCTTTTCACTACGCGAGCAAAGTTTGAAGTGAAACTCTTAAACAGGAAGATTGAGGCGAGATGAAAACGCTCAACCAAAAAATCGAGCTTGCGGCCAACGTTGCGATCATCGCCGTGGCCCTTTTGCTGGGTGCTGCCTTAGTCAACCGCTACTTTTGGCCAGCGCGCCAGGCCACAGTCGAACCGCACATTCTTACCGGCGCAAAGGTCTCTTTACGAAATGTTGACTGGGCCAAAAATGGGCAGACGCTCTTGCTTGTGCTACAGAAGGGCTGCCACTTCTGCTCTGAGAGCGCGCCGTTTTATCAACGGCTCGTGCAAGCGACCGCCAGTCGAAACAACCTGCACTTGATCGCCGTGCTGCCGCAGGACATCAGCGCAAGCCAAAAGTATTTGCGCGAGTTGAACGTCGCCATCGCCGAGGTCAGACAAGCAACCCCCGGCTCGCTTGGCACCAGCGGGACACCGACGCTGATTCTCGTGGACAAGGCGGGCGCGGTGACGGATTCGTGGGTAGGTCGATTGCCGCCAGAAAAGGAGGCGGAAGTCTTGGGCCGACTCACGTCTGAACTGGCCAGCAACTAAAGACGAATGCTTCGATTCGGCCTGGCAAGCTTGTGCTGCATCCTCAATCGGTCGCGTACTCACTCGCTAGCACCATCCTGTCCCATCCCCCGGCCAATATGTCCCATGCGCACGAAAGAAATCTTCAATGAGGGTTCTTCAAAGTACGGGGCGCACCTAGGCGAAGAGTAGGTATTGCGCCGTTGTCAGCACTTGGTGCGGGGCCAACTTCGAGGCCGGCCCCGTTGGGCATGAGAGTTGCCCTTGAGCCAGGTGGATATCATTCGCATTTTCAGGTCAATGAATTGGAGGCCGCACCCTCTTTTCAATGTCAATGAATTGAGTCTGCACTGGCTCTGGCATCTCTTTTTATCTAATAAGCAGAAGTGCCATTGAGTTGCGGCATGTGGCCTACCCGTTTATCGCACATGATTGGTTTGTTGCTCTGTTATCGAATATTAAGCCCCGCTCTCACCAGCAAGTGATCACGGGGCCTGTTGCCAACACAAACCCTGCCGCATTTCTGGGCAAAGGATGCATCGGTTGACACTTGGCATCTTAGCGCAGCGGGCGGCGCGGTTCAATGACCTAGCACAGGAGAATGATGATGAACTACAGACGCTTCTTCTTACGCACGTTCGTGCTGATGATGGCGTTGGGCATGACCTTAACCGGCATAACCTTCTCGCCTGTATCACACGCCGCTGATCACCGCGATTCCGTCACGGCAGACGCCAATCAGGAAGGCGATATGACGGACGTGTTCGCTTTCCTTGATCCCGAATTCCCTGATCGGCTCGTGATGAGTTTGCCGGTCAATCCGTTTGCCAATCCGAGCGAGCTTCCGAGCTATCGCTTCGCGGAAGAATTTCTTTATCAACTCAAGATTGATAACAACGGCGACTCCATCCCGGACTACGTCGTTCAAGTCAAATTCACCAGCAACAACGGCGCGCCGCCGCAGACCTACAAGATGAAGTTCGGTGTGGCGAAAAACCCGCGCTCGCCGCAACTCAACGAGGTGACGGACACGGAACTTAACGACAGCTACACGATCTGCTCCGGCAACGTGTACGCCGGTGGCGTCGGCAACCGGGCGACCACTGACGGACAGGGCTTTATCTTTCAGGGCAATCAAGCTGGCGTGCAGTGCTTCGCCGGTATCCGCGACGACTCGTTCGTGACCGACGTTTCGCAGGCCGTCTTCCGTGTCGGCCTCAACCCGAATCAGGCGAGAAACGCTAACAATCACGATCAGGACATATTTCGCTCGTTCGACAGCCCGACACTCGGCCCGCTACGTGGTCGGCCACTTCGTCCAGACGGCACGAGCGGCGTGGACGGCTTCGGCGGCTTCAATGCTTCGACCATCGCCATTGAGATTCCGAAATCTCTCGTCGCAGGCCCCGGCTTTCCCGCACGCGGCACAACCGTTGTCGGCCCGAATACAGCGGGCGTCCCGGAAGGCCCGACGGCGACCATTCCCGCCTGCCCCGGTTGCATCGGTGTCTGGGGAACAGTCTCCCGCGCCAAGGGCGACCATTTCGATCCGTCGTGGATTCAGCCGTTCACCAGGCCCAGCAACAATTTGAACGGGCCGAATGACTACACCCAGTTTGAGCGTATGGGACAACAACTCTTTAGCACCGTGTTCATCTGGCAACAGCCGCCCACCAATGCCGTAGGCGCGTTCACAGACATCACGGACAATAAGATTAAGGATGTGTACAACCGTCTCGCGCCGCAATGGGATGTACAGAACTTCGGCTATCTGGTTCCAGACTCCTTAATTTTTGATCCCGCTTTCGGGGAAAACAGCATTCAAGTGCGACGGGCAATACTTGAGGCGGGCGGATTTACCGCTCCGGGTAACGGAACGTCGATCATGCTCGATCAATTAGCTCCGCCCTACAACACGCTCCGCAGCACCAACACGGACAAGCGATTGCTCGAAGAATTACTTTTGCCGGATGTCATTCGGGTTGACATGAGCAATCTACCCGACAACACTCCTTCAACTCCGCGACCGTATGCGCAAACGGGCAGCAATTCGAGTTCGTATTTCGGCATTCTCAGCATCGGTATGCAGAATGGCCGCCGTCCCGCCGACGATGTCTTAGACATCTATCTGCGAATGGGCCGCGAGTTGGTTGATGTCGCGTACACCAATCCGAACCCGCCATCACCGCGCCATGCGTTAGTGTGCCAGTTGCTCCTCAACGGAACCGGCACCTGCCAGGACCCGCGCGTCTCGGTAGTGCTTCAGGGAACCGACTTCGTTGAACCGACGCAAGCGGATATAGAAGATATGACGGAGCAGGGAGTGGACAGATACAATCCGAGGTCGGATGTAATCGCGTCGCACTTCCCGTTCTTCGCCGACGAACATCCGGTGCCGGGTGAAAATTCCGGTGGCGGCACAACCGGCTTCCCGTCGCAGAACGATCAGGGAACAGGCGGTAAGACTGTTCGGTAAGGACTTCCACACCGGCGGAATAAAAACCCCGCTGCCGGGAAGGGCTACTGGCATCACGCCCTAGCCCTTCCCGATTTTTCCGGAAGAGTATAAGTGTCATGAAACGAATTCTGCTTGCTTCGCTCTCGCTCCTTGCCGTCGTCAGCATCTTTACTGCCATCGCCTATCTAACGGCGGCACAAATGACGAAGCCGCAGGCCGCGATCATTGAGGCAACGCAAGCTGCGGACGCGGATGCACAAAGACCCGCCGCAGTGTCTGCAAGCGCGACCGATGAACCTGTCACGCTGAAGGCGGCAAATGAAAAGGTCATCTTTTTTGAATGGCGCGTCGCGGTGCAAAGTGACGACGCTGACGCACACCGTAAGCTGGCTGGCGCGCTCGTCGCCCGCGCCGCATTGACAGGTGACGCGGCAGATTATGATCGCGGCTGGAAAGAGCTTGACCGCGCCGACGCGCTCAGCCCGCACGACGGCCGAATTCTGCAAGCGCGGGCGGGGCTGCTGCTCGCGCGCCATCGCTTCGGGCCGGCCCGCGTTCTGGCCGAACAGGGCTTACAACGCGCGCCCGCCGACCCGGAACTTTTAAACATCGCCGGTAATGGAGCCATCAACACCGGCGATCTGGACGGCGCTGAGGCGATCTTTCGCAAGTTCACCAGCGTTGCGCCCGATCTGCTCTCTTCATGGGCTGGCCTGTCACAGGTGGAAGAGTTACGGGGACACTTCGAGGCAGCCGCCGAGTTGATGCAAAAGGCGGTCAAAGCAGGCTATGACAAACCGGCGGCCCCCACCAGAATCGCCTGGGCCATGACTATCCTCGGCGAAATCGAGGCCAAGCGCGACCGGTTGGATTTGGCGCGGACACAGTATGAGTTGGCTTTAGATGAAAGCCCTGACCATCCACTGGCGCTTGAGTTCATGGCCGACTTAGACCAGTGGGAGGGAAATCTGGCGGCCGCTGAAGCCGGCTACCGCAAGGTGCTCGCGCTCCGGCCCGAACCGAAAGTCCGGCTTAATCTCGCCAGCCTGCTTGAGCGCGAAGGGAAAAAAGAGGAAGCCGCGCGGATGCAGGAAGAGAGCCTGCGCTTTTATGAGTGGGCGGTTAAAGGTGGCAACGAAGGATACCTGCGGCCGCTGGCGACGCTCGACCTGGCGGCCGGTCGTTATCAGCGGGCCGCCGACTTGGCCGCGCGTGATCTGGCCTTGCGCCCGACGATGGAGAGCCGTCTGCTCTACAGCAACATACTCAAGGAAGCCACGGCGGCCGGTCATCCGGTTAAAGAAGCGAATTCTGGGCGCGCGAAGTCTGCGCTCTCCGCCACGCCGCGCGCAGGCGTGCGCCCTTCCGTTTGAGTTGATGCCTACCGGCGCAACGTAAATCCAAAAGGTATGGCGCTACGACGAAGCGTGTGGCCCCAACGGGCGCGCACGCTTGAACATTTTCTGCGGCCGGCGGGAATATTTTGCGGGGCTTTCGTCCTTACTACTAACGAATGCACTTAAATAATCAGGCGGCTGCTGCAACTGTCTCCATACGGTTAATTGAGTTAACTCAAACCGTAGCCCGCGCCATTACTGTCGAAGGGGTTTTATGATGCAGATGCGACAAAGAGTGCTGCGCCGCCGCCTTGCGCCAATGATACTGTTTGCCGTCTGCCTGTTCAGCAACTCGACGGTCGCAACGCTGGCGCACCCGCTGGGCAATTTCACGATTAATCATTTCGCCCATCTGGATGTCGGCGCGGAGCGCGTGACCATCCGCTACGTCGTAGACATGGCGGAGATTTCCACGCTGCAAGAGTTGCAGGAAGCGAGCGCGCGCGCTGACGGTGTGCCCTCTAGCGCCGAACTGGATGCGTATCTTGCGCGCACCGCCGTTAAGTATGCCGATGGTCTGAGCCTGATTGTTGACGAGCGGCGCATTCCGCTTGAAGTTGCTGCGCAGAAGATCAGCTTGCTGACGGGCGCGGGCGGGTTGCCCACGTTGCGCGTCGAGTGTGACTTTGCCGGCGCGCTGCCGGCCGGCGGGCCGACGACGCACCGCTTGAACTTTGAGGACAGAAATTTACGTGAGCGCATCGGCTGGCGCGAGATTGTCGTGACGCCGGCCGCCGGCATCTCAATCTTCAATAGCGATGCGTTCGGCAACGGCCTGACCGATGAAATTAAAGCTTATCCGCAAGATATGCTGACCGCGCCGTTGCATGAATACGCGGCCGGGCTATCGTTTACGCGGGGCGCGCTGCCGGCGGGCGCGACTGCTTTGCGCACGCGCGACGGTCACACGGTCGTCCAAGCGCGCGACCGGCTCGCCGAATTGATCGCGGTGCCGGAGTTGACGCCATTGCTTGCCTTCTTCGGTTTGCTCGTCGCCGCCGCCCTCGGCGCGCTGCACGCTTTTTCGCCCGGGCACGGCAAGACGGTCGTCGGCGCATATCTCGTCGGCTCGCGCGGCACGGCCAAGCACGCGGCCTTTCTCGGTTTGACCGTGACGATCACGCATACGCTCGGCGTCTTCGCGCTCGGGCTCGTGACGCTCTTTGCCTCGCAGTACATTGTGCCGGAAACGCTCTTTCCCATTCTCAGCTTTGTGTCCGGCGCGATTGTGGTCACGATTGGTCTCAGCCTCTTCGTGCATCGCTTGCGTGGGGCCTTTAATCACCCGGCGCACGCCGATGCCGCGCACGATCACACATTCGATCACGTCCATGAGCAGGCGGGCGCACACAGCGCGCAGGCCGGCGCGCCGCACACGCATTCGCATGGCGGGAGCGTACACACGCACATGCCGCCGGGTGCTGACGGTGGGCCAGTGACGTGGCGCAGTTTGCTTGCGCTCGGCATATCGGGCGGGCTGCTGCCATGCCCTTCGGCACTGGTCGTGCTGCTCTCGGCGATCTCCTTGCATCGCGTCGGCTACGGTATGTTCCTCGTCGTCGCGTTCAGTGTCGGGCTGGCCGCCACCTTGACCGCCATCGGCCTCGCGTTCGTCTATGCGGGCCGCTGGATGAAACGGCCGGCGGGCGCGCTCGGCGACCGGCTCGTGCGCGTGCTGCCGGTGGCGAGCGCATTGGTGATCGCGTGTGTCGGCGCAGCCATCTGTTACGAAGCGCTCGGGCAGGGGGGCTTTCATCTGTCGGCCTTTCTCGGCCGGGTCATCGCGCAAAGCCACGCGGGTTTCGCGGGCGGTGCGCCGTCCTTCGTGTCCACGAGCGCGCTAGCGGTGCTGGGCCTCGGCCTCGTCTTCGGGCTTAAACACGCCACGGAAGTTGACCACGTTATCGCCGTCTCGACCATCGTGAGCGAGCAGCGCAAGCTGTCGCGCGCGGCCCTGGTCGGGGGCTTGTGGGGCGTCGGCCACACGGCGTCGCTCATGCTCGTCGGCGCGATGGTGTTGTTGTTGCGCGTAGCTATCCCGGAGCGCGTGGCGAACTGGTTGGAGTTCGGTGTCGCCCTGATGATCATCGCGCTTGGGGTTAACGCCTGCCTGCGCGCTTTGCGCCGGCGCACCGACATCCACCTGCATAAACACCAACACGGCGACGATGAAGTGGCGCATGCGCACGTTCATTTTCACGAGCCGGGTATGGAGCCGAGCGATCTGCCATCCGCAGCACACGCGCACGCGGCGACGCATTCGCACGCGGTCACGCGCATCGGGTTTAAACCGCTGCTCGTTGGCGCGATGCACGGGTTGGCCGGGTCGGCGGCGCTCACACTGCTCGTACTCACGCAAATCAACTCGCCGGCCATTGGACTCCTGTACCTGACGGTGTTCGGCGTCGGCTCGATTTTCGGGATGTTGTTAATGTCAGGCTTGGTTGGACTCCCCTTCGCCCTGAGCGCACGCAGGTTCAATGGTATCCATTACGGCTTGCAGGCCCTGGCCGGTGTCGTCAGCATCGCCTTCGGTTTCTGGTATGCCTACGAGACAAGCGTTGCGACAGGAATTTTAACGACCCTTTTATAGTCGTTCGGGTCGCTGCCGGAGCAGCGAGCTAACGGCCGCGCAGCAATATCGCGGGCGCGCTCGTGCTCAATTCGCAGTGCAATCCGTTGCCAGCCCGGCTTGCCGGACAGACGCTCGAAATGTGGTTTCCGGCACCGGAGCTTTACGGCGCAGACTGAGGCTGCTTCCGCTGCGCCGCAATAGGAAAGCTGTTGAGCAAATGGGAGAAGTAAAACTGTTCGAGCCGGAGCTAATGAGTCGATGCCTCAACCCAAGCGCAGCACCTCTCCTCAGTTATTTCAAGGAAGACAAATTAGGGGGAAAGTCTATGAATACACTGCAAGAGTTCACCGGCAAAGCGATGGCACTGATCGCGCGTTATGTTGCTAAACTCGCAACTCTGACCCTCACAGTCAGCTTACTTACAGGCGTCTGGGTCGCACCGGCGGTGCGGGCCTCCAGTCACCGCGATTCGCCGTTCATCTCGGAAGACCCGGCGGCGGACAACACGGACGTGTACGCCTTTGTCAGCACCGAGACGGGGCGCTCCGACTACGTGACCATCCTCAGCAATTTCGTCCCGCTGCAAGAGCCGGCCAACGGGCCGAACTTCTACAAGCTCTCCGACTTCGTTAACTATGAGATCAACATCGACGTAGATGGCGACGCTCGCCCTGATTTGACATACCGGTTCAAGTTCACCACCAGAATCGTCGATCCCGGTACGTATCTCTACAATACGAACACCATCCTGCCGCCACCGAATCCGGCTGACCCCACTTCGCAGTACGTTAATCTGAATCAGCCGCAGAGCTACACGCTCAGGGAACTCGGCCGGGGCGCACCGGGCAATGGGAAGATACTCCTCGAAGATGTGCGCACCGCGCCCAGTCGCCCCGGCCCGAAGTCCATCAATTTTGCTGAGGTGGGCAGGGGCGGCACGGCCGTGCAAGGGGACACCAGTGCCGCCTACCAGAACCTCGCCCAGATGGCCGTTCATACCGCGCCGAATTCCGGCGGCTTACGCGCTTTCGTTGGCCCGCGCGATGAGGGCTTCTACGTTGGCCTTGGCACCGCGTTCGATCTGATCAACGTGACTGCGCCGGGCGCGGACGGGACGAGTGGGTTCAACGTCTCCACGCTCGCCGTCGAGATTCCGAAGGCCCGCTTGCGGGCCGCCGGCGACACCGACGGCATCATCGGCGTCTGGTCAACCGCCAGCCGGACGCGCCTGCCCGTGTGTAACACACAATCAGGCCAACCGGGGCCGGGCCAGAATCAGGCCTGCAACGTTGCGGCGGGCAACGACAACGGCAATGGCACACAGGTGTCGCGCCTGGCCAATCCGCTCTTCAACGAGTTTCTCGATCCCATCAAGGCGAAAGACCTCTACAACGCGACCGAACCGCAGCAGGATGAAAGGAACATCTACCCGTACATCCTGAACCCGGCCACGGCGCAGGGGCCGAACACGCTCGTGCAGCAGTTGCGCGAGTTCACCCGCTGTACGGACGTGGTGAATCGGCGCGATCAGGTCGCCTCGTGGATGTTGGGCTATCCGGCCGGCGTGGTGCGCGGCTTCCCCGGCAACCGGGAGACGCAAACAACAAGACCGGCCATCGCCGATGAATTACGGCTGAACTACAACATTCCACCGAAGCCCTTTGGCGCACAAGACAACGTGGGTGGATTGTTGAACGGCGACTTCGCGGGTTTCCCGAATGGCCGCCGCGTGGCCGACGATTCGGTCGATATCCTGCTCCGGCTCTGGGGCGGGGAACTCCAGACGGAGTTTGGTTCCGCGGTTGACTGTGCATTGGTCGCATCAAGGCTGACGGACAACGTGGCCGCCAACGACGTGCCCTATCTCACCGTCTTTCCGTATCTCGGCCTGCCGCAAGAGGGCTTTAACCACACACACACACACGCTCAGCCGTAGTAGCAGCGGCAACTCGGATTGGTCTTTTTAGGTGAACGCTGATTGCCGAAGCAAGCTCACCGCATGGTCTGCGACATCCGCAGTGCAGCCCTGCGGTGAACTTGCTACGCTGAAAAAGTTTACCTGTTGCTGCCCGCCGGGGCGGAGTTCTGCCCGCCAGTGACTCCACCCCGGCAGTTGGTTAGCCCGCTTGGCCGGCGAGCAGACAAAGTATGCGCAACACGATTCTCGTCATCCTCGGCACGTTGCTCGTTGGGCTTGCCATCTTCATCGGCATTCAGTCCGGCTCAACCCAGTTGCCGCACATACGACCCATCGATGCGCCGCCCATTGCCGCGACGAGCGGGCGGGCGACGCTCTCCGACCGGCAACTGCGCGCGGCTCAGGACACCATAACGCGAGCGCCCGCTGACCCCAAAGGTTATAACCTGCTGTGTGCCGCCTATCAGAAACAGGCGCGCGAGACCGGCGATTTCGGCTTCAACGCACGGGCCGAGGCGGCGCTAAATCGTTCATTCGAGCTAGCGCCAGCGGATAATAATTACGACGCGCTCAAATTAAAGGCCACGCTGCTGCTGGCCGCGCACCGTTTCGCCGAAGCCCTCGTCGTTGCCCGGCACGCGCAAACAATCCACCCGCAAGATTCCGCTAACTATGGGGCGCTCACGGACGCGCTCGTCGAACTCGGCGATTATCCGGGCGCATTTGCCGCCGCGCAGCAAATGATGAATTTACGCCCCGGCGCTCCCTCCTACGCGCGGGTTTCCTATCTGCGCGAGTTACAGGGCGATGTGCAAGGCGCAATCGAAGCGATGCGCGCGGCGGTGGAAGCGGCGGGCGACCCGGAGACCGGCGCGTGGTGTCGCGTGCATCTCGGCGATCTCTTAATCAACACGGGCAATCTCGTTGCCGCCGGGCACGAGTTAGACAACGCGCTAGTCGGCTTGCCAAATTATCATCTGGCGCTCGCCGCCAAGGCGCGCTTGAGTCTCGCCGCGGGCGATGCGGCCAACGCCAGCAAGTTCTACGAGCGCGCCTGGCAACGCGTGCCGCTGCCCGACACCGCGATTGCGCTGGGCGATCTCTACACCAAACTCGGCCACCCCGACGAAGCGAAAAAGCGGTACGATCTGGCGGAGGTCATCGAGCGCACAGGCTCGGCCGGCAATACCTACTCGCGCCAACTCGCACTCTTCTACGCGGATCACGATACGAAACTCGACGACGCGCTTCAGATCATGCGCCGCGAGCGCGCCGCCCGCGCAGACATTTATACGTGCGACACGCTGGCGTGGGTACTCTATAAGAAGGGCGATCTCGCGGGGGCCAAAACCGCGATTGCCGAAGCGTTGCAGCTCGGCACGCGCGACGCCCGCATCACGTATCACGCCGGGATGATTGACCACGCCCTCGGCCACAACCGCGCGGCGCTCAAACGTCTGCACCTGGCGCTCACAATCAATCCCGTGTTCGACATTCTCCAGGCGGACGTGGCCAGACAAACGTTGCGCGCTATCGCTGCCTGACAAAACCCTGAAGACCCTTGCTCAGTGTCGCCCCATCCAGTCGGGCGCAGAATGAGTGAGGGCGGGAAAGGAGTAGGTTATGAACAGGTTTAATGGTTTATGGATGTCTCACTTTCGCATGTTCTTCACCTTGGCTTTCATCGCGTTGCTTGTGCCGGCAGCGGCCAGCGCGCAAGAACCCAAACCGCCGCGCGTCGGCGGCCACGTGGGCATCGCGTTCCCCATCGTGACGCGGAGCGACGGGCGGACTACTACGATCTCGGAAGACTTCATCGTCGGTTTTCCCGTCGGCATCACGATCAGAAACAGCAGTCCCATCGCGTTCGACTTCGAGTTCGTGCCCACGATCAACAATTCACCACGGCGGGAAGTCACGCTCACCGTGCATCCCGGCGCAATCTATACGGCTTCAAGAAAAACTATGCCGTGGGTATCCGCGCGGCGTTCGACATCGGCGCGGACGCATACGGCTTCACGCCGCTCGTGCAACGCAGTTGGAAGCTCAAAGGCAATACCAAGTGTTTCGTCGAGGCTGATTTCCCCGTGCGCTTTCGGCAGCAACCGACCGGGCGATGCACCCACTCAGCTACGTTCACCGCACATTTCGGGGTCGCCTTCTAACTCGCACCATAGCTGATCGGCCCAAACAGGAAAACCTGCTGCCCGCACGCACGCGCACCAGCACGAAAGCCGTGGGCCTGCTTCGTCTTGATTCGCCTGCGTACGGTGCTTGTTATCTTTGTTCCGAGGTCGGTGGGGTTGATTTAGTCGTCAACGCTTGGCCAGACAAACTGATTATTTTCTTCTTTGTGAAATCCGATAACACTCACAACTGGCTGCTTTCAACCCGGCCCGCTTGAGGATCGTGACGTGGCCGCGTGTGTAGCTGATCAGTTTATCCTGCTGGAGCGCGCTGGCGGCCTTGCTGACTTCCTCGCGCCGCACACCCAGCATGTTGGACAAAAGCTTATGCGTCATCGGAAACGCGTCTGCCTCCGCCGCATCGTGGATATACAGCAGCCAGCAACAGAGCCGTTCATAAATCTGGTGGAAGTGATTGCAGATCGTCCCTTGTTGGGACTGCATCAGGAGCGAGTTTGTGTAACGGCGCAGCAAGCGTTCGAGCGTCCCGTGTTGCGCTTCCTTGCGCAGCACATTGGCCTTCATTTTCAAG
Source organism: Pyrinomonadales bacterium (assembly GCA_038322995.1). Lineage (GTDB taxonomy): Bacteria > Acidobacteriota > Blastocatellia > Pyrinomonadales > Pyrinomonadaceae > QHXQ01. The sequence continues at coordinate 46,515 of JBBQGM010000034.1, forward strand.
GCTGTGCCGGCCACCAACACCAGCGCGGGATTGGCTGAGTTGGCCTCGCCCAAAAAGACGCAGACGCCTGTCATGCCATCTTTGCCGATCAAATTCACTGCGGTCGTCGAACGCTTATTGACGGGTGAAGTTAGCGCAATCAAGCCCTTGAGCGGAAAGTAGATATGTTCGATGCGCGCGCCGGGTTGATAAAGCGCTTCGGTGAAAGTCAGCGCGACGGGTTCCAACTCCGGTAGCAGCCGTTGATATTCTTGGTGCGGTAAAGCGGCTAACAACTGATTTGCAGCCAGCCCGCGTAGTTTTGTAGAGTTGCCCATTAGCAGCTTCCTTATCTCAGTTAATCATGCCCGGTAGCGCCTGACTGAAGCAGTGATCACTAACCGGCTTGCCGCGCCGCTCCATGACGCCCGACCGCGCTTGCGGACACGCAAGTTTAGCAGATCGGTTCAAAGCGCAAGTAATCGCCAGCAGACTTCAGCCGGTCGCCCGCTCGAAGAGCTATACGTGCGCTAGGCCGGCCTGGATGCACTGGCAAAAGGGGAACTCGCAGGTAACGCAAGCGACGCAACAAAAATTTCCATGAGGACTGCTGTTTGTTTTTTACCACGCCCACACCTGCTTGGCGCGCGGTTGGCAAGCTGACGTGACATGGATCGCTCGGATAAGTTATGCTGCGCCGGCTGATCGCTATTTGAATTCCCGGCGATTCTTATGGCTTACGCTTAGGGCGCTGGGGCCCGGGCGAACTCGAAAACCGGCGGGGAGAACTCTACTATGGGCTCAAAGCCCACCCTCTCCGCCAAGTTTAAGCTATGGGCGATTAGCCGTTAGCGTTCAGCTCTCTGGTTTTTGCTCATTGCTCATAACTTCTTCGGAGAGGTGCAGGAGTGGTTGAACTGGCAGCACTGGAAATGCTGTGTACGGGGAACCGTACCGTGGGTTCGAATCCCACCCTCTCCGCCAGCACATTGCGCTTGCCGGCCAAGCGCAACTTGGCCGGTGCGTTTAAACAGCGGGCGGTAATCTAATGACTAGGCGGCAACTCTTCAGCGGCACATTGTTGTGCCTCTTGCTGGCGCTCTCTGCGACGGGGTTAGCGCAGACGGGACGAGGCCGGCGGAGACCGGCACCGAAGGGCACGGTCTGCGGCGACCCGACGTTGGCGTGTCAGACGGGCGACCTCACATTCGCGCCGCACGACCTGTCGTTTCGCCTGCCTGCACGGGCGGTGATCTGGGAGAGCGAAACGTTCTACGCCGTTATTTTGCAGAGCCTGCGGGCGGCGAATGATGACTGCCAGAAGTTTGTGCCGGAAGATGCGCGCCAGGCGGCGCAGGCATTGTTTCCGCACAACAAGGTCTTCACGGATCGCGGTTGTGGCGAGCCGGGCGAGACGTACTACACAGGCACGCAGCCCGGCGCGCGCTTCATGGCCGTCTACGCCGGCCGGACGCGCGCAGAGGCGGAGCAACTGCTGGCGCAGGTTAAAGCCACCGGCAAATTTGCGGGCGCGAATCTACGGCGCATGAGCATTGGCTTCAACGGCACGTGAACGGCGCGGCTAGGCTTGGCCTAGCTTGCGCGGTTGCGGGCATGAGCGTAAACGGTTAAAGTGCTCCGCGTCGGGCAAGTTATGACGCGCGCTGGCGGCGCTCAGACAGGTTTGACAATTTATCAGACTTCGGGCTCCGCACAACGCTCGCCGCGCGAACCCCGCCAGGCCGGGAACGGAGCAACGGTAGTGACGGCCGCGTGTGTTGCGGGTCAGTCCGGAGTCTGGCCAATTCTGCAAAAGAGTTGCCGCTC
>JBBQGM010000035.1:0-47670 GCA_038322995.1 Pyrinomonadales bacterium
AATGGCACAGAGCGAAAAAGATTTATCCACTAAAGGACACGAAACAGCACGAATCTTCTTCGTTTCTGCTTCGGGCGGCTTCGTGTGGTTTCGTGGATAGCTTTTCGTCTTGGCCCAATCTTTCGTGGTCTGATTTAGAAGATTGGCACAAGCAGGAAAACATGATCCACGAACGCACACGAAATAACATGAAAAAGTCCAAACTGGTTTCGTGTTGTTTCGTGTGCGTTCGTGGATAAGCTTTTTGTCTATTGTACCAATGTCGTAGGTTTCGATTTAGCGCATGTTGCCCGCTAAAGGTGAAACGAGCAACTGACGGCACAAGCAACAACTGACCACGGGCCACAGACCACGGACAGTTTTAGTTTTGCTTTTCCGGCCGGCGCGTTAAGATAAGCCCGTTTGCCCGACACGCTAATACTTTATGGCCGACGACGACGACATACGTACGACGCTACAGGAGCATACGCCCCGGCCGAGCGATGAGCGCCGCCCGGCGCTCGTCTTCCTGCGCGGCGAATTGCTCGCCGCGCCCATTCCGCTCGAACGCAGCGAGATCGTTCTGGGGCGGGCGCTCGAAGCCGACATCCGCATCAACGATCCGCGCGCCTCGCGGCTGCACGCGCGCATCAACGTGGTGAAAGAAGGGGACGAGCCGCCGCGCTACCGCGTTACCGATCTCGGCTCGACCAACGGCACGCTGCTCAACGGCCGCCCCGTGACAGAGGCCACTTTGCAGGTCGGCGACAAGATCACTATCGGCGAGCATCTGCTCCGCTTCGAGTTGCTCGACGACGTGGATCGCGAGTTCCAGCGCCAGATTTACCGGCTGCTTGCGCACGACGAATTGACCGGCCTGCTGACGAGCAAATCCTTCTTCTCCGAGTTGCGCCGCGAAGCGGGCCGTGCCGAAGCCGACGGGCGACCCTTCTGCGTCTTGATGATGGACTTGGATCACTTCAAGCTCGTCAATGACACTTACGGCCATCTGGTCGGCAGTCAGACGCTCGAAGCTGTGGGCGCGCTCATCACACATGCTATGCGCGCGGGCGATGTGGCCGCGCGCTTTGGCGGCGAAGAGTTTGCCGCGTTCCTCTTGGACGCAGACCTCGCGCAGGGCCTCGTCGCCGCCGAGCGCGTGCGCACGACCGTCGAGGCCCACACGTTCGCGTCCGTGCGGCGCGGCACGGGCGCGGTTGACGTAGCGCATGGCTTTCACGTCACCATCAGTCTCGGCGTCGCCGCGTTCCCATTGGACGGGCGCGACCCCATCGAGTTGATGGAACTCGCCGACACCGCGCTCTATCGCGCCAAGCAGTCCGGGCGCAACTGCGTCATGGCTTACGCGCCTACGCTCGACGGGGGCATCGCCCGTGCCCTGCCGCCCCGCGCCGAGCCGCCCGTGCCGTCGCCGAGCGAAGACGAACGCGCATGAGCAACGCCGCGCACTGCCCTGGCTGCACAAAGGCTTGCGCCCGCGCGCTTTTCTGGTATTATGCGGGCACGCGTTAATCCCCTTTTTGTAGCATTCACGATTCCCCTTGCGAGCTTTTCGTTCGCGCGTCGGTCGCCGCAGACCGCGCGGTGAGATCGCTTATGAGTGGGCTAAGCCAGACAAACCTGCATGCCAGCGTCGTTCGTTGTACATTGCTGCTGTGCAGTCTGACTGTCTGCCTCGTTGTCTCAGCACAACGGCGACCCACGCCGCGTGCGACGCCGTCGCCAACGATGGACACGGCGCAGAACAGCACACAAAATGTTGACCCAGACAACGCCGACCTCGCGATCACGGCGCACGTCACCGCGCGCGAGTTGCGCTTCGACGTTGTGCCGAATCCGAGGGTGGAGTTTTCCGGTCAGCCCAAACGCGAGACCGTGTGGGACGCAGCCCGCCAGAATCTGCCGCGCCCCGTCCAGCCCGGCGTCACCTATCGCGACATCGGTATCCAACTCGTCATCATCAGCGTCTTCGCCGACATTGATCGCATCGTCGCCGAAGCGCTCGGCGAAGTGCCACGCACGGACGACGCCGCGCCGACGCGCGACACAACCGCGCCGCCCAGCGACACGCCCGCGAATGGCACTGCCGCGCCGCCGGCAGCCCGCGACGTGCAACGCCCCGCACCCTCCCCTACCACCAGCACAACGCCCGCGCGCAGCCCGCGCCCGCACCGGACAGGGAGACATTGATGCGTCGCCTATTGCCGTTCGCTTCGGCCTGTTTCATCCTTGCAGTTTTGCCGCTGCTGGCCGCCGCGCAGACGAACACGCGCCCGCGCACGACGACACAGACGCCCGCGCCGCAAACGACCGGCGTGAACACGCCCGCGCCCATCAACGCGGATGAAGATTTCGATCTTAATATCGGCGAGCGGCGCATCACCGAACATGATTTCTTCGCGGCCACGTCGGTCGCTATCGGCGATGAGCGCGTGCCCTTGCTGCGCGTCGGCGTGGCGCTCGGCGCGGAGGACATCGACGTGCTGTTGCGCAACGTGCGCGGGCACGTGCGTTTCCGCGCATCGCTGGCGCGCGTGCAGCGTGTGCTCGACGAACGCCGCGCACTAGCCGCGCCGCCCGTGCCTTAACAGAGTTTTCTCTCCCCCCTAACTTGCAGTGTGATGAATGAGGGCCGCCCCGACCGTTCATTCGATAGCCGACCTTGCTTCATCAAACTTTTTTCGGAGGAGAAGCCCGTGAACAAACGCTCAACTTTCTGTACCGCCCTCGCGCTGCTGCTCGCGCTCTTTGCGCAGACGCACGCGCAGAGACGACCAACCGCTGCGCCATCGCCCACGCCCAGCACGAGCACGATGACCAGCGGCACGAACGACGCCTCGATCTTTACCAGCACCATCGAAGGCGCACCTGAATTGTCCACTACACGCGCCGCGCAACAGCAGCCGACGCCGCGCGCCACGCCAGCGCCCGTCACGCCCGTGCGCCCGCTCTCGGAAGCGGATCGCCAACGACAGGAAGCGTCGAGCGCGCGGCGCAAACAAGAAGCCGCGAGCGGCGATCCCGATGTGCTGCTCGATATACCGAATCTCTCGGTTGATGAGATCAGTCTTGAAGTCGAAAATCTACGCGCGCACGTCGCGCTCGATGCGCGACTGGCCAACCTGTTGCAGTTGACGGCGGGCGCGGACGTGGGCATCGACAAAGTGAAGCTGACGATCAAGGGCGTGCGCGCCGAAGCGTTGTTGAAGGTGCGGCTCGACAACGTCGCCGCGATCATCGACCGCACGCTGACGACGATTGATCGCAATCCGCAAATCCTCGAACGCCTGTTGCAGTCGGTGGACAACACGGTCGGCACGGTCGGCGGCGTCGCCAACACGGCCCTGCAACCGGGCGGCGTAGTCAGTCAGACAGTGGGCACAGTCGGGCAGACCTTGAACAACGTGACGCAGCCGGGCGGCCTGCTCAGTCAAACGGTCAACACGCTGGGCCAGACCTTGCAGCGCACCGTTGACCGCACCGGCAACATCGTTGAGCGCACGCTCGACACGACGGGGCGCGTCGTCTCGCAGCAGACGGTCGGCAACGTCCTTGATTTGACGAAGGTCAGCGAGACGGCGGGCGCGAACGGCCAGATTCTCCGCCGCGTGCGCGACAACACCGGCGCGATCATCGAGTTGACGCTCGACACCGCCGGCAAGATCGTCAACTCGCGCGTCATCAGTCAGGCGACCGGCGGCGCAACGCCGCGACAGTAGGCAGTAGGCAGTAAGCAGTAAGCAGTTAAAAAAGCTGCGCCGGTTGAATGCCTTCAGGGCTAGTTCAACCGGCGCAACTTTCTTTATCTTCACTGCCTACCGCCTACCGCCTACTGCCTACCGCCTACTGTTTTTGCAACCTTGCGTTGCGGCGTGCGTGTAAGTTCGGGTGCGCGCTGACGGGCGCGCTTGGCTGTCGGTGCGGTCGGTTGCGCCGCCTCAGCGCAGGCGTTATGCTTCCGTTGAGCCTGCGCGAGCGCCCCCGACCGCCGTTGCTGTACAGGCTGGCACGTGTTTCACTGAGGCTGCAAACTAAGTGTTCGATCAACTCAATCTCGCCAGCCAGCCGTTTCGCAATCGCATGTTGCCGTGGACGGTCGCGGTCACGGTCGCGTGCGCGTCCGTGTTGGCGCTCCTCTTTATCGTCAGCGCGGGCCGGCAGGCGCAGGCGAGCGCCGACCGCGTCGAGCGCGACGTGGTGGACTTGCGCCAACGCCAGCAGGCGTTAGAGAAGACGGCCGAGGCGGTCACGCAATCGCTCACGCCCGAACAACGGTTCGTGCTCAACGCGGCGCACGAGATCGTGGCGCGCAAAAACTTCTCCTGGTCGCGCTTGTTGGCCGACCTCGAAGCATCCACGCCCGCAAGCGTGCGCGTGTCGCGCATCAGCGTGCGCGACACGCGCCAAGTCAACGGGCAGACGCGCGCCGAACTTGAACTGACGGTCGTCGGCAGGACACCCACCGACATCACGCGCTTGATCGGCGAGATGGCCGGCGCGGGCATCTTCTCGGCCGAGTTGCTGACCCAGACGCCGCGCACCGCGAAGGGCGAGCCGGGCACGGAGGCCACGTTGCGCGTCTACTACACACCGCGCCCCGGCGCGAGCGTGCGCCCGACCGACAGCACGCCGCCGCAGCATGTCGCCGCAACCACGAACACGCGCCCCGCGCCGGAGACACCATGAGGCCGCAACCCGTCGCCACAGACGAAAAGAACACGACGGTCGTGCGCACGCGCACGCGGCTCACCGTGCTGCGTAACACGCGGCGTGTGGGCGCGCTCGGCCTGCCGGAGCTTGGCGCGCTCGCCGTGGCCGCGTTGTTGCTCATCGTCACCATCGTGACCTACTTCACTTATCTCGCGCCGCAACGCACGCGCCTCGTCGCGCTTGGACAGGAGCGCGAGCGGCTGGACAGACGCCTGCGCGAGGCGGCCGACGTTAATCAGCAACACAAGGACACGGGCGCGCTCGTCGCCGACATCACTAACAGCCTCGAACACTTCGAGACCGGCACGCTCGCCGACCGCGACGCGAGCAGCAGGGCCATCATCGAAGAGTTGAATCAAAAGACCGCGCACAACGGCCTCGCCCGTGCGCAGTTCTCCTTCACGCATCAGGATGAATTAACGAACGAGCAGATGCAGCAGCAACAGCAGCGCCTCGCCGCAGCCGGCGGCGCGCCTACGACGAGCAGTCGCAGACGGCAGAGCGTCTTTCCCGGTATCGACATCAGCCTGACGGTCGAAGGCGCATACAGTAACATCCGGCGCTTCGTCCGCGACGTGGAAACGAGCCGGCGCTTCATCGTCGTCAACGGCGTCGAGTTGGAAGGCGTGACCGACGCGGGCGCGACGCGCACGGCCGAGAGCAACGTGCCGCGCGGGCAACTCGTCAGTCTGCGCCTCGACATGTCCGCCTATTTCCGCCGCACCGCCGGGCAGATGGGCAGCACAACCGGCGCGGGCAGCGGCACATCACAGTGAGCGGTTGAGGCTTTAGAATTACCATGCCACTTTTAGAAGGCAAGACGCCCGCGGAACGCAACAAGACCATCGCCGCGCTTGCGCTCGGCGCGCTCGCGCTGCTCTTTCTCGCGCGCATGTTCTTGGGCGGCCCGTCAACACCTACGCGCAACACCAACACGGCGGGCATACGGCGCACGACGACAACGACTACAACGGTCTCAAACTCTGCACAATCAGCCGCGCTCGAAGGCGACTCGATAGAGTTGCCGCAGCCCGTGGACTATCAGTTCATTCCGGTTGACGCGTCCGAACCGGGCCGCAATATCTTCGCGTTCTACGAGCCACCGGTCAGGAAACAGCCCGATGCCGTAGCTATAAATATTCCGACGCCCGTGCCGGCACCGCCGCCGCCGTGGACGCTGAACGGCGTTGCGCCCAGCAACGTCTTCGCGCAGACGGAGGCCTTTACGCTCACCCTCGCGGGCGACAAGTTCACGCCGCAAGCACGCGTCTATGTGGATAGTCAGGAAGTGCCGACCACGTTCACGAGCGCGCAGCAGTTAGCGGCGCAAATCCCCGCCACGCTGATCGGTGCGCCCGGCACGCGCCAGATCGTCGTGCATACGCCCGACGGTGCGCTCTACTCGAACCCGGTCGCGCTCAGCGTCGCCGAGCCGCCCAAGCCGCTGTTCACCTATATCGGGCTGCTCGGCACGGTTCACTACGGCAACGATAAAGCCATGTTGAAGTTGCCGACGAGCGGTGTCATTGCCGTGCAGCGCGGCAATCAAGCATTACAGTTTACCGACGTGGCCGCTGTGCAGCGCGGCGACATCATTGGCGGGCGCTTCCGCGTGACCAGCATCTCCGAGCGCTCGGTCGATTTCATGGACACGCAACTGCGCATCAAGCACACGCTCCCATACGTTGACGCACACACGGGCACGTCGGGCCGTCCCTATACCCCGCCACCGCCGAGCGCAGATGATGACAATGACGAGCCGCAGCAATAACCCGCGCGCACACGGCGAGCGCGGCTACACGCTCGTCGCCTTGCTCGCGCTGATGACGATCATGGCCCTCATGGCGTTGAGCGCCGCGCCCGTCGCGCGCCAGCAGACGCAACGCGAACTGGAAAAAGAGGCCATCGCGCGCGGCGAAGAGGTAGCCGAAGCCATCGTGCGGTACACGCGCTTGATGAACGCGCCGCCCACCGAATTGCAACAGTTGATCGACGGCGTCACGCCGCCCGGCAGCATCAAGAAGATTCAACTCTTACGCGCAAGCGCCGCCCGTGATCCGCTCTCGAAGTCGGGCGAGTGGAAAGTTGTGCATCCGGGCGACAAAGTGGTCGGGGAGTTTCAGGATCGCGTGATGAAGTACACGAACGGCGTGATTCCCGATACGCGCGAGGCCTTCTTCAAACAGTTCGCGCGGCAGGTCACCGGCCTCTCCGATCTGAAAGTGGAGACGGACAAGCAGGCGGCGTGCGGCGAAGACTCGGAGCCGAACACGGCGGGCGGCCCCGTCATCGGCGTTGTTAGTCGCAACCGTTGCGCCGCCGTTCTTACCTACTACGGCATCGACCGCCACGACCTCTGGGTCTTCACCCCGCTCTTCCGTTAAGGCGCGCACACGCAACTAAGCGCACACAAATTCAGCACGTACAACTACGCCGGCCCGCTCGATCAGCATGCCTCCGCGCACACATACATGTGCCTGTGCGCGCGGAGGCGTGAAACTTTTTTGATCGCGAATGAATTAAGTTATTGACATCTGATCGCTTTATGTTTATAAGTCCAATATGTTGTGCGCTGTTTAGTCTAGACCACAAGACAAACATCAACACAGTATCTTGTGGTCATAACCAAACCGATTGAGAAAAGGAGCACGAAGACTTATGGCAACTAAAAAAGCTGGTGGTGCGAAAAAGGGTGCAGCGAAGAAGAGCGGCGGCGCAGCCAAGGGCGGCGCGAAAAAGGGCGGCGCGAAAAAGGGCGGCGCGAAGAAGCGGTAGTAGTTTCTCTAACCAGGGGTCTGACCTGACCTCCACTGCGCACACAAAACTCTGCGGTCTCGATAGACCATTAAAACGGACGGCGAATGCTTAACAAGCGCGCCGTCCATTTTCTTTTCAGTAGAGATCAGAAGTTAGAGATCAGTAACAACTGCTTTCACTAACCTCTGACCTCTGACCTCTGCCGTTATGCTTCGCGTCGCCTTAGTTGAGCCGGAGATACCGCCGAACACAGGCAACGTCGCGCGCCTGTGCGCGGCGACGCGCACGCCGTTGCACATCATCGGCGTCACCGGCTTCCGGCTCGATGAGCGCGCGGTGCGCCGGGCCGGTCTCGACTATTGGCCGGAGGTTGAACTGCATCGCCATCGCGATCTGCCGGAGTTGCGCGCGGCCTTACAGCCCGCCGTAAGGTTCGTCTATCTCACGACTAAAGCCGCCCGCGCATACACCGACTGGCATTTTACAGCCGCTGACTGTCTCGTCTTCGGGCGCGAGACGCGCGGTTTGCCGGAGGACTTGCTGCGCGCGAACTGGCCCAACTGCGTGACCATCCCCATGCTGAATCCGCGCGTGCGCAGTCTCAATTTGGCCACCGCCGTCGCCCTCGTGCTCTATGAAGCCTTGCGCCAGACAAGCGCGCTCTAAGTTTTCAACCGCCACGCGGGTGTAATCCAGTTGCGCGTGTTAAGATACTCGTTTGCGCGGCCCGGGCATTTTCGTCCGGGCCTCATCTATCTGGAGTGATTATGACTGAAGAGAGACACGACATACGCAACATCGCGATCATCGCACACGTTGACCACGGCAAGACCACACTGGTGGACGCGATGCTCAAACAAGCGGGCACGTTCGGCGCACACGAGCACGTGCGCGAGCGCGTGATGGACTCGATGGACTTGGAGCGCGAGCGCGGCATCACCATCATGGCGAAGAACGCGGCGGTGCGCTATGGCGACGTGAAGATCAATATTCTCGACACGCCGGGGCACGCCGATTTTGGCGGCGAGGTCGAGCGCGTACTGAAGATGGTGGACGGCGTGATGCTGTTGGTGGACGCCGCCGAAGGCTGTCTGCCACAGACGCGCTTCGTGCTGCGCAAGGCGCTCGAAGCGCGGCTGCCCGCTATCGCCGTCGTCAACAAGATCGACCGGCAAGACGCGCGCCCCGCCGAAGTGGTGGACGAAATCTACGAACTCTTTTTAGACCTCGACGCGACCGACGCGCAGATCGAGTTTCCGATTCTCTACGCCATCTCGCGCGACGGCATCGCGAAGAAAAGTTTAACGGACGATTCGACCAACCTGCGCCCGCTCTTCGATCAGATCGTGGCCACGATCCCCGCGCCGAAAGCGTTGCGCACGGATGCGCTGCAACTGCTCGTGGCCAATCTCGACTACAGTGAATATATTGGCCGGCTGGCCATCGGGCGCATCTTCTCCGGCGAGATCGCACAGGGCGATACGGTGGTCGTGATCAAACGCGACGGCGCGCAGGTGAAGACGCGCGTGTCGCAACTCTACGTGTTTGAAGGCATGAAGCGCGAGGCGGTGCCGCGGGCGGGCGTGGGTGAGATCGTGGCGCTCGCCGGCATCGAGGGCATCGAGATCGGCGAGACCATCACGAACGTCGAGAACCCGCAAGCCTTGCCCGTCATCGCGGTGGACGAGCCGACCATCTCCATGATCTTCGGCGTCAATAACTCGCCGTTCGCGGGGCGCGAAGGCAAGTACGTCACGTCGCGGCAACTCGGCGAGCGGCTCGCCCGCGAAGTGTTGGGCAACGTCGCGATCAGAGTGGAAGAGACGGACTTGCCGGATCAGTTCAAGGTGTCGGGGCGCGGCGAGTTGCAACTCGCGATCTTGATCGAGATGATGCGCCGCGACAATTATGAAATGCAGGTCTCGAAGCCCGAAGTGATTACGCGCGTGCGCGACGGCAAGACGTATGAGCCGATTGAGCAGGTGGTGGTTGATTGCCCGGAAGAGTTCATCGGCGTCGTGACCGAAGCGATGGGGCGGCGCAAGGGCCAGATGACGAAGATGGTCAATCACGGCACGGGGCGCGTGCGGCTTGAGTTTGAAGCGCCGTCGCGCGGCCTGATCGGTTTTCGCAACGAATTTCTGACCGAGACGAAGGGCACGGGCCTCTTGAACACGATCTTTTTGCGTTGGGGCGAGTGGCTGGGGCCGCTGCGCGGGCGCGCAACCGGTTCACTCGTCGCCGACCGCGCGGGCGACACGACGACCTTCGCGCTCTTCAATCTGCAAGAACGCGGCACGATGTTCGTGCGGCCGGCCCTGAAAGTTTACGAAGGCATGATCGTCGGCGAGAACGCGCGCTCGGTCGATCTGGACGTGAACGCGATCAAAGAGAAGAAGTTGACGAACATGCGCGCCTCAAGCGCCGACGAAGCGATGCGGCTCGTGCCGGTCAAAGAGTTGTCGTTGGAGCAGGCGCTCGAATTCATCGCCGACGACGAGTTGGTCGAAGTCACGCCGCAATCAATTCGGCTGCGCAAGCGCGTGCTGGCGTCGAATCAGCGACCGAAGAAGAAAGAATAATTGCGCCGGGCAGGGGCCCGATTGGGTCAGCAAGTAGAGATGGCACAGGCGCGGCGCAGATTCAATCTGCGCCGCGCCTGTTTGTCCATGGCCGAAATGACTCTTTATCTGCGCCAGAGTGGGAACATGATGTACCGGTGGCCGCGCGGGCCAGAGGCGAAACTGACGCCGGTCTGATAGCTGTTTGCCTGCATTAACTCCGGCGGCGACGGCCCGCGCAGCCACGCGCCCTCTTCATAGATGAGCCAGCAGTGTGCGGCGGCGAGCGCGGGGCAGGTCGGCGGCGTTGACGCGCACGAACGTGAAGCGTTCATCACCCGCGCTTTTGAGATAGAGACTCATTGGATAGCGCGGAAAATCATCGAGCGTATAAATCGCGATCTGCGTCTGGGCCTGCTCTGTCGTGCTTAGTTCGTGCGCCAGCGATTAAACTGGGTCAGCCGCCATAGGCGTGCGCCCGCATACAGCAACACGAGCGCAGGCAATATGAAGCGCGTCGTGCCGTTGCGCCGTGGCGCGTCAGCCACGGGTAGGCGTAGCGGTTTGCTCGCCGGCCGTTTCGTGGTCGTCGTCTTCATCCGGCGCGGGGTTGTACGGCTCGTAGCCCGTGGCGTCGTCGTAGTAGTAACGGCCCGGCGCGCGGGCCGGCGTGGCGGGCGGATGCTCGCGCGGTTCTGTTGTATCATCGCGGCGCTGGCTCATAGCAAGAACTCCGGGCCTAATGGGCAAATGAAACTACGTGCCGCGCCCGTGCGTCGGCCGGTGCGCCATAATAACCGTAGTGCATTTGATTATACTGCCCACACGCAAAAGCCGCGCGGGCGCGCACCGCATGCCGGCATTTCTATAGGTCGAGCGGTTTTATCTCCGCAGCAGACAAGCTAAAGACGAATGATGAACATGAACCGTCTCCGCCGCGCCGCAGGTGCGCTGTGTGTGCTAACTTTATTCACAACTCAAACAGTCTTGGCGCAACAACCGCCGCCGGAGCAGACAGCCGCGCCCTCGCAACCGTTCGCGTTGACGGTGGACAGTATCATGCGCGGCCCCCGCTTGGTCGGCTATCAGCCAAGCGGCGTCTATTGGGCGCAGGACAGTCAGCGCATTTACTTCCGTTGGAAGCCGGCGGACGAACCGCGTCTAAAGGAGATGTCGCTCTACGTTGTGAACCGCGACGGCACGGGCTTGCGCCGTCTGTCGGATGATGAGGCCCGGCGCGCGCCGCCCGCGAACGGCGAGTTGGCGAAAGATAAAACGCTGACCGTGTTCACCGATGACGGCGACGTTTTTATCTACGACCATACCAAAGGCGAGCGCCGGCCGGTGACGCGCACAACCGACGCGGAGACAAACGCGCATTTCACCGCCGATCAAAAACACATCTATTTCACGCGACTGAATAATCTGTACGTGATGGCGCTTGACGGCGGCTCGCTCGTGCAGTTGACGGACATACGCACGGGCGGCGCGAGCGGCCCGCAAGCGACAGGCGGCGCTGGTGGCGGTGGGCGGCAGGGCGGCGGCGAACAGCAGCGCGGGACTGATAGTCAGGAGTTCGTGAAGAAAGAGGAGCGCGCGTTGATCGACGCGGTGCGCGAGCGCGCGGAGCAACGCGAGGAGCAGGAGGCGAAACGTAAAGCGCGTGAGCCGCGCAGAGCCTTCAATCTACCGACCGGGCAGACGGTCTTCAATCTCGCGCTCGCGCCCGACGGCACATACGTCGTCGCCACCATCGGCGAGCAGCCCGCCGCCGCGCGCAATACCATCGTGCCCAACTACGTGACCGAGTCCGGTTACACCGAAGACATTCCGGGGCGCAGCAAAGTGGGCGACGCGCAAAGGCACACGCGCTTCCTGCTCATCAACACCGAGACCGGCGAGACGAAGAATGTGGAGCACGGCCAGCGCATCGAGGCCGCGCCGCAAGTCCGCACGCGCACAGAAGCGAACGCGACCGAGCAAGCGCAACGCGAGCGCGGCGTCGGTCCGCAAACACAGACGGGACAACAGCAACAGACACAAGCGCAAACGCAACAAGGGCCGCCGCAGAATCAGCCGCAGCACCCGCCGCGCACGCAGACCGAAAGCGGGCAAGCGGCGCAGCCACGCGACCGCGATGTTGATCTCGAAGGCTTGCAGTGGTCAGAGGACGGGCGGCACGCGGTCTTGCTTGGCTTCTCGGCGGACAACAAAGATCGTTGGGTGTTGTTGCTTGACCCGGTGACGGGTAAGACAAAGGCGCTCGCGCATCTGCACGATGATGCGTGGATCGACGGCCCCGGCGCATTCACGCTCGGCTGGCTGCCCGATAACGAGCACGTCTATTTCGAGTCGGAGCAGACGGGCTTCGCGCATCTCTACACCGTCTCGATCAACGGCGGCGAGCTGGTGCAGTTGACCGCCGGCCAGTTTGAAGTCTCCGCCGTGCGGCTGTCGCAGGACAAGGCGAAGTTCTACTTCAGCTCCAGCGAAGGCAGTCCGTTCGAGCGGCATCTTTATGCCATGCCGACAACGGGCGGCCCGCGCACGCGCCTGACCTCAATGCCCGGCAATAACCTCGTTGACATCTCGCCCGACGAAACGATGCTCGCCGATGTGCGTTCCTACAGCAACAAGCCGTGGGAGTTGTATCTCGTCGCCAACACGCCGGCCGGCGCGACAGTGAACGCTGAGCCGAAGCCGGTCACGACCTCGCCGATCCCTGAATTCTTCACGCACAACTGGATCGATCCGCCTATCGTCAGCTTCAAGGCGCGCGACGGCGCGACCGCCTATGGACGCATGTATCTACCCGCGCACTGGCAACGTGGCGGCCCGGCCGTCATCTTCGTGCATGGCGCAGGCTACTTGCAGAACGTTCATCGCTGGTGGAGTCAGTATTATCGCGAGTACATGTTTCATCACCTGTTGATGGAGCGCGGCTTCGTCGTCCTCGACATAGACTATCGCGGCTCGGCCGGCTACGGGCGCGACTGGCGCACAGGCATCTACCGGCACATGGGCGGCAAGGATTTAACCGACCACGTTGACGCAGTGAACTATCTCGTGAAAGAACACGGCGTCGATCCAAAGCGCGTCGGGCTTTACGGCGGCAGCTACGGTGGCTTCATCACCTTGATGGCCATGTTCACGCAACCCGACGTGTTCGCGGCCGGCGCAGCCCTGCGCCCCGTCACCGACTGGGCGCACTACAATCACGGCTACACCGCGAACATCCTCAACCTGCCGCAGGCCGACCCCGAAGCCTACAAACAAAGCTCGCCCATCTATTTCGCCAACGGCCTCAAAGGCGCGCTCCTCATCTGTCACGGCATGGTGGACACGAACGTAAATTTCCAGGACACCGTGCGCCTCGTCGAAAAATTGATCGAGCTACGCAAAGAGAACTGGTCGGTCGCGCCCTACCCGGTCGAAGACCACAGCTTCGACCGCGAGGCGAGTTGGGCGGACGAGTATAAAAGGATTCTCAAACTGTTTACGGATAACCTACGCCCTGACGCCGGCGCATCATCCGCCGGGCAGCATAGCAAAACGCGCAAAAGATAAACTCTGCGGCGTTGGAGTGAGCGATTGATCGGATCAGTCCGCCTTGAGCATGAATATCAAAGTGAGGATATTCCTAACTGAGGGCACGCATACTAGCCGGAGCGGATTAGGTGCGGCTCAAGCGCAGCATCGCCCCGGCTCGCGCTCCGGTCAACAATGCGCATTGGTTCGTTCCGCTCAGGCAGCACCATACAAACGAGAGGGGAGCTATGGCGCAGAATGTGTCGCAAGATAGTTCAGGCCGAGAATCCGAAGCGGCTCCACCAGAACTGCCGCCGGGCGTAAAGCTCTTGCGCACGCTGCGGGGGCACACAGACTGGATCGGGCGCATCGCTTGGTCGCCGGACGGACGGATGCTGGCGTCGCCGTCGAAGGACAAGACGATCCGGCTGTGGGATGCCGAGACGGGCGGTTACTGCACACGCTGGAAGGGCACACGGATAGGGTGAATGGGATTGGATTCTCTTCGGCTCAGCGGCTGCTTGCCACAAAGGGTTCCGGCCCAGATGATACGATCCGCCTGTGGAATCCTGACACTGGAATCCGCGTAGCCGTGATTCCGGAGCCGGCTTCGAAATATTGGCCATCCGGCCTAGTCTTCCATCTGCGCCTGCCGCTCCTCGCCACGGTCGGTTCTGATCCCGGCACGCCGAGAGACGACCGCGACCATCTCATCCACATCTGGGAACTTGATGTCGCGGTGCTGTTGGGGCAAGCGCCCGCGCTCCCAACCCGCCACTATGTCAATGCGAAGGTGGTGCTCTTAGGCGACACGGGGGTGGGCAAGTCAGGGCTGAGCTTGGTGCTCAACGGCGAGCCGTTTGTGGCGACCGACTCCACGCCGGGGCGGCGTGTCTGGACGTTTCAATCTCAGGAAATGGAGTTGGGCAACAATCAGAAACAGACTTGCGAGACATTGCTGTGGGACTTGGCCGGGCAGCCGGGCTACCGCGTGATCCATCAGTTACACCTGAACGAGGTGGCCGTAGCCTTGGTCGTATTCGATGCCCGCAGCGAGACCGATCCGCTGGCGGGCGTGCGCCACTGGGAACGCGCGCTACGCTTGGCGCAGCAACGCCAGGGGGCATCGTGTGTGCCGATGAAGAAGTTCCTTGTCTCGGCCCGCGCGGATCGCGGTACGGTGTCGGTGAGCAAGGAGCGACTGGAAGGATTGCTCAAGGAGTTCGGGTTCGATGGATATTTCGAGACCAGCGCCAGGGAAGGCTGGCAGATCGAGGAACTGCGACAGGCTATTGAGCAGGCCATCGCGTGGGACGTGCTGCCCAAGGTCTCGTCGTCGGTTTTGTTTGCCGACATCAAAGCCTTCCTGCTTGAAGTAAAAAAGACCGGGCGGCTCATCACGCCGGCCAGTCAGCTTTACGACGAGTTCGCACGCGCGCACCCGGAGGCAGTGGCGAGCGAGTCGAATTTGCGCGCCCAGTTCGACACCTGCATCGGCCGGTTGGAAAACCGCGACTTGATTCGGCGGCTGAGTTTCGGCGGTTATGTGCTGCTCCAACCGGAACTGCTGGATGCTTACGCCTCGGCGTTGGTCAACGCGGCCAAGAAAGAGCCGGACGGTCTCGGCTCCGTCGCGGAAGACGCGGCGCTGGCCGGTCAGTTCTACGTGCCCGACGAGCAGAAGGTCAAAGAGCGCGGGCAGGAGCAGTTGCTCTTGCACGCGACGGTCGAGGAACTGGTGCGGCACGACTTGGCCCTGCGGGAAAGTGCTGAGGACGGCCGCTATCTGGTCTTTCCGTCAGAGTTCATACGCGACTACGAAGCCGCGCCGGAACCGAAGGGGAAGGCGCTCGCCGTGACGTTCGACGGCCCCGTGCAAAGCCTCTACTCGACGCTGGCCGTGCGACTCGGCCACAGCGGCCTCTTCACCACTGGCCGCGCGGAGATGTGGCGCAACGCGGCGGTCTTCACGGCGAAGGCCGGCGGCAAGTGCGGCCTCTACCTGCACGAGTTCGCCGAGGCCCGCGGCCGGTTGGTACTCTTCTACGACCAGCACGAGGGCCAGCCGCCGAGTAATGAGACGCGCTTCCATTTCGAGGAATTCGTGTTGGCGCACACCCACCGCCGCGCGCTCGATGGCACTGTAGACTTAGTGCGGTTCTTCGTCTGCGCGAACTGTGGCGACCCGGTGCCGGACAGTTATGTGAAGCGGTTACGCGAGCGTAGCGTGATGACTTTTGATTGTCCCTGCACAGGCAAGGTTTCGCTGGCTGAGCCGAAGGAGCGGCTGCGCTTCGCCTCGAAGGTTCAGGCGATGGAGCAATCCGCCGACCGTCAGCGGGATTTCGAGATGTTTGTTCAATCGGCGCGTGGTGAGACGAGCACTCCGAAATTCACGGCATGGGCGGGCGACGAGCGCGTTACGCTGGCCATTGTCTTCACCGATGTCGTTGGCTCAACCGCACTAGGGGAAGAACTCAAAGACGCATCCATGAACGAAGTGCGGCGAGCGCACTTCGCGCAAAGCCGAAAGCTGATCGACCAATACAAGGGGCGCGAAATCAAAACCATCGGGGACAGCTTCATGGCGGCCTTCCGCTCCGTAGAGAAGGCACTGGATTATGCTAAAGCATTGCAAGCCAATCCCGGCGATCCGCAAGTCCAAATCCGCGCCGGGATTCACATCGGGCCGATGCAGGTGGAAGAAGACGATGTCTTCGGCGGTGCGGTGAACTTTGCTGCCCGTGTAGTGGGCGCGATCAAGGGCGCAGAGATTTGGTTGAGTGATCGGGCTAGGGATGATTTGGACAGAAGCGGGGCCAAACACCATACACAACTGAAGTGGGAACGGCATAACGACGTGCCGATGAAGGGCTTCACAGGTGTCTTTACCCTTTGGTCGCTAAGCAAGTAAGACGAATTTGGTCATGCAAAACAGTGTCTACCTTCTCTACCCGGCCAAACTCTATGACGGGCTGAGGCTCATCCTTTTATTAAAGGCCTATCGGGTTAGTGTGTTGAAACTGAAGAATGATCGGCGAGGTGTCAACCTGAACATAACCCCTCAAATTATTTTCGGAACAACTATATCCTGACACTGGCCTATTACCCGCCAGACCGCCCGGCAAGGCGCGCAAGCGTTAGCTCGCCTGGGCGTCCGAAATGATTTAGGGCGCGTTTCGCGCGGCATTTTTGTTGCTTTATGCCGCAATCTTTGATATTTAGGGGTGGCTGTACACTGACGTTGAGGTTTCGTGGGCGGGTGTAGGGCTTACACCGGCAGGTGTAAGGCTTACGCCAGCAGGCGAAACGTCTTCACCCGTCGGCGTAAAGCGTCCGGCGGCTCACGTAGGGCTTCCGCCAGCCAGCGTAAAGGCTTCACCCGTTCCCGTAAAAGCTACGCCAGCTTGCGTAAAGACCTGTCGGGTAGGCGACGAGCGCGTTTGCGCCGACTCTTCATCCCCGAAACGAAGGAGCACGCGAGATGGCAAAAGTAGATGTGGGCAGAATCAAAGCACGCGCCACGAAGGTCAACGATGCCTGGCGACAGGGCGCACCGGCCACCAAGTTTATGAACATCGGGCAGGCGGATTTTCAAGCCGACCTCGCCGCCGCCGCCGCCGTCGAACAGGAGATCGCAGACCTACAGGCGCAGGTGGACATGAAGCGCAGCGAACGCGACGCCAAATACGCGGCGTTGAATCAGCAGACGGTCAGGGTGCGCGAGGGCGTCGAAGGCGACGCCAATCACGGCGCGGACGGCAAACTCTACGGCGCGATGGGCTTTACGCGCGCCAGCGAGCGCGCCACCGGCCTGACGCGCAAAACCAAAACGCCGCCCGCCGGGAGCGGCAAATAAGATAGCTGTTTGCGCTTGAGTGCGACCGCCTACTGCCGGGAGCGCGGGCATCCCTGCCCGCTATGAGCGCGTGAGCGCGAACAGTTGGACTCGCCTGACGGCTCGCTGGCGGGCAAGCTGCCCGCGCTCCCGGCTGCTTGCAAGTCGCTATAAATTTTGCGGCTCGTGGGCTTGCGGTGAAATGAAATATGCTACTCGACCGTGACGGCGTTGCGCTTGATGCCACACGGTGAACTGAAGATGACGCTGTACGTGTCGGGCCGGTTGACCCGCTGCGACAGCAATCCGTTCGGCTCAGGGCAAGAGGCGACCGAGGAGATCGATGAGCCAGTCGAAGTCAATCGGTTTGGTGAGATAGGCGTCGCAGCCGGCGGCGAGGGCATTGGTGCGATACTCGGTCTCGTGGTGCGCGGTCAGGGCGACGATGAGTAGGTCCCGCACCGGGGCGGCGGCGCGGATGCGGCGCGTAGCTTCGATGCCGTCCATGCCGGGCAGCCCAATGTCCATCAGGATGATGTCGGGTTGCTCGCGCGCGGCAACTTCGACGCCCTCCGCGCCGTTCGTGGCTTCGAGCACGCGGAAGCCGCGCCGTTCCAGTTCGAGCCGCATCAAGTAGCGCGTGTCCTCGAAATCTTCGACCACCAGCACGGTCAGCGTGCGCGCAGCATGTCCGACGGAATCAGTTTGCGTAATGGCTCAGCCCAGCCTTTCAGTCGTCCAGCGGAAGAAATAGCGATCACCCGATCAGGCGAAACCCGCCGCGCGCGGTGTTGTTTGAGCAGACTTAGTTTTGACTATTTCACTGCGCCTGGTCAACCATTAAAATATAACCGGGCGCACGGCGCGTCGCCAGACAGATATACTGAGCCGGCGTGATGATTCCGCGAAGGATAGCTGCTAAAGCACGGGCCCGACGATGTTGCTCTCGATCATCATCCCCACGCTCGACGAAGCGCCGGTCATCGGCGCGACGCTCGCTGCGCTGGCAACTTTGCGTGGGCCATTGGAAGTGATCGTCGTGGACGGCGGCAGCCGCGATGCGACAGTTGAGATTGCGCGCACGCAAGGCGCGCATGTGCTAACAAGCGAGCGCGGACGTGGAACACAGTTACATGCGGGCGCGGGCGTCGCGCGCGGCGATGTGCTCTGGTTCCTGCATGCCGACACCCTACCGCCCGTTGACGCCATCGCACAGATCGACGCCGCGCTCGCGCACGACGCAGGCGCGGTCGGCGGCAACTTCGCCATCCGCTTCGACGGCCCGGACGCGCCCGCGCGCTTTCTCACGTGGCTTTATCCCAAACTGCGCCGCCTCGGTTTATGCTATGGCGACTCGGCCTTCTTCGTCCGCCGCACGGTGTACGCGCAGGTCGGCGGCTTCCAGGCGTTCCCTATTTTTGAAGACCTCGATCTGTTGCGCCGGCTCTGGCGACGCGGCCGCTTCGTGCATCTCGACGCAGAGGTCGTCACTTCCGCGCGCCGCTTCGCCGGCCGCAATTTCGTGTTGACGTTCGCGCGCTGGGCGATCTTGCAAGGTCTCTACTGGCTCGGCGTCCACCCACGCACGCTCTGCCGACTCTACGCGCCGGTGCGCGGCCGATAATTTAAGCCCCAGGCATGAACGCCGCGCGCCTTTAACTCTGTAGCTGAAAGGATGGGGACAAACGTGAGTAGCCCGATTGATGTCGAACAAGCGGTGGCGGCCCGCTATAGCGAGGCCGCACAGACGCGCGAGGCGGCACTGTGCTGTCCGGTCGCCTACGACCCGCAATACTTGGCCGTCATCCCCGACGAGATCAAAGAGCGCGACTATGGCTGCGGCGACCCGTCCGCGTTCGTGCGGGCCGGCGACGTGGTGCTCGACCTCGGTTCGGGCAGCGGCAAGATTTGTTACATCGCCGCGCAGATCGTCGGCGCGAGTGGGCGCGTCATCGGCGTGGACGCGAACGCAGAGATGCTCGCGTTGGCGCATAAGTATCGGCAGCAGATCGGCGACCAACTTGGCTATCACAACGTCGAGTTCCGGCAAGGGCGCATACAGGATTTGCGCCTCGATCTGGCGGCGGTCAATCGGCAACTTGCGAGCGTGCCTATCACCTCGGCCGCCGCGCTCGCGCGCTTCGAGTCGGATTGCGCGCAACTCAGAGCGACGCGCCCGCTCGTCGCGGATGAGGCGGTGGACGTGGTGCTCTCGAACTGCGTGCTGAACCTCGTGCGTCCGGCGGATAAAGAGCAACTGTTCGCCGAAATTTTCCGCGTGGTGCGGCGCGGCGGGCGCGTCGCGATCAGCGACATCGTGAGCGACGAGGACGTGCCGGCGGAACTGCAAGCCGATGCGGAACTCTGGTCCGGTTGTCTCGCCGGTGCGTACCGCGAAGACGCTTTTCTGGCTGCGTTCGACCGCGCTGGTTTCTATGGCATGGAGATCGTCAAGCGTGATGCGCGGCCATGGCGCACGGTGCAGGGCATCGAGTTTCGTGCGCTGACGGTCGTCGCGTATAAGGGCAAACAAGGCCCTTGTTGGGAGCGCAAGCAAGCGGTCATCTATCGCGGGCCGTGGCGCAAAGTCGTGGACGACGACGGGCACGTGCTGGAACGCGGCCAACGCATGGCCGTCTGTGATAAGACGTTTCAAATTTACAGTCGCGCGCCCTATGTTGACGACATCGTGCCGGTCGAGCCGTTGACCGCGACCCCCTTAGCGGCCGCCACACCGTTCGACTGTCAACGCGCGCGCGTGCGCCACCCGCGCGAGACGAAGGGGTTAAGCTACGACGTGACCGAGTTGCCCGGTGCGGCGTGTGGCGAGCCGGGCAGCGATTGCTGCTGAACGAACCGCTAACGCACTTAAGCGGCGGAGGGTTGAAGCGTGCAGAACAGGAGAGTGCCGGCGTGGTTGGGCGCGCCGCTCATCGTCGGCGCATTCGTGGCGCTCGCGTGGTGGGAGCGTAAGCGCCCACTCAGGCGCGGACAGGTTGAGCCAAAACTGCGGCGAGAGGCGCGCAATCTGGCTGTCGCGGGCGTGGGCGCGTTAGTGTTGCAACTGGCCGAAGCGCCGCTCGTCGCACCGCTCGCGCGGTTAGTTGAACGGCGCGGCTGGGGCTTGCTCAAGCGCGTGCGCCTGCCCGTGTGGTTGGAGGTTGCGCTCGCCTGCGGGTTGCTCGATTACACGCTCTATCTCTGGCACGTGCTGACGCATCGCGTGCCTTTCCTGTGGCGTTGCCACGTCGTGCATCACGCCGATCTCGACATGGACACCTCGACCGCGCTGCGCTTCCATTTTGCGGAGCTGGCGCTGTCGATCCCGTGGCGCGCGGCGCAGGTCACGCTGATCGGCGTCTCGCCGCGCGCGCTCGCAACGTGGCAGACGCTGCTCATGCTCTCGATCATGTTCCAGCACTCGAACGTGCGCTTGCCCATTGAAGTGGAGCGGCGCTTGAATCGCCTCATCGTTACGCCGCGCATGCACGGCATCCATCACTCAATCGTCAAATCAGAGACCGACGCGAACTGGTCAAGCGGTTTAACGGTTTGGGACTGGCTGCACGGCACGCTCAAACTCAATGTGCCGCAGCAAGCCATTCAGATCGGTGTGCCCGCCTACCGCGCGCCGCGGGCGTTGACGCTGGGCCGCATACTCGCCATGCCCTTCGGCCCTGAGCGACCGACGGGGCAACTACCGGACGGCCGCAAGCCTGTGCGTGTTTCGTCAAATGAGTCGCCCGATAAATTGTCAGCTTGAGCCGCGCAGCAGGCTGCAAAGGTTGTTAGTGTTATGTCCTTATGCAGGGAGGTTACTCATGAAACCGAATGACGAGAGCGGCAAACTGCCGCCGAGCGCACGTCCGTTTCGTGTGCTGCTCATTGCCGGCTCCGACCGGCGGCAATACAACTGCCCCGGCGTAGACTCCAAAGCGCGCACGTTGATGTTGCGCATGGCCGGGCATTTGCCACAGGCGTGGGAGATCGACTACGAGGACATCGGCAATGTCTGGGCCCGCGCCCATATCCAAAGTTGCAATGCCTGCGTTTCGACCTCGATGGCGCTCTGCGTGTGGCCATGTAATTGCTATGCGAAGAACAGCAAGCTTGAGCCGGACTTGATGTGGGATTTGGATTTGTACGCGCGGCTCGATCTGGCCGATGCGTGGGCGATCATCGGCCCCGTGAATTGGTACGGGCCGACGAGCAATCTGAAAGCGATGTTCGACCGGCTGGTCTGTATGAACGGCGGCAACCCACGCGAAGAGTTGATCGAGCATAAGAACGCGGAGTTGGCGATGAAGTTGGAGCATACGCCGGAGTGGGCGGCGTTGAGCGTCAATCATCTCGAAGGGCGCACGGCCGCGTTTTTCTGCTATGGCGACGGCGGTGGCGACGAGTTGGACGAGGCGGGGCGGCCGAAGATTCTCCGACATAAACAGTATTTCGAGCCTGAGCAGGAACCGTTCGACGACATGCGCGACAGTTATGCGCCGCTCGTCTGGCAGTGTCGCTACGGCGGCGTCGAAGTGCCGGACGAGTTGTGGCGCTACGTCGAGTTCGGGCAAGGCAAGAAGTACAGCGACAATCAAGCGGAGGACATGGCGACGGAGCCAAACGTGTACCGCGAGTTCGACGAGTGGACGGACGCATTCGCCGCGTTCGTCGGCGCGAAGGGCAAGGTCGAGCCGGGCCAATATCGCGCCTACGGTTATGAGCCGCCCGGACACATGTGGAAAGATTTGAAATTGAAGTGGCGCGAGATCAAGATCGGCCTTGGCCAACCGCCCGCCGGCTCTTCGCCCGCCGCACAAGCGGAACTGGATTTGAACAAAGATGAGACGCTCAGACCGAGCAAGAGCGAGGGCGAGAAACTGCGCGAATAACCCGACCGCGCCACCTGGCGCGATCTTAGGCGACATGATAGGAAAGGCGAAATGAGACGAGTCAAACGAGTATTGCTCTTGCTCTGCTTGGTCATGGTGGCCGTTGGCGCAGCCGGCCAGACGCAAGTCAAGCCGGATAAGATCGGCAAGATACAGGCAGAGTTATTGGCGCTCGACCGCGTGTGGGCCGATGCGATTGCGCGCGGCGACATGACGACGATAGACCGCCTCTTTGCCCCTGAGTTCGTGATGATTAGTCCGAACGGCGAAGTGAAGAACAAGCAACAAGAGATCAACAACCTCAAGCCTGCGCCGGACGTGACGACCTACTACTTTCGCAGCGAGGACACGCAGGTACGCGTCTATAAAGATGCCGCCGTGCTGACGGGCCGGGCCGTCTGGAAGGTGCGCTATAAGGGCCGCGACATCGACAACAACCGCCGCTACACGACCACGTACATCAAACGCGGCGGACGCTGGCAGATGGTGGCGCAGCAAATCTCCGGCAACATCGCCGCGCCCGCCGCCGCGCCATAACCAACGCGCCCGGCCAATTGCACTCCTGCGTTACATTGCGCTACCACTAAATTTAACCACCGCCAATCCGCCAACTCACCGCCCCGCTAAAATTTTCTGCAAGGGCCGACGGTCGCGTGCGTTCAAAGGGCAGATGCGTGACGCACGGCAACATAAGCGCGGCCGGAGTGCGCCGGCATCATAAGCACAACACCCTCGGCTAATGTCCCTTTGAAGGAGGTTCAATTCGTTATGCAACGGCTCCCGCTCAAACTTCTCGTCGCGGTCTTAACTTTCCTCGTCGGCAGCGGTTTAACGGCCGCGCTCGTCATGTCGCAAGCACCTGCGCCGCCGCGTGTCGCGCCGCTTATTAACTCTGCGCCGCCTGCCCCCGGCAGCGAGAACACTTTGGAACTTGTCTTCGTGCTTGATACGACCGGCTCAATGGGCGGGTTGCTGGACGGCGCGAAGCAGCGCATCTGGGGCATCGTCAATGAGGTGATGCAGACGCCCGCGCACCCCGGCGTGCGCGTCGGACTAGTCGCTTACCGCGATGCGGGCGACGAGTACGTGACGAAGGTGTTGCCGCTCACGAGCGATCTCGATCAGGTCTATACGACCTTGATGGACTATCGCGCGGACGGCGGCGGCGACACGCCGGAGGACGTGCGGCGTGCGCTCGCGGAGGGCGTCGCGCAGGCCGGTTGGACGCGGAACGCGCCGCACACCGCGCAGATTCTATTCCTCGTCGGCGACGCGCCGCCGCACGATGATTATCAGCAAGAGCCGGCGACGACTACGACGGCCGCCGGCGCGGCCCGGCGCGGCATGATCGTGAACACGATTCAATGCGGCACTATCGGCGGCACGCGCGAGATCTGGCAGGCGATTGCGCGCCAGGGTGGCGGGCAGTATTTCGCCATCGCGCAGGACGGCGGCGTGCAGGTCATCACCACGCCTTACGATGATCAGTTGAGCGCGCTCAGTCAGAAGTTAGGCAGCACGGTCGTCGCCTACGGTGGCGGCGCTGGCCCGGCGGGCGATGTTTACCGCGAGCGGGTTGCGACAACAGCAAGCGCGAACGAAACAAAAGTCGCTGCCGCCGCGCCCAAGCCGGCACAAGCAGAACGCGCGCTCAATAAGGCGCTCAACCGGGATGCTTACGCCAACGACCTGTTGCAAGGCATCGAGAACGGCTCGGTCAAAGCCGACGCGGTGAAGACTGAAGACTTGCCCGCCGATCTGCGTCAACTCTCGGCGGCTGAGCGGCAGAAAGAGATCGACAAGCGGCTCGCTACGCGCCAGCAATTACGCGCGGAGATCGTGGCGCTCGCCAAGAAGCGCGACGAGTATTTGCTCGCCGAGCGCAAGCGGCAGACCGGCAAACAGGACGGCTTCGACACCGCCGTCGCTGCCGCCCTCAAAGCGCAGCTTGCCAGCAAAGGAATCAAATAAAACGATGAACGCGGAATGATGAATGATGAATTGAAAGACAAGTGGTCTTGCGTTCATTGTTCATCATTTCGCGTTCATCCCTTGCGCTTCACGCTCTGCCCGCTACTTCGCCGGTCTGCGTGTTGACGCGGACGACCTCGCCTTCTTTGATGAAGAGCGGCACCCGCACGTTGAGACCGGTTTCGAGCGTGGCGGGTTTGGTTGCGCCGCCCGCCGCCGTGTCGCCGCGCAGGCCCGGTTCGGTCGCGGTGACGGTCAGTTCGACGAACTGCGGTAGCTCCAGCGAGACGGGTGCGCCGTTGTACTTCAAGATTTGCACCGACGTGTTCTCTTTCAAATAGCCGCGCGCATCGCCGATCTGTTCGTCGCCGAGCATGAACTGCTCGTAACTCGTCTCGTCCATGAGGTGCAGCCCGTCGCCGTCCGCATAGAGGAACGAGGCGGGCGTCAGTTGCACGTCCGGCTCGGCAAATTTTTCCGTGGCCTTAAAACTCTTCTCCAGCACCGCGCCCGTCAGCAGTTGGCGCAATTTTGTGCGCACCATCGTCGCCGCGCCGCGCGCTGTCGGCGACGCGAAGAACACATCCATTACCGTGTACGGCTGCTCATCCACCACAATCAGCATCTTCCGCTTCAGTTCGTTCGCCCCAATCAATGCCATGCGTTGTGTCCTTCCGCCGAGAGGTTAAAAGTAAAGCCGCGCGCTAACAATCAGCGTTGCATGTTGCGCCGGCCGTAGCAAACATCCGTCGTCTTGAAAGTTAACCCTTGCTTCGCGTAAAGGCAATCAGGTAAGCTGAATTCGCCGGGGCCGAAACGGCCGCACATCAAACGCCGCGTCCACGCGCTCTTGCCGCCCGCGCCCGCGCACCGTCCTCCACCATCGCGCACCGCATTCATCTGAAGGAGTTTAATAAGCAAGCATGATCGAACCGGGCACACTGCTGCAAAACCGTTACCGCGTGGTCAAACAGATCGGCCTCGGCGGCATGGGTGCTGTCTACCTCGCCACGGACGAACGCTTCGCCAGCACGGTCGCCGTCAAGCAGACCTTGTTCGACGATGCGGCGTTGCGCAAAGCCTTCGAGCGCGAGGCGCAACTGCTCAACCACCTGCGCCATGCCGCCTTGCCGAAAGTCAGCGATCATTTCGTCGAGGGCACGGGGCAGTTCCTCGTCATGGAGTTCATCGAAGGCGCAGACCTCTCGGACTTATTGACCGAGCGCGGCCTGTTCCCCTGCGCCGAGGTCTTGCAGTGGGCCGACGAGTTGCTGAACGCGCTCGACTATCTGCACACGCAGACGCCGCCGATCATCCATCGCGACATCAAACCGCAAAATCTGAAGCTCAGCACGCGCGGCCAGATCGTGCTGCTCGACTTCGGGCTGGCCAAGGGTACGCCCACGCAGATGCATGCGAGCACGATGGCCAGCATCTTCGGCTACTCGCGCAGCTACGCGCCGCTCGAACAAATTCAAGGCACGGGCACGGACGCGCGCAGCGACCTCTACTCACTCGCCGCAACGCTCTATCATTTGCTGACCGGCACAGCGCCCGTCGATGCGTTGACGCGGGCCAGCGCCATCATCAATAACCAGCCCGACCCACTTGTGCCCGCGCACCTCGTCCGCGCCGAAATTCCGGCGGTGGTTGGTGGCATGCTGCATCGCGCCATGGCCCAGAACGCGGCGCGCCGCCCGCAGACAGCCGCCGCGCTGCGCGCGGCCTTGCGGCAGGCGGCCGTCTCCGCCCAAGACGCCACGCCCCAGACGCCTGCTATGCACCCACCCGTCTATGACGGAGCAGCGACGCAAATAAGCACCTCGCTCGCTGGACATCCAGCCAGCAACGTCACGAACCGCGCCGGCCACACGACCATGCAGGAACACTTCCACCTGCCCCCGCCCGACGAAACATTCATCACCTTAGCTGCCAGGCACGCATCGTCGCGCACTCGCGCCGCGCCCGTGCCCGCAGAACCGCCCGCGCGCAAATCGCCTAAGCTGCTCGTCGCGGCCGCCGTCGCACTGCTCGTTGCCTGCGGCTCCGTTCCATTCTTCCTCGGACAACGCACCGCCGCCAACCCGTCAGCGGCGCAAACGATTGACACAACCGGCCCGACCACGAACATACCAAGCGACGTACTCAGCGCACCGACGCAAGCCACCGACAAAGCGCCGAGCAGTCTCTCCGCAACAGAGTTCGTGCCGGCCCGGACGAGTAGCCCGGCCACGTCCTCTGCCGTCACTGCGCAAACGAACGCCGCCCCGGCCGCCAGTGATGCCACTGCGAGCGGTACGGCTGCGAACACAGTCGCAGGGTCTGACGCGGCCGGCCAAACCACGCCCGCCGGCATCACGACGGCCGCGCGAGCGGGCCTCGAAATACATAATCCGATTCCCGCCGCGACTCCCGACGACGGCAGCGCCAGCCGCGAAGCCGCACGCCGCGCCGAGGAAACCCGCCGGGCGGCTGATGAAGCGCGGCGGAACGAAGACGCGCGCCGCATTGATGAATTGTTGCGCCGGGCGGCTAGCGGGCCGCCGCCGAATGGCGGCCCGCCCCCGCCATTCGGCGGCGGGCCCCCACCGCCACCCCCCGGCCGCCGCCCGCCGGCCCGTTAGGGCCAGAAAAACTTTCGCGCCGCATCAGCTATACTTGTCTGCGTGCCGCTAGATTCTTTCAGCTTACCCAGACTCTATCCGATCACGGACGCCCGCCTCACAGGTCTGGCGCACGCCGAACAGGTTGCGCGCCTGTGCGCCGGTGGCGCGACGCTCATCCAACTGCGCGATAAGCACGCCAGCCCGCGCGCGTTTTACGCGGCGGCCGAAGCGACCCTGCAAGTTGCGCGGGCGCACGGCGCACGGCTCATCATCAACGACCGCGCCGACATCGCGCTCGCGCTTGGGGCCGACGGCGTACACTTAGGGCAAGACGATCTCGCCCCGGCCGCCGCGCGCCGTCTGCTCGGCCCCCGCGCCATCATCGGCTACTCCACACACAATCTTGCACAGGCGCAGGCCGCCGCCGCCTTGCCCGTCAGCTACATCGCCCTCGGCCCCGTCTTTGCGACCACGACCAAGGAGCAGGCTGATCCGGTCATTGGTCTCGCCGGCCTCACCCGTATCCGCGCCGCGCTGCCGCCCGACCTCCCGCTCGTAGCCATCGGCGGCATCACAGGAGCGAACGCCCATGCCGTGCTTGCTGCCGGCGCTAATGCAATCGCCGTCATCAGCGCGTTGCTCACCGTGCCCGATCTCATCGCCATCCGCACAGCAGAGTTTGGCCGGAGTTTGGCCAAAGAGTAGTTGTCAAACTACAGCGCAAAAACTTTTAACTTGCGTTTAATTGTTCGATTAGCGACAATGCCAGAGGAGTAGGCGGTCTCTTGTTTTCCGCCTGACAACCCCAAACAGTCTCGCCTCTCTCTTCGGTAGCCCCGATCAAATCTTCAGTCAAAGTGGAGCAACCTACGGCATGAGTTTTCTCGATTTGCCGCCGATCATCGAGCGCATGTTGCTCGTCTCGGACAAGATCAGCGATCTGAATTTCTCCGTCGGGCAACAGCCGCAGGTGGAGGTCAACGGCAAGCTGACGAGCGTGCAGCCGCTGGGCCTGCAAAAGCTGACGCCTTACCAGACCGAGTTGATCGCGATGACGCTGCTTGAGGGCAACCCCGACGCCACCACGCGGCTCGCACACACAGGCTCGGCCGACCTCAGCTACTCGTTGCCCACGCACGTGCGCTTCCGCGTCAACATCTTTCAGCAGCGCGGCTCTTACTCCATCGTGATGCGCGTCATCCCGACCGAGATACCGAATCTCGCGGCGCTCAGCCTGCCCACGTGTCTCGAAGACATCGCCGCGTTGCGCAACGGCCTCGTGCTCGTCACTGGCCCCACCGGGGCGGGCAAAACTTCGACGCTCGCCGCCATCATCGACCGCATCAACGACGAGCATCACTACCACATCATCACGCTTGAAGACCCGATTGAGTTTCTGCACACGCACCGCCGCGCCACGATCAACCAACGCGAAATCGGTTCGGACGCCAAAGATTTCCCGTCCGCGTTACGGGCGGCACTCAGGCAAGCGCCGAAAGTGATCCTCGTCGGCGAGATGCGCGACTACGAGACCACCGAGATCGCGCTTGAAGCGGCCGAGACCGGCCACCTCGTCCTCTCGACGCTGCACACGATTGATGCCTCTAAAACAGTTGACCGCATCATCGGTCTCTATCCGAAGAATGAAGAAGCGGTGATTCGCACGCGGCTCGCGCAGACGTTTCGCTACATTCTCTCGCAGCGTTTGCTGCCGCGCGCCGACGGGCAGGGCCGCGCCGCCGCCGTCGAGATTCTGCGGGCCACGCCGCGCACGCGCGAGTATCTGCAAAACGGCGAGTCCGATGGCAAGACGCTGCTCGACGCGATGCGCGACAGCCGGCTTGAAGGCATGCAGGACTTCGACTCGGTGATCAAGGATTTCATCGAGCGCAAAGTGGTCACGCTTGAAGACGGCCTCACCTTCGCCACGAACCCGAACAATCTGCTGCTCACCCTGAAAGGTGTCACCGGGCAAGACGATTTTCTCCGCGCTGAGGCGGCCGCCAGCGCACCGCCACGCACATCGCCGCCGCGTGTTGCGCCGATGCTCGACATGATCACGTCGTAACAACCAATGAACGCGGCCTGCTGAATGATGAATTAAACACAGAGCGTCATTCATTCAGCAGGCCGCGCTCATCGTTCATCAGTTAACACTATGGTTATCATCTGCCAGCAATGCGCCGCGCGCCTGCAACTCGACGATGCGAAAGTGCCCGCGCGGGCGTTCACCGTCCGCTGCCCGAAGTGTCAGCAGATCATCAACGCGCAGCCGCCCGCGGCAGTACCCGACTACAGCGCGCTCGGCGTCGGCGACGTGAGCGCGCCCACGCAAGCGCGCTTCGGCAAACCGATGCCCGCGCCCGCCTTCAAACCCGACGCGCAGGACGACAGCGCAGAGCCGGCCGATCAGGTGGCCACGAATAAAAATGAGGTGGCCCGCCTGCTGTCGTCGCTGCTGCAACAGGCGATGGCGACGGCTGCGACCGAAGCCTCGCAAACCACGACCCGGCGCGGCTGGGGCAATCATCGCCTGGCGCTCATCTGCGCCTCGCCCGAACACCGGATCGCGGTGGCGCGCGTGATGGTCGAGAACGGCTACGAAGCCTTCGTGGCCGAGGACACAACGCAGGCCATCGAGCGCATGCGCGAGGATAAGATGGACGTGATCGTGCTCGCGCCGGATTTCGACCCCGCCGAGCAGGGCGCGGCCTTCATCAGCCGCGAGATCAGCGCGCTCCGCCCCATCGTCCGCCGTCGTACCTTCTTCGTCCATCTCACGCCCGACGTGCGCACCGGCGACCCCCACGCCGCACTCATCCGCAGCGCCAACTTCGTCCTCAACCCCGCCGACATTGAAGACCTACCGCGCACCTTCGACCACGCCATCCGCGCCTTTAACGAACTCTACCGCAATCTCAACAACGCGCTGCAACTCGAAGGCATCTAGCCATCCCGCAATCTGATTGACGCTGCCGGATGCCGCTTGTATGCTCGCGTGCGGCAGGAGCGTTATGGCAGCGAGCGGTACGAGCAAAGACAAACAGGCGCACGCGCATCATCATCATCACCGGGCGGCGCGCAGCCGGCGGCGCTTGGTGCTGGTGCTTGCGTTGACGGCCGTTTACATGTTGGCCGAGGCCGTTGGCGGTTGGCTGGCGAACTCGCTCGCACTCTTGGCCGACGCCGGGCACATGCTGGCGGACGTGGCCGCGCTCGTGCTGGCGCTCTCCGCCGCCTGGTTCAGCGCCCGCCCCGCCACCGCCGCCAAGACGTTCGGTTATTACCGGCTCGAAATTCTTGCCGCGCTCACAAACGGCGTCGTGCTCGTCGCCATCTCGCTCGTCATCTTCTATCAAGCTTATCGGCGTTGGCTCGCGCCGGCTGAAGTCGCAAGTGGTTTATTGATCGGCGTCGCGGCGGGCGGCCTCGTCGTCAACATCGTCTGCGCCTGGCTGCTGCACGGTGCGCACACGGACGATCTGAACGTGCGCGGCGCGTGGCTGCACGTCATCGGCGATGCGGTCGGCTCGGTCGGCGCAATCGTCGCGGGCGCGCTCATTGCGTTCAAAGGCTGGGCCGCGGCCGACCCGCTCATCAGCGCGCTGATTAGCTGTTTGATTATCTGGAGTTCGTGGCATCTGATCCGCGAAGCGACGAATGTGCTGCTCGAAGGCACGCCCGCGCACATCAATCTCGCGGCGGTCGAAGAAGCGATCCGCTTGACCGCGGGCGTCGAGGGCGTACACGATCTGCACGTCTGGACGATCACGTCGGGGCGCGATGCCTTGAGCGCGCACGTCGTCCATGCGCCCGTCGTCGCGCAGCCCGAACTGCTCGGCGTCTTGCGCGCCAAATTGCACGACCGCTTCGGCGTCGATCATCTCACGATCCAGATGGAGACCGCCGCCGGCGATGGCGCGCGCTACTTCTGTCATGAGGGCACAGACTGTTTTCGCTCGGAAAGCAATTAGCAATTAGCTTGCAGCTTTTTGTCTTTAGCTATCCGCTAACAGCTTCTCATGGAAATCAACTTACTGCTTTCACTCGACCTGCGCGAGCAAGCGGCGTTGCAAGCCGCGCTCGTCACGCACGGCGCGCCGGATCAACTGGTCACGCTGGCGTTGACGGGCGCGTGCCGCATCGCAACGCTCGCCGAAGCGCGCCGCTTGCGCCTCTGGTTGGTCGAAGCCCGCGCCGGCGGCGGCACAGACTTCGCCGCGCTCGAAGTGATCGAAGGGGCGCTTGCGCGCTTCGGAGTCTGAATTTAAGTTCATCGTTATGGCCCATATCGAACTAGCTTACGGGCGCGAGCAGGTCGCGTTTGATTATGACGAAACGCGCTACACCTTGCTCGCCCCGGCGACTGACGAAGCGGCGCGACCGCTGTCCGATGCTGAATTGGGCGTGCTGATCGATGATCCGTTAGACTCGCAGCTACTTGAAGAGATCATCTCGCCGGGCGAGCGTGTGCTGATCGTCGTCTCCGATGCGACGCGCGCAACCGCGAGCGCGCAAGTCGTTAACCTGCTCGTGCGTCGTTTGATTCAACTCGGCGTTGCACCGGCTGATCTGCGCATCATCTTTGCCACCGGCATCCATCGTCCGCCGACCGCGCAGGAAAAGAACGAGCTACTCACACCCTTCATCACGCAACGCCTGCACACGCTCGATCACGATGCGCACGACGAGACGCAGCACGTCAATCTCGGCACAACTGAACGCGGCACGCCCATCGAAGTCAACCGCGCGCTCGTCGAGCACGACCACATCATCATCACCGGCGCGATCAGTTTTCATTACTTCGCGGGCTTCACCGGCGGGCGCAAAAGCATCTGCCCCGGTCTCGCCTCCGCGCGCACCGTAGCCGCGACACACCTGCTCGCGCTCGACACAGAACACGGCACACGGCGCGCGGGCGTCGGCACGGGCCGGCTCGACGGCAACGCCGTGCATGAGGAGTGTGAACGGATCGCGGCCGAAGTCGCGCCGTCGTTTTTGCTGAACACGGTGGTGGACGAGCGCGGCCGGGCGGTGCGCCTCTACGCGGGCGACTGGCGCGTGGCGCACCGCTGGGCCTGCGCCGAGTATGCGACCGACCACACGATTAAGATCGCGGCGCAGCGGCCGCTCGTCATAGTCAGTTGCGGCGGTGCGCCTTACGACATCAATCTCACGCAGGCGCACAAGGCGCTCGACATGGCGGCGCAGGCTTGCACCGATGGCGGCACGATTATCATGCTGGCCGCCTGCCCCGATGGCTACGGCCGCGCCGACTTCCTGCAATGGTTCGCCGCCGCCGACTCGCGCGCCCTCGCCGCGCGCTTGCGCGAACATTACGCCGTCAACGGCCAGACCGCGTGGGCGTTGCTCACCAAAGCCGAACGCTTCAACGTGCAACTCGTCTCGCAGCTAACTGACGAAGCCGTGCGCGCCATGCGCATGATGCCCGCCCGCCCGCTGGCTGCTGCGCTCGCGCAGGTGGACGCCCGTGTGCCCGGTTACATCATGCCGCTCGGCGCACGCTATATGCCGGTCGTGGATACGGCTACGGGGCTGCGCTGAGTGCGCTATGATGCCCGCAAAGTGCTGGACTTCGTTGACCTGTCGGACTTACCCTCTCAGCGTTTAGCTGTGCGGGCGGTCATAAACGTATAGCAGGCAACACGAAATTTCTTTACGTCTTTGCGTGAGATTTCTCGTTTATAGCTGAGGCCTCACGCAAAGATGTAAAGGCGCAAAGTAGGGGCGCGAAGAGGAGAATGAATTTGAAGAACAAAGTGATGTGGTTGATCGTGTTGGCTTGGGTCTGCGCTGTTGACGTGCGGGCGCAGCAGCCGACGGCGAACACGGCGGGGGTGACGAATGAGCCGCGTGTGGCGCTGACGGAGCAGGCGACAGCTTACGATGTGGCGGGGCGCGTCGCGCTCGGCGGGCGTTTGCGCACGACGCAGCTTGCGGGCACGGCGGACGCGCCCGTGCGCAATGTCGCGTTCGTGGTCGAGAATCGCAGCGCGCTCTTCTACAACTATGTCTCCGGCTATGCCACGTTTTACGCGGCCGACGGGGTGCGCTGCGGCGAAGGCCTGTGGAAACTCGAAGCCTTCGCGCCGGGCGAGCAGTCCGAAGTGGACACGCCGGGCCTGCGTCTGACCTGCACGCCGACCACCTGGCGCATCTCAGCCCTGAATCTGGTGACGCGCACGACCGACGTGGCCAAACCGGCCGACCCGGCCGTTGCGCCGGCCAGCGACGCCACGCCGGCAAGTACGCCGCCGCCCGCGCCTGCGCTTGCGGCCGGCACGACGCAGCGACTTGAGATCAACATCAACGGCAAGACGCTGCCCGTGCAGTTCGACAACCCGATTGACATCCTCGTCGGCAAAGAGCGCGTGGTGATCGTCGTCCGGCCCGCGCCCTGAAGTTGCGTGTCGCCCGGCCCGCCGAATGCTTGGGGGGATTGCTCTCAGCGCCGCCCGGCCCGCCGCCTGTGCCGGCTGCCCTGCTTCCTTCTGTCAGTTAGTTGAGCCTATATTGGCGAGCACACAATACCTATGGCGGCTTTGTGTGTAGTAAATTTTAGGAGAAGCGAGGAGCTTTCGATGAAACGTTACCTGACACCGGCGGCAGTGGTGCTGGCTGTTTTCACTGCGGGGGCAGCATTGACCTCAGCCGTACCACGGACTTTAAGCGCGCAGGAAAAAAGTGCAGCACAAGCGCAGGCGCGGTTGGCGCGCGCAGCCAAGATCACGAAGGAGCAGGCGCAAGAGACCGCGCTTAAACGGGCACCGGGCACCGTCGAGAGCGCCGAGTTGGAGCGGGAGCATAAGCGACTCGTCTACTCGTTCGACATTCGCAACGCGCAGGGTAGGATTGACGAAGTACAGGTGAGCGCTATCACCGGCAAGGTCGTGCGCGTCGAGCACGAGAACAAGAAGCAAGAGGCCGAGGAGCAGCGGAAAGAGAAGGGCGAGAAGAGCAAGCATAAATCTTAGACATGGCGACAGCACGATCAACAAGGCTTGGGGGCAGGTTAATTCCACAGAGATGCCACGCCCGGTAAGCTAAGTCAAATCACGAAAGAACAGGCTAACAGAGAAAAGCTATTCA
The DNA here is from genome assembly GCA_038322995.1 of Pyrinomonadales bacterium. Taxonomy (GTDB): domain Bacteria; phylum Acidobacteriota; class Blastocatellia; order Pyrinomonadales; family Pyrinomonadaceae; genus QHXQ01. The sequence continues at coordinate 33,971 of JBBQGM010000035.1, forward strand.
CGAATTTCATGAATCGACACGAACTAAGACAGATGCCTGTTCGTGTCGGTTCGTGTCGGTTCGTGGATAAGTATCTTTCGCTCTCTATATCATTTCTCTGTGCTGCGTGCTGGAGTATGTGCAAGGGTGAATGGCTATAGGATAAGGCCCGCGCCGAATGAGAGAGGAACGAATCGTGAGATGAGCCTTGCCCGGCCGGTTGCCCGCCTGTTACTGCTGCTGAACTTGTTTGGTGTGTCATTGTGCATGACCATGAGCGTGGTTTACGGTCAGCGGCCTCCGACTCCGGCGCAAGCTATCCCGCCCGTGTCAGCGCAACCTGCTAGTCCTGCACCGTCGCCCTCTGCAAGTCCGGCAGCACAAACTCAGAGTCCGGCCGCCGGGGCGAGTGCGCCCGCGTTCACCCTTTCGTCTGTCCCGGATATGGCGCAGTCGACTTTGCCAGCCGCCCAGACGAATCCGCCCATCACGCTGGACGATGCCCTACGTCTCGCCGGTGCGCAGTTATCGGGCTTGCAACAAGCGCGTGTGAACGAGCGCCTCGCGGCGGAAGACGTGCGGCAAGCGCGGGCCGCGTTGTTGCCAAAAGTGACCAGCCCCGTTGACTACATCTACACCTCGCCGGCGCATGGCGGCCCGCTTGGCGAGCCGCGCGTGCAGAGTTTCATCGCCAACAACGCCATCGGCGAATATCAGGCGCTCATCAGCGTCGCGGGCGATGTGGACATCTCGGGCCGCCTGCGCGCTGTGCTGGCGCGCAATCGCGCTCTGCTTGATGCCGCCCGCGCCGGGACGGCGGTCGCGCGGCGCACTGTCGAGCAAGCGACCATCGAAGCCTACTACGGACTCGCGCTCGCCACCGCCGGGCGGCGCAGCGCGGAGCAGAACCTCGCGGCGGCGCAGGAGTTTGAGCACATCACGTCGTTGCTCTTGAGCGGCGGCGAAGTCGCGCCGGTCGATCTCACCCGCGCGCAATTGCAGACGACGCAGCGGCGTGATGAGTTGGAACGGGCAAGTGCGAACGAAGCGATAGCTGCGGACTCGCTACGCGTACTTGTCGGTTACGACTTTGCGCGGCCGATTGACGCGAACGATCTATTGACGCTGCTCCCGGCCGACGGCGAGGTGACGGGCTTCAACACCGACGCCATCGCCCGCCGGCCGGAGTTCACGCAGTTCGATGCGCAATTGCGCGCCGCCCGACAGGACATACTTGTCGCGCACGCCGACCGGCACCCGCAACTTTCTTACACGATCAACGGTGGCTTCGACACCGATTCGCTCAGGCCGGGCCGGTTGAGACAGCACACGGGCTTCTCGGCCACGTTTAACCTCTCGATCCCGATCTTTGATTGGGGCGTGAGCAGGAGCCGCGAGCGGCAGGCGCAACTACGTGTGGAACTCACACAGAATGAGCGGGCGCAAGCGGCGCGCAGTTTTAATCAGCAGTTCAACTCGGCGCGCACGCAGGCGCGCTCGGCCGCCGCGCGCATCCGCCTCGCGGCGACAGGGATCACGCTGGCGCAGGGTAATCTGGACGCTTCCATCGCGCGTTATCGGGCCGGTGAAGCGCAGATCATCGAGGTGACGGACGCCCAGACCACGCTGGCCGCGCAGCGGCTGGCCTTCTATCAAGCTATCTTCGATTATCAGGTGGCGCTCGCGCGGCTCAGACAGGCGGCAGGACAATGAGTCAAGAGCAACATTCGCCCGACAGCACAGATGTGCAGACACCGGCTGCGCTGACACCAGACGAAAAAGTGACGCGCGTTGAAAGTGCGCGCGGGCTGACCGTTGCGGAGCAAGCAGCGCGCACACGGCAACGACGCATAATAATCATTGCGGCGTCTGCCCTCATACTCAGCTTGCTTATCGTGCTTGTCTGGCGTCGGCGGCAGACCACCGAGACAACGACGGCGGAAGAAGCGCCGGTCGTCAGCGTGCGCGTGGCGCAGGCGGCGAAGGGGCCGATTGCGGCGCAGTTCTCCGCGCTCGGCACGATCTTCGCGCACGACACGGCGCAGGTCTCGTCCAAGATCAGCGCGCAGATCAAGCAGATGCCGCTTTGGAAGAATCGCGTCGTGCATGCCGGCGACGTGATCGCCGTGCTTGAGTCGAACGATCTGCAAGCGCAGCGCAATGAAGCGGCCGCCGCGCTCGGCGAAGCACGCGCCAACGCGCAGAGCATCGTGACCGGCGCGATCCCGCAGAACAACGCGCAGGATCAGAAAGCGCTGCGCGCCGCCCGCGCCGCTGTCGCCAATGCCCGCGCGGTCTACGAACGCCGTCTGGCGCTGTATCAGAAGAACGGCATCGCGCAGAAAGACCTTGAAGCATCGCAGTTCGAGTTGACGAAAGCGGAAGACGAACTGCGCCTGGCCGAACAGACCGTCGCCCTGCGCACCGGCGCATTGAACCCGAACGACCGCGCGCAAGCGGCGGCGCGCGTCAATCAAGCGGAGCAACATCTGGGCACGCTCGCCGCGCAACTCGCTTACGCGACAGTGCGTGCGCCGATCACGGGCGTCGTCACCGATCAGTCCTTGTATGCAGGCAGTTTCGTCTCAGCCGGTACGCCGCTCGTCACGATTGCGGACATCAGCGAAGTGATCGTCAAAGCGCCGTTCGCCGACACGGTGGCCGCGCAGTTGCAGGTTGGAGATGTGGCGGCGGTGTTGCCCACTGATCTAGCGGGCGAACAGATGACAGGCAAGGTCACGCTCATCAGCCGGGCGGCCGATCCCGTCAACCGCACCGTCGAAGTCTGGGTCACGCTGGCCAACGGCGCGGGGCGGCTGCGGGCCAACGGCGCGGCGCAGGTTATGGTCTCGACTAAGGCAAAGACGGCTGCCATCGTCGTCCCGGCCGCCGCCGTCACGCTCGACGCGACCAACGCCGACGAGGGCACGGTGATGGTTGTCGATGCGGCGAGCATCGCGCACGAGACGAAGGTCACGGTCGGTGTCCGCGCAAACGATAAACTGGAGATCACGGCGGGGCTGCAAGGCGGCGAGACGGTCGTCGTCGAGGGCAACTACGCGCTGCCCGATGGTACGAAAGTCGAGGTGAACGAAGGCGGCGATGACAAGCAGGACAAGGGCGGCGGAGACGAGAAAAAGGGTGATACGCCGTGACGTTGGCGGGTCTCATCTCGCAGCAAAAGCGCGCGGTGCTGGTGGTCATCGCGCTTGTCTGCGTCGCGGGGCTGTACGCGGCGTGGCGGCTGCCTATCGCCATCTTTCCGCAGACCGATTTCCCGCGCATCATCATCACGCTTGATGATGGCGTTGTGCCCGCGCAGCAGATGCTCGTCTCCGTTACGCGCCCGGTCGAAGAGGCGATGAACGGCATCCCCGGCATCACGCGCATCCGCTCCACCACCGCCCGCGGCTCCTGCGAAGTCGATCTCTTCTTCGACTGGAGCGTGGATATTAAGCAATCTTTGCAACTCGTTCAGGCGCGACTCTCGCAACTGGCTGCGACACTGCCGCCGACGGCCTCGATCAACCGTGTAGACCGGCTGACTTTCGCCGTCTTTCCCGTCGGCGGCTATAGTCTCACCTCCGACACGCGCGACCCGGCCGCTTTGCGCGACCTCGCCAACAACGTCATCCGCCCGCGCCTCGCGCGGCTGCCGGGCGTGGCCACGGTCAACGTCGCGGGCGGCCAGACGCGCGAGTATCACGCCACGATTGATCCCGCCCGCCTGAGCGCGCATGGCGTCTCCGTGCAGCAGGTCGTGGACGCTGTCAAGAATTCCAACATCATCGCCTCGCCGGGCTTGATCGAAGAGAATCATCAACTTGAGCTTGCGCTCGTGAGCGGGCAGGCGGCGACGCCCGATCAACTGAACGGCATCGTCGTCGCCATTGTGAACCAAGCGCCCGTCACGCTCGCCGACGTGGCGACAATCGGCCAGGGGTTCGAGCCGCAGTACACTCTCGTCACCGCCGACGGGCGGCCCGCCGTCCTGCTCAACGTTGACCGGCAGCCCGACGCCAACACGGTCACGGTCGTGGACGAGGTGAGCGCGGAACTGGCCGCCGTGCGCCCGCAGTTGCCGAAGGATGTGCGGATCGCCACGTTCTACGATCAATCGCTGCTGGTGCGCGAGTCGATGAACTCGGTGCGCGACGCGATCATCATCGGGCTGCTGCTGTCAATCGTTATCCTCTACGCCTTCCTGCGCAACGTGGGCACGACGTTTGTCGCGATCCTCGTTATCCCGGTCACGATCTTGGCGACTTTTCTGGCGATGTGGCTCGTCGGTTTGAGTTTCGATCTGATGACGCTCGGCGGCGTGGCAGCCGCTATCGGGTTGGTGATTGACGACGCCATCGTGGTCGTTGAGAACATCTACACGCACATGGCGCGCGGGCAAACGCGGCGCGCGGCCGTCGAGAGCGCGGTCAGTGAGATCACCATCCCGATCATTGGCTCGACCGTGACGCCCGTCGTGGTCTTTCTGCCGCTTACATTACTCACGGGTGTGACGGGCGTCTTCTTCCGCTCGCTGGCGTTGACGATGGCCGTCGCGCTCCTGACCTCGCTCGTGCTGGCGCTCTCGTTCACGCCGGTGCTGGCCGAACGTTTCGTAAGACTGAAGCGGAAAGACGAGACAGGCGCAGGGGAGAGTGCTACGAGGGCGCACGACGTTGCGCCTGAAGAGGAAGAACAGGGCGGGCGCTTCTTGCGCGCGATCATCCGGCGCTATGAATGGGTGCTGGGGCACGCGCTCGACAATCGTTGGCTCGTGCTGCTGCTCATGGTGTTAGTGCTAGTCGGCGCTTACTTCCTCTATCGTGATCTCGGCTCAGAGTTTCTGCCGGCCTTTGATGAGAGCGCGTTTGTGTTGGACTACAAAGCGCCGCCGGGTTCGTCGCTCACGGAGACCGACCGCATGTTGCAGCACGTAGAGGCACTGTTGCGCGCGACGCCCGAAGTCGAAAGCTATTCGCGGCGGACAGGGCTGCAACTCGGCCTTGCCATCACAGAGCCGAACACCGGCGACTTCCTCGTCAAACTCAAACCCGGCCACGCGCGCCCGACCGCCGCGGTGACGGACGAACTACGCGGCGCAATCGAATCGTCGGAGCCGGCCCTTGAAGTCGAGTTCGCGGGCATCCTCACAGACCTGATCGGTGACCTGACCAGTTCGCCCGCGCCCATCGAGATCAAACTCTTTAGCGAAGACACCCGCGCGCTCGACGCGAAGGCCGACGAGGTCGAGGCGGCCATCAAGCAAGTGCCCGGCATTGTGGACACGTTCAACGGCGTCGTCGTGAGCGGCCCGGCCATCACGTTCAAAGTTGACGCCGGGCGCGCGGCGCAACTCGGCGTCACGGCCGCCGATGTCGCCGCGACCGTGACGACGGCCATGTCGGGCGACACGTCCTCGGCAATCTTGCAGCAGGGGCGACTCATCAACGTCCGCGTCATCTTCCCCGCGCAGGTGCGCGCGTCGCTTGATGCCTTGCGGGCGTTGCAAGTGCGCTCAACGACCGGCGCGCTCTTCCGGCTCGATCAAGTGGCCGACGTGGAGTACGACAAGGGGCAAACGGAGATGGCGCGCGAGGGCTTGCGCCAGTTCGTCGCGGTGACGGCGCGGCTGTCGGGCACAGACCTCGGTTCGGCCGTTGCGCAGATCAAAACGCAACTCGCCAAAGACGTGAAACTGCCGCCGGGCATGACTATCGAGTACGGCGGTCTCTACAGCGAACAACAGGCGAGCTTTCGCGAGTTGGCGCTCGCGCTCGTGTTGGCGGTGGTGCTCGTCTTCATCACGTTGCTCATCGAATTTCGTTCGTTCGCGCATCCCGTCTCGATTGTCACCGGCGCGGTGCTGGCGCTGGGCGGCGTGCTCCTCGGTCTCCGCCTCACGGGCATGACGCTCAACGTCGTCTCGTTGATGGGCATGATCATGGTCGTCGGCATCGTCGCCAAAAACGGCATCCTCATGCTCGACGCGGTGGAAGAACATCTGACGGCGGGCGACACTCTGCGCACAGCGTTACTGAGATCAGGGCGCAGGCGTTTTCGTCCCGTCTTGATGACCTCGCTCGCGGCCATACTCGGCATGCTCCCGCTCGCGCTGGCGCTTGGCGCGGGCGCGGAGCTTTTGCAACCGCTCGCCATCGCCGTCATCGGCGGCTTGGCCGTGGCCCTGCTGCTCTCGCTCGTCGTCACGCCGACGGTTTACGCGCTGCTACACCGGCAAGCGGGCGCACAAACTGACGCACGATAGTTCCGGCCCGCATGACTACTCCGCAACCTAACCTTGACAGCCAATCGGCGGCTTCCATACATTGCTCCTGCTTCCGGCGCGACGTGACGCGCACACATGCAATCGCACCCGCTCCAGTTGAGGAGAGCAACGCGTGAACAAATATCCGGCGGCAAGGTTCTGCTTGCTCGCGCTCAGCGTCTGTCTCGTCGCCCCCGTGCTACGCATTAACGCGCAGCAGGCGCAACCGCTCACGTCCGCGCCGCCACTGACCGGGCCGCCGCCGTACTATGATTATCCTTACGGCAGCGAGACCACGACGAGCCGCACGTTGACGGTGGATGAGGCGGTCACGCTTGCGCTCGCTAATGCGAGCCTGTATCAGCAGTCGCTGCTCGACGAACGGAGCGCGCGTGAGGACGTGCGGCAGGCGCGCACGGCGTTCTTGCCACAGTTCACCGTGCCGCTTGGCTACATCGGCACGACGCCCTCGCAAGTGCGTGCGCCGGGCGAGCCTTTGACCTTCGGTTTCGTGAGCGCGAGCGCGATCAACGAGACGAGCGCGTTTATGAACGCCACGGGGCCCATCGATCTATCGGGCCGGCTGCGCGCGTCGCTCCGGCGCAGTCGCGCGCTGCTCTCGGCCGCGCACGCGGGCGTCGCGGTCGCGCGCCGCGAGCTCGTGCTGGCTACGGTGGACGCTTACTACGGCCTCGTGCTTGCGCGGCAGAAGCGTCGCCTCGCCGACGAGACGCTGGCGCTCGCCGAAGGCTTCGCTAATCTCGCGGAGCGGCATCGTCTGCGCGGTGAAGGTGAAGAGGCGGATGCTTATCGTGCGCGCTCTGGGGCAGCGGCGCGGCGCGACGAGTTGGAACAGGCGCGGCTGGCCGAAGCGGCCGCGCTGAACCTATTGCGTGTCCTGACCGGCGTGGACTTCGTGACGCATGTTGGTGTCAAACGTTTGACCTCAGACGTGCCGACGCGCGCGGACTTTCTCGGCTACACCGCAGAGATGATCCGCGCCAGACCCGAACTCGCGCAACTCGATGCACAGCAGCAGTCCGCGCGGGAAGAGCAGCGCATCGCCCGTAGCGAACTGCGGCCGGAGTTAACCTACGGTCTGAACGCCGGCTTCGATGCGGCCAACGTGGGCCGGTTGCGGCAGTATTCAGGCGGCGCGGCCATCATCAGTCTCAATATCCCCGTCTGGAATTTTGGGGCCAGCAAAAGTCGCGCGACGCAAGCCCGCCTGCGCGCGCGCGCGCTCGAACTGCAACGCGAAAGCACGTTGCAGCAACTCCGGCAGGATTTCTACACGCAACGCGCCGCCGCCCTCGCCGCGCTCGCCCGCATCAAAACGGCCGAGACCGCCGCCAACACCGGGCAGACGAACCTCAACCTGATCTTCATCCGTTACCGGCAGAATAAAGCCGCCATCAGCGACATCATCGACTCGCAAGCGAACTACGCCGCCACGCGGCTCGCTTACTACCAAGCCATCGCCGACTACCACACCGCGCGCGTGCGCCTTGAGACCGACCCGGCGCAAACGTCAGCGCCGCCCGCACCCGGCCGCGCTGTGGCCGGGCCTGAGCCAGCATGTGCGCTCAACGTGGCGCAAGCGCCCACGCTCGGCAAACTGCGGCTCGGCATGGACGCGGCGGAAGTGGCGGCCGTCTTCCCGCTGCTCGCCCTTGAACATCCCGATGCGCTTGGTGTCGCCCGCGCCGTGCTCCGGCGGCCAGAGTTAGCCGGTCAGCTTGCCGCATTGCCGTTGGCGGCGGACGTGGCCGCGCTTAACCTGGAGTTCACCGACGCGCGCTTGATGCGCATCAGCGTCAACTATCAGCCGACGAACAAATGGGAGAGCAAGGATGAATTTTTGTCTGTCGTGGCGGCCCAACTGAACACAACGGGCCGCTGGCGTGCGTTCTACGACTGGCAGGACAAGAACATCCGTGACCAGCAAGACCTGCGCGACCTCGCGCTCGAATGCGCCGGGTTTCGGTTGAGCGTAGGCATCGGCATCGAAGGCATCGGCGCGGATCAGACGCCGCACGTCACACTGGAAGACACGGCCGCGGCCCGGACACTCAGACAACGCGAAGACGCCGAACGCCAACGCGCGGCCCAAGAAGAAAAAGCTAAAGCGAAGCCTTAGCTGCGGCCGACGCCGGGCGGCACCCGACATGCCCGCCCGCGGCCCCGGTACAAACTGACGTAAGCAATACGCACGCGGCCAAGCGGCAACGCGCCTCCCACTCTGCGTCGCCGCTTGGCCGTGTGCGTGTGTTGCTGATTGGTGCGGTGCCGACGCGCGCGTTAAGATTGGCGCTAGGAAAATTATGAGTCGTCATCACGATAGACCGATGCGCGTGGGCCGTGCGACGACGGCCGCATCCGAGCCGGATGTGCTGGCGCGTTTGCGCGCACTGGTCGGCGCGGAGCATGTTTTGATCGATGCCGACAAGGTCGAGCCGTACGCGCAGGACGCGGTGAAAGAAAAGTTTCCGCCCGAAGCGGTCGTGCTGCCGCAGACGACCGCCGAGATCGCAGCCATCATGTGCCTCGCCAACGAACGGCTGTTTCCGGTGACGGCGCGCGGCGGCGGCGTCGGCTACACTGGCGGCGCAGTGCCCGTGGACGGCGGCATCGTCATCGGCACAGAGCGCATGAACCGCATCCGCGAGATCAACGTGGCCGATCTCTACGCCGTGACCGAGCCGGGCGTGACGACATACGCGCTGCAACAGGCGGTAGAAGCGCATGAATTGTTTTATCCACCCGATCCCGCGTCCTACAAAAATTCTTTCATCGGCGGCAACATCGCCGAGAACGCGGGCGGCATTCGTTCGGCGAAATATGGTGTGACGAAGCATTACGTATTGGGCCTCGAAGTGGTCACGCCGATGGGCGAAGTTATCCGCACGGGCGGACGCACGAGCAAGAACGTCGTCGGCTTCGATCTGACCGGCCTTATCTGCGGCTCTGAAGGCATGCTTGGCATCATCACCGAAGCGACACTGCGCCTATTGCCGTTACCCGAAGCAACGCGCACCGTGCGCGCCACGTTCAAGACGATGACCGAAGCGTGCGCCTGCGTGCCGCGCTTCAATCGCGCGCGGGTTGTGCCGGTGGCGATTGAGGTGTTGGATCGCAACGCGATTCGCGCCGTCGAATCCGAGTTCGCCTTCGGCTTGGACGCGGCCGCGGGCGCGCTCTTGCTCGTTGCGGTGGATGGCTCGCGCAGCGAAGTCGAAGATGCGGCGCAGATCGTCGAAGGGGTGATGCGCGACGGTGGCGGCTACGATGTGCTGGCGGCGGCGACACGCGCGGACGAAGAAAAATTATGGGACGTGCGCCGCGCGCTCTCGCCTGCGATTAAGAAGTTCGGCACGATGAAGTTCAACGAGGACGTGGTCGTGCCGCGCTCGCGCGTGCCGGAATTGATCGAACAAGTCGTCGAGATCGGGCGCGAGTTCAATACCTTCGTCGTCAACTTCGGCCACGCGGGCGACGGCAACATCCATGTCAACTTCATGTGCGACCGCGACGATACGGAAGCGATGCGCCGCGCCCGCGCTGCCGTGCGCGCCACCTTCGCCGTTGCCGTGAACTTAGGCGGCACGATCAGCGGCGAGCACGGCATCGGCTACGTCAAAGCCCCCTACATCGACATGGCGCTCGGCAGTTCAACAATTGAAGCGATGAAGCGCATCAAGCACGCGCTTGATCCGAACGGGATTTTGAATCCGGGCAAGATGTTCGTCTGACTTTAACCGCCGTATGTTCTCCGTTCTCATTGAACTGCAACGCTTGAAGCGGCTCGACCGGACGGGTTGGGTGTTGCGTGGTCTCGCGCCGGGCGCAGAGTCGGTAGGGGCGCACACGTATGGCGTGGCGGTGGTGGCGATGCTGTTGGCGGATGAGGTGCGGGCGCGGGGCGGCGCAGTTGACGTGGAGCGTGTGTTGCGGCTCGCGCTCATGCATGATTGGGCGGAGGCGCGGGTGGGCGATCTGCCGCGCACGGCGGCGGAGTATTTTGGCGCGGCGGCGCGGCAGCGGGCTGAGCGCGCGGCGTTTGATGATATGGTGGCGGCGTTGGGCAACGAGTTGCGGCGGGCGTATAGCGCGTGGCATGAAGAGTACGAGACGCGGGCGAGCGTGGAGGCGCGGCTGGTGAAGGCGGCGGACGTGATCGATCTGCTGGCGCAGGCGTATGTGTTTGAGCGCGCAGGGGCACGTGAGTTGGGCGAGTTCTGGGCGGGCGTGGAGACACGCGACTTCGGCTTGGACGGCGTGGCGCGGGTAGTGGTCACGGAACTGATCGGCGCGCTCATCGCGGCGCGGGCCGGGCTTGAGCGGCGCAGCGTAGGAACATAATTAATGAGTGTTTTTTTTCTGCGGGCGTGCGCGCTCGCACTGAGTAGCGGCTGGCTTGAAGCTGTGACTTCGCGCCTGTCCTGGCGCGGCGTGGGCTTGGGTGTCGGGCTGTTCTTGCTCACTTTCTCGTTGAGCATTGCCGAGACCGCTTTCATTCTGGTCAAACTGCCAGCCGCTTACTTCAGCGCATCGCACACGACCGAGTTCTTCGCCGACCGTTCACGGGCCGTGCGGCTCGCCGGTCTGATCGGCAAAAATCTGCTCGGTGCGGTGCATCTCGTGATCGGCGTGCTCATGTCGCTGCCGGGCGTGCCGGGGCAGGGTATCCTCACGATCCTGATCGGCATCATGCTGCTGGACATTCCGGGCACGCGCAAACTTGAGATCAAGATCGTCAGCCGGCCCAAAGTCCTGCGCACGATCAATCGCATCCGCGCCAGATTTGACGTGCCGCCACTGTGTTTGGATTAAGCCGCGTTGAAGCGACTTGCTGCTACGCAGCCTAAGACAGGCTAGCTAACTATCGGGCCGAGGGATGGCTCGGACTCCGGCTCTTGGGATCGTTTGCGCGCCGCCGCCCTGGTTATGACAAGGCGGCGGCCATAGTAGGGTTTAAGAGACCGCGACTTTTTCCTCTTCCGCAACGAGGTAGGGCGTGATCTGGTGGAGTTGTTCTGCATCCTCGGCGAGAATCTGTTGCACGATGGGCAGGCTGAGCGAGCGCGCTTTCTGGATGCCGGGCACAGGCTTGCCTTTGGCGTAGACGGCGTGGCGGCCGTGTTCCTCATACCATTCGCCGAGGCTCGCTGTCTTGTGCATGTTCTCGATGATCTGTCGCCAACCGACGCCCGTGTTGTAGGCGCAGAACGAAATCTCACCTTCCTGCGTGCCATAGGGGATGACGCACATCTCGGTGCGGCGGAAGTCGTAGTTGAACAAATCTTGAAACCACATGCCCTCGACGCAGAGCACGCGCCACTGGTCGGCGTCGTCGTCCGCGCCGGCCACTTGCGTCTGCATGCGGTCGTTGCGATCCGAGTTCGAGTTCGTCGAAGACGGCTTGAATAGATTGATGATCTGCGAGATCGGAAAGCCTTCGGGCGCTTGCGTGGGATCGAAGTTGCGCATGATGGCCATGGCGAGTTGCGCCATCGTCATCTTCTGCCCGCGCGCTGTGTCGGTGATGAGCGTCACGTCGCGCATGAAGCGTTCGTAGTTGAAGAACTTGAAGAGCGGCGTCCATGCGCCCGTGTGCCGGTTGACGACCATCAAGGTGAACACGCCGCAGTTCGGGTGGCAGTTGCAACTCGACCAGCCCCACGGTGCGTCCGCGCCTTGCAGCATGTCCATCACGGACGTGAACGCGGAATAGGACGAGAGCGGATACCAATCGCGCAACGCTTTGAGGTCGCCGCCGAGTTGCGCTTCGAGATCGCTCGCCATGCAGGCAAGCGTGTAACGCTGCTGGCTGCGCACGTCGTCGGGCACGTCCTCGTCGCGCCCGGTGAACGAGACCGGTTGGAACGCGATGGTTTGCACCTTGTCGATGTTCTTGGCCGCGAACTCGACGATCTGGCCGATGGCGTCGTTGTTGATCGTGTTGACGATGGTCGTGACCAACGTCACCTTGATACCGACGCTGGCCAGATTCTCAATCGCGCGCAACTTCACGTCGAACAAGTTGCCGACGCCGCGATGCTTGTTCTTCTCTTCGCTTACGCCGTCGAACTGCAAATAGACGCCGTGCTGGCCCGCGGCCTTTGCTGCCTTGCAGAACTCTATGTCTTCGGCGTAGCGAATGCCGTTCGTCGCGGCAAGGATGCGATAGAAGCCGACCTGTTTGGCATAGGCGACCGCTTCGAGATAGTAAGGCGAGAGCGTCGGCTCGCCGCCGGAGAAGAGGATGATGATCTGACGTTTCGGTTTGAACGAGACAGCACGATCAAGAATCGCTTTCGTATCTTCAAACGTCGGTTCGTGGACGTAGCCGACCTGATTCGCGTCCATGAAGCACGGGTTGCACATCATGTTGCAACGATTGGTGAGATCGACCGTCAACACCGCGCCGCGCCCGAACTTGATGTTGGACGTGCCGTGCCGGTGAATGCTCGCATCCTCGGCCGCGCGAAAGTCGCGCCCGTAAAACAGCGACTCGATGCGGGCCAGAAACGCCGGGTCGGTCGCCATCACGTCTTCAAAGCGGCCGTGCTTCGGGCAATCTTTGCGCATGATGATGCGCCCGTTGTCTTCAATGATTTGCGCCTTGATCTCGCCCGGATGCTCGTTCATCAAAGTCTCAAGCGGCGTCTCGCCGTTGATGACGGACTCGCGCACTTCCTTCACACAACGCGGGCACAGACTGTCCGTCTCGCGCGGGAAGCCGAGCGGCGGACTGGTGCGCTCGTAAGACTTCAAGAGCGGCCCCGGGGCCCACTGCGGGCGCACGGCCGCACCTTCAGGCAGCGCCATGTTGACCGCCTGAAAAACCTTCCAGGATAGATCGGCCAGATTCGAGATCAGCTTGGAACTCTTCACGCCGCTGAATCTACCGCCGGCCGATTCGTTCCGGCGAAATTGATCGCTAAACACTAGACAGTCTCCTCCGGGCGTAAGCCTTGCACGCCCTCAATCGAACAAATCAACCACAGCAATATACTTTGCCTGAGCGCAGGACACACCACAACCCGATGCGTTTCCAGCGCCGGGACATGATAAGGGTATCTGCCTGTAAAGACAAGACGTTAGAACGACCGGAAAGCAGCGCGGGGTTGCGTGTTAGTGCGCGTAGTGGCGCAAATCAATTAGCCAGCGGCTAAGATAGAAGCAGAGACCGGTACCCATAGGTGCTGACCCGAATGGCCATTCCGCTGACGAGGGCCGCCACCCGCTTGCTCAGCTTGAGGTGGCAAAGTCGGCGGCTGAATCGGTGAGCAGGCGCGTGATGGTCGGGACGAGCAGGGCCACATCCTGCGGCTTGCGCAGGAACGCGTCGATGCCGGCCCCGTGCGCCGCGCCCGCGCTGGCGCTGGCCGAGAGCAGGACGATGGGCGTGCGTCGGCGCTGCACGAACGTGCGCACCTGGCGCACGATCTCC
>JBBQGM010000036.1:0-47061 GCA_038322995.1 Pyrinomonadales bacterium
CAACGATTTTTCAATGAACATTTGCTCAACCTGATAATTTCCAAGTTAGCTTTAGACCAAAGTGCGGTAATAAATCATCCGCAGTTTGAATATCTCAGAAACTATGCGGCTATCGCTGCTTAATTCTGTCCGAACCATTGACATTAAAGACCTGCGATAATTGTCCTAGTCCGAAGGTAGCGAACTCGTTATACTCACAGTGTGTATGTCCCGAACCCACCCCGACACGCCCACCTCAGCCTCCTGGAAGCCAGTGTTTATGGAATAGTACCCGTTGCAATTGGGATTGTGGCGAAATTGCTAGCTGTCCTGCTGGTTGCAGTGGGTCAGTTCGAGCGGAATATGAATTAAGTCACTCACGCCCGTCATGCCCAAGGAGCGTTGACTGGTGTACTTACACCTCAACTGGATGTTCCGGCTACCCGAATTCATACAACTGGGAAGATACTTGCTGCTGCAACCAACCGATAACGCCAATCGTCATCGATGTGAATGGAGACGGCTACAACCTCACAAGCAATAGGGACGGCGCGAACTTCGACCTCAACACCGTCGGCAGCAAGGAACGGCTGGCGTGGACAGCGGCAAATTCAGATGATGCGTTCCTCGTCCTCGACCGCAACAACAATGGGACAATTGATAACGGGCTGGAACTATTCGGTAATTTCACAGAACAACCACAGACCACAAGCCCCAACGGATTCCTCGCGCTGGCCGAATTCGATAAACCAGAAAACGGCGGCACGGGTGACGGTAGGATTAATAGTCGAGATACCGTCTTCGCCGCACTGCGGCTCTGGCAAGACAGCAACCACAACGGCATCTCAGAGTCGAGTGAGTTGCACACGCTGCCCGAACTTGGCGTGGCCATCCTCGATCTCGATTACAGAGAATCGCGCCGGGCTGACCAGTACGGCAATCATTTCCGCTATCGTGCGAAGGTCAAAGACATTCACGGCGCACAGGTCGGGCGTTGGGCGTGGGATGTATTCCTTCTGTCCGGTACGCCGCCTCAATAGTGCTGTAAGAGTAAATCGCAAACACGACCGCCCGGCAGTCACTAAGATTGCCGGGCGGTCGTGTTTGCGGGCAAGTTGATTATCATCCAACCGGCGCAGGCGCGATCACTTCATGGATGGCGCGCACTTCCGCGACCAGTTGATCATACTGTTCGATGGTCAGCGACTGTGCGCCGTCGGAGAGCGCTTTTTCGGGTTGGTCGTGGACTTCGATGATGAGACCGTCCGCGCCGGTGGCGACGCCCGCGCGGGCCATCGGGGTGACCATGTAGTGTTTGCCTGTGCCATGCGATGGATCAACCAGTACGGGCAGGTGCGAGACGCGCCGCACGGCCGGGACGGCCGATAAATCGAGCGTATTGCGCGTGTGCTGCGCGAAGGTGCGGATGCCGCGCTCGCAGAGGATCACGTTGTAGTTGCCCTCGCCCATGATGTACTCGGCGGCGAGCAGCCATTCGTCGAGCGTGGCGGACATGCCGCGCTTCAACAAGACTGGCAGGCGCGCCCGGCCCGCGCGTTTGAGCAGCGAAAAGTTTTGCATGTTGCGTGCGCCAATCTGCATCACGTCGGCGTAGCGTTCCACCAGGTCGGCGCTGCGCTCGTCCAACGCTTCGGTCACGATCTTTAAGCCATAAGCCTCGCGCACTTCCGCGAGAATCTTCAAGCCCTCTTCACCGAGACCCTGAAAAGCGTAGGGCGACGTGCGCGGCTTGTATGCGCCGCCGCGAAAGAAACGCGCGCCGCTGCGGCGCACAGCCTCGGCGATGGCGAACGCTTGCGCATGACTCTCAACCGCGCAGGGGCCGGCGATGAGCGCCAACTCGTCGCCGCCGATGGTCGCATCGCCGACGCGCACGATTGTCTTCTCCGGTTTCAGATCAAGCGTGATTAACTTATACGGCTTGCTCACGCGGATCGCTTCGGCGACGCCGGGCAAGTTCTCGAAGTGGCTCGGATCGACCGCGCCCTGATTGCCGGTGATGCCGATGGCGGTGCGTTGCGCGCCCGGCAACGGGTGTGGGCGCAGACCAAGTTCCTGCACGATGCGCATCACATCCGCGACCTCGCGTTCGGTTGCATCGGCTTTCATTACGATTAGCATAAATCAGTTTCCAGTTCTCAGTATTCAGCCAGCAATTGTCGGTTAAGAGCGGTCAGTTTAGTTTGCTCCTGAAAACTCAAAATTAAAAGCTGCCGTTCACATGCGCTCCGGCACTTCAATGCCGAGCGTGCCGAGGGCCGCCGTCAGTTGCCGGCGGACGAGATCGGCGATGGTGATGAGCACGGCGCGGCGCGCGTCGTTCGCTTCCGTGATGATCGGATGATGATGGTAGAAAGAGTGGAACGCCTTGGCCAGTTGGAACGCGTACTTGGCCAGATGCGCCGGTTCGGCCTGCGCCGCCGCATACGCAATTGTTTCGTCTAACCGCGCGGCGAGCGTGACCAGTGCCCACATTTCATTGCCCGCTGCGCCCGCCAGAATCTCGCGTACTTCCTCAGCCGGCAGTCCGTCGGGCGCGAGTTGCTTGATGAATGCCTGCGCGGCCGTGTACAGCGGTGCGGGCAGTTTGCGGAAGATCGAGTTGGCGCGCACCACTGCGTTGAGACAGTAAGGGCCGGTCTCGCCCTCGAACGCGAGCGCCTCAGCGAAGTCAAAAGCAATGAGCGAATTCCGCGTCCACTTCAACAGAAAATAACGCAACGCGCTGATGGCGATGACGTGAGCGGTCGCCACTTGCTCAGCCTGCGGCAGATCAGTGTGCCGCCGCTCGACTTCCGCCAGCGCGCCCGCTTCAAGCCGGTTGATGAGATCGTCAACCTTCACCCCCAAACCTTTGCGCCCACTCATCTCGATAAAGGGCCGCGCTCGATCTTCCGCGCTCAATTCCAGCCCCAACTCCACACACGCAGCCGGTGAAAGCGCGACCATCGCGTAAGCCAGATGGACGCTCGCCGCTGCGCCCACTTCCGGCGCAACGGCCGCCGCCCCGCGCCGCACCACGTCCTGTGTGTATGACTGGCGCGAATCGATCACGTTGTAGACCATGCGGCCGCCGCCAAACGACGGATGTCCGGGCGTCTCTTCCGTCGCCACGCTCGTCGAGACCCAGACGACGTGCTGATCCGGATACTGGCGGAATGGCTTGTAGTAAAAGTCGCGTTTGAGTTGGCCGAGCTTCCAGAGTTGATAGGCGATGTCTTTGCCTGCATACGTGACCGTGCCGTTTGAGCGGACGATGATCTTGTCGGCCTCATGTTCGTCCGTGCTGGCGTGTAGATCGGTCGGCATGATCCAGCAACCCGCGTTGCGCCCTTCGGTCTCAAGCCGGATCGTGCCCGTCTCCTTCAACCGCTCGAAGGCTTGTTGCCAGAAGCCCATGTGCAGAATGTCGGACTCGCGCGGCAGCAGATCATAATGAACGCCGAGCCGCGCCATCGTGTTCAGGTGACACTGCACGATGCGCGTGGCGACGTAATCGGCTAGCTCTGCCGTCGCATTGTCGCCCGCCTCAAGGGCGTGTAATGTCTGAGCGCGCAATTTTAGCCGCTCCGTATCTTCCTTCGCGTCCGCGTCGCCGTGGCGATAGAAGAGACCGACGCGCGCGTATAAATCCCAGCAGTAGTAATCGAACGGTTGCTCCGGCGGCAGCGACTGATCGAGCGCACGCACATCTGCGAGCGTCAACCGCTCGACGTGCTCGAAGCCGACGACGACATCGGCGACCTGCACGCCGGTGTTGTCGATGTAATTATCAACCTCGACCTCCGCCCCGGTGGCCCGCAGAATACGCACGAAGGCATCGCCCAACACGGCGTTACGCAGGTGCCCGATGTGGGCCGCCTTGTTCGGGTTGATGTTCGTGTGCTCGACGATGATTTTCTGCCCGGCGTCCGTGGTGGGCTGTGCAATGGTTTGCTCCGCCATGCCTACGGCGGCGAGGTGCGGCAGTAAGAGCGCGCGGTCGTAGAAGACGTTCAAATAACCCGCGCCGGCCACTTCGACACGCGCCACGTTCGGCTCAGCTTCAAGCGCCGCTTTGAGTTCTTCCGCGATGGCGCGCGGGTTGGCCTTCTGTCCGGTTGTTTGCTTGATGTGCTTCGCTAATTCAAAGGCGACGGGGAAGGCGAGGTCGCCCAACTCGGTGCGCGGCGGTATTTCGGCCGCTACCAATTCGAGCGTGACGCCGAATTTGGCCACCGCCGTTTCGCGCACACGCGCGCGTAAGGTCTGTTGTAGGTCTGCCAGCTTCAAAGTCTTTTCGATTTCCTTCGCTTTAGCCAATCGATGGCCGCTGTCCAGTTGACGCTCGATTGCTCGTCGTAAAAGAGGTCAGTATAGCGCAGCCATTCGCACGGCGGCTAATGCATCGGAAGTGGCTTGCTTGACACTGCGGTGGCGCGCTCTGCTACCATCGCGCCAACATTTTATGCGACTGCTGTACTTTGATTGCTTCGCCGGCGTGAGCGGCGACATGACGCTCGGCGCGCTCGTCAGCGCCGGCGCAGACAGACGTGCGCTCGTCGAAGGGCTGGAGTCGCTAGACTTCGGCAACTTCGAGGTGACGTTCGCGCAGGTTGATCGGGCCGGCATCAGCGCCGTCCATGCAAAGGTCAGCACCGATGAGCAGCATCATCATCGCGGGCTGAGTCAGATTTTGAAGATCATCGCTCGTTCGCGTTTGAGCGAGCGCGTGCAGCAGCGCGCCGCGCGTATCTTCACGCGCCTGGGCGCGGCCGAAGCACACGTGCATAACGTGCCCCTTGAGCAAGTCCATTTTCACGAGGTCGGCGCGCTTGATGCGATTGTTGACATCGTCGGTGCGTGCATCGGCTTTGAGTTGCTCGGCATCGAGGAGTTCGCGTCGTCGGCCTTGCACGTTGGCAGCGGCACGGTCGAGATGGCGCACGGGCGGTTTCCCGTGCCGCCGCCCGCCGTCGTCGAACTGCTGTGCGACAAGCCGATCTACGCGACGGACATCGTAGGCGAGTTGGTGACGCCGACCGGCGCGGCCATCGTCAGTACGCTCTGTGAAACTTACGGGGCGCTGCCCGCCTTGCGCGTGAGCGCGACAGGTTATGGCGCGGGCGGGCGCAGCTACGAGAAATTCCCGAACGTGCTGCGCGTGTTCGTGGGCGAGACTGAGAGCGATGCGCTGAACGAACGGCTGTTGATGATCGAGACGAATCTTGACGATGTGTCGCCGCAGATCATCGGGCACCTGATGGAGCGCGCGTTCCAACGCGGCGCGCTCGATTGCTATTTCACGCCCGTGCAGATGAAGAAGAACCGGCCCGGCGTGTTAGTCTCGCTCCTGTGCCGGCCCACAGAGCGCGAGGCGCTGCTGCAACTGCTCTTTAGCGAGACGACCACGCTCGGCGTGCGCAGCTACGAAGTTGAGCGGCGCGCGCTCGCCCGCGAGATAGTACCGGTTGAGACGCAGTACGGGGCGATCAGGATCAAGGTCGCGCGCCTTGATGGGCGCATCAGCAACGTCACGCCAGAATATGACGATTGTCGCGCCGCCGCCGCACGATTCGATGTATCACTACGCACAGTTGAAGCGGCTGCGCGGACGGAATTTAATAACAGCAAATCGTAAATCGTGGCTAGAGAAAAAAGCCGTGCTTTCTCCAGCCACGATACACGATTCACGAGGTAGATCGATGAGCACAGGTTATTCCGCGACTGAGCCGGACGAGAACGAGTTAGCGGCCGGAACTGCTACTAGCGCACCGGCTGGCGTTGATCTGGCGAAGATCGCGCAAGGGGTGCGGCTGATCCTTGAGGGGGTGGGCGAAGACCCGGAGCGGGCCGGTTTGCGGCGAACGCCGTTGCGCGTCGCGGAGATGTATGCAGAATTGACGGCGGGAATGCGCGAAGACCCGCAGGCACACGTGGCTGCGCTGCCGGGCGACAAACATGACGAGATGGTGATCGTGAAAGACATCCACATCGCGTCCTTGTGCGAGCATCATCTCGCGCCATTCGTCGGGCGTTGCCACATTGCTTACATCCCGAAGAACGGGCGCATCGTCGGCTTATCTAAGCTCGCGCGCTTGGCGGAAACTTACGCGCGCCGTTTGCAGGTGCAGGAGCGGCTGACCTCCGAGATCGCGGACACGCTATACAACGGCTTGAAGGCGCTCGGCGTGATGGTCGTGATCGAAGCCGAACATACGTGTATGACCTTGCGCGGCGTGAAGAAGCCGGGCGCACTCTCGATCACGTCCGCCATCCGCGGCGCGTTTCGCAAAGACCCGCGCACGCGCGCCGAAGCGATGGCCCTTATTCGCGGCAGAGACTAACGTAGGATGAAAACTTTTTACGCTACTACCCCGATCTATTACGCGAACAGTCTGCCGCATCTGGGGCATCTGTACACGACGCTCGTCGTGGATTGCGTCGTGCGGCTGCGCCGGCAGCGTGGCGACGCGACTTATTTTTTGACCGGCACGGACGAGCATGGCACGAACGTGCAACGCGCCGCCGCGCGCACGGGCCGCACGCCCAGAGAACACGTCGATTATATCGTCGGCGAGTTGCAAGGGATGTACGCCGCTTTTCAACTTGACGGCGCACATGGCGGTTATGATGCCTTCATGCGCACGACCGCAGAGTTTCACTATCGCGCGGTCGCGGAGTTCTGGCGACTCGTCGCCAGGGGCAAAACGCCGAAGGGCCGCGCGCCGATCTACAAAGGTTTTTACGAGGGCTGGTTCTGCGCGCCGTGCGCGACGTTCAAGACTGAGGACGAGTATGCGCAGCCGGTGCGTGAAGGCGAGCCGCCCACGTGTCTGGTGCATGAGACGCCGCTCGACCGCGTGGCGGAAGAAAGTTATTTCTTCCGCCTCTCCGATTACGATGAGGCTTTGCTTGCGCTCTACGATGCGCGCCCCGATTTCGTCCGGCCCGATGTGCGGCGCAACGAGGTGATCAGTTTCGTCCGGCGCGGCTTGCAGGATTTGTCGATCAGCCGTTTGCAGTCGTCCGTCAGTTGGGCGATTCCCGTGCCCGATGATCCGGCGCACACGATCTATATCTGGCTCGACGCGCTCACAAACTACATCACCGCGCTCGGCTGGGGCACAAACGACGAGGAGCGGGCCGGGCTATTTGAAAAATTCTGGCCACAGGCAGAAAACAGTGAGCGCAGCGCGCTCCACTTTATCGGCAAAGACATTTTGCGTCAGCACGCGATCTATTGGCCGGCGTTTCTCTTAGCTGCCGGCGTCGAGCAACCGACCGGCGTCATCGCGCACGGCACGTGGCTTGATAAGTCGGGGCGCAAGATGTCGAAGACGCTCGGCAACTCGGTCGATCTGAATCTGCTGCGTCGCCACTTCACGGTTGATGCGGTGCGCTACTACGTCTTGCGCGAGATGGTCTTCGGGCAGGACAGCAGCTTCAGTTATGACGCGCTGATCACGCGCACCAACAGTGATCTGGCAAGCGGGTTAGGCAACTTGTTCAGCCGCACGCTGACGATGATCGGGCGCTACTGCGATGGCAAAGTGCCTGCACCGGACATCGCGGAAGAACAGCACTTGCAGGCCAAACGTGCCGGCGTAGAGCCGGACGCGCAGGGGTTAGCGAGCGTCGTCGAGCATGCGCGTGATCAGTTTGTGCGCTTGTGCGCGGAGCATGCTTTTAGTCGCGCGTTGGAAGCGGCGTGGACGATCAGCGCGCGGGTGGACAAGCTGATCTCGGACGCGAAGCCGTGGGAGTTGGCGAAGGACGAGGCGCACCGGCCGACGCTGAATGCCGTGTTGTATCGCGCGGCGGAATCGTTGCGCTGGCTGGCTGTCCTGCTCTATCCGTTTATGCCGGAGTCCGCGCAAACTATCTGGCAAGGGTTAGGGCAGACGGGCGAACTGGCCGCAACTGATCCGACAACACTCTTATGGGGAACTTTACCAGCGGGGACGAGCATCGGCGCGGTCGCGCCCCTCTTCCCGCGCCTCGACAAGGTGAAAACAATGGCAGAGATTGAGAAGGAACTCGCGCAAGCGGCGGACGCGAAACAGCGTGAAGCGGCGAGCGCCCGGACGGCCGCGCCCATCGGCGCACATGCGACCGAAGCAGACGCGGTGCCCGGCGCAACGTTGGCAACTGAAACCAAGCCCGCGCCCCCGATGCTTGGCGCGACGGAAGCGGATGCCGTGCCCGGTGCGGCGCAAGCAGCCGCGCCTGACGGCGTGGCTAATCAAATCGAGATTGGCGACTTTAGCAAAATTGAGTTGCGCGTCGGCGAAGTGTTGACCGCTGAACGCATCCCTAAGTCGGACAAACTGCTGCGCTTCACCGTCGATCTTGGCGAAGCGCAGCCGCGCCAGATACTCGCCGGCATCGCCGAGCATTACGAACCGGAAAAGCTCGTCGGGCGCAAACTTATCTTCGTCGCCAACTTGCAACCGCGTAAGCTGCGCGGTCTCGAATCGCAGGGCATGGTGCTGGCCGCCTCCATCGGCGAAGAAGGGAAACCCGTACTCGCCACCTTCATCGAGGACGTACCGAACGGCGCAAGATTGAAATAGCTGTTAGCTCTTAGCCTTCTGCTTCAAGCTAACAGCTAACAGCTAACAGCTAACAGCTAACAGCTAACAGCTAACAGCTAATAATTTCTATGTTCGTTGACTCGCATGCACACATCGACGGGCCTGAGTTCGACGAGGATCGCGCCGAGGTTGTTGCGCGGGCACGGGCGGCGGGCGTCGTGGCGATGTTGAATGTGGGCACGGGCGATCCGCATAGTGGTGTGCTTGAGCGCGCGATTGCAGTTGCCGAGCAGTATGACGGTGTGTATGCGGCTGTGGGCGTGCATCCACACGACGCGCGTCTGTTCGACGATGACGCCGCCGCGCGACTCGACCGGCTCATACGCAGCAGTCCGCGCGTGCTGGCGTGGGGCGAGATCGGGCTGGATTATCATTACGACAATTCGCCGCGCGCGATTCAACGCGCGGTCTTCACGAGGCAATTGCGTTTAGCCCGCGCGGCCGGTTTACCCGTCATTATTCATACACGCGCGGCTGATGAAGACACGATTGAGATTTTGCGCGCGGAGTGGGCCGACGCGGATGCGGGCGGCATCATGCATTGCTTCGGCGGCGGCTGGCCGTTGGCTCAAGTCGCGCTTGAGTTAGGGTTTATGATCTCGTTCGCAGGCAACGTCACGTTCAAGAAAGCTGAGCCACTGCGCGAGATTGCGCGGCGCGTGCCACTCGACCGATTGCTGGTTGAAACCGACTGCCCGTTTCTCACGCCCGTGCCTTTTCGCGGGCAGCGCAATGAGCCGGCGCGTGTCGTCGAGACCGCACGCTTCGTGGCCGAATTGCGCAACCTGGCCCCAACCGAGTTTGGGCGCAGCACCAGTAGTAACTTCGCGCGCCTGTTCAAATTGCAACTATTTGCGGCGTGAGCACGAAATAAAGCATGCCGCTTTCGCCCCGCGCGAGTTAATGCTATAAAGAATGCGACCGGCGGCGACAAGCATCGGGTAAGCTCAACCTGGTTTCGCGCGCAACTTTCATTTTATGGCTCAACAGAACTCATTCGACATCGTTTCGCAGGTTGACCGCGCCGAAATCACGAACGCGCTTGATCAGACAATGAAAGAAGTCCGGCAGCGATTTGACTTCAAGGGCAGCCACGCACTTGTTGTCCACGAGGGCGACGAGTTGATCTTGACCGCCGAAGACGAGACTAAACTGCGCAACATGAACGACATGTTACAGCAGAAACTCGTCCGGCGCGGCTTGCCGCTCAAGGCGTTTAATTATGGCCGGATTGAGCCGGCCGCGGGCAGCACCGTGCGCCAGCACGTCGCTATTCAACAGGGCATCCCGACGGAGAAGGCCAAAGAGATCGTCAAGTTCATCAAGGAAACGAAGGTCAAGGTGCAGGCTTCGATTCAGGGCGATGTTGTGCGCGTCACGGGGCGCGACCGCGACACGCTGCAAGACATCATCGCCCAGTTGAAGGCCAAAGATTTCAACATCAACATGCAGTACACAAACTATCGTACACATTGAACAGCAGTGGTCAGAGGTAAGCGGTTAGAGATCAGGATAGACGTACAAGCTGATTTCTCTGACCTCTGACCTCTGACTTCTGACCTCTGGCCCTATGAACACTGGTCATCTCGCCGCGCTCGCAGAACCGCAGTTAACGGCGGCGCGCATCTTCAGTCTCGTTGCGCAGGAGTTGCGCCTGGTCGAGACCGAGTTCGAGCGGCAGGCGCGCTCCAACATCCAGGTGATCGCATACATCGGCGATTACTTGCGCGCGTCGGGCGGCAAGCGGGTGCGACCGGCGCTCACGTTGCTGGCTACTTACGCCGTCGGCGGCGATGCGGCCCGGTCGAACGTGATCCGCATGGCCACCGTGATGGAGTTTTTGCACACCGCGACGCTCGTCCATGACGACATCATTGACAACGCCGAGACGCGCCGCAATCGTCGGTCAATCAATAGTCGCTTCGGCAATCAAACCGCCGTGCTAATGGGCGACTGGCTCTACATGTCGGCCTTCGAGACCAGTCTCGGCGAACGCTCGCTGCCGGTGCTGGACATTCTCACGAACGTCACGCGGCGGATGACCGAAGGCGAGTTGATGCAACTAACTACCATTGGCCGCGCGGACATCAACGAAGAGCAATACTTCGATATCCTGCTGCGCAAGACCGCGTTTCTCTTCAGCGCCTGCTGCGAGATCGGTGCGTTGCTCGGCAAGGCCGACGAAACCGCGCGCTGTGCGCTACGCGATTACGGTCTCAATCTCGGCGCGGCCTTCCAACTCATAGACGATTTGTTGGACTTCACCGCGACTGCCGACGCCATCGGCAAAGCGGCCGGCGTCGATCTGCTGGAAGGGAAGTTGACGCTGCCGTTCATCTATCTGCTCGAAACTGAGCCAGCGCTACGGGCCGATATACAGGCCGTGATGCGGGCGGGCAGTTACGAGACACTTTCGCGCCCGGCGCTGATTGCGGCGGCCGAGCAGTCCGGCGCGCTGGCCCGCGCCCGGGCCCGCGCCATTGAGTATGCCGAGGCCGCCCGCATGGCGCTCGACGTGTTGCCCGAATCACCGTACTGCGACGCTCTACGCTCGATCCCGACCTATATACTTGAACGTGAACAGTGAGAGCGTAATACTTGGCCTGAACAAAGAAAAGATCACACTGCTTCAGACGCTGGCGCATGCCTGAGCTTTCATCGTTTAACTCTATGCCTGACGAAAACCTATTAGCGACACTTGAGCAAAGCTTGCGCGCGACGCGCGCGACGCGCAACCGGTTGGCGGCGCGCTTGGCCGATGTCGAGATGGAAGCGGAGAAACTGCGCACGGAGTTGTCGGAGATGGATGCCATCGGCAATCAAACCGAAGCTGCGATGTTGCGCATCCTGTCGTCGGTGATTAACTCCATCCCGGCCCCGACTACTGCGCCCTCCGACGTAGAGATCGAAATGGCGTTGCGGCGCGACGATGTACGCAATACATCTGCGTCGGCGCTGTATCCGCCCGCGCCACAACGCAAGCCCTCCGTCCCGCACCATATCCCGCCCGTGCGCGCCGACATCGAAGCGAAAGATAATCGTTTCTTCGACCGCACGATTCCGCAGGCCACGGCCCTGATCCTGCGCGAGGCGAACGGGCCGCTGCATGTCAACGAAATCTATAACCGGCTATTGGAAGGCGGCTTTCAATTCACCGGGCAACACCCGACCATCAGCATCGCCGTCTCGCTCAACCGCAATCGCCGCTTCCGCAAAGTCGCGCCCGGCACATTTGATCTCATGATCCGCGACGCCGCGCAGGCATCTTAAAAGCCGAAGCTAGCGGTTAGAAGGTTATAGGTCAGTGAAAACATCTGTTGTTCTCCCTAACCTCTGACCTCTGACCTTTTTTGTAAATCTATGCGAGCGATGATATTGGCCGCCGGTTATGGCACGCGCCTGTGGCCGCTAACGATTGATCGGGCGAAGCCCGCGCTTCCGTTTATGGGCCAGCCGCTCGTGGGCTACGTGGCCGCGTATCTGGCGCGCAACGGCTGTCACGAGATCGGCGTTAATCTCCACCATCAAGCGGCCTCAGTCCGGGCCGCGCTGGGCCATGGCAGCGCGGTCGGTGTACAACTGCATTACTTTGACGAGCCGACTATCCTTGGCACGAGCGGCGCACTCGACAACGCACGCGACTTTCTCGCCACCGACACCTTCATCGTCGTCAACGGTAAACTTGCCACTAACATAGACCTGCGTGCCGCCCTCGCCACGCACCGGCGCGAGCGCGCACTGGCCACACTCGTGCTGCGCCGCAACGTTGCCCGCGAACGCTACACGATCATCCGTGTGCGCGACGGGTTATATGCAGGTCTCGGCGGTTTCCCGGCCCCTGACCATTTGCTTGATGCAAAGTGTAACGACGTTCCGTTGATGTTCACTGGCATACACATCATGGAGGCACGCATCTTCGACTACATCCCGCGCGGCATCTTCTCGGATTCGATCACGGATGTGTACCCACAAGCAATAAGCGCGGGCGAGCGCATCGCCGCGCACGTCGCGGCTGGCGCGTGGCATGAGCTTTCGACCGTCGAGCGTTATCTCGATACAAGCATCGAGTTGCTGCGCCAAAAGGGGCGCGATGTGGAACTGGGCGCGGGCGCGCACATCGAAGCGGGCGCGGATGTCCATGACGCGGTGTTGTGGGAGCACGCTCACATTGCCGTGGGGGCGAGTGTGCGCCGCGCAGTGCTGGGCGCGGGTGTGCGGGTGCGGCGGGGCGAGACGATAACGGACGCGGCCGTTGTGCGTGCGGAACTTGTACGCGGTGTCGAGCGACCGGCGAAGGGCCTGGCCGGCAGCATACAGGGCGAGAATTTTGTCGCGCCCCTAGCGCAGTGATACAATCGCATACGTTCCACCGCACAGCGCGAGGCCGCGAGTTCACGTGCAGCGAGTTCGGTAAACTCACGTGCAGCTACGGCCCCACCTGTACAAGTTTGCGCCGCACCTTTTCTGTCCGATGAGTCATCCAAACGAGATCACGGCCAACGCCTTCACTGCGCCGGCGCACGCGCGGCTGCAAGACTACCTTGGGCGCAAAGGTTTCGCTGCCGCGCCACTCGTTGCGCTCACACCTGATGCTTCGACGCGGGAATATTTTCGTGTCCCGTGGGCCACGGCCACGGCCATCGCCGCTGTCTATCCTGAACCTTTCGATCCCGACATCCACCCGTATCTGGACGTAACGCGCCTGTTCGCCGCCGCGCATTTGCCCGTGCCGGAAACTTTGGCCGTGGACGGCGGGCAGGGCATCATCGTGCAAGAGGATTTGGGTGACCAGCAATTGCGCCGCGTGCTGGAGACGGCGACGGAAGCTGAGCGCGAGGCTTACGTCGAACAAGCCATCAGCGTGATCGCCGATATTCAGGGCGCGACCGCGCTGGCTTACGAACGCGACTCCATCGCCAGCCGTCTCGCCTTCGACGAAGCGAAACTCTCCTGGGAGTTGGACTTTTTTTCCCAACACTATTTTCACAGTCTGCGCCATGAGACGCTGCCACACGCGGAAGCGGCCGAGTTGCGGGCCGAGTTGAACGATGTGGCGGCCGAATTGGCTGCCAGACCGCGCGTCCTTTGTCACCGCGACTATCACACGGCGAATTTGCTCGTTGACGGCCAAGGCCGGCTGCGCGTGATCGATCATCAAGACGCGCGCATGGGGCCGGCCAGCTACGATCTCGTCTCGCTCTTGCTCGACCGCGTCACGGCCGTGCCCTCGCTGGCGGCTGTGCGCACGCGCCGCCTCTTTTTGCTCGCGGAACGCGCGCAGCGTAGCTTGCCCCCGTATGAATCGGATGACTTCGCACGCGAGTTTCGTTTAATGACCGTGCAGCGTTGTCTGAAGGCGTGCGGCACCTTCTCATGTCAGACAGGAGTGTTTGGGCGCGGCGAAACTTACGGGCCCTTTATCGAGCCGATGCTGCTGATCGTCCTGCAAGCCGCGCAATGGCTCGACCGTTTCCCCGTCTTGCAGCGCGCGATTCAGACGCGCGTACTTGGTAAGTAATCAACCGTCGGCGATAATCTGTCTGCTCATTCAATCATGATTGCATTGCATACCTTATGACGACACCAGAAGTTGACACGCAACCATTAACCTCGACGGCGACAGCGGCGCACGTCTACATCAATCAGCTTGCCGGGCACGTTGGCCAGACCGTGACCTTGCGCGGTTGGCTCTACAACCTGCGCGCGAGCGGCAGACTCTTGTTCCCGCAAGTGCGCGACGGCACGGGCGTGGTGCAGTGCGTCGTCTTTAAGAAGAATGTGCCCGAAGAATTGTGGGACGCGCTCAAGCATTTGGGGCAAGAGTCGGCCTTGAGCATCAGCGGCACAGTGCGCGCGGACGAACGCGCGCCGGGCGGCTTCGAGATCGATGTCGTATCCGCCGAAGTCACGCAGGCGGTGGAAGGCTACCCGATCACGCCCAAAGAGCACGGCACCGAGTTCCTGATGGATCATCGGCATCTCTGGCTGCGCTCGCGTCGCCAGCACGCGATCCTCAAAGTGCGGCACACGGTCGTGCGCGCCGTCCGCGACTTTTTAGACAACGATGGGTTCACGCTCTGCGACGCGCCGATCCTGACGCCCGCCGCTTGCGAAGGCACGACGACGCTCTTCGAGTTGGACTATTTCGACGAGGAGAAAGCCTATCTCACACAGTCCGGCCAGCTTTACAACGAAGCGACCGCCGCCGCCTTCGGCAAGGCTTATTGCTTCGGCCCGACCTTCCGCGCCGAACGCTCCAAGACGCGCCGCCACCTGACCGAGTTCTGGATGGTCGAACCAGAGATGGCTTATGCCACGCTCGACGACGTGATGAATCTCTGCGAGCGTTTCCTGGCCAGCATCGCCGCGCGCGTGTTGGCTGAGCGCCAAGAAGAGTTGAAAGTTTTGGAGCGCGACACGGCGAAACTTGAAGCGCTTGTGCCACCGTTCCCGCGCTTACATTATGATGACGCGGTAAAGATGCTGCACGAAGGGCATGCGAGCGGCGCGTTGGAGACGCGCTTCGAGTGGGGCGGCGACTTTGGCGCGCCCGATGAGACTTATATCTCGCAACAGTTCGACCGGCCCGTGATGGTGCATCGCTACCCGGCGGCCGTAAAAGCCTTTTACATGAAACGCGATCCCGCTCGCGCCGATCTCGCCTTAGGTGTGGACGTGCTGGCCAGCGAAGGCTATGGCGAAGTGATTGGCGGCGGCGAGCGCGCGACCTCACTCGAATTTCTTGAAACTCAGATCAAGATGCACGAGTTGCCGCGCGAAGCATTCGAGTGGTATCTCGATCTGCGCCGCTACGGCAGCGTGCCACACGCCGGTTTTGGCATGGGCATCGAACGCTGCACCGCCTGGATGTGCGGCATCGAACACGTGCGCGAAACAATTCCATTTCCACGGCTACTCAATCGACTCAGACCGTGAATCATAAATCGTGAATAGCAGAAATAAGTTTTATTAGTTCACGATTTACGATTCACGATGCACAAACTTATGGAACGCATCGTTACTATTTTCGGCGGCTCGAAATGCGGCGAGGACTCTGAGGAGTACGCGCAGGCGCGGCGGGTGGGGCAGTTGTTGGCGGAGTCCGGGTTCACGATCTGCACCGGCGGTTATCTCGGTGTGATGGAGGCGGCGAGTCGAGGCGCGCACGAGCGGGGCGGGCGCGTGTTGGGCATCGTCATGAACCAGTTCAAGGCCGAGCCAAATCGTTATTTGACGGACAAGGTGGCGACGGCGCATTTCTACGAACGCTTGCAGCAGCTGATCACCCGCTCGGTCGGGTTCATCGCCATCCGTGGCGGCATGGGTACGGTGACGGAGTTGTCGCTCGTCTGGAACAAACTGCAAACGCGCGTCATCGAACCGCACCCGCTCGTCCTGCTGGGCGATTGTTGGCCGCCAGTGGTGGAGGCCTGGCGCAAGAGTCTGGTCGTGAGCGAGCAGGATGTAGCTTGGCTCGATTTTGCGCGGACGGCGGAAGCGGCGGTGCGGATCATCGTCGAAAAATCTCAAGGAGCGAGTTTATGAATTGTACCAACTGTGGCGTGCCGCTGGTGGCCGGTTCGCAGTTCTGCGGCGGGTGTGGGATGCGCGTCGACGCGCAGGGCGCAGCGTCGGGGACGCTTAGTGCTGCGCCAGCACAACCGCAAAGCGGTTACCCGCAAGCAGCGCCAAGCAGCGGCAGCTATAACCAATCGGCTGGCCGCGGCATCAACATTGACACAGACGGCACGGGGCAGGGGCGCGGCTATAGTTACGAAATTTTGCATCAACCGTCGTATGCGCTCGCGGTTTTGCAATTGCAAGCGGAGCAGTCGATCCAGGCCGAATCGGGCGCGATGGTCTCTATGTCGGCGAACGTGGAGTTGCAATCACAGATGAAGGGTGGGCTGATGGGCGCGTTCAAGCGTGCGGTCGGCGGCGAGTCGGCGTTCGTCTCGACGTTCACGGCGCGCGGCGGCCCCGGCGAAGTGACGCTTGCGCCGGGCGGCCCCGGCGACATCGCGGCCGTCGAGATGAGCAATCAACAGTTCTTTGTGCAATCGACTTCATATCTCGCGGGCGACGCCGGCTTGGTAGTGGATACAAAGTGGGGCGGCGCGAAGAATTTCTTCGCGGGTGAGGGCTTGTTCGTGCTGTCGGTGACGGGGGCGGGCTTGTTGCTCGTTTCGTCGTTTGGCGCGATCCATCGCAAACGGCTGCAAGCGGGCGAGCGTTACGTCGTGGACACAGGCCATCTGGTCGCCTGGGAAGGCACCACGCAGTACACTTTGCGCAAGGCGGCGGCGGGCTTCTTCCGCAGCATGGTGAGCGGTGAGGGCATCGTCGCGGAGTTTTCAGGGCCGGGCGAGTTGCTGATTCAGACACGCAACCTCGCCGCATTTGCCAGCATGCTCAAGCCTTTCTTCCCGACGCAATCGAGCGGCGGCGGCAGCGGCTTCAATATCAACCTCGGTGGCTGAGCGGGCAGCTTCGGGTAATCGTTTTACGTGAGTGCAGTTATGTCAACTTTAGCTGAACAAACAAATACGACCAGCATGATGCGCCCACCCGGTGCGGGCCGCCGCGTCAGTATTCTGGGCGTACCGCTCGGTTTCGGCAGCGGCCTGGCGGGGGTCGATCTCGGCCCGGCCGCGATGCGTGTTGCGCGTCTCACGCAACGGATTGCGCAACTCGGTTACGAAGTGCGCGATCTCGGCGACATGCGGATCGAGCGGCCGCAGCAGCCTGCGCCGCCGCAGGAGAAGGCGAAGTATCTGCACGAGATCAGCGCCGCTTGTGCCGCGTTGGCGATTGAAGTGCAAAATATAATGCGCGTGGGCGAGTTGCCGATCATCCTCGGTGGCGATCACGCCATCGCTATGGGGTCGGTCGCGGGCGTCGCGGCGTCAGTGGGGGCGCAGCAGCCGCTCGGTCTCATCTGGTTCGACGCGCACGCTGATATGAACACGCCGGAGACGAGCGCGAGCGGCAACATCCACGGCATGCCGCTCGCCGCGCTACTCGGCTATGGCCCGCCGGAATTGACGCACATCGCGGGCTTTGCGCCAAAACTCAACCCCCGCTATTGCGCGCACGTCGGCGGGCGTGACATAGACCCGCCGGAGCGCGAGTTGATCAAACAACTCGGCATGCGCTTCTTCACCATGCGCGAGATTGATGAGCGCGGTATGAGCGTGTGTATGGACGAGGCCATTGCAATTGCTAGCACAGCGCCCGCCGGCTATCACGTCACGCTCGATGTGGACGCACTCGACCCCGGCGATGCGCCCGGTTCGGGCACGGTCGTGCGCGGCGGCCTGACCTATCGCGAGGCACATCTCGGCATGGAGAAGATCGCCGAAGCCGGGGGCATGATCGCGCTTGAAGTCGTCGAGATCAACACCGCGCTCGACAGCAACAACCGCACCGCTGAGCTTGGCGTCGAGCTAATCCTGTCGGCCTTGGGCAAGACAATTTTATAAACCCAGGAATCGTGAATCGTGAACAGCAGTGATTTGCTTTTATCCGTTCAAGATTCGAGCTTTACTACTTTGGAGTAGCGTTTGAAAAACAAGTTGCGCATTGGCGTGGTGTATGGCGGACGGTCTGGTGAGCATGAGGTGGCAGTGCGTTCGGCGGGCGCGGTCATCGCGGCGATGGATGCAACGAAGTACGAGGTCGTGCCGATTGCGATCACGCGGGCGGGCCGTTGGTTGTCGCCGGCCGCGTCGGCGGGACTGTTACCGGAGGCAGCAGTAAAACATCTGTCGGCAACGGTCAGGCGGGTGACAACAGCGCCAGCAGTCGTGGGCGATCCAACGCGCTCCGGTCTCGTGGCCTTCGACGCGGATAATGGGTATGCGGCTGCGCCTGCGCTCGATGTCATCTTCCCGGTGCTGCACGGCACGTACGGCGAGGACGGCACGATTCAGGGCCTGCTTGAAATGGCGGGTATCCCTTACATTGGCTGCGGCGTGCTGGCGTCGGCGTGCGGTATGGATAAGGTGACGATGAAGACGCTATTCCGCGACGCCGGATTGCCGCTCTGTAATTATCTCTGGTTTCTGCGCGCGGAGTGGGAGGGCGAGCGGGAAGCGGTCGTGCGCCGCGTGGTGCGCAAAATTGGCTTCCCGTGCTTCGTTAAGCCGGCCAATCTTGGCTCATCCGTCGGCATTTCGAAGGCGACAGATAAACGGACGCTCGCCGCCGCGATTGACTTGGCCGCGCGTTATGACCGCAAGGTGATCATCGAAGAAGGTCTGGCCGTGCGTGAGATCGAGTGCGCGGTGCTAGGCAATGATGAGCCGGAGGCGAGTTTGCCGGGTGAGTATGTCGTGCATGACCAGCAGGGCGCGTTTCTCGATTACACGGAAAAATATAGCAGCACCGGGCACGTTGAGTTCGTCGTGCCCGCGGCGCTTGGCAAGGCGCAGACCGCGCGCATCCAACGCATGGCGCGCGCGGCTTTCAAAGCCGTTGACGGCGCGGGCTTCGCGCGGGTGGATTTCTTTTTGCGGCACGACAATGGCGAGTTACTCATCAACGAAATTAACACCTGTCCGGGGCTAACCGATGTGTCCGGCTTTCCCAAAATGTGGGCCGCTTCGGGGCTGCCATTCACGCAAGCGCTAGATCGTTTAATTCAGCTTGCGCTCGAACGGCATGCGGACAAAGCGCGCAATCAAACGCACCGTTAGCTGTCGTCCGCTAAGTTGCATAGTGGGCATAAACTGACTTCACCTTGGCGAGAAAATCGCGGCGATCAACGAGATAGTGGAGTTTGATGGCCCCAGCGCCACCGGCTAAATCTTCGATCAGTTTTTCGAGCACAGCAATCTGCTCGCCTGCGCCACCGCCGTGGGCGGCCAGATAACCGGCGTGGCGCAGCCGGCGCACAAGTTCGTGGAGCGTCAAACGCCCGGCCATCGTCAAGCCGCCATGTGCCTGTGAACGGCTGACGAGATACTGCACAAGCAGTGCGTCGTGGTAAAGCGCGGGCGCGAGGAAGAGTCGTTCGCCCGCGCGCTCCCAACCGATGGCGAGTCTTTGCGAGCGCCGCACCGCCCGCACCCCGTTAAAGACTTCCGCCCAATCTGTCTTTGGCGTAACCCGTGCAAGATAAAAGCGCGTCGCGTCAATCAGCCACGCCTCGTCGTTGAAGTCGAGCATGCGGCCAAGCGCGTCCAGCCATTCGAAAAAGACTGCGCGGCGGGTGGCGCGGACTTCAAGCAGCAGGAATTGGTCTTCAGCTTTTGGCAGCGCCTTGACGAGCGCGCGCCGTGGAGCATCGGTAGCCTTGCCGCCTTCGATGCGATAAGTGTCGAGGCGCGCGTGCCAGCGTTTAGCCGCGTCGCAGTGCGGGCAGCGCGGATGTTTCTCTGCGCTGTCAAAATAGGGCCGGATGGGCGCGGGCGCGGTTAATTCAGCGACGGTGGGCGCATGGCGCTTGATCTCCGAATAAGCGGTACGCGGCGCGAGACCCAACTGCTTGGTGAAGAGATCGAAGATACAGGCCAGACAGAGCAGGCGCGTGTACTCCGTCACCAGACCCGGTGGGAAGTCGCTCAAATCAAGCGCAGGTTTTTTCGCGACTGCCGGCATGCGCGTATCTTACACGACGCGGCCAATGAAAGCAGGCAAACTTCGCGCACTGCGAACTGGGTTTATCTGAACCACTGTGTTAACAGCATGAGTCTGCTGATCTTGCCGGATAGTCCTGAGACTAGCGCGCGGGCCGCCGAAATTGTCGCGGCCGGCGGCCTGATCGCATTTCGCACAGACACGTTTTATGGGCTTGGCGCAGACCCGTTTAATCATGCGGCGGTGCGGGCGTTGCGTGAGTTGAAAGGGGAAGAGACGAAGCCTGTGCTGGTCGTACTGAGCGATGGAGATTTGGCGGAGCGGTTCATGGCGAACCGCTCCGCATTGTTCGACACCCTCAGCGCCGGTTGCTGGCCGGGCGCGGTCACGCTCGTTGTTGCCGCGCGCCCGAATGTGCCGGTGGCTTTGACCGCGCACACAGGTACAATTGGTCTGCGGTTGCTGGCCGACGAAGGCGTGCGCGCGTTGGTGCGCGCATGCGGCGGGGCCTTAACGGCGACGAGCGCGAATCGTGCGGGGGAACCTCCCGCCCGCACCGCTAGCGAAGCGGCGCAGGCCTTTCCCCAAGGTCTCGCGCTCATTGTTGATGACGGCGCGGCGCGCACGGAGCAGCCTTCGACTGTGCTTGATGTCACGGGCGACAATGCACGTCTCATCCGGGAGGGCGTCGTATCGTGGCGCGAGATTCAAAAGCTTATTGCGGCGCAACCGTAAGTGAGCGCACGAACGTCCAGTCGGCGCTTGGGGGGACGCTGATGTTGCCGACGGTCTTGCGCGCGAGGACGATGTTGTTGGCGTACCAGAGGGGCAGCGACGGCAGCTCGCGGCTGATGAGTTCTTGCGCTTGCGTATAGAGCAGTTTGGCCCGCGTGCGGTCGGCAGTGTTGACGGCCTCGCCCAGCAGTTTGTCCAATTCAGGATTGCTATAGCGGGAGCGATTGAAGCGATAGTTATCCTTGCCCGTGAGGAACGTGAACAGGTCGCGTAAAAAGATCGGGTCTTGATTGCCGCCGACCCAGCGCCCCGCCGTCAACTGATACTGGCCATTCAACTGCGCCTCGCGTAGCGTGTTGTCCTCAAGCGTCTCGATGTTGACGGGCAACCCCACATCTTGCAGTTGATTCTGCATCACGCCCGCATACTGGCGCACGACGATGTTGCTGGCAGAAATTTTGAACGCCAGTGGTTTGTCGAGTCGCTGGCGCGGCCCCGCCCCATCAGGGTCGCGCAGGCCCGCTTCGTCTAATAATTGTTTGGCCTTTGTGGGATCGAAATTGTATGTCTGCCCCGGCGCATAAGCCCATGATTCGGGCGGTAGCATTGAGTTCGCAACGCGCGCCTGGCCTTGCAATAGATTCTTGACGATACTTTCGCGGTCAATCGCGTAGGCAATGGCTTGCCGCACGCGCGCATCATTGAGCGGCGCGCTCTGTGTATTGAAGCCAAGCCATTGGACGTTTGCGCCCGGCGCTTGCGCGATCTTCAGGTTCGGGTCTTTGGCCAGCCCGACGTAAGCATCGGGTGAGAGCGCCGTGTTGATGGCGAGATCGACGCGCCCGCTGCGTAACTCCGCTTGCTGTGTGTTCGCATCGAGGATGACGCGCACACGCAGCACCTTGATGTTCGGTGCGCCTTCCCAGTAATCGTTATTCGCCTCCATATCCACGACCTGCTGCGACTCGTTCCAACTAACGAACTTGAATGGGCCGGAGCCGACAGGTTGCTGCGCTAGCGACTCGAACGTACCTTCGGGAATGATCGGAATGGGCACGAGATTCGACGACAACTCCAGCCACGGCTTGCGCAGATGAAAGACAAGTGTGTGGGCAGCGGGCGCATCAATCCCGGTGATGAAAGGCTGCTTGCTCGCGCCTGAGCCTTCAAAGAAGGAGGCGGCTTTCGGGTAATCGGAGGCGAGCAGTTTATCGAACGTGTACTTCGCATCGGCGGCGGTCAGCGGCTTGCCGTTATGAAACTTTACGTTGTCGTGGAGCGTGAGGGTGACGGTCAGCCCGTCGGGCGCGGTCTGGATCTGATCGGCTAACTCCGGCACATAATCGAAGTGCTCGTTCTTGCGTACCAGCGAGTTAAACATCAATTGGCGGAAGCGTTCGCTCGACGCATCGAAACCTTTCAACGGATCAAGCGTCTTCGGACTCGCCTCTAAGACCATGACGAAACCCGTGCCGCGCCGGGCGCAACCGTTAATTAAAAGTGCAAGGCAGAGGCACAGCGCGATGCTGGCAGAGCGGAGGGCTGGCATCAGATTTTGCCTCCATAGGTGTAATTGAGTTTTCGGTTGAGCGCTTCGACCTCGGCGCAGAGTTGCGCTAAACGTGGCGCATCAAACGGCAAGGGCGGCCTTGTCAACGCTTTGAAGGCGGCGATGCGGCGGAGCGACATGTCTATGCGCGCCTCCGTCAGTAGCCCCGCGCGGGCCGCTTGTAAAAGCGCGTGATAGCCGCGCCGGATCAATTCCGGCCGCGCACAGATGAGGATCATGTCTTCGCCGGCTTCGATGGCCAGTCGCGCCGCTTCTTCAATCTCGTAGTGACGCGCAATCGCGCCCATCTCCATGTCGTCGGTGACAACCAGTCCTTCGTAACCCAATTCTTCGCGTAGCAAGCGCGTCACGATCTCATAGTTGATCGACGCGGGCACGAGCGGGCCGCCGGTGACGCCGCGATTGATGTCTATGTTGGGGAAGCCGCCGTGGCTGACCATCAGTGCCCGCACCATGTTGTCTTCGCGTTGGAACAGTTCGATGTAGGGCGCGAGGTCTTGCGCGATCAGATCATCGTGATTGAGTTGGATGATCGGCATCTCGTGATGCGAGTCCACCTCGCCCGCGCCGATGCCGGGAAAATGTTTGGCGCAGCCCAGACAGCCCGTGCCTTGCAAGCCGCGCAGGTAAACCATTGTGTAGCCGAGCACTTCGCCGGGCGAACGGCCGTAGGAACGCGAGTAGAGACCATTCGAGAGCAGATCGCGGTCGTCGGTCATAATGGACATGACCGGCGCGAAGTTCATGTTGAAACCGAGCAGTCGCAGCACTTCGCCGGTGATGTGGCCCAACGAGCGCGCTCCGGCTAAATCGCCGTGCTGGCGGATGGTGCGCGCCGCCGGCATCGGCGTACAGACCTTGCGCAAACGATCAACCAGCCCGCCCTCTTGATCGATCCCTAACAGCGGTTCATGTTGCACCACTGCGCGCACGGCATCGAGCAGATCGCGCAATTGCGTGGGCGTGGCCACGTTGCGGCCGAAGATGATCACGCCGCCCGGCATGACCTCTGTGACGAGCGCACGCGCCTCCGCGTCGAACTCTGTGCCCGGCAATCCGATGTAAAGTAGTTGCCCGATCTTTTGTTCGAGCGGGAGTGCTGTGAGATCGTTAGTCATTCATGAAAATTGATTGAACTGATCGGTTTAGCCCAACCCACATGTTTGGACATAAAACGGGCAGGGACAAGCCCTGCCATTGCCGCCCCTCGTCGCCGCTGGCGGCTGGCGTGGGGCGGATAATTGAACTGGCTGCTCAAACGATGCGCTTGCGTATGTTAAGCAGGAGCGCGCGGATTTCTTCGTGCGATAAGTTTTCTACTGCAACACCGCGCAGTTCGTCAAGCAAACTCTGATTAACGACATCGAATAGTGTCGCCTGCGCGGCCAACGCCTGCCGGCGCATCCGCCGCGCTGCTTGGGTGAGCGCAATGTCGTCGTTGCGTTCTGGCGTTTGCGCCGCGTTTGGCTGCGCCGACGCCGGGTTTGTCGCGCTCGGTTCGAGCGGATCTGCGAATACGTCCAACTCGTAACGCTCTAGTCGGCGCAACACTTCGCGCGCACGCACCACTACGTCCGGGGGCAGACCTGCCAGCCGGGCGACCTCAATGCCATAAGACTTCGACGCGCGCCCGCGCTCAAGACGGTAAAGAAAGACCACTTCGCCCTCGCGTTCAGCCACGCGAATCTGATAATTCTGCGCGCCCGGCAGACGCTCGGCCAACTCGGTCAGTTCGTGATAATGCGTGGCGAAGAGCGTCTTAGCCGCGTGGGCGGGCGAATCGTGTAGATGTTCCGCGACGGCCCATGCGATTGAGAGTCCGTCAAAGGTCGCCGTGCCGCGGCCGATCTCGTCGAGCAGAACAAGCGAGCGCGGGCCGGCGTTGTGCAGGATGGCTGCCGTCTCGGTCATCTCGACCATGAAGGTGGAACGCCCGCGTGATAGATCATCGGACGCGCCTACACGCGTCCAGATGCGATCAAACAGCGGCAGCCGCGCCCGCTCCGCCGGCACGAACGAGCCGGTCTGCGCGAGCAAGGCAATGAGCGCGGTCTGGCGCAGCACGGTGCTTTTGCCGCCCATGTTCGGCCCGGTGATGATCAGCAGCCGCTCAGTCGAGTTGTTCATGTAAAGATCGTTCGGGATGAACGGCGTGTTGCCCAGCGCTTCGATCACGGGATGCCGGCCGGCGACAATCTCGATCTCGTCGCCATCGTGCAGCACAGGTCGGACAAAGCGTTGCCGCACTGCGGTCGTGGCGAGCGCGACCAACACGTCAAGCATTGCGAGGGCGCGGGCAGTCGCTTGCAACCGCTTCGTCTCGGCGGCCACGCGTGCGCGCACAGCACTGAACAGGGAAGCTTCAAGTTCGCGTATCCGCTCCTCAGCGCCGCGCACGCGCTGTTCCCATTCTTTTAGTTCGGGCGTCGTATAGCGTTCGGCATTGGCGAGCGTCTGGCGGCGCTCGTAGTTCTCCGGCACGCGCGGGGCGCTGGCTTTCGACACCTCTATGTAATAGCCGAAAACATTGTTGAAGCGCACGCGCAAACTGTTGATACCTGAACGCGCACGCTCGCGTGTTTCCAGCGCTGCGATGGTCTGTTTGGCATCGCGGTTAATCGCGCGCAACTCGTCTAATTCAGGCGAATAGCCATCACGGATCGCCCCCGGTTCGGCGAGATTTAGCGGCGGATCGTCGCTGATGGCTTGCGCCACCAACTCGCGTACATCCGGCAATTCATCCGCGCTCTCATACAATATTTGCAATAAAGATGCCGCTGCGTCTGATAACGACCGGCGAATGGTAGGCACTTGAGCAAGCGAGCGACATAGGGCAGCGAGGTCGCGGGGCGACGCCGTATTCATGCTGATGCGGGCGCAGAGGCGTTCAAGATCGGCCACATCTTTGAGTCGGGTCTGCATTTGGTCGCGCACGATTTGTGCGCCAAAGAAATGTTCGACCGCTGCTTGGCGCGCCTCAATCTCGCCCCGTTTGAGCGAAGGCCTGAGCAACCAGGCGCGCAGCAAGCGCGCGCCCATCCCCGTTACGGTGGCATCCAGCAGGCCAAGGAGGGTATGCTTGCGCCCGGCGTTATTTAGCGCTTCGACTAATTCAAGATTGCGCACCGTCACAGCATCAAGCACCAGATGATCTTGGGCCGCGAAGTAGGTGATGTCATTGACGTGCGTGGCCGCTTCGCGTTGCGTCTCGCGGGCGTAGCGCAGACACGCGCCCGCAGCGCTGACGGCCGCATCCTTTAGCTGCAAGCCATAGCCTTCAAGCGTGCGCACGCCAAATTGTTCATGCAGCAGCGTGGCACAACTGGCGGGCTCCCAGAGCCAATCATCAAGCGGTGTGAGGGCCATACTCTGCCCGGTGAGCCCCAGTGATTCGGCCGGCGTGATCTGTGCGACCGGCGCGGCC
Organism: Pyrinomonadales bacterium; assembly: GCA_038322995.1. Lineage (GTDB taxonomy): Bacteria > Acidobacteriota > Blastocatellia > Pyrinomonadales > Pyrinomonadaceae > QHXQ01. The sequence continues at coordinate 25,886 of JBBQGM010000036.1, forward strand.
TGACTCGCTTCCGGGGTGTTTGTCTGAATCGGCGGGACGAGTGTCAGCGGCCAGGGCGCGGTGTGCGCGCCACTGGCGTAGGCATCTCTGACGAGCGGTGCGAGTGAGCTGGGGAAAAGCAGTTCGCGCGGGGCGTAGGATTCGATGTCGGCGCGTATGCGCGCCCAAGCATCATTGCCTTGCACCTCGGTTACGCGAAACTCTCCGGTTGAAAGATCAAGGAAGGCCGCGCCATATCGTTCGCCCGCGCCGCAGATGGCGGCGAGGAAAATCGACTCGTGCGCTTCAACCAGTTGCGGGTCAATTGCTGTGCCCGGTGTGATGATACGCACCACTTCGCGGCGCACGAGTTTCTTCGTCTTTGTGGCTTCTTCAGTCTGCTCACAGATTGCGACGCGATAGCCTTTGCGAATCAAGCGGGCCACATAGCCCGCGACGGCGTGATGGGGCACACCACACATGGGAATACCCGGGCCACGTTCCTTGTGCCGCGCGGTCAGCGTGATCTCCAACTCGCGTGCGCCGATGACGGCATCGTCAAAGAAGAGTTCGTAGAAGTCGCCGAGCCGGAAGAAGAGTAGCGTGCCCGGATGTTGCTGCTTCAGTTCCTGATACTGACGCAGCATGGGGGTAATCGTTGGTTCAGTCATATTCGATCCAGTATGAGGCCTTCATAGGTGAACAGCATATTGCAGTATAACGAAGCGGCAGAGCAAGTCAGCCAACGTAAAAGCGCGCCATTATTGGTAGCTTTATCGCAAATCAGCAGGCAGAAATTGCAACACCTCAGGTATTACTTCAACTTGGTCGCCGCGCCGACTCTTCAGGTAAGGCTTTAGGCTAAATAGAAGCCTATGCATTACAGGATATGTTGTCGACGATTTGCTGGCCCTGCGCATTACTGCAAGTAATTATGTTATGCTCACCGCTGCAATGCTTTGAACAAGGCCGGTATGAATTATGGACTTGAGCACGCAACTCATTACGCTCTTCATCCTCGCTATTCCGGTGGCTTGTGTCGCCTGGACAGTGACCCATGAGGAGGTTTTTCGCGAACCGCGTGAGTTTTGCGTCGAGCGGAGTAAGCGATGTCGCCGCCTGTTTGAGCGTAAACTCTTTTATCTATTTACCTGCGAGTATTGTTTCAGCCATTATGTAACGCTCGTCTTCCTTTTCATCTTCCGCTTCAAACTAATATTTCCTGACTGGCGCGGCTATCTCACCGCAGGCTTCTCGCTGGTCTGGGTCGCCAACCAATACATGAGCCTGTTCAATCGGCTTCGTTTGGACATCAAGGGCGAAAGGATCGAGCATGAGATATTGGAAAAAGCAAAAGATGAAAATGGGAAAGCGGTTTAGCCGCAAATGGATACGTCGTACGACTTAGCGGATAACCTGAACATCTCGTTCGCTAATAATCTTCCAACCCTGAGCTGTCTTTAGCCATTTAAGTTCCTGCAATACTTCGCCACTACGCTGGGCCTCGCTAGCGCCGATGATAAATGGTTTCCGAAAAGTCATTGTGGCCGTTTGCCCGCCGGGACTGAATGTGAACCGCGGTTCGCCCGCACGACGGACGCTAACGCCGCCCGGTTGGTTGAGCATCTGCGCTTTATCCGCGCGCACTCTGACGCCTGCGACATGCCGGTCGCGATAGTAGATTTCCAACGAAGGCCCATAGAAACCCATCACTCGCTCCAAATCGCGTGCGTTCGTCGCTGCCAGCCAGTCGTCGAGCGCGGCTCGTAGTGCGGTCTGCGCTACATCGACTGATTGCGGACTGGCTTGTGCTTGGAGGCTGGATGGAACCTGGGGCACAGGTGTCTGCGTTGCAACTGAAGGGGCGGCAGTAGGCGTGGAGCTAATCTGCGTGCCGCCCCTTGTCGGTGACATGCGGCGTATTGCCAGCCAAATTGCTGTGCTGCCGAACAGCAAGAGGCCCAGCAAACTGGTGTAGAGCAGCAAGGCGCGCCGGCGTTGCGTTCTGACAATTGGGTTTGTAACTGTCGCGGCCGCCTGCCCGGCCACGCGCGTCGATCCATCGGGTATGACCTCTGGCGGCAGCGCAACTTTAGCTGAGCTGGCGGCTAGGGGCAGCGCCGCTTGGGCAGACTTTGGCAGTTCAGCGGCCAGTTGAGTAACGGTTTCGGTTGGCGCGGCTGACGTGCCGGGTGTTTGCGTAGTGAGCAGGGCATCGGCAGCAACCTGGGGCTGATCTTCCAGCGTAGGTATACCGGCACGAACTGTCGGGCGCGCGTCATCTGTTGCCCCACTGGTCGGCGCGCTGTCGGCAGGCGTTGTGTTCCAGTCCATCGGCCCGTGCGGCGCGGCTGGCGGCTCGCGCCTGTCGGTATAGGAGCCGGCAGGTTGGTTGAGCGGTTCAGACAGCAACATGCGCTCAACTGGCTCGCCGGGCGCAACTTCAGCCAACGGCTCGAGGCGCGCGGCAAACTCACCGGCCGTCTGCGGCCGTTCGTTCGGATTCTTGGCGAGCGTCTGCATGATCAGGCTGCCGAGCGCGGGCGTCAGGTCGGAGCGTAGGGCCTTTATGTCGGGGGGCGGCTCACGTATGTGTTTGAGGGCGATGGCCGTAGCCGTGGGCGCATCGAAGGGCGGCCGGCCCACGAGCATCTCGAAGAGAATAATGCCGAGCGTGTAGATATCGGAACGCACGTCGGCTTCGTTGCCAGCGCATTGTTCGGGCGACATATAGCGTGGCGTCCCGATAAGCGACCCGGCCGCCGTCAGGTCGGGCCCGCCGCTCCCGGTATGCAACTCTTTGAGCTTGGCGATGCCAAAGTCCACGACCTTTGGTTGGAGCGCGCCGAGATGTGTGCGCGCAAGGATGATGTTCGCGGGTTTCAGATCGCGATGCACGATGCCGTAATGGTGCGCGGCATCGACCCCGTGAGCAACTTCGCATGCGATCTTTGTCGCCACCGGCACGCTGAGCGGCCCGGTGGCCTGTAGATACTCACGCAAAGTCTGGCCGGCAACCAACTCCATCACGAGATACGCTTCGCCGTCCGGCAACGTGCCATAATCATAAGTCGCGGCGACGTTCGGGTGATTGATCATCGCGGCGGTGCGCGCCTCGCGCCGGAACCGTTCGAGGGCCAACGGGTCGGAGACCGAGTCGGGCAGCAGTAGCTTGAGGGCGACGGCGCGATCAAGCTCGACATGCGTGCCCGCGTAGACCGCGCCCATACCGCCGCGCCCGAGTAGCTGATCAAGGCGATACTTGTTGGCGATGAGGCGCGGCCCCGGCCGTGCATGCGCAAGCGGGCCATGCTCGGCGCTGACGCAGTCCGTGTCGGCGTCGTCATAACAGCGCTGGCATGTCCGGCAAATTTTCATGCGTTGATTTTAACCTGAATATACGAGGCACAAGGAAGGGCATTGTGTCTTCGTGCGGGGCACATAAGGCCGCGCCGCGCCCGGCCGTGCCGGTCAACCGAAAAATATTTCGGCGGTGTGATAAATCTCCTCATCAAGGTGTTTGACCTCGCTTAGGGCTACGTCGAGCGCAATGCTGACCATGCGGTTGCCTTGCAGGGCAGCCATCTGACCCCACTCGCCCGCACAGACCATCTCATAAGCTTTGAGACCGAAGCGCGTGGCCAGCACGCGGTCGAAGGCCGAGGGCGTGCCGCCGCGTTGCACGTAGCCTAACCTGGTGATGCGCGTCTGGATGCCCGTGGCGCGTTCGATCTCGCGGGCCAGGACGCTGCCGATCCCGCCAAACTGGCCTTGTTGATAAATATCAGCCATTTCGGCCGTGCTGATAAAATTTTCTTCCGCGCGCGGATGCGCGTACTCCGACACGACGATGATCGAGAACGGGCGGCCCTGCGCCGCGCGTTGCGTGATGAACTCGCAGACGCGCGACAGTCGGAACGGATGTTCCGGCACCAGCACCACATCTGCGCCGCCCGCGATACCACCGTAAGCCGCGATCCAACCTGTATGCCGCCCCATCACTTCGACGACCATGACGCGGTGGTGCGACTCGGCCGTCGAGTGCAGGCGATCAACTGCCTCCATCACAATGTTCACGGCCGTATCGAAGCCGAAGGTGAAGTCTGTGCCGCCCACGTCATTGTCAATCGTTTTGGGCACGCCGACGATCTGAAATTGATGTGTGCGGTGCATGTCGCGCGCGGTCTTGAGCGAGCCGTCGCCGCCGACGACGATGAGCGCGTCGAGTTGGTAATGTTGCCACGTGCGGCGAATGTTGGGAATGTCCTCTGGCTCGGTGAACGGGTTGATGCGCGAGGTGCCGAGGATCGTGCCGCCGCGCGGGAGGATACCGGTCACAGAGGCGCGGGTCAGCGGTTCAATTTCGTCTTCGATGAGACCGCGCCAGCCGTTCTTGACGCCAAGCACTTCTGCCCCATCGTTCATCGCCCGGCGGACGACGGCGCGAATGACAGCGTTGAGACCGGGGCAGTCACCGCCCGCAGTCAAAATCCCAATGCGCACGCTCATGTAAACAATACGGACGCGGCCCGGTTTCGAGCAACAGTTTGCGTTGATTTATTAGCCGCGCCTATAATCGCGCGACCTCCCGCAGCGTGTCAAACTTAAGGCGTGCCGGCAGCGCAAAGACGAAAACATTAGCGCCTGTCGCCGCACGGATTGGGAACTGTGCGACAGGAACATGCACCACTAATCTTGAGCGTTGATACGACGACCGACGTGCGCAGCGTCGCCGTCGTCGCCGGCGCATATCTGCGGGCGCAGACGACGGGCGATTTGCGTGGCGCGCAAGCGGCGAATTTACTCGGCGATATAGACGCGGTGCTGGCGCAAGCGGGAATCGGGTTGCACGAGATCGACCTCTACGCGGTGGCGACGGGGCCGGGCAGTTTCACAGGCTTGCGGACGGGCCTGGCGACAATCAAGGCTTTTGCAGCCACGCAGCACAAGCCGATTGTCGGTGTCCCCACGCTGCATGCGATAGCATTTGCCGCGCAGCCGGCGGGGCCTGTCGTTGCGCTGCTGCCCGCCGGGCGCGGCGAACTCTTCGCCCAGTTGCTCGCCGTCAACTCAGACGGTGCTATCGCAGAACTCAGTAGCCCGGCGCATCTGGCTCCGGCGACACTTATGGCGCGGGCGCTCGAATGGCCGTCGCCGCTAAAGTGGGCGGGCGCGGGCGCACACGTACAAGCTGAAGCGATAAGTGCAGCCGCTCAGCGCGTCGGCTTTGAATGGCAAGTTGAGTCTGATGAAGGCGGTTCGGAAACTGACCAGCTTACGGGTGCTGGTACGCACGTGTGGACATTGGCGCGGCCGGTGCGGGCATACGCTGGGGAGATCGCGGCGCTGGCTGTGCGGGCCTATCGCTCCGGCCGGGCGACGAGTGCGGCGGAGTTAAGCGCGCTTTACGTGCGCCTGTCGGACGCGGAGTTGAACGAAAGATGTCGTGTGTAGAGCGAGTGAATACGCGGACGCAAGGCGACTTCAGGATCGATCTAACTACGCCGCACGATCTGCTCGAAGTGGTCGAGCTCGAAGCGGCTTGCCAACTTAGCGTGTGGGGCTGGGAGTCGTATCACGCGGAGTTGGCACGGCCTGAAGCGATCATGCTGGTGGCCCGGCGTAGGCTACCGGACTGGCAGACCGGCAAATCGCTCTACGGCTTCATCGCCGCGCGGGTCGTGGCCGATGAGTTGCACGTTAATAACATTGGTGTGTGCGCGGCGGCCCGTGGGCGCGGCATCGGCGGGGCGCTGGTGCGCGCGGCCATCGCCACGGGGCGCAGGCGCGGCGCACAAAGGGGACTGCTTGAAGTCCGCGCAGGCAATCTGGCGGCGCAAGCGCTCTACCGACGGTGCGGCTTCGCGGTGGCCGGCCGGCGGCGTAACTACTACCGTGATCCGGTTGAGGACGCGCTCGTTATGAGCGCCACCTTGTAACAGGGAAGCAAGGTCGGCCTTGATTAGCGCGGTCTACTTGGGCTACCATTTTTCCATCAACAGCAAAAATGGCGCGTGCCCGTTTAGCCCGACCCGGCACACGTGAATTGTTTACCGCACACCGGCACAGCCGCATCTGCCAAAGGAGGCTTCCACGTATGGAGATAACCAGCACGGACAGCTTGAGAGAAGAACTGAGCATGAGCGACCCTGAGTTTCGGGAATTGGCCCGCGCGCATGGTAAATACGAGGCCCGGTTGCGCGAACTGATGGCGCTGGCATACCCGAACGATGAAGAACAGTTGGAAGAGATTACGTTGAAGAAGAAGAAGCTGGCTGTGAAAGATCAGATGCAAGAGATTTTGCTGCGCCACCAGCAACAGGCGAGCGCCGCCCACTGACCGGCGGCCTGCATCCGACCTGCGGCTTTACAAACTACTTGGCAATGATTAATCGACGGGGACGCCGCACCATCTACGTGCGCCCCCGTCTTTGTTCAGCACAAAACCCACGCCGCGCAGAAGGTTAAGGCGCGGTGGATAACACCTACTGATCAACTTTTATGGTACGAGACGGACTGCCTTACGTCGTCACCCCTTTGGGCTTGGCTTTGCTCGCGGCAAGTTTCGGTTATTGGTGGCTAGCCCTCCCACTGGTGTTACTCGCCGCTTTCATGGCCTACTTTTTCCGCGACCCACGGCGCATAATGCCCGACGAGCCAAACATCGTCGTCGCCCCAGCCGACGGCCGCGTCACGCGCGTCGGCCCGGCTTTGGCCGCCCAGCCAGACTCGCCCACGGTCGTAAGCATCTTTCTCAGCCCCCTCGACGTGCATATCAACCGCGCGCCCATCGCGGGCGAGATTATGGACGTGACCCATACGCGCGGCCGGTTTGTGATGGCGACCCGCGCCGACGCAAGCCTCGTCAACGAGCAGAACGCGCTGACGATTCGCGGTGAGCGCATCACGGTGGTGTGCCGGCAGATCGCGGGCGTGCTGGCGCGGCGCATCGTCTGTTGGAAACGCGCGGGCGAGCGCGTCACACTAGGGGAGCGGTTCGGTTTGATCAAATTTAGCTCGCGGACCGATCTGGTGCTGCCGCCGGAGGTAGAGGTGACAGTGCAAGTCGGCGAGCGCGTGCGCGGCGGCGTCAGCGTGATCGGGAGAATCCGCACATGAGTGGCGCAGAACTGCCCGCCGAAGCGAGTCTGGCACCGCGCCCCGAACGAAAGGGTTTGCGGAAAGGCCTCTATCTCATCCCGTCCGCTTTCACGGCGGCAAACATCGGCATGGGCTACTTCGCTATCATGAGCGCATTGCGTGGCTATCAACTGTTACATAGTGGGACTGATCTGGAACTGAACCGCGCCGCACTGCACTTCGACAACGCCGCCCGGGCCATCGGCTGGGCTTGGGTCTTTGATGCACTCGACGGCCGCATCGCGCGCATGACGAAAACAACCACTGAGATTGGCGTGCAACTCGACTCGCTAGCCGATGTGCTCACGTTTGGGATCGCCCCGGCCGTGCTGGTCTATAGTTGGGGCTTTGGGGCCGCGCTGGCGGACGGCAGTGACGCGCTTAAACTCGGTTGGTTTCTCTCATTTATGTTCCTGATCTGCGGCGCATTTCGCCTCGCCCGCTTCAACGTGCAGGCCACGCGCCCGCGCGTACTGGCCGCCGGTTCGGTTAAAGTCGATAAGAAAAATTTCGTGGGTTTGCCGATCCCCCTGGCGGGTGGGTTGATCGCTGCCATTGTGCATTTCGCACCGCAACCTCTAATCCGCTACAGCGCGGACTTGGGCGCGCTCTATAGTGGTCTGCTGATGGGGCTGGTGGCCCTCCTGGCTGTCCTGATGGTCAGCACCGTGCGCTACAGTAGTTTCAAAACGGTGGGCACGGATCGGCGTAGCACGCGCGTGGCCATTCTCCTCGTCGCCGGCATCGGTATGTTGGTCTGGCTCTATTCGCGTTATGTCGTGCTCGGGCTGGTCACGCTGTACGTCCTGCATGGTCTGGTCATGCGCCTCATTGCCCTGATCCGCGCAATGCTCGCGCACTGAGGCGCGGATATACTCGTCGTTCGCTACAGAGAGAGAGCCACGCGATACTATTGCGTGCTGGTTGCCGGCGGGGCAAAAGCCATTAAACCGTGTCGGGTTGTGATGAGCAGCACGTTGGCGGCAATGATCGGTGCGGCGGCCGTATTGCCATCTACGCCAACTTCTAAGCTATTCAAAGTCTTGCCGTCATGCAGCGCAAGCACGACGCACGCATCGCCGCCGAGCGGGACGAACAGCGCACTATCCGCACTGGTCAACGGCTGAGCTGCGATGCGCCCCGCCAGAAGCCGCTTCCAGATGCGCTCACCGCGGCGGTACGAGAGCAGGTAGACAAAATTGTCGAGCGAGGCGACGACCAGTCCATTGGCTGTGGGCGCGACTGCTTGTACGCCTGCGCCCGTACGCAACCGCCAGCGCAGCCTGCCGGTTAGCTCATCAATCGCATAGACATAGCCATCGGCTGAGCCAAAGTAGATCAATTCATTAGCCAGCGCGACCGCTCCCCGCACAGCACCGCGTGTCTGATAACGTTTCAGCGTTTGCCCTGTACTCTCATCCAGGACTAACAGTAAGCCATCTTCATTACCGATATAGAGACGCCCGGCGCTGAGGACTGGTTGAGAAGCAAATGAGGATGCAAACTGTGCTAGCCATTTGATTTCGCCGGTCTCTTTACTGAACGCATAGATGCGCCCGTCGGCCGTGCCGCCGAAAATGGTGGTGGCGCTGGCTGTCAGGGCCCCGCGAAACGGGCGCGGGAATGTGTGCATCCAGCGCGTGACGCCGCTGCTCTGGCTGAGCAAACGTAAAGTGCCGGTGGCACGATAAAAAGTTGCCCCTGCCTCGGTATTGGCCGCTTCGGTTGCCACATATACGCCGCGCTCATCAGCTACGGGTGCGGCCGAGACAGTCCCGCCCATTTCACTTTTCCAGCGCAGTGTGCCGTCGGCTGCATTTAAGGCCACCAATTGACCCTCCACTAGTGGCAGATAGACGCTGGTCTCGTGCATTGTGGGCGTGATATTAATTGTGCTTGCTGTCGAGTATTGCCAGCGAGAGGTCAATGGTTGGGAAAAAATAAACTGCTGGCGGGCATTAGCGACCGAAAAGGGTAGTAGCGACAGCACACCGATGATGCATATAAGCCGCCGCCGGTTGAAGCGGCTCCGCCCCATTCCACCGCTACCCGCCAGCCCGCTATACATTTTAATAAACTTGCACATAGAATAACCAATTCAAGAATGCCACTCCAGAGTAATCAGCATAGCTTAATTCCAGGTAATCTGCATTCACGTCAGACGCACTAATACGCAGGGAGGTTGACTAAAACTTGGCAGATCTACCCCACGACACGATCATCATCCTGGACTTCGGTTCACAATATACGCAATTGATCGCCCGCCGGCTGCGGGAGGCAGGCGTCTATTGTGAAATCTGGCCCTACCATGTGTCGGTTGAGAAGCTGTTGGCCCTGCGGCCGTGTGGATTAATCCTGTCGGGCGGGCCGGCTTCCGTGTATGACGATGATGCGCCGCAGTTGGCCCCCGGTCTGTTGGCTCAGTTGACTTGTCCCATATTAGGCATCTGTTACGGCCTACAATTGCTGACAGTTCTGTTGGGTGGGGAAGTCCAGCCCGCGCAAAATCGCGAATATGGTTATGCGCGGCTAAGTTTGACCCAGGTGGATAGTCCTTTATTTAACGGTCTCCCTTGCGATTTGGACGTTTGGCTGAGTCATGGGGATTATGTGACCCAATTGCCACCAGGCTTCCGCATAACAGCTCGAACTAAACAGGCGCTTAATGCATTTGAGGACTTAAGCAGGTGCATATTTGGTGTGCAATTTCATCCAGAGGTTGTGCATACGCCGCAAGGCGTGGAAGTCCTGCGAAACTTTGCGCTGGGCATCTGTCGGGCGCGGGCTAATTGGTCGGCCCACTCGATCATTGCGGAGCAGATCGCGCGCGTCCGCGCACAGGTCGGCACTGGGCGGGTCGTTTGCGGTTTGTCGGGCGGGGTGGACTCGACCGTCGCCGCGGCCCTTGTGCATGAAGCCATAGGGGCCAGGCAAACGTGCATCTTCGTAAATAACGGTCTGTTAAGAGCGGATGAGTTTGCTACGACGTTGCGCTTGTTCGAACAACAGATGAACCTGAATGTGCTGGGTGTGGACGCCGAAGAGCAGTTTTTAACGGCGCTACGCGGGATAACTGATCCGGAAGAGAAGCGGCGGATCATCGGGCGCGTTTTCATCGAAGTCTTCGAGGCGGAAGCGCAGCGGATTGGCCAGGTCGACTATCTAGTTCAAGGGACATTATATCCGGATGTGATCGAATCCATTTCTGTTCGCGGCCCTTCGGCCGTCATCAAGAGCCATCACAACGTCGGCGGCTTGCCCGCGCAGATGCGTCTGCGCCTGATTGAGCCTTTGCGTGAATTGTTCAAAGATGAAGTGCGCCGCATAGGCGGCGACTTGAGTGTACCAGAGGAAATTCTGCGGCGGCATCCTTTCCCCGGGCCGGGCCTGGCGGTGCGCATTCTGGGTGAGATAACCGAACAGAGCTTACGTCTATTGAGAGCCGCGGATCAAATCCTGGAAGAAGAGCTACGCCGGGCTAATTTATACGACGCCGTGTGGCAATCGTTTCCCGTGCTGCTGCCAATTTCATCGGTGGGTGTGATGGGTGATCTTAGGACTTATGAACAGGTGGTAGCCCTCCGCGCGGTGACGAGTGTGGATGGCATGACGGCTGATTGGGCGCGGCTACCGCACGATACATTAGCGCGGATTTCGACGCGGATTGTAGCTGAAGTGCGGGGCATCAACCGTGTCGTGTACGATATTAGTTCCAAACCACCGAGTACCATTGAGTGGGAATGAGAACGGGTGGCGATCAACTGGCGCTTTGCACGCAAGTATTTTCTTCACCGTTTTACAGGAAAGCTCTCTTGCGATAGGGCTTTCGTTGCTGCTGCCGGTATCAATTCAACATCTAGGGGCAGGTCAGTCTTCAGCACGCGTGATATAGTATCCGGCACTAGACTGATGGTTGGTACATGAATCCCGCTCCGGTAACTAACTTGGCGTCAAACTAAGATGGCCCAGAATAATTTCGTTCACCTGCATTTACACACCGATTACAGCTTGCTTGACGGCGCGATCCAGATCAAGCCCCTGGCCAAGCGCGTCGCGGAATTGGGCATGTCGGCGTGTGCTATTACCGATCACGGCAACATGTACGGAGCGATCTCGTTTTATAGTGCCATGAAGGCGCAAGAGCTTAAGCCCATCCTAGGTTGTGAGGTTTATATCACGCGCGGCAGTCGGTTTGACCGCGCAATCCCAAACGCAAAGCCGGGCGAGCGGGCCAACTTTCATTTGATCCTGCTGGCGAAAAATCTCGAAGGTTATCACAACCTGGCCCAACTCACTTCCAAAGCTTATACGGAAGGGTTTTATTATAAGCCGCGCATCGATCAGGAACTGCTGGCTAAACACAGCGCCGGTCTGATCGGGCTATCAGCTTGTCTGTCCGGTGTTCCCTCGGCCCTGTTGGCGCGGGGCGCGTGTGCCGAAGCGGCGACGGTAGCAAATGAATTCCAGGAAATCCTGGGTCGAGGGAACTACTATCTCGAGATTCAGGAGCACGAGTTAGATGCGCAAAAGCGCATCCGAAAAGACTTGGTCGCGTTGGCAAAAAGGACGGGCGTGCCGCTCGTGGCGACGAATGATTCGCACTATCTTATGCCTGAAGACGCAAGAGCGCATGATGTGCTGCTTTGCATCGGTTCGGGCAAGTCTGTGCAAGATACGAATCGGCTGCGCTACGGTTCACCAAATTTTTATGTGCGCTCAGCCGAAGAGATGTGGCGTATCTTCGGGGCCGAGTTGCCGGAGGTCTTGCACCGAACAGTCGAAATCGCCGAGATGTGTGACATCAAACTACCGACGGGCGTCAATCATCTCCCGGTCTACCCGGTGCCAGCGACCGATGCGGGTTTGACGACAGATGATTACTTCGAAAAGGTGGTGCGGGAAGGCTATGAACGGCGGCGGGCACAGGTGTGGGAGACGGCCCGGCAGCGGGGCGAGTTGCGGCACTCGCTGGCTGACTATCAGGAGCGGATCTCGCGCGAGATCGCTATGATCAAGCAGATGGGCTTCCCCAGCTATTTTCTAATCGTGTGGGACTTCATCCGGTACGCGAAGGGGCGTATGATTCCAGTCGGGCCGGGCCGCGGCTCAGCCGCCGGGTCTCTGGTCGCGTACTGCTTAGAGATTACAGATATCGACCCGCTTCAGTACGACTTGTTGTTCGAGCGATTCCTGAACCCCGAGCGCGTATCCATGCCTGATATAGATATAGACTTTTGCGTGCGCGGGCGGGAAGAAGTCATTAAACACGTGACTGAATTTTACGGGCGCGATTCAGTCTGCCAGATCATAACTTTTGGAACGCTGGCTTCAAAGGCTGCGATCAAAGATGTCGGACGGGCGCTGAGCATCCCTTACGCCGAGGTGGAGCGCGTTGCCAAACTGATCCCCCCGCCCGTGCGCGGGCGTAATGTCTCTATCGCGCAAGCGCTGGAGCAGGTGCCGGAACTGCGCAAAGCCGTGGAAGAGAATGGGCAAATTAAAGAAATGCTCGACATCGCGCGGCGCTTGGAGGGCTGTGCTCGGCACGCTTCGGTGCATGCCGCCGGCGTCGTTATCTCCCCGGCTCCACTGGCTGAATTGTTGCCCGTTGCCGTGTCTTCGCGACAGGAATTAACCACGCAATATGCTATGTCGGACTTGGAAAAAACCGGCATGCTAAAGATGGACTTCCTGGCGCTTACGACCTTAACTATTATAAGCGACTGCTTAATAACAATTAAGCAGTCGCTTCAGGAGGAGATAGATTGGACGGCGATCTCACTTGATGACGAAAAAGCGATGGCGCTCTTTGCCGGCGGCTTAACTGATGCAATCTTTCAGTTTGAATCGCAGGGGATGCAGGAAATATGTCGGCGGCTGCGCCCTAAAGGCTTGGAAGACTTGGCGGCCCTAAACGCTCTTTATAGGCCCGGCCCGCTGGACGGGGGGATGGTTGACGACTTCATCGAGCGGCATCATGGCCATAAGTCTGTGCGCTATATCGTGCCTGAAATGAAAGAGATTTTGTCAAACACATACGGCATCATCGTCTATCAGGAGCAGATCATGCAGTTGGCCCAAACACTTGCGGGTTTTAGCCTGGGTGAAGCTGATTTGATGCGCCGGGCCATGGGTAAAAAGAAGCGTGAGGAGATGGCCTTACACGAACAGAAATTCGTTGCGGGCGCAATTGAGCGGGGTATTAAAAAAGAAAAAGCTGAGCAGATTTTTTCCCTGATGGCCCAATTTGCCGATTATGGCTTCAATCGTAGTCACAGTGTGGCCTATGCCTATTTGGCGTTTCAGACCGCATATCTCAAAGCTCATTACCCAGAACACTTTTACGCCGCCGTACTTTCAAACGAAATTGAGGACACTGCTAAAGTCTTCAGATATTCTAACGAGTTAAGGGGACAGGGCATAGGCCTACTGCCGCCTGATGTGAATGAGAGTCGAGGCGGTTTTACGCCCTTGGTTGGCGCAATTCGCTACGGGCTGGCAGCTATAAAAGGGGTTGGGCAGTCCACTGTTGACGCCATCCTCGAAGCGCGCAAGTCGGGCCTCTTTCGATCAATTTTTGATTTTGCGGAACGTGTAGGACAGCGGGCAGTCAACAAAAGAGTCCTTGAGAGTCTTGTCTGCGCCGGCGCGTTCGATTCGCTAACTACCGACGGTAAAGAGGTGCGGCATGCCTTGCGAGCCCGTCTGTTTGCGGCTATCGACACAGCCCTGGTCAGCGGGGCACGGATGCAGAACGACAGGATCAGTGGCCAGAATGGTTTGTTCAGTCTGCCAGAGATTGCTGCTATTAACGTCGAATCTGAGACACTGCCTATAGCTGAACCCTGGACACACACGGCGCTACTAACAGGTGAGAAGACTGCGATCGGCTTTTATATAACAGGTCATCCACTTGAAAATTATGCTGAGGTGCTGGCTGAATTAAAATGCTTGAACAGTTTGAATCTAAATGTATTAACCCAGGGGGCGCAAGTGCGCATTGGTGGTATAATAACTGGCTTACAAATACGCACAACCAAGAAGGGCGACCAATTCGCATTGTTGCGTTTAGAGGATCAATCCGCCGGGGTCAAATGCGTTGTTTGGCCGGAAACCTTCAAAAGGTGTAGGCATTTGCTGACGGATGATGCGGCTGTGTTGGTTTCAGGGAAATTAGATTCGGGCGATGACAGCGATGTCTCAGTCATAGCCGATGAGGTAGTTGGCTTAGAGGATATTTTGCAACGCCGCGCACGAGCGGTACTACTGCGTGTCCCAATAGATAAAGCGTCGAACACGTTCTTAGATAGCTTGTTCAAGGTATTAGATGACTTTCGAGGCGATTGTGACGTGTTGATTGAGATGCATTTGGAGTCCGGGGTACTCGTGCGCACACGAGCCCATAGTGCCTTACGTGTGGCAGGAAGTCTGCAAATGGAAACTGCCGTGCGGAGTTTAGGTTGTGCGGTAGAATGGTTTAGCGGGGAACGCTCTCCAAGTGATCTCAGAGTTTGACGCACAGGAGACGATTGGCCAATTATTTTGGCCAGGACTTACAGGTTTAACTGTGTTTGGTGTGAGTTGAAACATGTCTGAGCATGCAAATGAGCTTAATACGAATATTAGTCTTGAAGCTTTTGCGCGGGTAAAACTTGCGCGGCATGTCGACCGCCCGTACACCTTGGACTTTATCCAGCGGCTATTCAACGATTTCGTTGAGTTGCGCGGTGACAGACGATTCGCGGACGACCCGGCATTAGTTTGCGGTTTTGCTACGTTTCATGGTTTATCAGTGGCCATCATCGGGCAGCAAAAGGGGCGAGATACTAAGCAGAGACGCTATCGTAATTTTGGTATGCCCAAACCGGAAGGGTATCGCAAAGCCTTGCGGGTGATGCAACTTGCGGCGAAGTTTAATCGCCCCGTCTTGACTTTTGTTGATACTCCAGGGGCGTATCCGGGCATAGATGCCGAAGAACGTGGTCAAGCGGAAGCGATTGCGCGCAATCTTTTAGAGATGTCCCGGCTTAGCATCCCGATAGTTGTGACGATTATCGGGGAAGGCGGCTCGGGCGGGGCGCTGGCCATCGGGGTTGGCGATAGAGTATTAATGTTGGAAAACGCTATCTACTCTGTTATCACCCCAGAAGGCTGTGCTGCGATACTATGGAAGGATGCGGCTGAAGCACCGCGAGCTGCGGCGGCCCTACGTTTGACTGCAATCGATCTGAAGCGATTAGGCATTGTCGATCAGGTAGTACCTGAACCGAAACCGGGGGCGCATAGCGATGTCGACCAGTCCGCGCGTTTATTGGATGATGTGCTGCGCGAAAGTCTGGAGATAGTCTTAACCCTGTCGCCAGCCGAGCGTAGCGCCCGCCGTTATCAAAAATTGCGAGCGCTAGGCAGTTGATATAATTAGGACTTACGCCGTTGGACGAAGAATCAACAACTTAGGAGAATAAGCGTTTCCGCTAAGCCCTTTGTTTTCAACAAAGCTCTGTTTCAACTGCGTAAGTTCTAATAATGTTAGCCACACACGATTTATGTCTTAGTCGCCGGACGTTGCCCCCGCATTGACTAAAACGGGATATCGTCGTCCGAGATATCTGCTTCCCGAGGGGCAGGGCGGTCTGCGGGTGCGCCTTCGTTGCGCTGTCCGGTTGGCTCTTCCCCTTTACCGCCGATAAATTGCATGTCGGTCGCATTAACTTCAAGTGTATGCCGTTGGCGGCCGTCCTTGTCGGTCCACTCTTCCACCCGGAGCCGCCCTTCTATGTAGACTGGTCTGCCCTTAGTTAAATACTGGGCGGCGGTTTCAGCTTGCCTACCCCAGAGAGTTATTTTAAACCAGGTTGTGACATCTTGACTTTCACCTGCGCGATCTTTGCGCCGCTCATTTGTGGCCATTGTGAAGCTACAGACGGGGGTGCCCTGAGGTGTATAACGCAATTCCGGATCGCGTCCAAGGTTGCCGACAAGAGTGATTTTGTTGAAAGACATGAGTTATATCCTTTCGCCTTACGCATGAAGTGGAATAGCAATCGGCCATACTACAGGGCAGATAAATAAGGGTCAAGCAGCAAGCCTTGGTCATGATTAAGTCTAAGGATTTACCTTAAAAGTATGATCCGAACTAAAGGAAGCCGTTTATGTTGAAGTCCCTTGGCATTAGTAACTTTGCGGGCATTTCGCAGTTAAGGCTTGAATTTCACGAAGGGCTAAACCTGCTAACGGGCGAGACCGGAGCTAGTAAGTCGATTATCGTGGACGCCCTCAGTCTATTACTCGGGACACGGGCCTCTACCGAAACGATCAGAACTGGTGAAAGTGCAGCAATGATCGAAGGCACGTTTGAGTTAACTGGTGAGCGGGGCGAGAGCCTATGTGAGCTGATTGGGGCGGTTAGGATAAAGCTTGAAGTTAACCATGAGTTGACGATTCGACGAGAGCTTCAGGTTAATGGACGGAGTCGTGTTTCCGTCAATGATCGCAATGTAACCGCAGCCACACTTAAAGCGAAACCGTTTTTGGTTGAGATACATGGGCAGGGGAGCAGCGGTTGCTGAATTGGTGAATTAGCCCGCATGCTTGGGCGCGCGGAGGATGTGGCGACCATACGTGAGACAGCGCGCTGGTTGCTCGTCAACGCACGCGCCGGGGAAGCCGGCAAGCAGCAGAAACACAGCGCGGCGCAAGCCAAACTGCGTTCTAAGCGATCGCTAACGGCCGACTCAAATAAGAAATCTCGCCTGCTGTAATAGATTCTGCTACACTCGCCGCACCGTTTGGATGTCTGTTTATGGTCAAGACGAACGTTTACATTGAGACCTTGGGCTGTCAGATGAATGTCGCCGATACGGAGCAAGCCGCTGCGCGGCTGCGCACGTCCGGCTATACTGTGACCGCGCACATTGAGGAGGCGGAAATTGTCCTCTTCAACACCTGCTCAGTTCGTGCGCGGGCCGAACAGAAAGTTTTCAATCGGATTGGTGAGTTAAAACGCGATGGCAAGCAACCAGTCATAGGGATTATGGGCTGCGTCGCGCAGTTAGAGGGGGCCGCGTTGTTTGAGCGCACGCCAAGTGTCCGGCTGGTTGTCGGTACGCGCGCGCTTGAACGCTTACCGGCGCTAATCGAACAGGTGCAAGCGGGTGTGTCTCAGGTGCTTGACCTGGGTGAGCGACACTCTGGTGCTGCTCCGCCGGTGTCGCCGGTCGAGCGGCATTCGCCATTTATAGCGTTTGTGCCAATCATTGAAGGTTGTAATAAGTTTTGCACATATTGCATCGTGCCTTACTCGCGTGGGCGGGAACTGAGTCGCAGTGCGGCCGAGATTGTTTCTGAGATTGAGCATTTGCGGGAACTCGGTTATCAAGAAGTGCATTTGATCGGGCAGAACGTCAATAGCTATCGCCCCAAGACGGAAGCCGGTTTGTCCGGGTATAAGGGCGCGACCCCTTTCACCAGATTGCTACGTGCCGTTGCCGCCACCGGGATGCCGCGTATAAAATACACTACCTCTTTTCCCCGTGATTTTCATGCTGACATCGTCGAAGCCATGGACGAACACGAGAATCTTTGTAACTGGATACATTTACCGGTGCAGTCGGGTAGTGATCGAATCCTCAAGCAGATGCGTAGAGGGTATAAGACAGCAGATTATCTGGCTAGTGTTGAGGTCATCAAGCATGCCCGCCGCAGTTATGCACTGACAAGCGATATCATTGTGGGGTTTCCCGGTGAGAGTGCGGCAGATTTTGAGGAAACCCTGTGCTTGGTCAGTTATGCTCAGTTCCATAGTCTCTATATCTTCAAATATTCTGAAAGGAGTGGCACCCCGGCAGCAAAGCTTGCTGATTGTGTGTCCGATAAGGAAAAGACATCTCGATTCATGATGTTAGAAGAGATGTATAAGCATATACAAGCTGATATCTTTAAATCTTATATCGGGCAAACTGTTTCTGTCTTAGTGGCAGGTAAAAGTGCAAGGGCAGGTGCGGATTTGACTGGCCATACAACTTGTAACAAGGTGGTAAACTTTGCCGGCGATATTTCTCTCCTTGGTAATATAGTTTCAGTGCGTATTATAGAAGCTAAGTCACACAGTCTCTATGGTGTACTATAGGACAAATGCAAGTCGCTTATATGTCATGTGCTACATGAGGAAACGCCATGGAAATAGAAGTCAAGATTAGAGGTTTGATGATGGATCCAAACAGTGGGACGCCCATTATTATCTTGAAGGATGTCAACAGCGACATTATGTTGCCGATCTGGGTTGGTGCTTACGAAGCTAATGCCATTGCGTTAGAGATCGAAAAAATTGCCCCCCAGCGACCCATGACGCATGACTTATTACGCAATCTGATTGTGGAGATGGGCGCGCGGGTGGAACGAATCGTGGTGACGGAGTTACGCGACAATACTTTTTACGCGGTCATAGAGATGCGGGGAAGGACGGATGATGTAATTATGCTGGATGCCCGCCCGTCAGATGCGATTGCCTTGGCTTTACGGGCAGATTGTCCTATCTATGTCCATGAGGAAGTTATACGCGCAGCGCAAGGAGCAACTAGCACAGAGGAAGCGGAAATCACGGGTACCGATGATGAAGAATGGCCAGATGTGATTGGTGAAGGCGGCGATCTGCCGATGTAGTTTGGTGCCGGTGGAAGTTTTGAGTAACGCGCTGTGAATGATGTAATTGCTATAGCTAATCAGAAAGGCGGGGTGGGTAAAACCACAACTGCCATCAATCTGGCGGCTGCGTTTGCTCGTTGCAATCGGCGTACACTTCTTTTAGATCTGGACCCGCAGGGTAATAGCTCCATCTCATTCCTAGATGTGACGCAGGTCGAGCGTTCGGCCTACGACATGTTGGTAGATGGACAGGGCGGGTGGAATGGTTATGTCTATCCGACCGCCGTGGCCGGGCTGGAGATAATTCCAGCGCGCATCAATCTAGCGAAGCTAGAATCCAAACTCGTCGGTGATTTCGATGCACCTTTCCGCTTGAAGGATCGGCTAGAGTCGTTACGCCCAAAATATGATGTGATCATTATAGATACACCACCGACCCTAGGCTTGATCACCGTTAATGCTTTGGTAGCGGCCACGCATGTTCTGATTCCTATTCAGTCTTCTTATTTTGCCTTAGAAGGAACTGATGATTTACTGGAGACGATAGAGAAGGTTAAGGCCCGGCCCAATCCCAATTTACGGGTGCTTGGGGTGGTAGTCACGCTGCATGATAAGCGCACCACTCTGGCGCGCGGGGTACACGAACAAATACGGCAAGTCTTTGGTACACAAATGTTTGAGACAGTGATCACGAAGAGCGTGCGGTTAGAGGAAGCACCCGCTTATAAGGAGTCTATCTTTTCCTTTGCGCCTAATTCGTCTGGGGCGGCTGAGTATGCAAAACTTTGTGACGAGGTCATCGCACGTGTCTAAAAGAGGTTTGCCATCTGGCGTACACATGCGACATGATGCGCATTATGTTGAGGAACTGTCAGGACAACGGCCGACGCCGGTGGGCCGGCTAATTGCGCTTGATCAGTTAGACCCTAATCCAGAGCAACCCCGTGTAGAGATTGGCGACCTGACGGAATTGACCGCATCGATTCGAGAGAAGGGTGTGTTGGAGCCCTTATTGGTCAAGCCGGCGCGGGAACCGAACCGATGGATGATAATCGCCGGTGAGCGGCGTTGGCGGGCTTCCAAAGCTGCCGGGTTGCGCGAATTGCCGTGTATTGAGATGGATGTGGATGATCGGGCGGTCGCTGAGATCGCTTTGATTGAAAACATGCAACGCAAGGATCTAACACCCTGGGAGGAAAGTGACGGATTGGCTGCGCTTTGCGAGCGATTTGGTTATACACACGAAGAAGTCGCGCGCAAAGTAGGGAAGAGTCGTAGTACCGTGACCGAATCGCTCTCAATCGCGACGTTGCCAGCGCAAATTAGGCAGCAATGTCGGCGCGCCGACATCAACTCAAAATCATTATTACTACAGATCGTGCGTCAGCCGGATGAGACAGCTATGCAAAGTATGCTTGATGAAGTAGCTGCATACGGTCTCACGCGTGACGGTGCGCGGGCGATACGGCGGGCCCGGCAAAATATAGGAGAATCCCAAGCTAACACGAAATCAGCTCCACCATGCAATTTCAGCTATGTACCTCGGGATCGAGGATACAAGGTTGAAGTCCGTTTCCGACGCAGACAAATTAGTCAGGCCGAGATTATTGCTGCATTACAAGCGGCAATAGAAGCAGTGCGGCTAAATTCCCCAACGGGCGATGGGTCTGATAAATCTTCTGGCGCTGGCTTGCCTTGATCATAGCCCTGGGTTGGTCTATGAGGGGCGGACATCTTTTTTACGTGCAGTTTGAGTCCGGCGCTGTAGCGTTCGCGCCCAACGTTCAAAGGTGGGTTGAAAAGGTTTAAACACACGGGTGCGAAGGCTATGTTCTTGCTCACCCCATACTCGTAGATATTTCTCCGTATAGGCCCGGATCGCAGGTTCGAGTTGCCCTTTTTTAACCGAATGCCGCAGGGTGAGGTAGTAATGTTGGGCAATTAGGGAGAAGAGGACAGCGGCTAAATTATTCTTGAACGAGAGCCGGGGCATAAGTCTTTTCAAGAGCGGTTGCTGGCGCGGCAATAAAGCCTCTAACGCAATCTCTAGCCATGCCGGTTGTACGCTTTGTTTAGGATGATAGAGACCGGGTAGTTGATTGCGTTGTAGGGATAAGCGCACACGTGGATCGGAGATGGTATCGACCAAGCGCACACGCTCAATGCCTCGCAGGTGTTCACGCGGCACACACGCCAAGAGCGTCTCTAACTGCGTATTAGTCTTGCGCGGTAGTTTAATGCTTGCTTTATTCTCTATTTTGACAGCCATATAATAAACCTGTTGCGTGATAAGGCAACTTGAAGAAGAGCAAGCTGCCGCTCAGTTCACTTGCGTTACATTTGCAACCCGGTTCTTTGAAAGATTCTCTCGTAAGCTCTCAAGTTGACTAACCCGGATACGATGTTCATCGCCT